>CAWIHO010000018.1:0-52500 GCA_963835605.1 uncultured delta proteobacterium | reverse complement strand
AAACTCCGCTTTGGCGGCGACCCAAGCATGCCGCAGAGTGTGTCGAATCGCTTTTTTGAAAGAGCTAAGTAAATTACCGTTGAAGCAGTATAAGTATAGCTATTTTTTTATCGTTGTCAAGCGGATAATTCTTTAGTCCCGGAAAATGTTTCGTTGTGTAGAATCTTCATCGCAGATGAAGCAGACCGCTTCGCCCAGGGACGGCCGCTGCGCTTGGACGACCGGCACGCAGAGCATGCCTAGGATGACCGTCTGCACCGGCGATGGACGATGGCGATGAGACATGCCTTCGACGTGGACGCAAGACTGATTAGCGAGCGAATAGCGGTCGTCCATGACGGCGAGCGGGTGCGAGCATCGTCCTAGTTGCACAGTCGACGCTACATTGCAAGGAGGAAGCATGGACAAGGTTGAGACAGCTTTGGAACTCTTCAAACAACGGTTCAACTGAGCGCAAGCGATACTGGCGAGTTTCGCCGGTGAGTCTGGTCTCGATACGGATTTGGCGCTCAAGATGGCGTGCGGCTTTGGCGGCGGTTTCGCCGGCCTCGGCGGCCCGTGCGGTGCCGTCACCGGAGGGATGATGGTGATAGGGCTTAAATACGGGAAAGACAAGCCCGACGATGAAGCAGCCAAAGAGAAAACCTACCGCCTGGTGCGGGAGTTCGTGCACCGGTTCGAGCAACGCCATGGGACAACTCTCTGCAGAGGAGCTTATCAAAGCAGATATCAGCACGCCGGAGGGCCTTAAGGCGGCCAGAGATAAAGGACTGTTCACAACGATCTGCCCGCCGTTTGTGCGGAGCGCAGTGGAGATACTGCAGGAACTGCTGGCGTAAAGGATTCACGAGGTTGACGGACCGCTTCGCTAGGACGAGCGGCACGTTCATTATGACGTTCCTGGGACGAGGTCCGGAAGATCAGAAGAAGCCATTTCGTGGCACGGTAGTCAGTTGTTGGCACGTTCCTCGTCCGGCTTAGCCGGAGCGGGTCTGTCCGGAGTGAGTCGTCATGCGAACCGATTCGTCGCAAGCACGTAACTCTGCAAACTCGTAGCGCACTCGTCTCCGTGACTCTGTGAACTCCGTGATCGGTCTGTGTGAGACAAGTATTGTCGTGGCGCGTTTACGCGCCGGTCACGGCGTGTATGCTGTTGTACGTCACGTCCACAAGTTCCTGAAGCGTTGATTCTTCGATGGCCAATGGCGGCATGAGGACGATCACGTCGCCCAGGGGACGGATGATCACCCCGCGTTTGCGTGCCTCCAGTATGACTTTTTGACCGATCTTTTGTCCGGCAGCATAGGGTTTCCGCGTTCTCCTGTTCTCGACCAGCTCTATACCGACCATGAAGCCTTTTTGACGGACCTCCCCCACAGTGTGACAGGTTGTAGAACCGCGTCAGATGCTGTCTCAGAGACTCCGAGTCCTTCTTGACTTTCTCGATCAGTCCCTCTTTTTCAAAAACGTCGAGGTTTGCAAGGGCCACCGCGCAGGCGAGCGGATTACCCGTGTATGTGTGACCGTGGAAGAACGTTTTGAATTCGTCGAATTCCGCGAGGAAGCCACTGAAGATCTCGTCACTGGTAAGTGTTGCTGCCAGCGGCAGATAACCGCCGGTTATGCCTTTCGCAACACACATGAGATCAGGTTCAACGCCTTCCTGCAGGCACGCAAACATGCTGCCCGTCCTGCCAAAGCCCGTGGCGACTTCATCGGCTATGAAGAGCAGCCCGTTCTCCTTTGTAATCTTCCACACGGCCTTTAAAAACCCCTCAGGCTGCACGATCATACCCGCGGCGCCCTGCACCGAAGGTTCGATGACAACAGCGCAGAGCTCGTCCTTATACTTCTTGACCATATGCTCGAACACGCCGACGCAGGCAAGATGGCAGTCTTCCGGCTTCAGCTTCACGGGGCAGCGATAGCAGTAAGGCGCCGGTGCCTTGCGCGTCTTGAATAGGAGCGGTCTATAGACCTTGTGGAAGAGATCGATGCCGCCAACGCTGACCGCCCCAAGCGTGTCGCCATGGTAACCGTTCACGAAGGATAGAAAGGATTTGCGTTTTTTCTCACCCTTTTGCTGCCAGTACTGATAGGCCATTTTGAGGGCGATCTCAACAGAGGTCGAGCCGTTGTCCGAATAAAAAACTTTCGAGATTCCGCTGGGCGCAATCTCAATGAGCTTCTTAGCCAGTTCGATGGAGGGTACATTGCCGAGCCCCAGCAGCGTGGAGTGGCAGAGCTTCTCTGCCTGCTGATGGAGGGCATCGAGCAGCTCTCTCCTGCCGTGGCCGTGCACCAGCACCCACAACGAAGAAACCCCGTCAATATACTTCTTGCCGGTCGTATCGACCAGATAACAGCCCTCTCCCCTTTCTATGATGAGCGGCTCTGCTTCGAGCCAATCCTTCATCTGGGTAAACGGGTGCCAGACGTATTGTTTGTCCCATCGGGCCAGCGTCTTCTGATCTTGCATGTATCCTCCTGTGGCGACTCCGACTTACTTGATCACTGCCACAGCCAACTGCTTATCTCACGCCCGGTCGCTGCGCTCGCTAGAGTCCACAGAGATCGCAGAGGTAGGAGCGAATACGGAGATTTTGCATGTTCCGGTGAGAGGCTCGGAAAATCAAAACCGTCAGCCACTTCGTGGCGCGGTAACTTTATCCTTGGTACCTACTTCCCCTTCCGGCGCAGCCGGACGGGGTTTGCCACGGAATGGTCCTCTCAACCATTCCTGGCAAATATCATTCTCTCAAGTCGTATTCCTGTCGACTCTGCGGCCTCGAACGACGACGTTCGTGTGCGGACGTCGGCGTGAGACATGTTCTAGAGTCATATCAACCCAACTCTCCGGCCCACCTGCTGCAGCGCTTCCAGCGCCTCGTCCATGTCGCTCTGCGTGAGGCCGCGCACGATGGTGAGGCGCAGCCGGGACGTACCGCTTGGGACCGTTGGCGGCCTGATGGCCTGAAGGAAAACGCCTTTTTCCAGCAGCATCTTCTGCATGCGGACAGCCTTGCTGTCCTCTCCCACCACGATGGGCACTATGGGCCCTTCGCTCCGCTTCAAGTCAAAACCCAGATCGAGTAATCCCTGTCTCACATAGTCTATATTCTCCCAGAGCTCTTTCTTAAACGAGCCGTTTCCCCGGATAAGCTGCAAGGCCGCCCCGGCTGCTCGCCAGTGCGCTGGCGGGAAGCGCTGTGGTATACATGAACGTCCTTGCCCTGTTGACCAGGTAATCAATGGTCACGCTGTCCGCGAGTGCGAAGGCACCAAAGGAGCCAAGCGCCTTTCCGAAGGTGCCCATCTGCACGTCCATGAGACCCGAGACGCCACACATCTCTTCAACACCTTTGCCTTTGTCTCCGAAGACACCGGTCGCATGCGCCTCGTCTACGATCACGTGAAGACCATATTTTTCCTTCAAGTCGAAGATTGCCCGAAGAGGCGCCACATCGCCGTCCATGCTGAAGACTGTCTCGGTGATGATGAACTTCCTTGTCTTGACGGGTTCCCGTTTTATCTTTTTTTCAAGATCCTCAACATCGAGATGACGGTAGATTACCTTCTTAGCCCTGGAAAGTCTCATACTGTCAATGATGCTCGAATGGTTCAGCTCGTCGCTGAAAATCACGTCGTGTGTATCGGCGAGGGTTGCGATGATACCGATGTTTGCCAGGTATCCGTTGGAGAAGATAAGCGCCTTTTCGTACCCTTTGAACGAGGCGACCTCGTCTTCAAGTCTGCCATACAGGTCAATGCTGCCTGACACGCTCCGCGAGGAGCAGGTTCCCGCTCCATATTCGTCTATCGCATCTTTGGCTGCACGCATCACGTCAGGATGCAGATGGAGAGATAAGTAGCTGTTGGAGCAAAGATTCAGGTATTCGCGCCCTTCGTAGCGTACACGGCTGGCACTGACAGGCTTCAAATACCGGATTTCCCGGTAATTGCCGGCTTCCTTGATTTTCTGAGATTGCTCGAAAGTCGTTCTTTCATTAGGTTCGGTTATTAGTTGAGTGGTTGAACGGTTAAGTGGTAAATACGAACAACTTAACTACTAACTACTCAACTGCTTAACAAGCTCTTATATCGCACGTTACGATATGCTCCGTTTGTCAACCTTATTTGCTGATAAGGTTAACAGCTCTTCCGATAAAGCAAGGGCGGGCATTTCAGCCCGCCCTTGTGTGTCGCTATGAGTTAGCCCTTTATGATCCTCGGAAGCATCATCTGGTGCTGCGGGCATATTGAAACCGGGTTCTGGTAGCAGCAGTTGGCGAAGGCCACGAGATACTTTCTCAGGTCCGTCATCTTAACCACTTCGTCAACCATACCCGTCTTTGCGCAGTAGGCCGGCCTCGACTTATCATAATACTCTTTAACCGTCTTGTTCATGGCCTCAATGACCGGCGCAAGGGGCTTGCCTGAATCTTTCTCCTTCACGAGCCTTCTCGCAAAGCTTGCGACCGCTGCCGTCTCGCCGTGCATGACGTATATTTCCGTGGTGGCAGTGCCGATGGTGAAGGCATTGTTATTGTTTGCCTGGGGTCCGGCCATGATGTAATGGGCCGCTGCAGTACCCTTCCTCAGCACGATGCACATCATGGGGCTGTCGTTCGCCTGCTCGATCGAGTAAATGAGTGACTGACCGAGACCGAGCAGTTCAGCCTTCTCGGCGATGTCCCCAACGTCGATACCGGACGTATCCTGTATCCAGAGCATGGGAACCCTGTCCCTGCCGCACAGCGTGACAAACTCGTTCACCTTGATTAACCCTTCGCGGTAGAACTTGCCGCCAATACCAGGATACGGCGCGTACTGAGGGTAACCCTTGGGCATCATGCCCTGTATGTTCATGACAACGCCGATCAGGAAGCCGTCTATCTTTACCAGACCGCAGTACAGCTCCGGGCCATAGTCCGGCCTGAACTCCATGTGCTCGCTTCCATCGACGAGTCTTGCTATGAACTGTCTCGCATCGTAGGTCATCTTCTGGTTGAAGGCAACGATGCTGTAAAGGTCTTCCGCAGGATATTTCGGCTCCGCGGGCTCCGCCACTCTGAAGAATTTGCCGCTGTTATACGCGGGCAAGATAGGTCACCCACTCTTTCACTGCATCAAGGATCGCTTCCTCTGTCTGGAAGACCTGTTTGAAGAAGCCTGTGTTGTCGTAATGGATTTCAACTCTGCCCGGGGGCACCGACTTGAATTTCCTCGTTGCATCGATAATCTGCTCAGCCATGGGCTCGTCGAAATATCCCTTCGGGGCCATGCCGCTCACGATGCCTGCGCCGCCGACAGCGATGTTGCAGTCCTTGTGGGCGAGGAGCAGTGTCGGGCTGATGCCCTGGTAGCCGCCACCAGCAGGGTTCGTTCCGTAGATTGCAGCAAGAACAGGGATACCGAGCTTGTTCAGTTCGGCATGCCTGAAGAAGGTTGTTCCATTGCCTCTTCTGTTTGCATAGACTTTTTCCTGCTCGGTCAACTTCACACCGCTGCAGTTGACGAGCCAGACAAGTGGGCAATGCAATCTCTTGGAGATGTCGGTAACTCTCAGGATATTGTCTGACTGCCCTGCGATCCATGCTCCCGCCATAACCTTGTTGTCGAATCCGATAATGACACACCATCTGCCGTTGATCCTGCCAAGGCCGTCCACAACGCCGGTAGTCCCCGACTCTTCCTCCATCGGGTCATAGAGTATGTGAAGGGGAGCCCACGTGCCCGGGTCCAGGATGTACTCCAGCCTCTGGTGCACCGTCCATTCGCCCCTCTTATTGAGCACTTCTTTCGGCAAACCTGCATTCTTGTTCTTCTCGACAAGCGCCGCAATTTCGGCTTCAACTTTCTTTATTTCTTCGGCATTTTTCTCGTTCACTTTTATCGGCTTACCCAGATCCTGCATCTTTTCGAAATATGGTCTCATCTTGCCTAAGCCTCCGGTGGATTGTTATAAGGTTATGTTCTTATTTTCACAATTATATTTTTGTATACGGTCCTTGTCAACATAAAACGTAACGAAACTTGGTCTTTCCGAGTCATTTTGGGCAGGAATACGCGCCTTGTGATGCGGTAGAACCTGTTAAAATCTCTTCAATAGGTGGAGGTCAGCAGCATGCCGGGCGCACCGTTTTCTCCGCTCTCTGGCGCTCCAGGTCTGACCCGTCGGACGTTCCGCCTCGCTCATGCTCCTGCGACCCTTCATCAAGGTCACGTGGCAGCTCGCAAAGAACCGCCTTAGCCTGCTGTCATGCCTCGGAACCAGTCGCTTCGGCTTGCGCACACGCAAGCCACGCTCGCCTGCACTTACGGGTCCCCAGACCTTCCGCGATGTTCGCTCCGAAAAGGTCCTCCCGGCCTGTACCTGATCGAATGACATGCGATCGATTGCAAGGACATTCACGCTGAAGCGGCGAGGCTCACCAGCGGAGACGACCAGATCCCGAATCCAGGCCTGGGCGGCGCAGTAGAAGCTCCAGAGGTGCGGGTGCTCAAGTCCGAGGAACGGAGGCGTACTGGGATGTACGTCGGAGTGCCGCAGGACGCTGGCACGACCAAGCAGATGGACCTCAGATGCGCCGTCTCCCCCTAATGTTTAAACAAACGCTGGCCTGTGAATACCATGGTCACATTAGCCTCGTTACACGCCTCGATCACTTCGAAGTCCCTCTCGGAACCGCCCGGCTGTATCACTCCGGTAGCGCCTTCCTTGATTGCCGCATCCACTCCGTCCCTGAAAGGGAAGAAACCGTCGGAGACCACGATGGATCCCAGGAGACCACCCTTCTGCTTCTTCGTATACTCCTCTATCTCTTTCAGATCTTCCAGCTTCCTCGCGCCCCGCTCAGCCTCCAGCTTGAAGACCGCGTAAGGAACCCCGAACTTCTTGAAGACCTGACCGTCCATGAACTTCGTGTACGCCTTGAACGTTGCGATCTCGACAACGCCGACCCGGTCTTGCTCGCCCGTGCCGATGGCAACGGTGGCTTCATTCTTGACGAACAGGGCAGAGTTAGAGCTGACTCCGGACTCAACATACCAGCCGAAGAGCATATCCGCGAGTTCCTTCTCGCTGGGCGCCCTTTTGATCTTGTACTCTTGACCCTTATACGTCGTTTGGGCCGGTTTCAAATCTTCCTTACCCTTGATCTTGGCGGGCTGCGATTCCTGGATGATGAGACCGCCGTCCATGAGTGACTTGAAGTCGATGATCCTTTTCGTCTTATAGGCCTGCAGCCGCTCGATCTCTTTGATCTGGAGAATCCTCAAGTTCTTCCACTTCTTCAAAATGTCAAGGGCTGACCCCTCATAGTCGGGCGCGCAGACCACTTCGAAGTAGAAAGGCGCCATTGCCTTGGCCGTCTCGGCGTCCAGCGTCTTTGAGAAGACCACCGCACCGCCAAAAGCAGCGATCCGGTCACACCAGAACGCCTTCTCAAAAGCCTCCGCCGACGAAGAGCCATACGCCGCACCACACGGGTTGTTATGCTTCATGATGGAGCACGCAGGTTTTTTATCCAGGAACCGGATGATGTTGAGGGCATTGTCCACATCGGTAAGATTGATTTTCCCCGGATGCTTGCCCACCTGCAGCTGGTCCTTCTCCGTGAGCTTGCTCACGAGCCCGTTGTCAAAGTCAAAGAAACGGACGTCTCCCAGCACGATGTTGCCGCGGACCAGCTCGTAGAGAGCCGCAGGCTGGTCAGGGTTTTCACCATAGCGTATACCGCGCTCAACGTCCGCCTTCTCGTCCGCATCATAGATGCTCCAGACTCTCTTTCGATATTCCAGTACCTGCCCGCCCATATCGATCTTGATGGTATCGGGAAACTTGTCCTGCACAACCTTCTTGTACATGTCCTTGATCTGTGCCATATTCGCCTCCGGCTAAAAGTCGAAAGTAAGCAGTAAGCAGTGAGCAGTATAAAACGAATAAACTACTCCCCTGCGCTTGCTGTTCACTGTTCGCTGTTGCTATTCACTAATCATCGCTCAGCTCTTGCGGCTTACTGTCTACTGCTTACTGCTTACTGCTTACTTCATCACTGCCTTGATCGCTTCAACCATCGACTCGACGTCGAGCTTTTCAGCTTTCAGGAGCTCTTCCGTGTCGCCTGATTTTCCGTAATCCTTCACGCCAAAGCTCTGCACCTTCCCTCGATAAGCGTGTTGCAAGAGGTAGTATCCGATCGACGGCATGATGCCCGTCGCAGGATTATGGTCCTCATACGTGAAAATCGCTTTCAGCCCGAGGAGCCCTGCCATCGCCTTCTCATCCACCTCGGTCACGCAGGCCATATTGACTACCTTCAGCGAGACGCCGTCTTTCAGGAGCTGCTCACGAATCGAAAGGGCGCGGCCCAACATACCACCGTACGTGATGATTGCGGCATCAGTACCCTCCCTCACGATATCCATGCTGCCGTACGAGAACCTGTACCCGTTCGCAAAGAAGGGGCCTCCCTTCTCGTCCAGTATTACAGGCCATTTGGAACGTCCCATGCCGATAAGGAAGTTGCCGTTCGTGGCGGCAATGTATCTGGTGACCCGATCCACCTGGTTCGTATCCGCGGGGACTATAGTCTTAAAGTGGTAAAGATTACGCGTAAGCCCGATATAGTCGATGCATTGGTGGGTCTTGCCATCCTGCCCTACATCGAGCCCCAGGTGTGTCGCCACCACCTTGAGATTCGTTTTATTGATATCGTTCAGTCTGTGCTGGTTATACGTCTCATCGAGGGCAAAAACGCCGAAGTCGGCGAAGAACGTCACAACTCCTGCCACAGAAAGCGCTCCGGCAATCGTAGCCGCATTATGTTCCTGCACACCGCACTGAAAAAACTGGTCCGGCGAGCATTTGCAAAAATCGGAAGTTTTGACGGAACTTGCAAGGTCGCAGTCGAAGGCACTGATTAGCCGTCCTTCCGGGATGTTCTTTTCAGCGAGGTCCTTGAGCGCCTTGCCGAAAGCCGACCGGTTGTCGAGCCCATCAGTATCTGAGTACGTGAAGGGAGTGCCGGTAACCAGGCTGCTCGTACTCTCTGCCTCGCTGGCCGCGGGCTGCCAACGCCAGGTGCCCTTACGTTGTTCTCTGTACCGCTGCAGATCATCCTCTATCCCGAGCGCTGCTAGGGCTTGTGGATACTCCTTTTCATTCAAAGGCCTGCCATGGTAATCCGCCTTGCCTTCCATAAACGGCACGCCCTTTCCGATGACGGTGTGGGCAAGGATGCAGGTCGGGTTTTCAGTCTGGCGGGCTCTGCGCAGGGCTGCGTAAATCTCAGCCGCATTGTGGCCGTCGACCTCAATCACGTCCCAGCCATCGGCGAGGTAGTTCTGGACTATGTTCACGGGCATCACATCATCCACGCACCCGCTTATCTGAATGCGGTTGTAATCGACGAGAACGGTGATGTTGCCAAGACCGTACTTCTTCGCGAACCTTCTTGCCTCCGAGACTTGCCCCTTTGCCTGCTCTCCATCGCTCATTAAGACATAGACGTGGCCGTGCTCCTTGCGGAGTTTCGAGCCGAGGGCGAAGCCGCAGCCAGCGGACAGGCCCTGGCCCAGGTTTCCCGTTGACCAGTCGATATAGGGAATGGAACGGACAACGTGCCCTTCGTAGGGGCTGCCGCTCTTCCTGAAAAACGCAATCACCTCGTCGACCGGTAGATGGCCGAGCCGCGCCAGAGCAGCGTAGACTCCGGGAGACGTATGGCCATGGCTGACAATGATCCGGTCCCTCGTCGCGCCATTCAGGTTTGCATGTGAGAAAACAACCAGGTACATATCAAGAGACGACATTGAGCCGCCGGGATGACCTGATCCCGCCAATCGCGTCATCTTTATGATATCCCCCTTAGCCAATCGTGCCACTTCTTTAAGGCGCGATACCTCCTCGCTAGTCAACGCTTCTTGCTCAAACGCCATAATCGCCTCCGCATAAGTTAACAGTTTAACCGTGAGCAGTGAGCCGTCAAGGCCAAACTTCTTGAACTCTTGGCCCCCCGAACCCTTGAACCCTGCTCTTACATTCCTTTTTGCACGGCCTGATAGTAATCGCAGTCCTTCTGCAGAAGACACCGCGGACAATCCGGTTTGCGAGCGATACAAATATATCTTCCATGCAGGGTCATAAGTAAAGAAAAATCGGTCCATGAGTCTTGGGGCACGAGTTTCTTCAGGTCTGCTTCGATCTTGTCCGGCTCATCCTGCTTGGTGAGCCCTATCCTCTGCGATACCCGTATCACGTGCGTATCCACAATGATCGCCGGCTTGCCAAAGGCGAGGCCCACGACCATATTCGCCGTCTTTCTGCCGACACCCTTGATCGTGGTGAGCGTCTCAACGTCTTCAGGTATCCGCCCTCCAAATCTTTTCTCTATATCAGCGGCGAAGTTCTTGATGCTGCGCGCTTTGTTTCGATAGAAGCCCGTCGGCCGCACATCCTCCTCAAGCTCTGTGTCCGCAACCTTCACATACTCCTTTGTCGTTCTATACTTTTTAAAGAGAGATTCGGTAACCTTGTTGACCCGCTCGTCCGTGCACTGAGCTGCCAGGATGGCGGCAACCATCAGCTCCAGCGGGCTCGAATACTTGAGCTCCACCCTTGGTTTCCCATGCATTTTTTTCAATTTTTCGAAGATACTCTTAACCTCTTTTTTCATCGCGCATCCTCTCAAAAATCTTCTTCACTTCGTTTGCCGTGCGTGTATTGAGTATATCGCCCCTTTCCTGCCAGCCCTTGCGAGCCGTGCCGATGCCATAGAACAGATCGGATAATCCGGCCGTAGAGTGGGCATCAGGGTTAACGGCTATCATGACGCCCTGCTGTTTGGCCATTTTCAGGTATCTCCAATCGATGTCAAGACGATAGGGGCTCGCGTTCAATTCGAGAATTACATGATGCTCGGCTGCCATCTCAATGATGTTTTTCATATCCACATCATACCCGTCACGCCCCAGGAGGAGCCTGCCCGTAGGATGGCCAAGCATGGTCATGAACGGGTTTTTCATCGCCTTCAAAATTCTCTTTTCCATATCAGCTTTCTTCATCGTGAAGCTCGAATGGATCGAGCCCACCACAAAGTCAAACCCTTCGAGTATCTTCTCATCATAGTCGAGACTGCCGTCAGGCAGTATGTCACTCTCTATGCCTTTGAACAGATGGAAGTCGCGGCTTTTGTGGTTGAGGCTATCTATCTCATCCCATTGTTTGCGCAGCGTGTCAGGTTTGAGGCCGCCCGCGTACGCAGCAGTCTTGCTGTGATCTGAAATGCCCACATAGGAGAGCCCCATCTTCTTTGCCGCTTCGACGATCTTCTCCAGCGTGTCAACCCCGTCGCTCAGGTGCGTGTGCACGTGAAAGGTACCTTTCAGATCCTCGAGCTTTACCAGGTCAGGCAGCTTTCCTGCTTGAGCCGCCTCAATCTCTCCCGTATCTTCCCTGAGTTCGGGAGGAATATAGGAAAGGCCGAGATACTTATAGATCTCTGCCTCGGTGCGAAGAACAATAGAATCCCCGTTGGTGAACAGCCCGTACTCATTCAGCTTGAGATCCTTCTTCTTGGCAATGCCCCGGAGCTTTACGTTATGCTCCTTGCTGCCCGTGAAGTACATCAGTGCGTACGGGTAGGATTCTTTGCTCACCACTCTCAGATCAGCCTCAATGCCGAGATTCAGACGGACTGAGGTCTTTGTCTCCCCTTCCGCAATAACATCTTCCACCTCGGGCACCGACCGGAAATGGGCAGACAGTTTTTTCGGGTTAGCACCCGCCACGAGGATATCGATGTCTCTGACGATCTCTTTCCGTCTCCGGATGCTGCCGCACACCTCTACCAACTCAGGGCTTGTAATCTTATCGAAGCCTTCTTTTATCTTCATTGCCAGAGGATAGATATCACCCAACAGGAACTCGCCCTTATGTTTCTTGATGAACTCGATGCCCTCAAGAATCTTCTCCTGAGTCCTGGCGCCGAATCCAAAGAGAGACGCAAGCCGGTTTTCCTTGGCCGCATACTCGAGCTCTCCGACGTTTGTGATGCCGAGGGTATCGTAGAGGACTTTGATCTTGCGTGGGCCCAGATTGGGGATCTGCAGCAATTCAAGCAGGCTCAACGGGATCTCTTTGGTCAACTCCTCATAGTAGGTCATCTTGCCCGTTTTTATGTATTCTTCCAGCTTCGTCGCTATGGCATCCCCGATGCCCTGTATCTCCCTCAAGCGTCCTGTTTTTATTACCTCGTCCAGGTCTTCGACCTCAGACAGCGCCCTTGCGGCATTATGGTAGGCCCTTACTTTGAACGGATTTTCTCCCTTCATGTCGAGTAGGTCACCTATTTGATCGAGGAAGGCGGGAATAGATTTTGGAGGCATGACCTATTATCTAATACAGGTGAAAACGATGTCAACGTAAACGAGTCTTTAGTGTTTGGTGCCCAGTGTTTAGTAACGAAGGTATACGCTTGAATGCAAATTGGTATTAGAGAGATTGTAACAGACTGGCCAGGCCCGCTCTATGCTTGACCCCGGTCTTATCGAAGATGTTCTTTAAATGAGTCTCCACCGTAAATCGGCTGATGTATAGCC
The DNA here is from genome assembly GCA_963835605.1 of uncultured delta proteobacterium. Taxonomy (GTDB): domain Bacteria; phylum Desulfobacterota; class Syntrophorhabdia; order Syntrophorhabdales; family WCHB1-27; genus JADGQN01. The sequence continues at coordinate 39,897 of CAWIHO010000018.1, read as the reverse complement.
TCTCACCGATTTCATCATTCGTCATGCCCTGGCAGACACATCGAACAATATCGACCTCCCTTCTGGTCAGCTGATATTCCTTTGTTACAGAGGCTCCCGACGCGAGCCTCTGTAGTTGAATAACATGCTCCAAGGCCGTGGTCAGGTGGGGCACCAGAATACGCGCTTTCGCGACATCTCTCTCGGAAAAGTCCTGGTGCTCTCTGGGCCGGAAGATACCTATCAACCCCAGAACCTTGGTGCTGGAGCGTAGATACATGGACAACTTGTAGTGTATGTTCTGCGGCCGATAGAACTCATTATAGATTTTGAGGTTTACCCAGCGCTTATATGGGAGAATATCATCAACCTTGCAGACTGTGCTCCTCGAAGGTCCTTCCTGCCGAAAAGGATCGTGGCGGCTGTAATACCGGACCCATCGATCCAGGTAATGGAGGTCCATGCCGACACCCACAATACTGGCATTGTCGATCGCTCCGAACTCCCTATCGCCGAGGAAGAACGCGACGCCTTCCGCCCGGAAGGCCCCCTGCAGCGACTTGACGATCTCTGCCCGCATCTCGGAAAGGCTCACGTGACGGTTGGCTGTGTGGATAATGCTGAAGATATCCTGCAAATCCTGATTTGTGAGGGCGCCCAGATCTTCGTTTGCCGGGGAATACATTTTCTCACAGTCAGTATATCTGTGAAACAGATTCCTTGTCAAACAATGAAAATCCGATGAAAATCACTGCTTTCAGGTATAGAAGCCGACATTGACATCTGCTAAAGTTTTAACGGGGGTCCGGGTAGAAGCAGAAACAAACCAAATAGACGAGATGGAGGGGGTAGCACTCATGGCCGATGAAAAAAGTAAGTGGTTGACGGATAAGTACTGGGTGACGGAGTTCAATTTCCTGCCTGAGATAAGGGCACAGCTTGCACTGCCTGAAAAGGTGCACATCCACGACGTGACTCTGAGGGAGGCCGAACAGGCACCCCATGTGGTCCTCAAGGCTGACGAGAAACTCAGGATCTATGAGGCGCTCGATGATATGGGTGTTTACAGCGTAGAACTCTTACCCATCATATCCGCGGATGACAGGGAAGTAGCCAGGGAACTGGTGAAAATGCGGCGCAGCGGGCGTAAGGCTAAAATCGTTTTTCTTAGCAGGTGGGATGAAAAGGAGGTCGATTTCGCATTGGAGAACGGCGCCGACGGTATTGTTGTTGAGTGCCCGGGGTCGCCGTGGTTTGGACACGTCGTATGGGGACTCGATGAAAACCAGATGATAGAAAAGCTCGTGAAAGCAGCCGCCCATGCCAAGAAAAACGGGCTCTACACCTCAGTTATGCCCTGGGAGGCGACTAAGGCGCCGCTTCAATTTCTGGAGAGAATGTATAAGAGCGTCGTCAATGAGGCCGGCGTTGACGAGGTAACGTATACGGACACTATGGGCATGGGCCTTCCCTTGACAACAAGCTATATGGTTAAAAAAATCAGGGAATGGATACCCGGCGTGACCATAGCACTGCACGCCCATAACGACTTTGGTCTGGCAACAGCATACATGCTTTCGGGAGTGGCGGCCGGCGCCTCTACTGTCCACACTTCGATGAATGCCCTTGGGGAGAGGGCAGGCAACGCGGCGACGGAAGAGGTCGTGGTTGGCCTGGAACTGCTGCTCGGTGTCGATACAGGGATAAGACTCGACCGCATCTATCACGTAACCCGTCTCATATCGGAAATAGCAAAAATACCTATCCCCATGAATAAACCCGTTACCGGAGACAATGAGTTTACGTACGAGTCGGGGATGGTTGTCGATATGGCCCTGCGCATGAGCAAATCGGAGAGACCCTATTCAACTATGCCGTTTTCACCCCAACTGATCGGGCGCAAAGGTTTCGATGTTATCCTTGGAAAGATGAGCGGCGGAACCAGTATCAAGAAAAAGCTCGAGGATCGGGGTCTGACTGCCACTAAAGAGCAAGTGTCGGAAATTGTAGAGCGGGTCAAGCGTGAAGCGATTGTGCGCAAATGGTCCATCCCCGACGGCGTATTCGAGGCGATTGCCAAAGCGGTTCTTGAAGGCAAGTAATCTTGCGGTCAGGGGATCGTTCCGGGACTCACTACGTGTGTCATTTTGACAGCATGTTTGGTATGATAGATTGCCGCGGCAAGGGTGTGGAAATCTATCTGGCGAGCATGGCGAGCCGGGTACCCGCCGTGCGGGTGTACCAGCAATCGATGAGCGGGGAGGTCGTATGGAAAAGCTGATCATCACCGCCGCCGTCACAGGCGCCCTGACTACGAGGGAGCACAACCCGAACTTACCCCATACACCCGAGGAAATAGCGCGGGCAGCCATTGATAGCTGGAAGGCAGGGGCTGCCGTGGTCCATCTGCACGCAAGAGATCCTTTGACCGGTCAGCCCGTGCAAAAGGCGGATCTGTTTGCAAAGGTCATCCGGCTGATCAGAAATGAGTGCGACCTCATAATCAATACCAGTACCGGCGGAGGACCGGGGATACCGCTCGCGGACAGAATAGGCATCATCCCCGAGCTATCGGCCGACCCGGAAGTAAAACCGGAAATGGCTTCGCTCAACTGCGGTTCCCTCAACGTCGGTATGCTCAACAGAAAGAAACGGGAATTCATTCTGAATGACGTTCAGATGAATCCCTGGGCCAGCATGCTCCATTTCGCCGACACCCTCAAACAGCATGGGGTGACACCGGAACTTGAGATTTACGATACAGCAATGGTCAATAACGCGCTGGTGCTCCAGTCGCTCAATGCGCTCAGCGAACCCCTCCATTTTCAGTTCGTGCTGGGCGTGTTAGGTGGGCTGCAGGCAACCGTCGAAAATCTTGTTTTCCTGAAGAATTCGATCCCCGGAGGCGCCACATGGTCTCTCATAGCAGCAGGCCTGAGTATCTATGCATTGGGTCCCGTAGCAATGGCGTTGGGCGGCCATGTGAGGACGGGGCTTGAGGATGGTGTGCACATTGCAAAAGGGGTGCTGTCGGAGAGTAGTGCGCAGATGGTGGCAAAAATCGCGCGCATCTCTAAAGAGATGGGACGAGAAGTAGCAACGCCGCAGGAGGCAAAAAAAATACTGAGCCTGTGAGATTATTGCGTCTCTAAATTAATGCCGGGAGCAAAGGAGGGCAAACGATGAACAAGGATCATGGCTCGAAAAAGGAAAAACGATTCATCAGTCGACGGGATTTCATTAAGACCATTGGAATAGGCGGTGGAGCCCTGGCCACGGGGATTTCGGGACCATTTTTTCATGCCCGCGCTGCACAACCGGAGATTCGCATCGGACATGCCACCAATCTTTCGGGAGTTTTCGCAGTCGGGGGTGCCTTGCTCGACAAAGGCCTTCGCTTGGCCTTTTCTCTGAGTCCATACAAGGACCGCGTAAAGTTCTTTCTCGAAGATAGCCAGACAAAGGCAGACGTGGCCGTACAAAAGGCGCTCAAGCTGTATGAAAAAGATCAGGTTCACATTCTGATGGGTCCCATCGGAGGCCATGAATCGGCAGCAATCAGCGCAGTTCTCGCGCCCAAGAAAAAATTGCTCGTCGAGGCCTTCGGGTCTAACGCGAATCTCGTGGGGAAAGACTGCAGTCCTTACACATTCTTGCTCGGGCACTCGACCTATAACGTGACCGTGCCCATGGCTCCGTGGTTCCTGAAGAACCTCGGGGATAAGGTATTCCTTGTCGGAGCAGACTACACGACCGGCCGTGACGCTGCACTCTTTTTTAAAGAAGCTTTTGTGAAGCTCGGCGGTAAAGTGGTGGGAGAGTTTTATTCCCCCTTGGGAACTTCAGAGTATGCTCCGTACCTTGCGCAAATTCGTAATGCCAAGGAAAAGCCGAGCGGGATTTTCGGCTTTTACGCGGGATCGGACCTGATAAGCTTTGTCCGTCAGTTCGATGAATTCGGCCTGAAAAAGGATGGCTATGTCTATGTCGATACGGTCGGCGCGTTTTCGATGACAGTGTTGCCTGCAATGGGTGATGCAGTCGTGGGCTTTTATGATTGTTTCCACACCGTACCTTATATAGACAACCCGCAGGATAAGATATTCATGGCCGCCTGGCAGAAGGCGTATCCAAATGAGATGATCGATGAATTCGGCATGATGGGATTCGACACCGGGATTTGCCTCATCAAAGCCCTTGACGCAGTTAAAGGCGATGCTCAAACACTGAAGGACTCGCTGCCGCCTTGCACAAGATCGAGTATGAGTCGCCGAGAGGAAAAGTTAAGATGGGGGTAAATAACGGCACGATCGTTCCGATCTATGCCCGAAAAATAGTGAAGAGGGATGGGAAATTCCGCCACGATGCTACCTTCCTGGGGTTTTACGGTACCCCTTGCGGTCCGCAGTACGACTGGGGTGCGTGCAAGTTGGGGTGCCCTTCGACATAAGCACCTTCAGGTACTGACGCGGAGAGGGTCTGAGTTTTTTCTTCTTGACTTTAGGTTCACGCTTTTATATGTTCGACATACACTTAAGTAAGTTCTTACAGCGCCGCTGGGGTTCGACTTGCAGCGATCATTGACGAGGACTAGCCGTGAGGTCGCGCCTAGAATAGACGGCTTGATCAGTGTTGGCTGACCAATAGAAATTTGCAAAGGGAGATTCGTGAAAAAAACCATCATTACGGTGGTTGTCACAAATGCCGCCATAAGGGAGGTTCGCTATGAAGTTTGTCACTTTTGAGGTAAAGACTTCGGTAGGCCCTGTGTACCGTATAGGGGCCCTAAAAGGGCAAAACATCGTCGATCTGCAGGCGGTGTACGCCTCATACCTCAAAGAGGTGCGAGGCGTATGGCGCTGGCGAGAATTGGCACAGGCGATGATGCCTGACATGATTAAGTTCATTGAGGGTGGTGCCGTGGCTAAAGAGGCAGCTCAACTCGCACTGGATTATTTAGAGAGCGCAGGCGGTCAGGTGAATCAGGACGGAGAAAAGCTCCTCTACCAGTCGGGCGAGGTGAGGCTCATGGCGCCGGTCCCGCGTCCGGTTTCGATAAGGGATTGCTCCACATTTCTGCGGCACAACAAGAATATGAGTGGGAGGGAGGAGCTACCCCAGCCATTCTATGAAACCCCTGTTCACTACCGCGGCAGTTCTACGGATGTAGTTGGACCCGATGCGCCGATCCTTTGGCCGAGCTATACCGAGAAGCTGGACTACGAGCTTGAGTTTGCGATCTGCATTGGCAAGTATGGTGTAAGCATACCTCCGGAAAAGGCTGAGGAGTACATTTTCGGTTATACCCTTTTCAATGACATAAGTGCACGCGACATTCTTACCAAAGAAATGGGCGTTTTTGGTCCTGCAAAGGGGAAAAGCTTTCAAAATTCGAATATCATGGGACCATGCCTGGCCACTCCCGACGAGATAGATCCCAAGAACCTCAAGCTGGCGGCAAGAATTAACGGTGAGGTCTGGTCGCAGGGCAATAGCCGGGATATGCACTTCATATTCCCACAGTTGATATCGTATCTGTCGAAGGATGATCCTCTGTATCCCGGGGAGTTCATTGGCTCGGGAACTGTGGGCTTCGGCTGTGGTCGAGAGCTGAACAAGTGGCTCAAACCGGGAGACGTGGTCGAACTGGAAGCGGAGGGCATCGGTACCCTGAGGAACAAGGTGGAGCAGAGACCGGGCAAGCTCTGTAACTTAGCCGACGTTGCAAAGCTTTCTTCGTGATCCTCGTGTCGTTGCAGAGTGGTCCGACAAATGAAGCGTTGAGAAGAGCTTTTGTTGCGGACCATCTCGTTTACAACCCACGTATGTTGAAGTCAACGGAGCCAAGAGAAAGGAGAGTTAAGATGGCAAAGGACAAAGGAGAAAGGGTACCGAAGAAAGACCTGATGAACCGGCGGGATTTTATGAAAACGATCGGTGTAACCGGGGGGGCAGCCTTAATGATGGGCCTGCCCGGGCCACTCCGTTCTGCGCGTGCGGCCGCACCCGAGATTCGAATCGGGCACGTTACCGCATTGTCAGGGGTGAGCTCCGATATGAGCCCTCTGCTTGATAAAGGGCTTCGGTTGGCCTTCTCGCTGAGCAAATACAAAGACCGTATGAAATTCTTTCTGGAGGACAGCCAGTCAAAACCCGATGTGGCCGCACAAAAAGCGCTTAAGCTTTACGAAAAAGATAATGTCCACCTTCTCGTGGGTCCCATTTTGGGCAATGAATCGCCCGCGGTAGCGGCAGTCCTCAAGCCGAAGAGAAAAATTCTTATTGAAGTATATGGAGCGAATGCATACCTCGTGGGGAGAGACTGCAACCCTTATACCTTTATGCTGGGGCACACGTCCTATAACATGAGTGTTCCCCTTGCGCCCTGGTTTCTGAAAACGCTCGGGAAAAAAGTTTTCCTCGTAGGGGCCGATTACAGAACCGGCCGCGACGTTGCTCTCTACTTCAGGGAAGCCTTCGAGAAGCTCGGTGGTAAGGTCGTAGGGGAGTTCTATTCCCCCCTTGGAGCATCAGAGTATGCCCCGTACCTCCCCCAAATTCGAAATGCCAAAGAAAAGCCGGATGGGGTGTTTGGCTTTTACATTGCGCAAGATTGCATTAATTTTGTACGCCAGTTCGAGGAATTCGGACTCAAGAAAGATGGTTATGTATATATCAATGCGATTGGTGGCCTTGGAATTCAATATCTGGACGCAATGGGAGATGCCGCCTTAGGATTTTACGACAGCTTTCACACAGTTCCCTATGCGGATACTCCACAGAACCGGGTCTTCATGGCTGCCTGGCAGAAGGCGTATCCGGGCCAGATCATTGACGAGGCCTGCATGGGAGGATTCGATGCCGGAGTATGCATCATTAAGGCATTGGATGCGGTAAGTGGCGATTCCACCAATACTGAGGGATTGGTATCCGCCCTGCACAAAATAGAATATGAATCGCCGAGGGGCAAAGTCCGAATGGGACCAAACAACGGGACAATCGTTCCTGTCTACGCCCGAAAAGTAGTGAAGAAAGATGGAAAGTACCGGCACGAGGGCACTTTCCTGGGATATTACGGCACTCCATGCGGCCCGCAGTACGAGTGGGGTGCATGCAGTTTAGGCTGCCCGTCGTCTTAAGGTTTCTGCAACAGGCAAGAGCGGGATGACTTTTTCAACATTGATGACTGTCCTTTTGTACGGCGTTACGATCGGGGCGACCTATACGTTGATCGCCTCCGGTCTTTCCATCATCTTCGGAGTAATGGGAGTATTAAATTTCGCCCATGGAAGCTTCGTGATGCTCGGCGCCTACACGGGGTTTACGATTGTAAGGTTAACCGGGAATTTCTGGCTTTCTTTCGCCGTAGCACCGCTTATAATAGCCCTGCTCGGCGGGATCGTCGAAAAATCGATGGTGAGCCGTCTTTACGGGAAGGATATCCCCTCCACCCTTTTCCTCACATTCGGGTTAAGCATGGTTTTTTCCAATGCCGTATTGCTGATATGGGGAGGGTCATCCTACTCGATTCAATTACCGTCTTACTTTCGAGGCTTCATAAATCTGTTTGGCATCTACTACCCGAAATTCCGACTCTTCGTGCTCATATTCAGTTGCGTGCTCGTCGGGATTATGTGGCTATTTTTAAGCCGCAGCCGCTGGGGGTTGCCGATCCGCGCGGGCCTGTTTGACCTGGAGACGGTTGAGGCTTTCGGCATCAACATTTATAGGGTGTTCAGCATCCTTTTCATCGTCTGCTCGGCGATCGCGGCCGTAGCCGGTGTGATCATAGGTGCCATGCGCAGTATCAATCCGATGATGGATCTCGACTTAATCAATGTCGCCTTGATCGTAATCGTTATCGGTGGGCTCGGCAGTTTTAAAGGCGCCTTAATCGGGTCCCTGATTCTGGGCCTGGCAGAAGCCTTCGGCGCCCAGGCAGCCCCAGGATTCGCCAAGTTCACCACGTGGCTCATCATGGCTGGAGTTCTCCTCCTTCGTCCAAAAGGTCTGTTTTCGGAGCACTAAGTGGCTGATTCAGACAAGGGCGGCAGGACCGTCTCGAATAGAAGATTGATTGAAGCAGCAACCCTGCTCGTTCTGCTGCTCTTGCCCCTGGGCTCAGGCAGGCTCTTCTCCGATTTCTACATCGCATTGACGTTGCGCATCGTGATCTTTGGTATCCTCATGCTGGGCTTCGATTTGCTCGCCGGCTATTGTGGGCTCGTCTCCTTCGGTCACGCAATGTTCTTCGGAACAGGCGCGTACGTGGCCGCCCTCTCCTGGAAGTATCTGAACGATTCGGTCTGGGTCGGGATGCTCCTCGGCCTTGGCCTCAACGCTGTGATCGGGTACGTGCTCGGTTTGCTGGTCGTGCGGACGAGGACGGTCTACTTCATATTTCTTACTTTTGCCTTCTCGCAGTTTTTTTTCGTAACCGCAAACAGCTGGCGTTTTATCGGCGGGACAGACGGTCTCACCGGCATTCCGGCTCCCAGCCTCGTTCCCGGCATAGCCCTCGGCGATCGCATGCCCTTTTATTACTTCTCGGTTGCCGTGCTGGCCGTCGCCTATTGGGTCGCCCGCCGCATCGTGAATTCGCATTTCGGACGCGTGCTCAGGGGAATCCACCAGAATGAGGAACGCGTGAAATTCCTCGGCTACAATTCCCCTCTCTTGATCCGGAGAGTATTTCTGATTTCGGGTCTGTTCGGGTCGGTGTCAGGCACTCTTATGGCCTGTTTTCAGCCGTTCGTCCCGCCTAACTATTATCATTTAAGCCAGTCGGGTGAATTCGTCATGATGGGCCTTCTTGGCGGAATGGGCACACTGATGGGCCCTCTGATGGGAACAGCGATCGTCGTCTTTCTGGGCGATCTCTTAAGCACCTGGTTGAAAGATGCCTGGATGCTCTGTCTCGGTGGGCTGTACGTCGTGTGCGTTCTGTTCTCTCCGGAGGGGCTTACAAAAATCATCAGCGATTTGTCCGCTACGGGACTTCTGTCAAAGCTGTTCGGCCGCGGGGGCCGGCACACGTCCGGAAACTGAAGGGAAGATGCTGCTGCGAACGGAAAATATCAGTTTGAATATCGGCGGACTGCAGATACTACGGGATCTCAACCTGGAGATAGCGGAAGGGAAGATCACCTCAATTATCGGACCGAACGGTGCGGGCAAGACCACGCTTTTCAACGTGATAACCGGGCGTATGTCTCCCACGAGGGGGCAAGTCTGGTTCAAAGACAAAGATATCGTAGGCCTCTCCCCGTTTCAGATCGCCAGGCTGGGGATTGCCCGATCCTTTCAGATTACGAACATCTTCGAGCGCATGAGCGTTTTCGAAAATGTCTGTATAGCGGCTCAAACCAATTTTCCTTACCGGTGCAACATCTTTTCCCAAGTTTCGAAAGATGTGGCAACGTCTCTTAAGGCAGAGGAGGTTCTGGAGCTGATCGGCCTTGAAGAAATGAAGAACAGGCTCGCTCGTGAACTCTCCCACGGGGACCAGCGGCGGTTGGAGATCGGCATGAGTCTGGCGATAGAGCCTGTTTTCTTGATGCTTGACGAGCCAACGAGCGGCATGTCGCCGACGGAGACCGCGGCAACAATAGATCTGATCAGGTCTGTTGGCGAAAAAGTTACTATCTGCCTTATTGAACACAAGATGAACCTGGTAATGACGGTATCCGATAAACTCATAGTTCTGAATCTGGGGGGAAAGATCACCGAGGGAAGCCCGGAAGAAGTGGCTTCAGACGAAAGGGTGCAAAAGATTTACCTGGGCACGGCATGAAGGCGCTCGAAATCAGCAATATCGATACATACTACGGAACGAGCCATGTTTTGCATGGCCTTTCGCTTGCGGTTCCGGAACGCGACCTCGTTTGCCTGTTGGGCAGGAACGGGGCGGGCAAAACCACCGCTATTCGGTCCGTCATGGGAATGACGCGCCCTACAAGAGGTTCCATCAAGATTTTCGGTGAAGAAGTGGCAGGGTCCCGGTCAAACAGCATCTATGCCAAAGGTGCAAGGATCGTTCCCCAGGGAAGGCATATCTTCCCTATGCTCTCAGTGGAAGAAAACCTCCGCCTAGCCCTCATAGGCCAGTCGTCTCCCGACGTCAAGGCAGAAACGGAAAAGGCGTATCAGATGTTCCCCATATTGGGTCAAAGAAGAAGACAGAAAGGAAAAACGCTCAGCGGCGGCGAGTTGCAGATGCTGGCCATTGCGCGCGCTATCATGGGGCCAACGCGCCTCCTCCTGATGGATGAGCCAAGCGAAGGGCTCGCACCCCTTGTTCTCACGCAGATCGAGAAAATAGTGCAGGAGCTGAAGCAAAGAAACATAACGATCTTGCTCGCTGAACAGAATTTACAGTTTGCGCTTCAGGTCGGAGATTATTTTTACATCATAGATAACGGCGTCATCGTATTCTCCGGAGACAAAGCGTCCTTACAGGCAAACGAAGAGATAAAACTCCGTTACCTGAGCGTCGGTATTTGATGCCAGGTAGAATGCATAGGAAAAAGATAAAAGGTCAAGGTAAGGGCTAAAGCGAAGGTTTAGTTTTTTCCTTCGTATTTCCTCAACCTTCGCTCTTGTCCTTTTCTCAACCTTAGCTTTTGTTCCTACCTGTACTCAAGGAGGTGAATCAATGAGAATAATAGACCTGAGTGTTCCGATTGAAGAGGGACCCAGCGAACCAATGCCCCCCAAGATCACTTACAAAAACCACGAGGAGGGCGCGGAGTTCCTTTCCCAATTTTTCGGCGCTGACAAGAGTGACCTGCCCCAGGGTGGCGGTGCCGCGGAATTAGTCACTCTGGGCTCTCACTCCGGAACCCACATTGACGCTCCCTGGCATTACTCTGCCACGTCTGAACGCAAGAAGGCCCGCACTGTGGATGAGCTGCCTCTGGAGTGGTTCTTTAGCGACGGTATCGTTCTCGATATGCGCCATAAGCCCAATGGATCAGCTGTGACGGACGAGGATGTTCGACGGTGTTTGGAGAAGATGCGCTACACGATCAAACCTTTCGACATTATCCTGCTGCAGACCGGCGCAGACAAATACTGGGGGACAAAAGAATACTTCGACATGGGATGCGGCCTGGTGCGGGAGTCCACTTTGTGGCTCCTGGACCAGGGAGTAAAAGTCATAGGCACTGATGCCTGGGGCCTTGATCGCCCTTTCTGGGCCATACGAGATGAGTTTCGACGAACACATCGCAAGGAGATACTCTGGCAAGCGCATTTCGCCGGCATCGACAAGGAATACTGCCAGATCGAAAAGCTGGCCAACCTGGACAAGCTGCCTGCTCCCACTGGATTCAAAGTTGCATGCTTTCCCGTGAAGCTCAAAGGAGCCAGCGCCGGATGGTGTCGGGCGATCGCCGTTCTGCAATGATGAAGGAGGCTCGGCATGAAGGAGGACCGCACGGATGTTGATCGGGATCTCGTTGCACCGGACGCCGACCGCATTATAGATGGCATTGGCGATGCCCGGTGCCGGGATACCGGCTGGAGGCTCACCGACCCCTTTCGCGCTAAACGGCCCGTAGGGGTCGCCCGGTACTACGATAATCGGTTCAACCGCGGGCACATCGAGGTTTGATGGAATCTTGAAATCAACCATGTTAGGGTTGACGCAGGTGCCTGTCTGGCCATCGATATACTGTCTCTTCGGGCGGCACGATCGGGGAGACGAAGCCGTTTAGAGCTTGAGCAGCACCATGTTCGATCTGGGGTCGAGCTCGCGCACTGCTTTCACTCCTGTTATTTCAAGGATGATGGCTTCGAGAACAAGGAATGTATTTGCATGCTCCCTGAGGCAGCCTACTTTCACCATATCTCGTTTGCCGAATGACCCGTGGATATGGACTTTCGGTATTTGCCTGCTCCCTGAGGCAGCCTACTTTCACCATATCTCGTTTGCCGTATGACCCGTGGATATGGACTTTCGGTTCGTTTCCCTCCCAGAAAATCGTGCCTATAGCCGCAGCCTCGTGACTTTCTGTAAGCGTGCGCCAGACAGGATTCGGCGGGAGCTCTTCTTTGTCAGGCCCCACCACAATCGTCGCCTCGGTTATCCCTCCCACCAGATAAACGATCGCCGCCCTTATCGCTTCTTTTTTTGCTATATCGATGAGACTATCCAGGATCGGGTCTCCGTCCTCAAACCTTGCTACAACGCATCTTCCCACTTGACCAACCTGATATTTCATGGACCCTCCTCACTCATTGCCTCATTTGGGAACTGCAGGGCGTGGCCTTATGAAAAGATATCACGTTCGTGATCCTTGTGGCCACCCGCACGTACTCCAAATCCCAAATCCCAAGCACCAAATTCCAAACAATATCAATCACCAAATGTCAAATGTTCCAACTCAGCACTGCCTGTCGTACCGCACGGTCTTTTAAGTTTGTGAATTTGAATATTAGGAAATTGTTTGGGATTTCGATATTGTGATTTGGAATTTAAGGCGCTAAGTGGATTTAAGCACGGGGCAGCGATAATCCCGCTGCCGGTTGAGGCCCTTGCGCAAGCAGTTTACGCACCAGGCTGAGCACATCCGCTTCACGATACGGTTTATCCAGGAAGGCATTTATTCCTAAGCCCTTTAATTTCTCCCGCTGGGTTTCATTCATAAATCCACTGGAGACAACAACCTTGACATTGATTCCCAGTTCTTTGAGACGCTTCAAAACACCTTCGCCTTTAAGCTTCGGCATAACCATGTCGAGAATGACGAGGTCGATCGGCCGAGGGGGATGCTGGAGCAGTTCGAGGGCCTCGCGGCCGTCGGGTGCTTCCAGAACCTTTAGCCCTTCCCGCTTGAGGATCCCTCCCACAAGCTCTCTTATTGTATCTTCGTCCTCCACCACAAGCACTGTGCCATCGTGCCCTGCTGGCGGGATTTCAGGTTCAGCCTGAGCAATTTCTGCCTTACTCGTCTCCACCGGCAGATAGAGGCTAAAACGGGTCCCCTGCCCCGGCTCACTCTCAAGCTCGATGAAACCTCCGTGATTTCGCACAAACCTGTCGACCATGTAGAGGCCCATCCCCAGCTTCGTATCGTTTTCCTTGGTGGTGAAGAAAGGCTCGAAGATTTTCCTTCTGACATCCTCATCCATGCCCGTTCCGTTGTCCGCTATCTCGATCAGGATGAAGTCCTTGTCGCCCATATGTTTCTTCCGTTCTGTCCTGACCCGCAATTTGCCTGCATTAACCATAGCATCTCTTGCGTTCACGCAAAGATTGAGGAGGGCATGTTGAAGCTCCCCCTCATCCCCTTTGATAGGAGGAAGCATCGGATCCAGGTTCTTTACTACTTCCAAATCCCTGAAGCTTTCGCCGAGGAGGAAGAGCACGTCATCCACGATCACGTTTACGTCCACGATCCCGGTCGAGCGCCTTTGCCGCCTTGAAAAATTGAGCAGATGTTCGGTCAATTTAGCCGCACGCCTGGCGGACCCTTCTATCACTTCCACGTACCGCAAGAGTTGCTTATCCTCGGTAACAAATTTTTTCATTAAAGACGCATAACCGAGCACGCCCGTGAGAAGGTTATTGTAATCATGGGCCACCCCACCGGCAAGCCTCCCTATGCTTTCCATCTTGCTCTTGTGGATATTCTCCTCTTCGGTGAGCTTTTCATCCATCACATCTTTCAGGACTACACTCTTGAAAACCACTGCCCCTGTCTCGTCCTTAATTGGGTAGCTTTCGAGCTCAAAGAGCTTGAACTGATCGCCGGTCCGGTACTGGATGTTTCCATGAAGCAAGAGGTCCTTCTCGAAAGAATCACTCTCGATCCCGGAAACGAGATTCTCAATCTTCTCGCCCACCAGGAGGGCTTTCCTCTCGTCAAACTCTATCCTGGCCTTTTTGTTGGCGAAGCAGATGCGACCACTCCTGTCAACCAGTAAGAGCACGTCGGGAAATTGGTCAATGACGGTGTTGAGGACAGTTTTGGTCAAATCGAGTTTCGAGTCAAGATCACGCAATCTCAGATCATCCAGGGCCTTGAGGCGGTCAATCGACATATTGAGGAGCATTGACTTGTTCAGTACCTGGCACAGGAGCTCAAGCTCTCTCAGGATATGCTCGTCTAACTGGATAGCGTCTTTCTTACCCAGCAGCAGATAGCCGAAAACGTCCACGTCCTGTATGAGGGGGTAGATATAGAGCGTACCGTAAGTTGAGACATTATTGAGAAGGCAGGGAGAAAAAAGTGCCCTGTTCAGATGCTCGATTTCCCGAAGGGGGAGACTTTTCAAAGAGTCATCGATCGTAAAAAAGCCTTCCGGTGTTTCTTCTCTTCCATTTCGTATAATCTGACACATGTCAAAGTCGGTCTCTTCAACGAAGACCTTCGGCATATAGCCTATGAGAGTATCCCTATCCTCAATATATTGAAAAATTTTCATGATAATTGAGTAATTCGCAATAGTCCTCTCATAAAAATTCCACTGAAAAAGCACTGATTCGGGGCTGAACTTATTTTTTTTCATGGACCGATCCAAGAAGCGCGTTAATGCGCTCCGTTTCCTGATCTATTCTCTCCTTCTCCCGCATAAGGATTAAGCCGTCCATCCCGAGATCAGTATCGGGAAAATCGGCGAATAGATCAGCCTTTCTCACGAGGCTGAGAAGCGCCTCACATTCACCGACAGGTCTATTGTCATGGTGATACCGGATTATCGTGCCGAACTCCGATGGGAACCTCCATTTCATCGACATGTAGTAGCCTATCTCCTGATGGTCTATGCCGAACCTGGAGCGCTCCTCAGCGCACAGGTCCTTCCGCTTGCCGTTACAACCATTGATTAAGTACCGGTAATCGTCAAGATACATATACAGGATCACCTTACCTATGTCGTGCACCAGAGCCACGGTGAATACCTTCTCCGGCTCTTCGACAAGGGTGTTTGTGGAGAGCACTTTGGCTGCGTACGCAACGTACACGGAATGTTTCCACAACATCATCAGATCATCGTCCCTGAGGGCGAGCTTACGCAATATGCCTTCCAGAAAGACCAGACAGGTTACGATGTACTTAAGTTCCTCCAGCCCGATAATGATCATGGCCCGCTGCAGGCTCATGATCTTGACCCCTCTGCTGTAATAGGCAGAGTTTGCTATGCCGATGATCTTCGACGAAATTGCCTGATCGTACCTCACAATATCTACCAGTTCCCGGAACGAGGCATTCTTGTCGTTCAGTATTTCGAAAACCCGATCCACGACGGTACTCAGGGTTGGAAGTACCCTGAGCGTCTTGGCCTTCGTCAGCAATTCCGCCCTTATGGACTCTGTGCGCATCTCTCTGCATATATTGTCGGGCAGAAGTCGGAAAGATTAAGTTATTTGCCGCGCTGTGCGAATTGACGGCCTCACATCGATAACCGCTATCCTGTCTCTCAGGCCCAGCGCATCCCGCAGATGAACCAGGGCGCCGAGAGCCTGGCCGGGCGCGTCAAAGCCCTTCCTGGAAATGACCTCGGCTAAGCGCTCCCCTACCTTGGCGGCATGAGGGAATTTCCTTCGAAGAAGCCCGAGGAAGAGCCCAGCCTGATCGCTAGGGAAGATGGGATCGAGCCCGACAAGGACCGCCAAAAGCGTCCATTTGCAGAAAACAAAGTCGGAAGGTGCACCCATCCGGGCATCGAGCCAAATCTCAGCCGTCTTCTGTGCCAGCACTACGTCCCGGTGGTAAACCGGCAAGTCTGATCCTACAAGAAGGCGGTCGATGACCGGTTCAACAACTGCGTGAGAAAGCAAAGAAGCCAGGTAGTGCTCTTTTATTCCGGCAGCGGCGGAAGGGTGCGGGAGTACCTGAGGAAAACCCTCTGAAAGAAGTAAGGCGCGCAGTATTTCATGCAAGGCAAGCGCTTCGAAATCATCATTTTCGGGGTTCAGCCAGATCGTGTGCTCGCGGCCGTCGAAATGGTGGCACGCTTCGTACGAGCGCATCGCCGGGTGCGGATGAAACGAGATATCTTCAAACCGCACCCGTTGCAAGGCGTCAGCCTTCTCCGTTAGAAATCGAACTGCCTTTTCTGACAGTTCCCTGTCTAAAACGGTCTGGAAACTCATGCACCAAAATATCGTTTTCGGCGCCGCTCAGCCTACCTTCAGGACCATCGCCGCGGCAGCGTCGCCGGCAGCGCATCCGGTGAAGAGGCCATAGCCGCCGCCGAGAAGCACGATCTCCTCGATCATCTCGATCATCCCTCTGCCCGCCGTGGGACCCTGAGGGTGGCCGTAGATCAAAGAGGATCCGTTGTTATTCATCTTCATGACATCGTAGCCCGTCTTCTTGGAGAAGGCGAGATCATTGACGGCGAAGGGGTTGTGGGTCTTGATCGCCTTCACGTCCGTCACTTTCAGGCCTGCTTTGGCAAGGGCCATCTCCGCCGCCGGGATCGGCGCCGCGGGCATGAACATTGGTTTGACCCGCGCATAGCCGTAAGAGACAATCTGTATCTCTATCTTGGGATCAGCGCTCAATGCTCTGGCTTTCTCCCTTGTTGTCACGATGAGGCCGCAGTGACCGTCAGCGGGGAACGTCTGGGCGCCGAAGCTCAAGACGCCTCCCGGACGCACGGGTTTCAGCTTGGCCAGACCTTCGGCCGTGGTAGGGGTCCAACCCTCATCCTGCTCCATAAGCTTGGTCTTCTTCCTGGTCACCGTTACCTCCGGAGCGAACATATAACGCTTCTGGAATGCCCTGTCATTGGCCAGTGCCGCCTGATACTGCTCAAAGCGCCTCAGGACCACTGCGTCGCACTCCTCCTTGGTAATGCCAAATTCCTTGGCTACGTTCTCGGCGGTCTCGACCATGAGCGCACGATGGCGGGGGTTTCCGCCGAAGTTGTCCATATTCCAATCTTCCCTCTCAGGCTGGCCACCGGGACCCAGGGGGTCGGGCCATATGGTGTGAGGCCCGTTCGAACAGCGGTCTGCCGCCAGGGCAAATGCTACCTCGTAGACGCCCAGCTCTAAATTCATGGCAGCGAGATTGAGTATCGTGGTAGAGGTTGAGCAGCACTGGTTAACGAAAAGGCCGGGGACATATTTTTGGTCGTCTGTCAGTATCGAGGCGGCCCAATTGTGAGCGATAAACCAGTGGTTCTGCGCAACGGTGCTCCCGAGAAACAGATAGTCGATAATAGTCGGTTCTATTTTCTTCTCCAGAAACCATCTCCTCGCGGTATTGGCCGCCAGGCTGACTGCGTTGTCATTCTGCATGCTCCCCTGCCAGCGGCTGAAGGGGCTCGAGAAGTAGCCTTTATAGGGGATGTACGCTTTGGTGAAAGTATCCATGTAACGATCTCCTTATCCTTTCGATTATTTTTCTCAGTCGTCCTTTATTGCCCTTTGTAAACCGGTTTGCGCTTCTCGGCAAAAGCTGCCATGCCTTCCCTGCCGTCGTCTGAAACGTAGGACACGACAAAGCACTCATTTTCGAACGAGATGGCCGCGGGCAACGCCATGTCCACACCGTTATTGATGCTGGTTTTGATGAGACTGACCGCCACCTTCGGCTTTTCCGCCAGTCTCTTTGCCACAGCCATAGCCTCTTCCATCAGCTTATCCTTCGGGACTACCCTGTTGACAAGTCCGATCCGGTAAGCCTCCTCTCCGTTCACCGTATCACCGAGGAGGAGCAATTCCTTCGCTTTCGCCATGCCGACAAACCTGGCGAGTCGCTGAGTGCCGCCGGAGCCGGGTATGATCCCGAGATTCACCTCCGGACAGCCGATCGCTGCGTCCGCGGCTGCTATTCTCAGATCGCAGGCTAGCGCCAGCTCGCAGCCTCCGCCAAGCGTGAATCCGAAGACCGCAGCCACAGTCGGCTTATCCACCGAGGCGACTTTATCCACGGTCATCCTGGAAATTCTCGCGAACGCATGGTACTTCGGGATCGTCTTCCCCGCCACATCCTTGATGTCAAGCCCTGCCGCAAAAGCCTTTTCGCCTGCGCCGGTGAGCACTATCGCATTGACCCCGTCATCCTTTTCCAGTTCGCAGAACGCGGCATAGAGGTCCGAATAGGCGGCCGTGTTAAGCGAATTCACCGGCGGCCGGTTGATTTTAACTATTGCTACCGCTCCCTCTTTCTCGATCAGCAATGTCTCGTACGCCATCTCTCCCTCCCTATTTCTTAACAGTATCGCCGTACTTGCCGAGCCATCCGGCGCCCGTCTTTCTGCCAAGCTTATTCGCCTTCACCATGTCTTTCATGAGCCGGGGGGCGACCCACTTCAGTTCCTTGTTCAGCTCCTTGTGGAGGTACTCCGCCACATGATACGCGATATCGATACCTGTAAGGTCCATCAATTCGAACGGACCCATCGGATAGTTGAGTCCTAGCTTTGCCGCCTTGTCGATATCTTCGGCCGAGGCTATGCCCTGCTCCAGAAGCAGGATCGCCTCAAGGAAGTGAGGCATCATCAACCTGTTCACCACAAAGCACGGAATATCGACTTTAACTTCTATCGGCTCTTTTCCCCATTTCCTGCTCAGCTCCATGGCGGTTTTCAGCGTGTCGTCGTCAGTGAACTGATTCCGTATGACCTCGACGAGACGCATCAGAGGAACGGGGTTAAAGAAGTGCATTCCCACCACCTTCTCCGGTCTGCCCGTAGCAGTCGCAATCTCGGTGATGGAGAGCGATGAGGTATTCGTCGCTATGATAACCTCTTTCCGCAGAAGGGCATCAAGTTCCTTGAAAACCTTCTTTTTCAACTCCATGTCCTCAAAGACCGCTTCTACGACATAATCGACGTCTTTCAGGTCTCCCATCTTCGTCGTGCCTTTTATCCGGCCCATGGTGGCAGCCTTGGCGTCAGCGGTGACCTTTCCCTTCTCCACGCTTTTCGCAAGGAACTTGTCAATACCTGCGAGGGCTTTAGAAACGAACTTCTCCTCGAGGTCCATCATGATCACGTTGTAACCCGCCTGGGCCGCGATCTGCGCGATCCCGTTTCCCATACTTCCGGCGCCCACGACTCCGATTGTCTTGATCTCCATAGCAATACCTCCTGTTCGTTATTATCTCGTCTCTCGTTTTGAGAGATTCAGTTTCTCTCGTTGCTCTTCAGGCCGCTCATATGGGGGTAGCCTAGAGGAAGGTCTTAGTCATGTCATAAATGACATAATATAGGGTCCGTGTCAATCTTTTTTTGACGGGATCAGGTAAGGCTCGAAACTTGAAATTACAACGTCATCCGCATACGGCCCGGCTGCTATGAAGTTCAGCGGTCATGGCCCGTTTTCTTCGAGGTACGGTGAACCGAAGTTCTTACTCCGCGGGTAGTCATTGCCCACGGGAACAGTTCCCGAGCCTTTTGAAGGGCTTCGGTCTCGACCGCCTGATACCAGTCCCGGTAGCTCTTTTTCAATGCCCTGGCTGCCTCGGTCAATCGATATCCCGTCTTGTTCCCTCGTTCCTTCTCGATCAGCTTAAAACCTAATATCTCCTCCGTCTTCTTTATCTTGCCCCAGGCCGCCCTGTACGACATGCACATTTCTTCCGCGGCCTTCCTGAGCGAGCCGCACTCTTCTATTTTGTCCAGAAGCTGGGCACGCCCCATGCCGAACAATTGACCATCCGTCGTTTCCAGCCACAAGTTAAGCCTGATTTCCGGTTTAGGCTTGGTCACGGCGTGGCCCCGTTCCCGGCGAGCCTGTTTAATCTTATGGGTCTTTTCGTCAGCCAATCAAAGCTCCGTGCAAAGCATACAAAAATCGCAGCGCAGAATCAATGACTAAAGGGATGGGTGGCCAAGCGAGAGAGGCGTGACCTTTCGCTGATTGTATAAAGTGCTTCTGGAACAGACTCGGATGCCCACTGAGTTAACACATCCTCAGGAACCTGCGCCCACTCAGCCATAATCAATTGGTTTTCTTCTGGGTACATTAATGCTGGAAATCTTCGTCCAGTTCGCTGGTTAGTCACAATTACCCACTCGGTCAAACCTGTCTCCTCAGGCATTATAAGCTTCTTGTGTGACACATCAACTGTTTTGTTCCAAAGAGGCTCTCACGCTCGTGACGGGTAAATCAAGATCTCTCTCAAACGGCGTGTGGGATGTCCTTGCGCGATGACCCCCATCTTCGCCAGCCGTCTGAATAGGCCCGGATGTCAGCTTTTCAGTTACACGTCGTGCCGTTTCACAGATCTTGCGTGAAACCTCCAACACTTTTTTGTGATCCATCGACCCTGCAAACCCCGCTACCCATATGACCGCTGCCGCGCGATTGCCCGAAGCGACATTGGTCGCCACCCCCCTTACTCCCGTGATATACTCCTCCCGGTCAAGAGCAAATCCTTGCCTTCTCGTTGCCTCTATCTCTTGGAGAAAGCGATGGATGTCCGTAATACTGGTTTTGGTGAAGGCTGTTAGTCCTTTCTTTTTCAAGAGCACTACGACTTCTTGATCCTGTAAAGACGACAAATAAGCCTTGCCCGGAGCACCGGCGGTGATGGGAATTTTCGTCCCTATCGGTGAGGAAAGTGTGAAACTCTTTTTTGCCTTAACAACATCGATAATCTTTATCATCTCACCCTCTGCCACGCCCAGAAACACGGTCTCATCCACACCCTCCGCAAGCCTTTCCAGAAAAGGCCGCGCTACGTAGACGAGGCCTGGCCCTCCCGAGATCATCTTGGAGAGCCTGACGAGTTCGTCGCCCACCGTGTATTTCTTCGTGGACATATCCTTAAGAACGTAGCCGTCTTCCTGCAGCGTTCTTAAAATACCGAACGCCGTGCTCTTGTTGATGGACAGTACCTGAGCGATCGCCGACACGCCTAATTGCCTCTGTGCGGTGGCAAGGACCTTCAAGACCTCGAGGGTTTTCTTCGTGGCTGACGCCTTATAAGACACTTTCTCCTTCCTTCCTCAGTTACAGCGCGGAACCATTTCCGTCCCCGTACTCCGGGGGAGATACAGCTCCAGAAGCTCTCGCCACCGACGACCGCGCCAACATTATTCTCAACTTCCCTTAATGACATACGGGCTCCACATGTTATGTTATGTCATTCGTGGCATAATATCAAGATAAATCCAGCCTGAGCTCACCTCTTCCATTACACGTCAGTAGCCAACGTTAGCAGCAAGGAAATTGACAAGCAAGACTTTATTATGCCATATTTGACATAAGTTAATTTCTACTATAAAATCAACAACAAGTACATCTTAAGCGGGGGAAGCCAAATAATTTTCACTTAGTGCATCCGAGTAATAAAATCCTGGAGGGCAAGCAATGGAAATCATTAAGACGGATTGTGGGTTATGTATTAATTGCTGCGGCGTAAATGCATATGTGGAAGATGGCAAGCTGGTTAAGGTAGAGGGCATGCCCGAACACTGGCTGAACAAGGGCAAGTTATGCCCCAAAGGTGAACACCTGGTGGACGTGGTCTATTCTCCTGCCCGCTTAAAAAATCCTGTCAAAAAGGTCAACGGCCGTTTTCAGAGAATATCCTGGGACGATGCGCTGGGCGAAATAGGAGCAAAATTGCTGGAGCTTAAGGAAAAGTACGGCGCCCACACGCTCGCGATCCTGGACTGGCTCCGTGGGTGTCGAACACTTTGAAATGGCGGCCTTTAATCAACGGTTCAAAGGGGCGTATGGTACCCCGAATTTCTTCAATCCCGGAAGGCATCTGTTTCCGCTCCCGTATTCTGGCGCGCCAGATCACCTTTGGTCGCTATCCCGTCGAAGAGCCGGTGAATGCCAACTGCATCATCCTCTGGGGACGCAATCCTGACGAAAGTTACTGGCCGGTAGGCAGGCAGGTCCGCGAGAGGGTCGAAGAAGGGCGCGAAGCTCATCACTATTGACCCGCGCCGAACGCCTATCGCCAAGCTAGGCATCTACCTGCAGCCGCGCCCGGGTACCGATGGAGCCATCGCCCTGGCAATGATCAATGTCATCATCGAGGAAGAGCTCTGGGATAAGGAATTTGTTGAAAAATACACGGATGGTTTTGACAAGCTGGTGGAACATGTCAAGGAGTATACGCCTGAAAAAGCAGAGATTATCTGAAGCGTGCCGGCCGCGGAAATAAGACGTGTGGCGCGCATTTTTGCAACCACCAAAGGCGCCTGTATATTGGAAGGGGTAGGCCACTTGAACCAGTTCACCAATGGCCTCCAGACAAACAGGTGCTTTTCAATACTGCAAGCCATCACCGGCAATGTAGATGTCCCTGGCGGATGGGTTACCTGCCCCCAGGTTCGGCTGGCCGACCTGCGCCTGCCTCAACCGGAAAACAATCTCGGGTACGATGAATATCCCGTATTTCATCGGTTCGGCAAGCGTCCACCGCCTTACGGCTCCGCATCGATGATGACGGAAACGATGAAGATCGGGGAAGCCTTACCCGATCAAGGCTTTTATATCGTCCGGTAGCAATCCGGCGGTGACCTTCCCCGATACCAAGCTTTTCCTGGAGGGCATAAAGAATCAGGAGCTGGTTGTCAGCATCGATCCCAATATGACCGAAACAGGGCAACTTGCCGATTATGTTCTGCCCGCCTGCACCTCATGGAAGAGACGGGCATAGGCGGTTTTCCCTATGGCATCTCGTACTGCGAGCCCTATATCATGCTTCGCAAGAAAGTGATCGAGCCGCTTTACGAGAGCAAACCCATCTGGAGGATCTGGAGTGAGCTGGGCCGCAAAATGGGCTACGCGGAACATTTCCCGTGGAATTCGGATGAAGAGGTGGCGGAACACTTCTTCTCCACAAGCGGCGTCACGATCAAGGACCTGACCGATCATCCCGAAGGGGTCTATTTCGGCAAAAAGGAATACAGGCTCTTCGAAAAAACGACCTTTCCCACGGCAAGCGGAAAGATAGAGCTCTATTCCGCAAGGATGGAAGAGCTTGGGCTTCCCGGGTATCCCTACGCACATTGAGCCGCAGCAGAGCCCGGTGGCAAATCCGGAACTGGTCAAGGAGTATCCGGAGATCCTGCTCACCGGCGCGAGGTATATTGAATATATAGATGCCCAGACTGCATGATGTGCCTGCATTGAGAGTTAAGAGACCGCACGCGGAAGCAGAGATGCATCCTGCTACCGCCGGTAAATACGGCGTGGTGCATGGCGAGCTGGTCGGCGTCGAGACCCCGCGCGGTTCAATAAAGATAAAAGCCAAGGTAACCGAGGACATTAAGGCCGGCGTCGTGTCGGTGCCTCATGGCTGGGCTGAGGCCAACTGCAATATACTCCTGGACGCCAAATTATTGGACCATGTTTCAGGTTATATCACGATGAACAGCGTTGCCTGCCGCGTGGTGAAGCTGGCTTAGCGTGTAGGTGACAAACAATAGTTTTGCGCGTGTCAGGTTCGGCGATACTCACTTGCCGCGGCCAGATTCGGCGGCCAATGATATTAAGTTCCTCCTCCCCGATTAAAAGTACGTTTAATGCACGAGCCTTGACTCGTCGTTATGCATTGTGGTATATAACGAAAGCCGTTGTTGGTGGAGTCCTGGAAGCTGTTATGCACTATCTGAATCGTCGGTGAGAACCGCCTCAACCCGGCGATAGAAGTCATATTTTCCCGGCAGAATAGTTGACTTGACGTTTTGGATAGATTGACTTATCGTTATTATCAATGATATATAACGTAAGTATCGTGACACTTTGTCCGAGGACAATGGATAACGTTACTAAAACGGACAACGCGCCTGGCAACACTATGGGTGTGCGGTGGAAAGTTGCGGTTGTGGCACAAAGCCATCAGGTCTTGAGGAAGTAATTATGAAAGTCAGTGCAAGAAACGTGTTCTTGGGAACTGTCGCGGTCATCACTCTCGGGAGCGCCGAGAATCTCGGGCTGAAGCAGGGAGGTCAGGCATACGCCCTCTTTAAGGCATCCAGCGTCATTGTCGGTGTTAAATAGCGGTGCCGGTCGCGAACAAGTATTTTATCAGGAGGAAGTAATGAAAAAATCAGTAATCAGATCATTCCTGGCTCTCGCCATTATTCTTCTTCTTGCCGTCTCGGCCATGGCCGCCGACATCAACATGTCCGTAGCCGCGAGCCTCAGAGAGGTGGTCACCGAACTGTCGGGCACGTTTGCGAAAAAGAATCCCGATGTCAAGTTCCTGAACAATTTCGGCGCGTCGGGTGCCCTGGCCAAACAGATCGAAAATGGGGCTCCGGCCGATCTCTTCTTCTCCGCCAACATGGAGTGGATGGACTATCTGAAGGAAAGGAAGCTTGTGGATGAAAAGAATATTGCCACCTTCGCGTACAACGTGCTGGTCTTTGCCGGCAAGCCGGATCTGAAGGTGAGCAGACTGCAAGACGTGGTGAAGCTGAATAAGATCGCCATCGGCAGTCCGGCCAGCGTCCCGTGCGGCCAATATACGGTGGAAGCGTTCAAGAATGCAGGCATCGAGAAACAGCTTGAAGGCAAACTGGTGATGGCAAGGGATGTCCGTGAGTGCCTCCTCTACGCCGAAAGGGGTGAGGTGGATGGCGCCTTTGTTTACAAGACCGATGTCGAGGAGATAGCCAAGAGCGTGAAGATTCTCTTTGTTGTGCCCCAGGAGTTCTACTCCAAGGTAACCTATCCCATGGGGTTGACCGTTACCGGCGGCAAGAAAGCCGAAGCGATGGCATTCTTCAGGTTCCTCCAGTCTGACGAGGCAAAGGCAGTCCTTGTAAAACATGGTTTCCCGGTAAAGTAAATAATCATGAGAGAATAATTATGTTCGGCTTTACCCCTGCCGATTACTCGGCGATACTGCTCTCCCTTAAGGTGGCGACCGTGGCGACCCTGCTGTCCCTTCCTTTCGCCTTTACCGTCGCCTACCTCATGACGTACCGGCGGTTCCGGGGGAGGATTGCCCTCGACGTGGCGGTCAATCTCCCCTTGACTCTGCCGCCCGTGGTGATCGGTTTTCTCCTGCTCATCCTCTTGGGTCAGCAAGGAATCGTCGGGAGGTGGGTGCTTCAGCCCCTGGGTATCAAGTTGATCTTCACCTGGAAGGCGGCGGTCATTGCCACGTCGGTGGTGGGCTTCCCCCTCATGGTGAGGTCCATGCGCACCGGCATGGAAGCAATCGATGAGCGGCTCATTCACGTCTCCCGGCTTCTCGGTGCACGAATGCTCGATCGCATCATCACCGTCGTCCTGCCTCTTTCGGTGCGCGGGATCATCGCGGGCTCGGTGCTCATGTTTGCCCGGGGCCTCGGTGAATTCGGCGCCACGGTCATAGTGGCGGGCAACATCCCCGGCGTCACCCAGACCATCCCCCTTGCCATCTATGAATACGCCAGCTCGCCGAAAGGCGACGTCATGGCGCTGAGTCTCTGCGCCATCTCTATCGTCATCTCCATCGTCGTGCTCCTCTTCCATGAATGGCTGGGAAGGCGCATGGTGAGGAGGGACTGAGGATGGAGCTTCGTGTGGCGTTGCAAAAGCGTTTCAACAGTTTTCTCCTCGACGTGGATTTTGCGGTCCGGGGAGGGCGAATCGGCATCTTCGGTCCTTCGGGCAGCGGCAAATCGACCCTCGTCGATCTCATAGCCGGATTGAATAGGCCGGATAAGGGCACCATCGTTCTTGACGAAGAGACCCTCTTCGACAGCAGCACCGGGGTAAACGTGCGCACAGAAAACAGGCGTATGGGCATGGTCTTCCAGCGTCCCAGTCTCTTCCCTCATTTGAGTGTGAAGGGCAACCTCCTGTACGGCTACAGGCGATGCGCGCCCCGAAACCGCAAGATCGCCTTCGATGACGTGGTGGAAGTTCTGCAGATTGATCGCTTACTGGGTCGCGGCGTAAAGCATCTCTCCGGCGGCGAGAAACAGCGGGTTGCCATCGGACGGGCAGTTCTCGGCAATCCGAGCTTACTATTGCTCGACGAGCCGTTATCGGCCCTGGATGACAGCCTCAAGTTCCAGATCGTCCCTTTCCTGAAGAACGTCTGTGAGACCTTCACGATTCCTTACCTCTTCATCTCCCATTCGTTGCTGGAAATGCGGATCATGACGGACCACGTCCTGGATCTCGTTGATGGACGCGTTGTCGAGCAGACGAAGGCCGAGGCCCTGGTGCGCGCGCGGATGGGGGAAAGCATGGCAGGCTATATGAATCTCCTCCGGCTGTCGGCGCCGCGCACGGTGGATGCGCTCTATGCGTACACCTGGGGCGATCAACAACTGCTCACTTCTTCAGGCGACGACCAGTCGGAAGTCCTGTTCGAACTCTCATCGACGGACATCATCCTCTTCAAGAGTCATCCTGAAGCGATCAGTGCCCGTAATCTGCTGAAATGCAGGGTGGTCAGCACCTTCGACGCGGGCAACAGAATCGGCGTCGATCTCGATTGCGGCGGTGACGGACGCCTCGTGGCGGAGGTGGTCAGACAGGCGGCCGACGAGTTGGGGATAAGGGCAGGAAGCGAAGTGTACGCCGCCATAAAGGCAACGGCGTTCAGAAAGCTGGGGTAGCGCATAGCGGATAGGTCGTTACCTGACGAACAAATCGATGGGCCGCTGGTCTGCTAAGGGATAGGAGATACTGCTGGGCACTGAAGTGCCGGTGAGCCGTTGCAAACTGAGATGTGGCCCCGAGGTGTACGTTCCCGGGGCAGACTCTCTAGGAGCGAAAATGCTTACGGAATATTTGCTCCAGGGCTTTGTTCGCCTCTGCCCGGAATCGCTCGTAGCGCTTCATCAAGGACTTTCCGGAAGCGGTAAGGACCGAACCGCCGCCCGAGACACCACCTACCTGTCGCTCCAGAATACGGAAACCCAGTCTCTTTTCGATGTCTTTCAAGATTAACCACGCCTTCCGATAAGAGATACACTGCTCAGCTGCGGCTTGACGGAGAGAACCTGTCTTCTCAATTCCCTTTAATAACCGATAAGGACCTTCCCCAAATGCTTTCCCATCATTATCAAGCCATATTCTGTAAGCGACCCGCATGAATGAAGTCTAGCTCACATTCCATGCGCGTGCAATATTTTGTTGTTTCATCTTCCCCATCTTCTACATGGCCAGGAGTCATTCGTCATCTGGATGTATAGACAGCGGACAAGCCATTTGAGATATGTTGCTGGCTATTCTTCCCAGCACACTGAATCGCCAACTGATATTTCCCCACCCTCTAACACCTCTCCATATGCGCCCCCGAGCCAACCCCCGTCCATTGCTCCGCTCAATCCTTCTACTGCCTCTTCCATCCTCTCGCACGGCTTTGTCTCTCCGTATATTCTTATCCGGGAAGAACCTATTCGTAGAATATTGCCTCCGCTATTGATCAATCGGATGCCGCTGACCATTAGATTTGCCCGCCGCGCACTTGGAGGTTGTGCGCCTCCAACTCGCTTCATCAATTCGTCCCAGACCTCTTGCTCGATTATGGTAACTTGCCTTTTGCCGCCCTGGTCTGCGTTGCCGGCAATGCCGAGTCCAGCCACGAGTTGAGCTGAGGGAGCCGGATCCATTGGCCCTCCTTTCATTCGCTTGATCCAAATTGCCTGCAGTTTCCCTCTGTCCATAGCTTCATACTACGCAAGTGCTTCCGGGCCGTCTAACAGTAATATACGGAGCCGGTATTTACCTTGGTGCAAAGCATACAAAAATTGCCGCGCAGAATCAATGAGAGAGGATGGCAAAGTAGTCGTAAGGGGTCATGCCCTTCTGTCTTGGAAATTAAATAACCAATAATCCACATTTAACCAAGTATGCTTTATAATTACAATCCTATTTTTTATCTTTATTCTTCTCTATGCTGCTCATTAGAGAGCCGGTCTACACAATTCTTGTTGTCTACAGGCAAGACATGTTGTAAAATATTTAAGGAACATAAAATAACCAAATAATACCAATATACCCCCATATAATGATCACTAGGCCCGGATTCCAAGGCATGCGGAGGGATGTAGTTCGTGGTCTCTGATATCAGTGGCAAAAGGGTCCACGGGGAGACCAAGGCTCGACCGTAGGATTTTCAGCGATGAGGAGAAAACGATGTACAAGTCCCCTATAACAAAGAAGGTGCTGAAGGTACTCGAATTTCTGGGAAATGAGCATACTCCGCTCGGTGTCTCTCAGCTAGCGAGCGCGCTTTCCATGAACAAAAGCACGCTTTTCGGTATCTTAAAGGCGCTCGCGGAAGAGGGATACGTCATCAAAGACGCGGCGCAGAAAACATATACAGCAGGCGATGGGCTCCTCAGACTTTCAAAACTGGCGGTGAGGGAGCCCGATATAGCCGCACTCGCCAGGCCCTTTTTACAGAGGCTGGCAAAGGTCACAGACGAGACAGCCTTTCTTGGACTCAGAGAGGGGAGTTTTATGAAGGTGGTGGCCGTTGTTGAGGCACAGAAGGCTATCAGGATTTCGTCCCAGGAGGGTGTGAAGCTGCCTCTTGTTGCTGGAGCCTTCGGTAAGGCGTTCCTGTCCGCGGTGAGCGAGGGAGAACTCCTTGAACTGTTGGAGGAAACGGGTTTACCCCGGTTTACCGAGAGTACCAACCAGCAAATGGGCCTCTTTCTGCAGGAACTCCGCAAGGCAAAGGCACTGGGGTACGCGCCTGACCTGGAAGAGTACGTGGGGGGCGTCGCGAGCTTAGCAGCACCCGTGACAGCGGGTGATCAAGCGGTAGGGGCTGTGTGGGTTGCGGGGCTCTCCTCTTCGATGCAGAGCTTGAAACTATTCGGCATAATCCGCTGTCTGAAAGAGACGGCCGGAAGCATCAGTACAGCGATCGGATCGCACCCCGCTTTTTGCGCCCCACTCCGGACAGCAGATCCATTCGATATCCCATTACACAAGGATAAACGAATAGGAAACGATAGGCTTTCAGAATCATTGTCACGCAGGGCCCGGGCACCACAGAAGCACCGCCGGCTTTCCCTTGACGAGCGCCCCACTCGTGTTTAAGTTGAACCTAGACTAACTACGCGCGAGGAGGACGTATGAAGATAAGTGCTCGTAATCTGCTTAAAGGCAAGGTGAAGAGTCTTACGCATGGCGCTGTTAATTCGGAGATCGTTGTTGAGCTTCCCGGAGGAGCAGAAGTCGTCTCGATCATCACGAAAAGCTCAGCCGAGACGCTTGGGCTCGCCAAGGGCAAAGACGTCTACGCAGTTATCAAGGCGTCCAATGTGATGATCGCCATTGACTAGGGCAAAAGATATATTCAACGACTCAGCGCCCCTTCCTCAGCACGTGGATAGCAGTGGCTTTGAAGGAAGCAGCAACCTCTTTTCCTTCCCGCAGCGACAATCCCTCAACAGAGTGGGTCGTGACATACGAGACAAGCGGAAACCCGCAATCGAGCGTTACGCGCTGGTACAGCCCCAGCGGCGTGACCTTCTGAATACGGCCTGGAAAAACGTTTCTGGCGCTCGTCGCCTCGCGCTTAAGGTTGGTTGAGAGACTCACGTTTTCCGGCCTTATACAGAGCAATACCGTTTCTCCCGCCGGGACATCGCCGACTGCCTCAATCTCATGATCTGAGACACTGGCCAGGAAACCGGAACTGTCTTTCGAAACCACCTTGCCCGTCAATATGGTCTCCACCCCTACGAAGGAAGCAATGAACTCGTTTGCAGGACGATTCATGACCGCGTCGGGGGAACCAATCTGGAGAATACGGCCGTCCTTCATAACGGCTATTCTGTCTGAAAGCCGGAGTGCTTCCATCCGGTCGTGGGTTGCGAGGATTGCCGTGGTCCCCGTCCTCCTCAGCACAGCCTGGAGATCCTCAATGAGGGCTTCGCTGCTGGGCTGGTCAACAGAGGCAAACGGCTCATCGAGAAAAAGGATTTCCGGCCGCGTTGCAAAGGCCCGGGCAAGGCTCACCCGCTGGGCCTCTCCGCCGGAGAGTTTCCTGGCCGAGCGACCGCGCAGATGGCTGATGCCGAACCGTTCCAGTTGTTCCGTTACTATCCCATCGATCTCCGATCGTTTCATCCCTCGGATCTTGAGCCCCGATGCGATATTATGGAAGACCGTGGTATCAAAAAGAAGCGGCTCCTGAAACACCATGGCAAGCTGTCTCCGATACTCAAGTACCGAGACATCGGAGCCCACCTTCGCGCCTCTGAAATAGAGCTCGCCTGAAACCGGTTTCAAAAGGTAGGAAAGAGCCTGCAAGAGTGTGGTCTTCCCCGCCCCATTGGGGCCTATGAGCGCAAGCACCTCCCCCTCCGTGATGCTGACCGATGGAACATCAAGGACAGAAACACCGCCCCGGCTGACCCGGAGGTCTTTCCCTTCCAGCACTGTCTGGGGTTCGGTCATCTGTTCGGTCATCTTGGACGCTCGTGCTGCTGTACATGCGTGAGGATCGCGTTGATGACATAGGCGAGCAGGAGGAGAATGATGCCGAGGGCGATGGCGACGTCGAAGTTCCCCCTGCTCGTCTCCATCACCGTGGCCGTGGTCAGTACCCGGGAATAGCCCTTGATGTTACCGCCTACCATGATGGAAGCCCCCACTTCAGATATGACGCCTCCAAACCCTGCCATCACCGCGGCCAGCAAAGGCAGCTTCGCCTCCTTGATGAGTATCCAGACCATCTGAAGCCGAGTAGCGCCCAGGGCGAGTATCTGCAAGCGCAGCTTTTTCGGAAGCTGCTGCATGGCAGCAAGGGTGATGCCCATGACGATGGGTGTTGCGATGATTGCCTGGGCCACGATCATCGCCGACGGGGTATATAGTATTTCGAGGAAACCGAGGGGCCCGTTGCGCCACAACATAATGCTCACGAAGAGGCCCACCACGACGGGCGGAAGCCCCATCCCCGTATTGATAAGGCCTACCGTTATTCTTCTTCCGGGGAACCGTGTGAGCGCAATGACGCTCCCCACCGATATGCCGAGCAGCAAGCTTACGAGCGTGGCTATCCCCGAGACTTTCAGGGACAGCCACGTGATCCCCATCACCTCCGGGTCAAAGGTGACCAGGAGCCAGAAAGCTTTCTTGATACCGTCTAGAATCAGATCCATATCAAAATCAAATCCAAAATCGCAATATCTAAATCGCAAACAATATCTAATATCTAATCATCAAAAGAGAACACCTTTTGGATTTTGGAAATTGAACATTGTTTGGAATTTGAGATTTGGGATTTGATCCTCCTTACTTGCCCAAATCCTCCACCTTTTTCCCTGCATCGGGGAAGAAGAGCGGCGAGCCGAACTTGTCGACCCCAAAAGTCTTTATTACGCCTTGCGTCTCCTGCGCCACCATAAAATCCGCAAAAGCCTTCGCACCAGGGACGTTCACCTTAGGCCACTTCGCCGGGTTCACCTCGATGACATGATAGATATTGAGCAGGATCGCATCTCCTTCAGCTAAGATATCAAGGCCAAGCTGCTTTTTCAATGCCAGGTACGTCCCCCTGTCGGACAATGTGTACGCCCTTTTTTCAGCGGCGACGTTTAAGGTCTGCCCCATGCCGAGACCTGTCTGCTGGTACCACTTCTGTCCTTCCGGATTGATGTTTGCTGCCTTCCATATGGATTTTTCCTCTGCATCTGTTCCCGAGTTATCCCCCCTCGACATGAAGAGCGAGCCGGCTGACGCGATCCTCTTGAACGCCTCTACGGCAGATTTTATGCCCTTAATTTTGGCGGGATCGTTTGCAGGGCCCACGATCACGAAATCATTGTGCATGACCAGTCTGCGGTTGATCCCATATCCTTCGTCGACAAACTTCTTTTCCGCCGCCGGAGAATGGACGAGCAGCACGTCTGCCTCACCCTTCTGCCCCATGGCCATGGCCTGGCCCGAGCCAACGGCTATGGTCTTCACGAAGTAGCCCGTCTTCTTCTCGAACATCGGTATGAGCACGTCAAGAAGCCCGGAATCCTGGGTGCTCGTAGTCGTCGCGAGTATGATATTTTTCTGCTGAGCACTGGCGGGCGAAACCACAATTATTCCAAAAAGCGCGGCTGTGACCAAAAATGCTATCAACACACTGCTGATACGTTTCATACCCTATCCTCCTTCATGTGAGTAATAGCATTGCAGGCACTTCGGCCTTAACCTTGATTATTACTTCTTTGCTCCCTGCGAGTCTCTCCACTCTTTCGAATTAGGAAAAAAGAGAGGGCTCCCGTACTTCTCCTTTCCGAAATCCCGGATCAGGAGCTGCCCCTTCTCGGGAGATGTGAGCCATCTGACAAAAAGCATCGTATCTTCGTAATTGACCGTGGGAAATTTTTTCGGACTGACCGGTATCAGGCTGATGTAATTGGTAAGATCCGGACACTTCTCGACAAGGACAACGAGCTTGATCTCTTTCTGGAGCGTAAGAAAAGTAGCCCGATCCATGACCGTATAAGCCCCCTTCTCGTCCGTGTAACGCAGGGTTGGGGCGTTTCCCTGCCCACCCTTCTCGTACACCACGTACCAGGAGCCCGCCGGCTTGACGCCGGCCTTCTCCCACAACTCCATCTCCGCGACGTGCGTCCCTGACCTGTCACCCCGGGAGATAAAGAGTGCACCCTTCTCCGCTATCCTTTTGAGCGCCGGCGGAGCGTGCTTCATGCCCTTGATGCCGGCCGGATCTCCGGGCGGTCCCATGATCACAAAATCGTTGTACATGAGGTCAATACGCTCCGTCCCGAATCCTGCGGCAACAAACTTCTCCTCGAGCGATTTCGCATGGACCATAACAAGATCGACGCTGCCCTGCTTCGCAATGTCGAGGGCAGCCCCGGTGCCGGCGCCCACGTGCCGGACCCTGATGCCCGTCTCCTTTTCGAACCCATTTTCGAGGACATCAACGATCCCCGCATCGATGGGACCTATCGTGCTGCTCAGAAGAATAAACTTCTGACCTTCCGCGCGGCTCAAGCCGGGCAGAACGCAGACAAACGCAAACAACCCAAGAGCGAGCCAATTTCTCATACCTACCTCCTTCTATTTATGCACGGGTCCGCCGGAACGCGCTGAAAGAATGACGGAATAAGCATACAGCGGCTCACACGAAAATTCAAGATGATAAACTACATTTGAACAGTATTAAGAACAATAGTTACCAATAATTACCATATGGCTTCCGTTGAAAAAGCCTCCTCTTTCCTGTATACTTTCATTGTGGAAATCCTCTCAGCTAAAGAGCTGTCCCGCTATCTAAAGATCAACGAAAAAAAGATTTATCAGCTTGTCAGAGCATCGACCTTGCCTCACACGAAGATCGGCGGCAAGATCGCCTTCGCCAAAGAACTCATAGATGCCTGGATAACGGAGAATACGGAGCGGGAGAAGCATCTTTACATCGCGGGGAGTGATGATCCGCTCCTCAGGCGCATAATCGATGCCTACAACAAGGAAGAACCGAGCACCATATTTTATGCGCCGGTCGGAAGCATCAATGGCCTGAGATTACTGAAGAGCGGCGCAGCCAACCTTGCCTGTGTGCATATCCTCGATGTCGAGAAGAAAGAGTATAATGTCGGTTATCTTGAACGCCATCTGAGCCACCACCGGTACACGGTGATACACCTCTATATGAGAGAACAAGGCATCTACCTCGATAGCGATAACCCTAAGAAAGTCCGCTCTCTCGATGATATCGCTGCGAAGCATGTAAGGTTCATCAACAGAAACCAGGGTACCGGAACAAGGCTCCTGCTGGACTTCTTACTCCGCGAGAAGGGTATCGAAACCGCACAGATTAAGGGCTACGGCAAGGAAGTGGAATCACATCTGCAGGCTGGATTGACTGTTTTGAGAGGTGACGCGGATGCCGCCTTTGGCATCCGGTATGTGGCGTATATGCTCAATCTCCGTTTCATCCCGCTCTTTAAGGAACGGTTTGACCTCGTTATTCCGGAAGTATACAGCCAGACTGCGCAGATCGCGAGATTCCTTGCCCGTTTTGATCAAGGCAAGCTGATGCAGTATGCCAAGGATTTTGCGGGCTACGATCTGACAAAGACGGGAAGTATCGTCCATCCCCATGCATAAAGAGATAAGAGACCGGCTTTACGCGAAATACGCATTTCGCGTCGACCTGGTTGTCAGAGAAAGGTACGGACGAACTCTTGCCCGAACGCGTCTTTGCTGAATGCGGAGGGGTCTGGGTCGAGGAATCAAACGGGGAAACCGTCATCAAGTGTTATCCGAAGAAGGTAAGGCCTTTTTTGCGCTATATCCGTGAATCAGGGCTGCCCGTAAAAAAGAGCACCGTTGTTAAAGAAAAGCTGCAGGATTACGTCGCTCTCACAAAAAAATATTTCAGACCCATCACGGTCAGCGGCGTGACGATCCTTGCCCCGTGGCAGAAGAGAAGAAAAACGGGGCCGGTAATAGTCATAGACCCTGGCATGGCTTTCGGCACGGGAAGACACGAATCGACGAAGTTGATGCTGCGCATGATGAACAAGATTGATTTGAAAGGCAGGAGCGTTCTGGACATTGGATCCGGTTCAGGCATACTGGCCTTGCGCGCGGCGCAAAAAGGGGCCCTTGTCACGGCTATCGACAGAGACCCGCTTGCTGCCTTGGCAGCCAGGCACAATTTTGCTCTGAACGGGATGCATCAGATCCTCCTTGCTTGCGCGGACCTGGAAAACCTTAAAGGACGGTTTGATGTTGTCCTGGCCAACCTCGACTTCGACACTATTGAGAAACATTACGAGACTATTGTCAGCCGCGTATCCGACCGCGGGCTGCTCCTCATCTCGGGAATAGAAAACCAATACAAGGAAAGCTTGCTCTCTCTGTTCCAAGCGCACACCCTCGTCAGAAGCCCCAGCATGAATGACTGGCACGCGTTCACGTTCCAGATAGATTCCCTTGTCGCTCCTGGGGAATCTATCTAGCGAGCACGGCGAGCGAGAAGGGGAGGCTCCGGCGGCTCTGCCGCTGGAGGGGGCGACGCGAGCCCCAGTAATCGACAAGCCATAAGATAAGACAGTTGACTGTTGAGTGGTTGTCGAGATATATGATTGTCCCACGATTTCATTTGCACGCGAGATAATATGCCCTTGCTCTGGCTCAACGATGTTTCATTATCCTTCGGCGGCACACGGCTGCTGGATGGTATTGCGCTCCAGATCGAGGCCGGTGAAAGGATCGGCCTGGTAGGCCGCAACGGCTCCGGCAAATCCACCCTCATGAAGTTGCTGGCCGGCCATATTGCCCCTGATGCGGGTACCATTGTCCGCGGCGGCGATGTGGGAGTCGCCCTGCTGCCCCAGGATGTCCCCGATGGGCTGACGGGAAGGGTTTATGATGTCGTGGCTTCCGGTTGCCAGGAACATATAGAGCTGCTCCGGGAATACCATGAGCTTACCTTTCAGATTGGCCGGGGCAGCGACAGTGCGGACCTACTCGGAGCCCTTGAACAGGTCCAGCACCGGATAGAGACATCGGGCGCCTGGCAGCATCACCAGCGAGTGGAAACGATAATCGCAAGGACCGATCTGGATGAGAATGCCGAGTTCCGGTCTCTGTCCGCGGGCATGAAGCGCCGGGTCTTTCTGGCCAGAGCCCTGGTGAGCGGACCGGACGTGCTGCTCCTCGACGAGCCCACCAACCATCTGGATATCACCACCATCCTTTGGCTTGAGGATTTCCTGCTCAAGTATGAAAAGGCATTCATGTTCGTGACCCATGATCGGGCCTTTCTCGCGCGTCTGGCGACACGCATCGTGGAAATCGACCGGGGACGCCTGCTCTCCTTTGCCTGTGATTACGGGACCTATCTGGAACGCCGGCAGGCGTTGCTGGAGGCTGAAGAGAAGCAGAGGCATGATTTTGACAAGAAACTGTCCAAGGAAGAGACGTGGATCAGGCAAGGCGTCAGAGCGCGGCGCACCCGCAACGAAGGCAGAGTCCGGGCATTGAAGCAGATGCGCGAGGAGCGGGCGGCCAGACTTGAGCAGGAAGGCGTCTCCCGACTCGTCATCCGGGAGGCGGAACGGAGCGGGCGGATGGTTGTCGATGCGGAGGCAATCTCCTTTTCCTGGGACGACAAGAAAATTGTCGGCGCCTTCTCCACTACTATCATCCGTGGTGACAAAGTGGGCATCATCGGACCCAACGGTTGCGGCAAAACCACGCTCCTCAAGCTGCTGCTCGGTGACCTCAAACCCCAGCAGGGAAAGATCCGTCTGGGCGCCGGAATCAAGGTCGCTTACTTTGATCAACTCCGTGAACAGCTCGATGAGAACAAGACGCTCAGGGAAAACATTGCTGACGGCAACGATACGATTGTCATGGGGGATGCCTCACGGCATGTCGTCGGTTATCTTCAGGATTTTCTTTTTTCACCCGAGCGGACTATGTCGCCCGTCCGCACGCTCTCCGGCGGTGAACGCAATCGCCTGCTTCTGGCGAAACTCTTCGTCGTGTCATCGAATGTGCTCGTGCTTGATGAGCCCACCAATGATCTTGATGCCGAAACGCTCGAACTACTTGAAGACCGGCTCCTCCACTACAAGGGTACGATCCTGCTGGTCAGTCACGACCGTGAATTTCTCAATAATGTGGTGACCTCCACAATTGTCTTTGAGGGTGACGGGCGGTTGCAGGAATATGTAGGCGGTTACGACGACTGGCTCAGGCAGAGCAAACCCTCCATTGAGCCGTCAAAATCCGCAGCGTCAAAGGAGCGGAGCCGGAAGAGGGAAAAATCACCGAAGGAAAAACAAAAGCTATCCTACAAGGAGTCCCGGGAGCTGGAAGCGCTGCCACAGACAATTGAAGCCATGGAAGAGGAGAAACGGCGCCTGACGGCAACCCTGAATTCCCCGGAATTCTATGCAAGCTACGATGCGGCTAAATTAAGGGCGGCCAACGACCGGCTGGAGGCCCTGGAAAAGGGGCTGGATGAAGCCTATCATCGGTGGGACGAGCTGGAAAGTTTGCTTGCCGGATTCAGCTAATGGCCTTCTCTTCAACCACGCAGGAGAGTCCGCGCCCGGCCCGTGCAGGCGTGAAGCAGCCGTTGTCAGAGACGCACGTCGCTTTGCCCGTATCACCGGACCGCCAGCGGTTGATGAGACCGGGCTCCCGGATCAGAGGGCGACTGAGAGCAATGTAGTCCGCTATGCCGTCTTCCACGAGCTTCTGGGCCACGCCGTAGGAGCGTATACCTCCTACAAGCATGAGCGGAACGTGCACCTTCTCTTTGTACCTGCGCGCGGCTTCCCGGTAATAGACCTCATCTTCCTCACGCTCAATTCGACCAAGGCGAGAAGAAATGTACTTAGGAGAGAGGGCGCTCCCCCCGCTCAACTCGATGGCATCAATGCCGGCTTTCTCGAGCATTAGGGCCGCCGCGAGCATATCATCCACGGAGAAGCCGCCGTCAACGAAGTCTTCGGAGTTCATTTTGATCAGCACAGGATAATCAGGACCGACCGCATCCCGTACCCTGCGAAGCACTTCAAGCGACGATGCGTGCCCTATTTTCAATGCCTCCGCCATAGGCATCCTTTCTTCTATTATGGAAAGGGGAGAGAAACTGGCTCAGGAGGTAGCCGTGAGCCGCATGGATCTGGATGCCATCGAAACCGGCTTTCTTTGCCCGGACCGCGGCCCGTGCGAAAGCTTCACCGACCTTGAGAATCTCATCTTCTGTCATGGCCCGGCAGAGTGGGCCTGTCTCGCCTCCCATCACCGAAGGCCCGAACGGTTCGAGTCCTGTTAATCCGAAATTCGCGCGGCAGCCCGCGTGGGCCAGTTGGAGGACAACTTTACC
The DNA here is from genome assembly GCA_963835605.1 of uncultured delta proteobacterium. Lineage (GTDB taxonomy): Bacteria > Desulfobacterota > Syntrophorhabdia > Syntrophorhabdales > WCHB1-27 > JADGQN01. Next base: position 2,203 of record CAWIHO010000018.1, on the reverse strand, counting down.
GCCGGCTCCATGCACCGCATCGACCATCGCGGCCAGCCCCTTGATGAGTGTGTCTTTGTGGACGCCGAGCTGCCAGGGGCTCGCCTGTCCTTCTTTGCTCACGTAAGCATGCCCGGTGATAATAAGGCCAACGCCGCCCTTCGCAAGCTGCACGGAGAGATCAATCAGTCTGTCCGTCACGAACCCGTCATCCGTGGCCAGGCCCTCCCAGGTGGCGGAACGGACAAAGCGGTTCTCCAGCGTCATCGCATTGATGGTTGTGGTCTCAAAAAGTTTCGGCATATAACCACTCCGCACTATTTCATCACATTATGTGAGAGAGTGTCCAGTCCAGCCCGAGAGCATTAAGCCGTTCTACCGACAAGAAATAAACGGTTGGGGGATTGGCTTTAAGCTGCTTCCAGCAGATAACCAAAGAAAGGCGCGAGGAAAACATGAGGTCAGTCAAGAAGCATACCCTACGGGGTAAACCTCAAGATAATAAAGCATTGTGATCAAACACCACAGTGCGAGGGGGGATCAAATGGTGTGCGGCAAATGCGGTTCTCCGTATATGGTCGATGAAAGTTACAGTGACATCAAGGTGTACAAATGTTGGGTATGCGGTGACAGGCTCTATGTCGATCATCCAAAGAGATCGGGTACTCTCGTGTGCTCCCGATGCGGCGATGACCTGGATACGGAAAATGGGCTGGGCTACTGCAGGGCCTGTTCGAGGCTCCTCCACATCCATGTTGAGCCGATGATGGAGCGTACCTATGGTGAAACGACGTGCGCGTGCGGCACGACCTTCATCAGGAAGAGCCCCAGGCAGCTGTTTCACGCCAAAGATTGCAGGAAGCAGCAGGCCCTTCTGCACGTGAACCGGGACCGTACTGTTGGAACGGTAGTCCAAGGACCGTAATACCAATTCGCCTTCAAGTGTATACCTTCCGTATCGCTGGTCGCTCTCCTCGCACGTACCCCAGCGGAACAGCCTGCGTCTGGCTCCTCGCTGCCGCCCGGTGTACCCGGCCGAAGGCTGGGTCGTCCATCTTGAATGCAAATTGGTATAAGAGGCAGCTTCGGTATCGACACCACGTTATACCTATTCGTATTTTATGGACTTTCCTTCTTCAAGATAAGCCCGTACAGCTTCCCAACGTTCTTTAGATTTATCTCCTAACAGAGCCATAAAAGTGCCAAGGGGAATATTCTCTTCTTTGAGGAACAACTGGATATCTTCTAACAAGCCACTCGTGAGAAGCATGTTAACTTCAGTCCCTTCATTGCAATAAAGGTCTTCAATGGCAGCCAGTATCCTTCTTAGAATGTCCAGTTCTTTATCGAGATATAAATTTACAATGTATCCTGCAAACGAGGTCATAAGAATGAAGTAAGGTATTTCTTTCTTATCCTTGGCCCACTCATCACGGAAATCGAGCCAGATCTCCAGCATGGGTTCAGATATGTCAATTAGCTTATCAACGACTATCTGCATTATATTTTCCAGCGGTGTAACATGGTGGTCACCGGCGTGGCGCGCCGTTTTGCCACGTCCGGTGCACCTACTCGTTATCTGGCTTTATAGCCAACACCAAGTATATTCGCAACCCGTTCCAGTTTCTTATCGAAGGTCCAGATGGGAAGTCGTGATAAAGCAGCAGAAGCAAGGAGGTGAACATCTATGTAGCCCAGCCCTTTTCCCATAAGACTGTGGCTCTCAATGAAGGTGAGTACCTCTTCGTGTTCCGCCGCAGCTACCATCGGAAGGGCTTCCAGAAGCGAAAGTATGGTCGTTCTGTTCCTAAGATTCCCACAAGCAAGCTCACCTACGATAAAAGGATGACATGCGACCTCTCCATCATCGAGCAGGTTCGCAAGTTGGGCGTGCATCCCTCGCAAATGCGAGACCCATACGGATGTATCAACAAGAACCATTCTACAAGGTACCCCTCCTCGGTATTGGCTTGAGCTGTTTCTCGGTTCCTCCCAGTCTTGCGAGCCTTTTTCCGCTTTCTCTTGCGATCAGGGCTTCTAACCCGAGTTTGACCAGCGTTGTTTTCTCTTTAATCCCGGTCAATTTGGATGCCTTATCCATCAGGCTATCCTCAATATTCAATGTTGTCCTCATGACTTCACCTCAAAATAATATATGCACAAGTATGCCTATTTTATGCATATATGTCAAGTCCTCTCCAGATCACGGAGTTCACCGGGAGGC
>CAWIHO010000017.1:0-117886 GCA_963835605.1 uncultured delta proteobacterium | reverse complement strand
GGATCTGGGCAAGTCGGGCACTGAGCAGTCCACGAAAGAAGGTGGGCAGCCGGGGGGACCGCCGAATGCAGGAGGAGCACCCAGGAGAGAAGGCGCTCCACAAGGCGGGCAGCCGGGCGGGGGACCGGCAGGCGCAACTCCGGCGGGCCAGAGGAGCTACGCAGTCTGGATACTGGAACAAAGCAAGCCGAAGCGGGTGCCCATCACTGTTGGTATATCGGATGGGATGTTTACCGAAGTAACGGGCGGAGACTTGAAAGAGGGCCAGGAAGTGATTTTAGAATCCCTGGGTACGGCGAAGAAGAGCAATACAGCGCAGCAGGGTGCCCCGAGGTTCATTCGTTAAATGAAACTGATCGAGGCAAGAGAGGTTACGAAGGTTTACAGCCTGGGTGATGTGGAGGTGAGAGCCCTTGACGGGGTGTCGCTAGGTATAGAGACAGGCGAGTTCCTGGCAATAATGGGACCGTCGGGTTCAGGCAAGTCTACCTTCATGAATATTATCGGCTGCCTCGACATACCGACGGATGGGCAGTATCTCCTTGAAGAAGTTGATGTGGGCAGGCTGGGCAGGGACGAGCTGGCGCACATAAGGAACGAGAAGATTGGCTTTGTCTTCCAGGGGTTCAATCTGTTGCCCAGGACCACAGCGCTTGAAAACGTGGAGCTTCCCTTGCTCTACAACGGGGTTTCCGTGAAAGAAAGGCACCAGAAGGCCCTCGCCGCTTTGCACACGGTGGGTCTGGAAGGAAGGGAGCACCATCATCCTAACCAGCTCTCCGGGGGGCAGCAGCAAAGAGTGGCCATCGCACGGGCCATCGTGAACCAGGCACCGATTATCCTGGCCGATGAACCAACGGGAAACCTTGACACCAAGACGAGCCAGGAGATCATGGAGCTCTTTCAAAAGCTGAATAGCGGGTCGGCTATTACGATTATCCTGGTAACGCACGAGCAGGACATAGCAGCGTACAGCCGGCGGGTGATAAGATTCCTTGACGGACATGTGGTGAGTGATCAACGGCAGGGTTCGAGGGGCCAAGGATTCGAGGGGCCAAATGACGACCTATAGCTTTAGACCACTCGAACCCTGGAACCCCCGAACCCTTGGTCCCTTTCTGTGCGAGGATAAGATGATTAACATCCCCTGGACTACCCGTATAGCCTTGCGGGCGCTGCGCATAAACAAAATGCGCTCTGCTCTGACCATGCTGGGCATCATCATAGGGGTTGGCGCTGTCATCGCGATGCTTGCCGTGGGCACGGGAGCAAGCCAGCAGATAGCCGACCAGATATCGAGCATGGGAAGCAATCTTCTCATCATCTCCCCGGGCAGCCAGACCTCTGGCGGTGTGAGGATGGGTGGCGGCAGCCAACCGACGCTGACCCTGAACGATTCGGAGGCTATTCAGAAAGAGTGCCCCGCGGTGCAGGAAGTCGCACCCGTTCTCAACGGGGTCGCGCAGATTGTCTATGGGAACCTGAACTGGTCCACCGGCGTCCAGGGCACCTCTCCGGGGATGCTCACCGTCAGGGACTGGTCACTCGGGTCTGGCAGGCCGATGACGGACGACGACGTTAAGAGCGCTACGAAGGTGGCCCTTCTCGGGCAAACGGTTGTTGACAACCTTTTTGGAGGTATTGATCCCATCGACCAGATCATCAGAATAAAGAAGATCCCGTTCAGGGTGATCGGGGTTATGTCGGAAAAGGGACAGTCGATGACCGGCCAGGATCAGGACGACACGGTCTTCGTGCCTGTCACAACAGCGCAAAAGAAGCTCTTCGGCACGGCTTTCGCCGGTATGGTGAGACAGATCATCGTGAAAGCGAGAAGCTTTGAGGATCTGGACAACGCCGAAGGACAAATAAGGGATTTACTCAGGCAGAGACACCATATTAGCGCGAAACAAGACGAAGATTTCACTATACGGAACCTTACCCAGATGATGCAGGTAACAGAGCAGTCGACGAAGGTGATGACCTATCTCCTCGGTGCTATAGCGTCTGTCTCCTTACTGGTTGGCGGTATTGGCATCATGAATATTATGCTTGTTTCGGTCACGGAGAGGACGAGGGAAATCGGGATAAGAATGGCAATAGGCGCGAAGACCTGGGACATCAGGCTCCAGTTCATCATCGAAGCGGTCATACTATCGTTGATCGGGGGGTTTGTGGGTGTTGTCACAGGAATCTCCGCTTCCGAAGTAATCTCCATAACAGCCGGCTGGAGAACAGTCGTCTCTCTGCCTTATGTGTTTCTTGCTTTTTCGTTTTCCGGGATGGTCGGCATATTTTTTGGGTTTTACCCGGCGTACAAGGCATCGCTGCTCAATCCCATCGACGCCCTTCGCTACGAGTAATATACCAATTTGCCTTCGCCGACATAGTTTCGTTGCCTCCTCGTCGCGCTCCTCGACGTACTTATAGTACGCCTGCGTCGGCTCCTCGTCGTCGCCTCACTCTCTCGCCGAAATCAAATTGGTATCAGCTTAGTTGATTGAGGATGGGGCCTTTAACGGGAAACCTGTGGAGGTTTTTCATGCATGAATCGCAGGCGGCCAAACTCTCCTCGCGACTCACAGGCACTCACAGCAATCTTCACGAAACCTTCCCTACAAGAGGGATTGACTATTTTTCGTAATGGATCGCCTCAACCGGACACGCATCGGCAGCTTCGATTATCTTCGCGTCCAGAGAAAGATCTGCTCCCTTCTTGACGATCGCCAGATCATCCTCCAGTTCAAAGACCTCGGGACAGGTCTCGACGCAGGAGCCGCAACCGACGCAATTTTCATCAACCGTTACTTCCTTCATGGTAACCTCCGACCTTAATCCCGCTCTTTTCAGAGACGGCGGACTTATTTTCACTGCATGCTTAATTAGTAGGATTGCTTTCGGCCTAAGTCAAGGACCCGGGACATTCTAAGAATTGATTATGCTATAATTGAGCCGCCAAAACCGGAGACTAGCATGGTGTTAGATAGAAAGATCGCTTTCATCGATTTGAGTGAGCAGTCGGTCAGGATTGAAGATATCCCTGAGGAGCTGCGCCGCAAGTTCCTTGGAGGGAGAGGGCTCAATATGTACCTTCTCTCCAGGTATTACACCCGCCAACTAGAGCCTTTGTCTCCTGAGAACCCGCTGATTTTCGGAGCAGGGCTTCTCTCAGGCACGCTGGGTTTCGGATCGCGCCTCAACATTACTTCCAAATCCCCTGAGTCGGGTCACCTCGGCGATACCAATATGGGTGGTGAGTTTGCGGCTGAGCTGGTCAAAGCGGGGTTCAGCCACCTGGTCATCACAGGCAAAAGTGAAAAGCCGGTCTATCTGCTGGTTAAAGATGGCACGCTGGAGATCCGGCCAGCCCTCCACCTGAAAGGCGTCGATACGGTCGAGACGCAGAGAAGGATTCGTGCTGAGTTGGAGGACCAGAAAGTACAGATTGCCTGCATCGGTCTGGCCGGCGAGAATCTGGTCAGATTTTCGGCAATACGGACGGGCATGAAGAATGCCGCGGGAAGGACTGGCATGGGCGCTGTGATGGGCTCCAAGGGGCTCAAGGCAGTGGCTGTCAGGGGCACCCAGGACATCGCGGTCTCAGACCCGGAGAAGTACCTCAGCTATTATCATAGGATTCTGAAACAACTGCTGGAGACGAAGTGGGCCCAGGCCCTTGGGAAACACGGCACGCCTCTGCTCTTCCATCTCTGCAACACGATGGGCTTTCTGAGCGTCCGCAATAATCAGGTCACAACCGTAGGTGAGCGAGGGGCCGGCCTCGAAGCCGAAGCGCTCGAACGTTATTCCACGGGCATGCTCTCCTGTTTTGGCTGTCCGGTCCACTGTCGTCAACGGTATGCGATCACCGAGGGAAAATACAAAGGAACCAAGGGAGAAGGCCCTGAGTACGGTTCGATAGGCTCCCTCGGACCCAAGCTGGGCAACCTCGATCCGGAAGATATCATTTATGCCTGTGAGCTGTGCAATTATTACGGTCTCGACACGATGTCGATGGGCTCATACCTTGCGTGGGCCATGGAACTCTATCAGCGGGGCGTGATCGGACCGGAGCTGACCGGGATTCCGCTGGACTGGGGCAACGGAGCATCAATCATTGAGATGATCCATCGCATCGCGCAAAGAAAAGGCTTTGGGCATATACTCGCTGAGGGACGCCTTGCGCACAAGGTCTTTGGTGAGGCTTCTCTCGATTATCTCATGGAGATTAAGCATTTCCCCATCGAGATGACGGATGAGCGGCTACCGAAGAGCTTTGCCCTGGGCATGGCTACTGCCTCTCGCGGCGCCTGTCACATGAGGAGCAGAGCATCCATCGATGTACTTGGCCTTCCGGAGCAGGTCCTCGAGAAAGTCTATGGCGGTCCGGTGAGTAACCAGTTCTCGTCTTATGCGGGTAAAGGCAGGATGGTCTGGTGGCATGAAGTGTTGAACGCGGTCTGTGATTCGCTGGGTTTTTGCCGTTTCCTGAGCGTCTTTTCGAGCCCGCGTGGACTTGGCTATGAGCAGTTTGCTGAATTTGTTGCGCTTGCCACGGGCATGAGCCTTACGCCCGACGAGTTAAAGAGCGTTGGGGAAAGGGTTTGCTCGCTGGAAAGGTCAATGCTCGTGAAAGACGGGATCAGCCGCAGGGATGACACGCTTCCCCGCCGATATTTCGAAGAGCCTGTCCCTGACGGACCTTGCAAGGGGGAGATTATAGCGAGGGATCAGTTTGATACCATGTTGGATGAGTATTATCACCTCCACGGCTGGGATGAGCATGGGATACCTGAGCCAGCGACCCTCAAATGACTTGGAGTCGAACCGTGAAGATCAAGATAGAGAAAGAGAAGTGCAGCGGCTGTCACCTCTGCGAGATGGTCTGCTCCCTCTTCCACTTGGGGAGGCTCAATATCGAGAAGTCGGCCATCCGGGTTGAGAGGGATGATCTCGACTCGAGCCTCAATACGCCGATGGTCTGCCGTCAGTGCAGGAAGATGAAGTGTCTCGAAAAAGAAGAAGTGGACGAAGCGACCGAGAAGAATAGTTTCCTCTGGGATAAAAGCAGAGTCAAGACCTGTCCCTTCAAAACACTATTCGCATTCGAAGATACGGCGTACCACTGTGATCTGTGCGGGGGAGATCCGCAGTGCACGAAGGTCTGCACGCCCGGCGCGATCACCGTGGTGAGCTGATACGAAGCTGCCTGGGTCACAGGCAAAAGCAAGAGTTGAGGTTGAGGAAAGCACATGCAAAAACCTGAACTCGACCTCGCAGGCCCTTTAAGGGCAAGTCGGCTCTGCTCAAGAGCACTTGCAAACAAATGATAGAGCAAACGAGAAAAAACAATATTACCGCACGAACTCTTCACGCATAATGTTCATGTTTGATGCCCTGGAAATGTGGGACAAAACAGAGAGCGGCCTCAGTTGCGGATTGCAAGGATGAAACCAGGGGAGAAAACCAAGATGATAAACAAGTACGTGCAGCGGAGAAAGTCAGTCTCCCGTCGGAGAAATCCGGAATTCGATGACCGAAGCTTGTACCGTCAAGGCCTGTGAGAGACGATCCATGCTGGTCTGGCTCCGGGTAGAGATAATCATGTCGTAATCGAAGTACTTTCCCTCATTCGTACTGGTGTAGCCCATATTTACAATGGCACAGCCGTGGCGGGTAATAAGATCCCGCACTTCAGCTTCGGGCATCGTCGATTCCCGGAGAAAACGCATGGAGTGATGGAAGTAGGTGAGCATGGGGATTCTTCTTTCTATCAAGCGATAGACGGAGAGGGTCCCGAGGGTCAGAATCGTGACTAAGGCCACTGCGGTATAGAAGCCGATACCTGCCAGGATGCCGATGGCTGCGGTGATCCATATGGATGCTGCGGTGGTCAGGCCGCGCACCGAAAGTCTTTCTTTCATGATGACCCCTGCGCCGAGGAAACCAATACCCGTCATGATCCCCTGGGCGATACGCGTTGGGTCTATCCGCACGGCCTCGGTGGCGGGGAACCAGTCTTTTTGGTAGATCGTCACGAGCATAAGAAGGCTCGAAGCCATGCAGACGAGGGTATGGGTGCGTAAGCCCGCAGGCCGCCCGAAATAGCTTCGTTCGAGTCCTATCAGCCCCCCTGCCCCCATTGCCACCAGCAGGCGAACCAGTATCAGTATAACGGTCGTTTCGCTGCTCATAAGAGGACCTCCATTTCTTAAAAACCGCTTTTGATTTAGCAATTGTAAGGGAGGCTGCTTTGTAAGTCAATATAACTGGCTACACAACACACTTGGCACCTTGCTGCGGGGCATGTGGGGGATCCTCATGAGGGCTGTGTAATGAGTGCGGGGTGCCTTATCTTTTTCCTGCTTCACTCTCGCCTCAAGCGTCGCCGAGGAGAAAGTCCGCAATAATCGGCAGGTGGTCAGATGCAATCAGTGCCGTACGACTGCGGTGGAGGGCTGCTCCTTTGAGTTTCAGAGTCGTGTCGAAATATACGTGATCGAGGTGCAGAAAGGGCATGATGCCCGGATACGTGCGTGAGCGGCCCAGGTGAAGCCGCGCGTCCACGGACTCGAAATGGCGGGACAGCAGCTTGGTCGTAAGTCCGCGCGTCCATTCGTTGAAGTCACCGAGTACGATGCGCATCCCTGTGGATCCAGGGTTCTTTAGCATATCTCCATCGAGGAGCTGCCTGGCCTGACGGCGTCGCTCCAGATACGCGGTTCCGAGATGTATGTTGTAGAAATGGAGTGTCAGGCTTTTGTGCACTTCCAGGTCAGCGCGCAGGCATCCACGCTCTTCGCGGCCGGGCTGACTCAGGTCATAGCTGCAGGTAGAAATTATGGGCAGTCGACTAAGAATCACGTTGCCGTAAGCGCCGCCTTTGTGCCTTCGCGTTTCACCCAACCGGTAGTCGAGCCCCAGCGCCGTCGCAATAAAGTGCGCCTGATTCTCCTCAGGCGTTCTTCCTTCGATGCATCACGACCTCCTGAAGCGCGATGATGTCGGCATTTACCTCTCGTAAGACATCCACTATGCGCGCCGGGCGCACACGCCGGTCAAGACCGCGGCACTTGTGAACGTTGTACGTTACCACCCTGAACTGTTTCATCTTATCCATTGCTTCGCTACTCCGTCTTCCTCCGGTACTCATAAATGCTTACATCCTTCATTCTGAAAATTGTTTCTCGCATCACTCGCTTCTGTTCTTTCACTTAACCTTAGCTCACCTTAACCTTTGTGTTGTTAGGTACTATGTGGCTGTCCCTTGTTCCACCTTCGTTCTATCACGCTTTATCTTCTTGACGGAGGCGCGCTTGGCCGGCCCGCTTTTTTGCGGACCTGGATAATTCTCCATTTCCCTGCGTCTTTTCCTATGAAGCCTGTAGGCACGGATAAATAGAGAAACTGCTAACCAACCCGTCATGACTGAGAACGGGATGATAACCCATCGGGGCCACACGAGGCCCACTATGGCAAGCAGAAGGAGAATCACGCCTGCGCTGCCCATGATGCGTGCCTCGGCTGTGCCCAGCACCCGGCGGTTGGCCATGGCAGCTCCCACGGCGTTGCTGATCCTGATGGCGGTTGCCCCTGCCCGACCTACACTTCCCTCTGCTATTCGAGGCCTGTGGCGTGAGCGCCTCGCCATTTTCTTAACCGGCAAAACCTTCTGTCGCTCGTTGAGGATAATCTCTGTGGAGTGCCCCAGGTCTTTCAGATACAGCTCTTCCATGGCCTGGGCAAAAACTTCGTTCTCCACCGCCACATCCAGCTCGTAATTGCTGATCCAGCTTGATACGTTGAGGTTGGTCGATCCAACCCGGGCCCATCGACCGTCCGCCACCGCGGTTTTTGCATGTATCATCGGCCCGTTCCACTCGAAGACCCTGACACCGGCCTCCAGCAGCGGTTGGTAACCGGCCCTTGAGAGTGCCCTCAGGACCGGGATATCCGTGGATCCCGGGACCAGCAGTCGCACGTCGACGCCGTCCATGGCCGCGGCTCTGAGCGACTGCACATAGGGGGTTGTTCCAACAAAGTAAGCGTCTGTCAGCCATAATGACTTGCGGGCGATCGCTGTGATGAGCTGATCCAAACGGTACAGACCTGCGGTGTTCGGGACGCTCGCCACTACCTGCACCGTCACGTCGCCAGCCGCGGGAATGGCATCGTGCCGCGGGATTTCATCCTCGGGCACGGGGCTTCCCATTGTTGCCCAAACCTCGGCGAAGGCATGCTCAATGTCAGCCACAGCCGGCCCTTGCACCTCGATGCCCGTGTCACGCCAGGGCTCAATACCGCGCTCCGGATACCCGACCCACATGCGACCCACGCAAAGCCCTGTCACAAACCCAATCCGGCTATCGACCGAAATCATTTTGCGATGATCCCGGCTTAGCCAGCCTAAGGGGCTGTCGAACCGGAACGGGTTGAAGCAGCGCACCTGTACCCCGGCCTTCCTGAGTCGCTCCCAGAATCTGCGTGACGTCTTCCCGAAGGCGCCCAGCCAGTCGTAAATCAGTCTGACGCCTACGCCCTCTTTCGCCTTGGCAATCAGAACCTGGGCAAACTGATCTCCGATGTCGTCTTCGTGGATGATGAAGCTTTCGAAATGGATGCTTTTTTGTGCGGACCGCATGGCATCGAGCCATGCAGGATAGTTCTCTTTCGCATCCTTGAGCAGCCTTGTGGTATTGCCGGGGACGAGCGGAGCACCCGCTGTTCTGGAGAGGGCCTGTTCGGCAAGCCGCCGGACCGGTGATATCACCTTGTCCGCCGGCGGATGATGCGAGACTCCACTCATGGGCAGTAAGTTTACCACAGGAGGTGATGGTCCGACCACCGGAGCCGTCAACAACGTCTCATCGGCCTCGGCTATGCCTGCACCGATTTGGTTTCAAGATGCATACCGAGGCGAACCGAGGCCTGGACTACGCAGGCGTACCTAGGGGTACGTCGAGTTAGGACAGGCTGAAGTGGCAACGAAGGTAGGCGCTTGAAACCAAATCGGTGTCAGACGCCCAGCTTCTTCTTGATATCCTCCTTCAGTGCCTTCTTATCAGCCTTGCCAACGCCTGTTAGCGGGAGACTATCAATGAATTCTACGCGCTCCGGAAGTTGAATCACGGACGCACCGACGCTCTTCAGATGGGCGATCAGTTCTTCGTGTGAGAGTGTGGCGCCTGGTCTGAGTTGGATATAGGCACAGATCCGCTCGCCGAGAGCTTTGTCGGGCATGCCTATGATCGCAGCCTCGGCAACGGCCGGATGAGAGCGTACCAGCTGCTCAATGCCGCCGGCGCTGATCGTCTCTCCGCCGCGCAGTATCGTATCCTTGATCCTTCCCGTTATTCTTATTATCCCCTTCTCATCTATCTTCGCAAGATCGCCGGTCTTAAAGAAGCCGTCAGGGGTGAAATTTTTCTTGTTCTCTTCGGGTGACTTCAAATAACCTGTGAAGATTGTGGGTCCCTTGTAAACGATCTCTCCTTCTTTATTGGGCGGCAGTTCATTCCCGTACTGATCGATGGTCTTCACCCGATTGTAGGGGCAATCCAACCTGCCCACCGTAGTGCAAATGGTTTCGATGTCGTCATCGAGCCGCGTCATAGAGCTCATGCCCTCAGACGAGCCGAACGCATTGACAAACTTGCAGTTGAGCTTTTCGTACACAGCTTTTACGAGGTCCGGAGTACTGGGCGCGCCACCGCAGTAAATCTTCTTGAGGGAGCTGAGATCATACTGCTTCAGGTTCTCCATGCTTACAATCCTCTGCGCAAGTGCGGGCACGGTGGGAAAAGCCGTAACCTTCTCCCGCTCTATTATTTTGCAGATATCTTCAGGGTCAGTCGAATCACACAGGACGTATTTTCCGTAGTTAAAAAAACTGCCGCCGAGACCGACGTGCATCCCCTGGCTGTGGCTCACCGGCGCAACCGTGAGCAGTGTGTCGTTACTCGTGATCTCCCATGCCTTCGAGTGGTACTCAATATAAGCGATGAAGTCGTTATGCGTTCGGGGAACAGCTTTTGGCAGACCTGTGGTACCACCGGTGGGACTGATTATCGATACTTCCATGGGGTCCGGTCGCCTGTCTGCAAGAGCTTCGAGATTTGACGGAGTCAGCTTTGACGACTCGATCAGGTTTTCAAGGGTGACGAATTTACTCTTGTCGGCAGCCCTCGCCGTTATGATAGTGCGCAGGCTTTTCGTTGCTTTGGTGACGCCTTCGATGAGCGGAAGATAGTCGATATTCTTGTATCGATCAGGCAGAATCCACGCGAGTTGGATTAGTCAGGCTGGAAAGGTAGTTGATCTCTGACAGGCCATGGCGCGAGATGAGCAGCACAGGGATCGCTCCGATCTTTTGCAGGGCAAAAAACGAGATGACGAATTCATGCCAGTTGGGTAGCTGCAAAAGCACAAAGTCCTGCGATTTAATGCCCAATCCCATAAAACCGATCGCAGCCTTATCTGTCTTGTCGCGTAGTTCCTTGTAGGTGAGGCGCGTCGTGTCGTCGACAAGTCCTACCTTGCCGGGGTAAAGGTCTGTTGCCTTGTCGAACATGTCTCCCCAGGTGATGCCGTGCCACCACCTCAATCTGTTATACTTTTCGGCGTCTTCAGGCTTATACGGTTCAAATCCCTCTACAGGCATAGCTTCCTCCTTGCTCAAAAATTTTCATACCTCGCGGTTCTCCTTCAGGATCTCCTGGCATTGCATCTCTTCTTCAGTTTCGCTGGGTCTCGTATCGGGCGCGCTCCCATAATTCAGGGGCTTCATCTCACGGGCATCGAAAAAGACCCGGAACTGCTTGGACCAGTAATGTCCGGTTGTCTCGTGCAGAAAGTAATGGGATACGGCGTCATTCAGGTCGACGTCCGCGTATACGATGCCCTCTTCCGCCGGAGCCAGCGGGCCCGCCATGATACGGCCTGTTCCGGCCTCGATGATAGTGGTCCATGCTCCGCCCACTCTGAGGTTAAGCCCTAGCTTCTTGTTGACCGTTCGTCAAGAATGCCCTGGCTGCAAACGACAAAAGCATTGTAAGCAATGGCATGGTATCTCGAACAGACTTCCGAAAGCGTAGTGTCCGAATAGGAGAATCCCACCCATGATGCGATATGCACCTGCTCACCCATTGCGGCCAGGGTGTAGCCGGGCAGCGCCATGGTGTGCTCTCCGCATATAAGACCGCCCATTCGCCCGATGTCGGTATCATAAACGGTGTGCGTGCTGCCATCCCCTTCGCCCCACACGAGCTTCTCCGCTCCGGTTGGCTTCAGTTTCCGGTGTTTGCCCATGAGGTGGCCTTTTCTGTCAAAGAAGAGAAGGGTGTTGTAAAGGCTCTTGTTCTCCCTTTCGTTGATGCCGATGACAACATGGGTTCCATATTTCTTTGCCATCTCTCCGATCTTTGCCGTTGATTCCCCGGGGACGTCCACGGAATTCACATAGAGCTCGGCAGAGAATTTTATGCCTCTGCGCATGTCCATGTTCCAGGCCCAGTAAGGCCCTCCAGGGATAAAAACCTCCGGCAGCACAATCAGATCCGCGCCATTTTCCGCCGCCGTCTTTATCAACGAGCATGCCTTCTCCACGCTTGCTTCTCTGTCCAGATAGACAGGTGCTGCTTGAACCGCTGCAGCCTTAAACTTTGGTAGTACATCGCCCATGTGATTCTTCCTCCCTCTCTATGGCTGATAGATTTTAGCAAATCCATCGCGTAGCTAATCAAACGGGTGGCTGAGCATCGGCTAAGGCACTTAGTGACAGGTTTATCCAATCAGAAATGAACCGTCACTGTCAAGCGATTCTTGCAATCGCAATCTCCGAACGATCTCGAATGTCGCAATTTTATAGGGACAGACACGGAAAAAGTCTGGCCGCTTGATATTTGGCAATTGGACCTTGTTTGGGATTTCGACCCGACCAACCTGTCCAAAGGTTTCGGCACCTCTTCCGCCTACTCTTCAAACCCGACTCCCTTGCCGAAAATGAAAAACGCCCATTGTAACATTCGATGGCATAGGGGTCCTCGATGAGCTGAGATTGCGGAATAGGCATGAGAGCACGTCAGATCATCACGACAAGACACAGGGGGCGATTGCCTCCGCGCCCCATCATGGTGCCGTGCCGGCCGGGATGAATCGGGCAAGCTTCCCGCGAACTAAGTTTACATCGTCTTTCAGCCTGTACACGTCGGGGAAAAAGGCGAGTGGGACGCGTATGTTGTTAATGGAGGCCTCGATCCGGTCGAGCCTGGTTCGCAACCGTTCCCACTCTTCAGGCTGGGGGCTTTCGGTCACCTGCATTTCGAGCTCCTTCAGCTCGCGATACCAGCGGTATAATTTGCGGCGGTTCCGCCATCCATATATCGTCGTGACAATATAGATGGCAGGACCAAAGAGAAAGGCTACCGGCAACAGCACGATCACGAGGCGGTCGACTATGATTGCCGCCCGAAAAGGAAGGTAATCAAACAGGAAAGGGCGGCCCGATTTGTAGAATCGCTCGGCGTACGTGGAGGAGGGAAAATCCAGCTCCTTCGCCGCAGGGAATTCCCCCCTGCGGTTCACCCAGCCTGCGCTGCTGTGGATCTCTACCGCGGCGTCAAGCAGCAGATAGATGAGAGCGGGGTGGAGGTCCTTGCGAACGACCAGGCTCGTTGTCGCCGCCAGGAGATGAACGTCCTCGGCCGGCAGCTCCTTCGAAAGGGCCAGGATGCCCGCAGGCAGCACGACATGGGAGAGGGCAGGAAAGAGTCGTGCGTACGCCTCGGCCCGCCTGAAGTTCATCAGCTTAATAGACGGCGTATAGAGGAGCTCTTTGACGAGGCTGTTGTCCTCGGTGCCGATGATCATCACGGCGTCCGCCTCACCCTGCAGCAGGGCCTTGTTGGCCGCGGCACCCTGCAGGTCGAGGAGTGTGGTGGGTGGGTCCGCTGCGTCGCTGGCGCGGAGCAGGTCCTTCGCAAACCTGCGTACTCCGCTCCCTTCGGCCCCGATGGCGATCTTCTTACCTTTCAGCTTCGAGAGATCATCCAATGCATCGGGGCTCCGGTAGAAGACCCAGAGCGGGGTGTAGCAGATCGCACCGAGAGATACCAGGCTTTTCGCCTCAGCCCGCGATCCCGTTCCATCCTGTACAAAGCCTGCGTCGACGCGGATCGATCTGTCGCTGAGGCGCCTCAAATTTTCGACGGAGCCCGAAGAGGCGAGCAGGTCGAGGTGCACTTTCTCGCGGGACAGGATTTCGCGGTACCGTTCACCGAACAGGGCGTAAGCCCCTCCCTCAACTCCGGTGCTCAACGTCAACGTGCTGGGTGGGGGTGGAAGGACGATGTAGCCAATTGCGAAGCAGAGAGCCACGATCAGCAGCCCGATCAGGGTGAGAAGCCCACGATGGCTCAGGAATTCCACCATTCTGCGGCCGACCCTTCTTTCTGAAGACATCCAACCCTCGGGGTAAGCATTATGGACCGGCCTACAAGAGGGGTCCTTTCACTTAAGCCGCTACCGGAGCCCTTTCATCTTCCTTCACCGCGCCTTCCGGTGCTACCCGACCTAAGGAAGGACAACGGTTTCTATCGGTACTATCGCACAGATTGGGGCGAAAACAAAGTGAATAGTAAGGAAGAAAACTGGGGATGAAATGGTGCGTGCCGACTTTCTGAGGATGTTTCTCTTCGTCTCTTATTGCTTGATCATCTGTCCGATGTCCTTCAGCGCCTGTTCGAGTCTCGCCGTCTCGGAGAGTATGAACTTTATATGCCCGCCCTGCTCCGATGTGGGGTCTATGGTCTTGGCAAGCATTCGCACAAGCCCTCCCACCGCGGTCAAAGGATTACGTATCTCATGCTCAACGGCCTCCAGCTTGTGCCTGACCGCTTCGGTGCTATCTCCAGGTTTCTGTGATGCGGCAAGGGAGCGCAGTTTTGTGTCTGAGGGCGAGCGCTGTTCGCGCAGCTTGCCGGACAGTTGCGCAAGTACCGCTCTTGCCTTTTTCATAATGAGTTCCGTATCCCGCTCACTGTGCACTTCGACTTCAAACGTCCGTGAAAGGTCCTCCACTTTATGGAGAGCGGTGGCAACGATTTCGTGAATGAGAGGCTTGGGGAGCCTGAAGCGAAATTCGAGCGTGTCGAACACCTCGGGCAGATAGGCCTCCGGTTCACATATAAAGGCCGATAGTCGAGATGCCATGGCGCAGACTCTCACCAGCGGGAGAAGGTCATCTATTGTCCGGGCGATAGCAGTTGGTTTCTGGCACAATATGAAACTGGCGGGAAACTTCCAGCGGGTGAGGATGAACTCGCCGATTTCCCTGTGGTCGACACCGTACTTCTGCTTCTCCCACTCAAGGAGACCCGACAAAGGATACCACGGGATGTCCTCCGCGGGCTCATTGGGGTCGACGAATGCGTGAAGCAAAACCAAAAGGCCTATCTCCAGAGTGAGCCCGGCCGTGAAGGCCTCCTCGGCGTCACCTATTTCTAACCGCTGAGCGAGTGATTGTGCAATAAGGCCTTGATACAGACAGAGACGCCAGAAACGTCGGTAATCTGCCGCACCTACCTTCTTCATGGGGAACGTATCTTTCAGCAAAAGCGAGAGGGCCAGCAGTCGGGTGTGCCGGACCCCGATTCTGACAACTGCCTGTCGTACGGTCTTTGTAGGGTTGCCGTACCTGAAGAAGACGCTGTTGGCAAGTTTAAGAATGCGGATGGTCAACGAGGGATCCTTCTCAATGAGCGCCGCAATGTCGCTCAACGAGCTATTGTCGTTCGCGGCGAGTGCGATCAGCCGCACGGTGAGCGGCGAGAGGGACGGAAGAAGGTTCCCCGACTCAAGCCCACGGATGA
Organism: uncultured delta proteobacterium; assembly: GCA_963835605.1. GTDB lineage: Bacteria > Desulfobacterota > Syntrophorhabdia > Syntrophorhabdales > WCHB1-27 > JADGQN01. The sequence continues at coordinate 103,019 of CAWIHO010000017.1, read as the reverse complement.
TCCTTTCCTTGTCCCACGCCAAAGATCCCACCTCTCCCATTTACTATATCGCTGAAAGAGGAAGTTTCTTAAATGATGTTTCCTTCCCTTTGTTATCATTGCCTAGCCGTGGTGTCCCTCAATCCTGCATTCGCACTCATCCTTCTTCGATGAGCGCGTGGTGGGCCATCTGTCGGTTAGATACGATTGCACAGCCGGTTCTTGATATCGCGATAATGCCTACGGGAGTGCTGCCAGGGAAAGGCCTGATGCCGTTTCTGCAGGCCTCTCTGGCTGGTTCACCATGGACGATAAAATCGTAGACCGTTTTTGCCAGCATTCTTTTGATGATTTCCTCACCGATGCCCGTGCATGCCACAGCAGCAGAGGATCCCGCATAAAACCCGCAGCCGATCATGGGGGAGTCTCCCACCCGTCCCAGCAGCATCGGTGAGGCACCTCCCGTCGAGTTAGCGACTGCGAGGTTTCCATTTTTATCCAGAGCCACGGCACCTATCGTATCTGTGCCAATAATGTCGCTGTATGGCGCTTCGAAATTCCATAGAGACCGGATGTCGCAGTCCTGCCAGCGCGGATCGTGCTTACCGAGGTCACCCTGTCTTATCGTGCGGAGCAGCCTCCTGTACCGTTCCCGGCTGTGCTTCGAGGGCTTGCCGAAAGGCTTCAGGCCTCGTCTCCTTGCGAACAGCTCCGCCCCGTGGCCCGCAAGTGCGACGTGCGGCGTCTCCATCATGGCCCTTGCGAGAAGTATCGGATTTCGAACATTGCGCACTGAGATAACGATGCCGAGACGTTCACACGAATCCATCAAGCCTGCATCCATCTCGACGGTCGTGCCATCAAGACGCAGGGTGGAGCCTGAGCCCGCATTGAAGCGACCGTCGTCTTCGAGCAGCCGTGCGGCCTCCACAACTGCTTCGAGCGCGTCTGAGCCTCTCTTGAGGAGTTTGAATGCTGATGAGCAAGCTTTTTTACAGCCATCACTGAGCCGGAGTGGAGAACCCACCCCGCCATGGACAACGATGCCGTAAGAGATCGCGCCAAAGCGCTTTAGGGAACCCTGCATCATCCTTACCTCGTTGTGACCTCGAATCCCGCCGCCTTAATGTCCGCCAGTATCTGGGCCAGATGTTCCTGGGTGCGCGTCTCGACTGTAAACACGACCCTCGTTTTGCCTACGGGTAACTCCTGATGGAGGCGGTGGTGAGCAACGGTGATGATGTTGCCGCGATGGCTGGCAATCACGCCGGTGATGGTGTGCAGGCTTCCGGGGACATCATCGACCGTCACCTCGAAGATGGCGAGCCTGCCGCTTGCCAGTAAACCTCTTTGGATCATCCGGTCGATCAGGTTCAAGTCTACGTTCCCGCCGCTCGCAATGAGGACCACCCGCTTGCCTCTAAAACGCTCCGCATATTTGAGCAGGGCTGCGAGCGGTACGGCGCCCGCTCCCTCGACCACGAACTTTGTGCGTTCCAGGAAAAGCAGGATTGCCATGGCTATCGGGTCTTCAGAAACAAGGAGCAGGTCATCCACGTATTTCGTTATGATTTCGAAGGGCTTTTCTCCGACACGTCCCACGGCGATGCCATCGGCCAGGGTAGGAAGCGTGGTCCTTTGAGAAACCTTTTTTTCCTTGAAGGAGAAAAAAGCGGAGGTGGCGGACTCTGTCTGGACGCCGATTACCTGCGTGGCCGGGGACGTTTCTTTGACTGCCCTTGCGATACCGGCCAGGAGGCCGCCTCCACCCACAGGCACGACCAGACAATCGACCTTGTCGAGGCTCTCCAGAACCTCCAGTCCCACGGTTCCCTGACCGGCGATAATCTCATCATCGTCATAGGGATGGATGAAGGTGAAGCCCTGCTGGGAAAGGGCATGGTCAAGTGCCTGTTGAAGATTTTCTCCGTAAAGTTCGACCTCCGCACCATACCCCTTTGTCGCTTCTTCTTTAACGATCGGCACGCCCACGGGCATCACTATCCTTGCCCGGAGGCCTAAGCTCTCCGCGGCAAACGCCACTGCCTGCGCGTGATTGCCCCTTGATGCCGCGATGACCCTGCCCGAGCCCAATGTGCTCAATTTATTAAAGGCGCCTCTCACCTTAAAGGAACCTGTCTTCTGAAGGTTTTCCGCCTTGATGTAAACCTCTGCGCCGCTCATCTCGCTCAGAGAGCGGGAGTAAAGCAGCGGAGTCCTGTGAATGTGGCGTGCTATTCTTTCGCGTGCTGACTCAATATCTTGAACGGTTATCATAAAGGATCCTCAAAGAGACTGTCGCACGTTACAAGCTACAGGTTGCAAGTTCCGCGACATACGCAGAACTGATCTCAGTCTATCAGAAACAACCGCGGGAAATAGATAATTTTTGCGAAATACTGCTCTTTGTAACACTTGACCAGGGAGTTTCTTGTATAATAAAGGCAGACGGCTTAACCATAACACATGACACATGACACTTAACACATACCACATAAGACTGGCTCGCGATGGATAAGAAGCGTATCGATTGTCGGAAGTGCAAACATTTCGAAGTAACCTGGGATAAGAGCTTTCCTTACGGGTGCAAGGCCATGGGTTTCAAGACGGCCTTCCTCCCGTCTCTCGAAGTCTTTCGCTCTTCGGGGATGGCCTGCCTGAGATTCGAGCAGAAGTCCAAACTCGAAAGGTGATTCATACCGGGTTGCCTTCATTCATATAGCTTCGTTGCCTGCGTCGGCACGACTCCGACGTACTATAGTACGCCTCCGTCGCTATCCTCCTGGTCGCCTCGCTCTATTTTTGAAGGCACCCCGGTATCCCTCGGCTATTCCCGGGTTCTACGGTGCCTATTTGTTGAATAATTTCTTTAGGCTCTTTGTCGTATCCTTGAGACTCTTACCCAGACCCTGAAGGCCCTTCCCCGGCTCGGTGATCAGTTTTTCCCCGGCGTTCACGACTCCGAGGCCCAATTTTTCAGCAAATTGAAGGGCGAACCGTGTGGCCATGGTCTCACGGAGACTGAATTTTGGATCGTCTATGCTACCCACCACCACGAAGTCGAGCGCAATTTCGTCATTGTTTGCTTTCAGAAAACTGATGACGGCCGATCTTGGTACGGCCATGAACTTTTCGCCGGACCCCTTGCTGGGGGCGAACTGGAGATTTCTCAGTACGGCCTTCGCCGGCGAATTAAGATTTCTCTTATCTACGTGGAGGTCCACGTCGAGACTAAGCGTTCCCCGTGTCACATCGACATCCCCGGCCTTCAGGATGTATGGCTTGACGGTGGTGAGGTCAAGCCCCTGAAGAGCTACCTTCGCGGCGGTATCGAGCGATTTGAGCTTTGTCTTGCCTGATGTGCGCAACACGCCCGTGCTATCCTTTCCGGGGATATTGAGTGAACATTCATAGGCAGTCCATGTGTCCTGTGGCGGGGTGGCAAACTGATCCACAGTGAGGGAAATGTCCGTGAGGCGTAAGGGATGAGGCGGCGTAGCCACTTTACCGTCGAGAACGAGCACCTCTGCCTGACTGATCTTCAGGCCTTTGACATTCACTTGGGTGGGTGACTCAGTCTTTTTCTCCTGAGGGGGTCCTGCTTCTGTTGTGCCCGTTTCTGCCTGGAGAACGTTTAGCAATGGGTTTACGAGTTTGCCCTGTTTGTCTATCTGGATTCGTACAAATGGTTTTTGCAGGATCACGTCGGAGACCTCAATGAGCTTTGTGTCGATTCCCTGCGAGGACGCGTGGAGGCTCATCTTTTCGATACGCGCCTGGGGCCCACTTCCCGGAAGATCGACCGCTGCCAGCTTGTCCATTTCAAGAGCGAGATTAAAACCTACCCGCATCAAATCGACGCTGCCGTCAATCGCCACAGACCCTGAAAATAATTTACCGGCCAGTTTCGTCTCGAGCTTCACTTTTGAGACTGCGTCGGTCAAAGGGAAATGGAAGTTGTCCAGACGCAGATTGAAATCAGTGGCCTGTATCTCGTTCAAGTCCTTGAGTCTCCGGTCGCGGAGGGTGAATCTTCCGTTTATCACATCGATACGCTTGACGTAAACCGCAAAGGCGCTTCTTTTCGATGCGGTACCGCCTTCGGGTCTTGCGGTCTCTCCCTGCGGAAACGAGGGAATGAGGAGCTTACCTTGTTCATCGACCTCAAGCTGAGCAATGGGCTCTTCGACGACGATGGCTGACACCCCCACCGTTTTTCTGAATATAGTCAGGAGATCGGCCTTGAGGCCAAGCTTTTTCACACTTGCCACAACCTTGCCGTCTCTCAGCAGTTGCACGTCATCCGCTTCTACGCCCCCCCAGGAGAGTCCGATGCGCGCAACCCTAAAATTTTCCCCCAGGGCTTTTTCGAGCTGACCTTTGAGGATCTTGTTTGCCGTACTGAGGAGGATAATCAGGACGCCCGCGAGGACGAGCACAATTACAAGGGCTATGATAATTTTCTTGCGGGTGCTCATATCAGTAAAATAAGCATAACGGGGAAAGGGTCAAGGGTCAACCTCTAATTTATCGATCAATCTCCTTGACAAACCACTGATAAACTTTTTATGGTAGACCGATCATGAAGAGACCCTGTCAACTGCCGCAACACCGTGCTCTGGAAGTGCGCTTAAGCAACAACGTCCGTCCGGAGGCATGATGAGATTCCGGTCTATCGGCCTGCTGGTGATCGCCCACGCAGCAACTGACCTCAACCAGGGGGCGATTCCCGCTCTTCTTCCGTTTTTCATTGCAGCACATCACCTCAGCTACGCCGCCGCCGCGACAATCGTGTTTGCGGCAAACCTTGTTTCGACTGCCACGCAACCGATCTATGGATACATCGCCGATCGCCGATCGGTACCGTGGCTGATACCAGTGGCTCTGCTCTGCGCGGGGCTCGGCGTTTCCCTCACCGGCGTGGTCCCGAGCTTTCGAGCCGGGGTTATTGTCGTTGGGTTGAGCGGTCTAGGCGTTGCAGCTTTCCATCCTGAAGGGGCCCGGCTGATAAACTACCTGGCCGGCGAAAGAAAGGCGACGGCAATGAGCATCTTCGCCATCGGCGGCCAGCTCGGATATGCGATTGGTCCTTTGATAGGCTACTGCCGCCTTGCTCATCTGGGGGTTGAAGGGCAGCCTGTCTCTGTTCGTGGTGCCCGCCATAGTGGCTGGACTAATGATGGTGAGCCTGCCGGGGATCACAGCAGGATATGAAAGTAAAGGAAGCAGAGAACGCCGTCGCATGGGGAGCGGAGGACGTGATGCCTGGATACCGTTTGTCCTGCTTGCAATTGCCCTGCTCTTTCGTTCCATTATCTTTTACGGACTAAACACTTTTATCCCTCTTTTCTGGATCGATGCGCTCCACCAGTCGAAGGCAGCCGGAGGCACGGCATTAACAGTCCTCATGGCTTCGAGCATAGGCGGAAACCTTCTGGGCGGGAGGATGGCTGATCGTTTTGGCTATCGCATCGTATCGATCGCCGGCTTTCTTGCCCTGATGATTGTTCTTCCGCTCTTTGCCCTTGCTGGGAGCCCAACATGGGCGATGCTGCTATTGGTGCCGATTGGCCTGACGTTCTCCATGCCGACTGGCCCCCTGGTCGTGCTCGGGCAGGGCTATTTGCCGAACCGGGTGGGACTGGCTTCCGGAGTGACCCTGGGGCTTGCCTTTTCATTTGGGGGGATCACGATGCCGCTACTGGGAACCGTCGCTGATCATTACGGACTTCATACCGCGATCTGGGTAGTGGCCCTGATACCAATATTGTGCGCAGCTCTTGTGCTCACGCTGCCCGAGATAGAAAGGGCAACGCTCAAAGGGAACAAAACATGATCTCGGAATAGATATTTTTCGTGATTTTCCACAAGGTCCGCCAAGGTCTTGTGCTCACACGTGGATCAGTCGTACCCGGGATAAGAGGAAGGCCAGGAAAAAGGAAACAGCTATACAGGCGATCCCCAGCAGTTCCAGGGCAAAGGGCGCGCTGCTCCGTTCGGCTATGGCCCCGAAAAGCAGGCTTCCGGCGGGTCCAACGCCATTCGCTATTTCTCTCAGACTCATCACTCGCCCGCGCATGACGTCAGAGACATGGCTTTGAATCAGGGCCGTGTTTATCGTCATGAAGGAGGTGATCATTCCCCCTGCAACGAGCAAGAGCATCATGGACAAAGGCGGCCACGTGGAAACGGAGAAGAGAAAAAGGGCGATGCCCAGAAGAGCGCTCGTGACGAGCAGGAGCGACGCGTTCACACGGTGGAAAGGCATAGCCGCCAGAGCGATGAGGCTGGCTAATGCCCCTAGCCCGGGAGCCGCCTGGAGAAAGCCGTATCCGGAGGCGCCAATCTTCAGGATGTCACGAGCAAAAATAGGAAGGAAGTTATTTGAGGTGTTCTGCGCAATCCAGGGAATGAGATAAAGAGGGATGAGGCTCAAAAGAAGCAAATCCCCGCGCACATATTTCAAACCATCGATCACATTGTGAAGCCCTGATTTGTTCGCGGCCGGCGGAGGTTGAAGGTCGATCTTTACGAACATCAACCAGCATGTAGCCAACAAAGCTCCCATCGCTCGCGCACCGAAGACAGGAACGACCCCAAAACCCGCAATGAGAAATCCGGCAATGGGTGTGGCGATAAAGCGCGAGGCTTGAACTGACGCGCTATCCAGTGAAATGGCATTCAGAAGGTGTTCCTTTTTTACCAGGTTGGGGACCATAGACTGTCGTGCGGGATGATTGAAACTTGTGGCTACTCCTCCCAGCAAAGAAAGAATAATGATATGCCAGATGGCCACAATGCCTGTCTTTACGAGAATAGCCAGAACGATCGAGAGAGATGCCGCCAACAGTAAAGCTCCTATCAGCAGCCGGCGCCGATCCATTTTGTCGGCCACCATGCCACCGAGAACAGGGAAGAACATCATGGGAATATAACGGCAGGAGCCTACGATGGTGAGCATCAGAGGAGAATGCGTGAGATCATTGACCAGCCACAAAAGGGCAGCCAATTCCATCCATTCCCCCAGGTGTTCGGTAACGGAGCCCAGCCAAACAAGGCGATAGTCCCGATAACCCAGGGATACAAAGGTTCGGTATAGCAGAGAGTCTGATTCAGTCATCGTGCTCATTCCGAAAAAAGTTTTTGCATCGTACCACGTGTTTGGAAACTTTTTCCACTAAATGCCAATTTGCATTTGTGTGGACGACCCAGCCTTCGGCCGGGTACCCCGGGCGGCAGCGAGGAGCCCCACCCGCAAGCGGGTACCCGGGCGTACTCAGAAGTACTTCGAGGAGGGCGACGCAGCACACCCACCGGCGGCGGGTACCCGGAAGGTATACACATAAAGGCGAATTGGCATTACAGTGATATGTTAAACCCGCCGTCCACGGGCAGCACTGCGCCCACAATATATTTGGCCTTATCTGATACGAGGAACGCCACAGCTTCCGCAACATCCTCCGGTTCACCGATGTGGCCAACGGGGATCCTCTGGTTCTTAAAAGGTCTGTCCACATACTCCCTGTAACCGACCGGGGTTCCCACAAGCCCTGAGCCCTACTGCATTTACCCTGATAGTCAAAAGGGGCAAGGTCTATTGCGGCAGACATGGTAAGGGAATTGATGCCACCCTTGGATACGGAGTACGAGAATTTATCCTTTATGCCCCTTGTGCTGGACACCGTGATATTCACGATGGCGCCACCACCGTGCCCTTTCATGATTTCAGAGGCAAGCTTCGTGCAGAGATAATAGCTTCTGAGGTTTGTATTTATGGTGTATTCCCACGTGGTCAAGTCACAGTCCGAGATGGACTCATTCTTCGTGTACGCAACATTGTTGACAAGGACGTCCAGCCTTTGAAACTTGTCTTTTACAAAGTTAAATAGGTTTTCAATGGCGCTCACTTCTGAAAAATCGACCGCGAACCAGGAACCTTTCTTGGACAGATTTTCCGAAACTCTCTTTGCCTCTTCCCCGTGACGAGAGGTAACAATCACGTGAAATCCCTGTCCTGCTAATACCTCTGCTATGGCCTTTCCAATGTTGTTGGTTGAGCCGGTTACAAGAGCTATCTTTTCCATGTTCTCCTCCTATGAAGCATGCTCACCAGGATTTTATGAACGTTCCCCTGGACTCGTTTGCCTTCCTCTTTTCGCCTTTCGCTTATTCCTTTGAAGAATGGGCACGACGATCTTCTTGATTTCCATGGCCAGAACGCGGTGCGCTTCGGGATCCAGATGGAGGCCGTCGATCTTACTGGCTTTCGACATACTTTGATGCATCGAAAAAATGGCATCCGGATGAATTGGCTATTGTCTTGTATGCCTGCGGGAGCGCCTTCGCCGTCTTCCTCGCCGCCCTTTGTAAAAGAGTTCCATTATTCCTGACATTCTGCCTGGCGTTGGGGGAGCGATCAGCAGAATCTTCGGAGCCGCCCCGCGCTGGACCGGCCTGGCTCTTCTCTATCGTCCAGATCAGCCCCAGACATCCGCCCGCGATGTCGGACGCGGTGAGGTGATAGCTAGGGAGCGATATCGTTTGTCCCGAGCATCAGGATGCACAGGTCTATTGGGGCGTGTGATTCAAGCAGGGGCCCGAGCATCTTCAGCCCGCTTCCTGTTCGGGAGCAGCGGGCTATCGACAAAAGTCGTTCTGCCGCTGAGCGCTTCCTCGATGACGCGGAAGCCGTTGCCAAGCTCTTGTTGCAGCACGCCCGGCCAGCGCTGATTAAATGGGTACCGGGTCCCGTCCCGCGGGTCGTAGCCCCACGTCAGCGAATCCCCGTAACAGAGAATTGTTTTCATGCTGGCCTCTCATTCGTTCAATAATTAGGATCCCTGTGCGCACCGATGACGCTCAACTTGCTTCATTTCAAAATCCATTGGTGCACAAATGCAGCGCAGAGCCAGACTCCAAAGCTTGCAACGAGGACGATGGGAAGAGGGAGGTTCCTCTTGAAGCAGAAGAATGCAACGAGATAAAAGAGGATGCTGGGCAGAATTCCCCAGAGTGCCCCTTTGGCAAAGCTCTGCATGACCTTGGGATTACCCTCATTCTCCAAATACATCCAAATCAGCACCAGAGCCCCTGCAAGGGGCATGACGCCGATGAGGCCCGGCGGTCGATGGCAGTTTCTTTCCGACTGCCGTGGCGACAAGGATGATAACCACGCTCAAGACTGCTTTAATCAGAATCTGCATCTCTGTTTATTAACCTGCGACGGCTTTCTCTTTTCTAATCTCCAACGGGCCGGCTTCATGGCCTCGCGGCGATTTCGCTTGCCGCGTCGAAGCCGCTTTTGACACAATCGCCGATACCTATGCCCCTGTAGCTGCAACCGATGAGGTGAATGCCGGCATGGCGTGCCTTCAACTCGTCAATTTTTGCGAGACGTTCGAGATGGCCGACTGTGTATTTGGGCATACCTTTGACCCACCGGTAGACCTTAGAGAATACAGGCTTTGCATCAATGTCTGCGATGTGGCGCAGCTCATCGAGGACGATGCTTACCAGCTTCGCGTCATCCTCAAAGACAAGCTCTTCGTGGTGACCGCCGCCCACAAATGAGCGCACGAGCAAATGATCATCAGGTGCGCGGAAAGACCACTTGATGGAACTCCAGCTTGTTGCATTGATGCGCCTGTCCTCGACCTTCGGCACAATAAAACCAAAGCCGGGCAACTTCACCTTGATGTCTTCCTTCTTGTATGCAATGGAGACGGTGGCGGTTGAAGACCAGTCCATGGCGAGGAGTCGCTTCTGAAAGCTCCGAATCCATGTCGCGCACGAGTTCCGACGTGACGTAGGCGGGAGTGGTGAGCACGACCTCATCGAAAAGCTCTCCCGGTTTGCCGAAAAGCTCCCCCTGGCCGTTCCGGCCATTGAGCAGGAGACGGTAGCCGTTCCGCGCCTTCAGCACTTTATTGATCTGTGTGCCTGTCTTTATTCTCTCTTTTCCGATGAGCGCGATGCACGTGTCCGTGAGCTGCTGCATGCCCCTCTTCAGGCTCATGAAATAGGTCATCTTTTTCTTCGACGGATCAGGCGGCGGGACCTTCTTCAACGCAGCCAGCATCCCTTTTATGAGGCTGCCATACTTTCTCTCCATGTCGACAAAGCGGGGGAATATGGCGAGAATGCTCATGTTGTCCGGGTTCGACGTGTGGATGCCCGCGACAAGCGGCTCAGCGATCTTTTCGAGGCATTCCTTTCCGAGACGTCGTGTCACGAACTGGGCAAGGCTCTCGTCAGTGGCATCTTTCTTTGGAGGCAGGAAGAACTCGAACCCCATGCGGATCTTTCCCGGCCAGGAGATCAGGCTTGATTTCAGAAGGGGCATGATCATGGTGGGGACCATGAGCATAACGCCCTCGGGCAGGCGGTGGAGTCGCCCGCCCGAATATATGTAGGTGCCCTTGAATTCGTCGTTTGTGCAGAGAAGCTCATCTTCGAGCCCGACTTTTTTTATCAGATCGACGGTCCAGTACTTCTCCGGCAGGAAGCTGTCCGGACCGCCTTCTACGAGAAAGCCATCCAGCTCTTCTGTAAGGAGCTTCCCGCCCGGGAGAGTCTCCTTCTCGAAGATCGTGAAGTCGATACCTTTTTCCCTGAGCGCCACCCCGCACGCGCAGGCAGACACGCCGCTTCCGATGATGGCGACCCGCTTCACGACGGTGTCCTTCAGATTGCGCAACGGAATGATGAGTACCTTCTTCCTTGTGCTTCGTGCTCGGTTCAGGATCATGACGCTTCCTGCAAGGACCGAGTCAGAATTCGTTTCAGTGTTTCGATAAAGAGCGGATCTGTGTTGAGGCAGGTTACACGGTGGTGGCTGAGGCCTTTCGCCGCAGCGTACTTTTTGTGCACGATGTCGATGTCATAAAGGGTTTCCATGTGGTCTGTAACGAAGCCGATGGGGACCTGCACGACTGTCCGGAACTGTTTCCCCGCCACCTCATCGAGCACGGCTTCGACCGTTGGCCCGATCCAGGGCTCGGTTGCATTTGCCGGTACGCTCTGCCAGCCGAGGCCATAGTGGGAAAGGTGAAGCCTCGTGGCGACCGTCTCAACCAGCTCTTCGATCTGGGCCTTGTATGGCTCATCCGCGAAAGTCTTCGGCAGGCTGTGAGCGGAGAAAAGGTAAAAGGCGTCGGGAAAGGAAGCCTCTTCGCTTATCCTCCTCGTCCAGCATTCGGCAAAAAGCGGCTCCCTGTACCAGCTATGGATGAAGAGCACGTCCGGATGATAGTGCAACGAGCCGAGATGACCTTCGGCCGTAGCAATGTAGTTGCCCACTGTTCTGCTCGTGTAAAACGGCGTCATGATGAAGAAGAGGATGCGCTCCACCCTTTCGCCGCGGCACTCGTTGATCGTCTCTTCGATGGAAGGATGAGAATACTTGAAGGCGGGTCTGATGATGAGATGTTCGCCCATTGCAGCGGCCAGGAGTCTCGCGTGCTCCTCCGCCATGGCAGGAAGAGGGGAGCATCCACCTATCAGTCTGTAACGCTCGATCGCCTGTTGTTCCATGGCCGGGGGCAGTTGGCGCCCTGTGAGCGTGCGCATGAATTCGGGTACTTCATCGATAGAGCGCGGCCCTCCGAAATTGACGAGCAGCACAGCGCTCTTTTTCACTTGCGCCTGCTCCCCTTGTGCACTACTTCAATGAGGAGAGAGACGTTATCAACCGGTGTGCCCGGATAGATGCCGTGGCCGAGGTTGAAGATATGACCGTTACGGTTTGCAGCGCGTTTCAGGATATCTCTCGCCGCTTCAACCAGATGGTCTTTGGAACCGAAGAGCAGGGCAGGGTCGAGATTGCCCTGGATAGCCTTCTTGGTGCCCACCTGCTTCCATGCCTCGTCCAGCGGGGTGCGCCAGTCTACGCTGGTGACGTCCGCGCCGGCAGAGCCCACGAGCTTGAGCATGTGGGAAGCCCCGAGAGCAAAGTGAATGTGGGGCGCCTTCGGGTTGAGAGAGGCAAAGAGTCTCTTCATATGAGGCAGGACGAATGTTTTATAATCGGTCGCCGAGAGGCAGCCAACCCAGCTGTCGAATACCTGGACAGCCTGTGCGCCGTGTCTGATCTGGGCGTTCAGGTAGGAGATGACCATGTTGGTCAGTTTTTCCATCAAGAGGTGAAAGGATGCCGGTTCCGAATAGATCATCGTTTTCGTTTCGATGTAGTTGCGGGACCCGCCGCCTTCGATCGCATAACTGGCAAGGGTGAAAGGGGCTCCGGCAAAGCCGATAAGCGGAACAGTTCCATTTAGTTGGCTGCGCGCCATCTCCAAAGCTTTGAGCGTGTAACCTAGATCTTTTTCAGGATCCAGCTCTCCCATCCTTTCGACATCTCTTCCTGTCCTGAGAGGATTCCGTAATAGCGGCCCTCCTCCATCAGTGAACTCCAGGCCGATGCCCATACACTCAAGCGGAAGGAGAATATCCGAGAAGATGATGGCAGCGTCAAGCTCAAAGCGCTGTATCGGTTGCAGGGTTACCTCGACAGCGAGCTCGGGTCTCTTACACATCTCGAGAAAGCTGTGGAATTGCCTAACATCCCGGTATTCCTGCAGATACCTTCCGGCCTGTCTCATCAGCCAGATGGGTGTGCGGTCCACATCCTGCCCGCGGCATGCCCTTAAAAAGCGATTTCGTTGTGACATCTCTTCTCCTTAATATGCTGGGTTTTTTAGTATAGCGGAAAAATGGCTATAAGGGTAGGGCAAAATGAATTTCGTTGACATCGGTCAACGTAATATATTATATGGTTTAATCATACGTGAAATTTTTCATCAACGGTGCAAGGGGCAAGCTAAAGTCCGGTGGTTTTAGGGAGGTATTGTCCGTGGTTTCTTAGACTTAGCGAACCTTTGAGAATACACATTCTTACAGAAGGAGGTTTCAATGAGTTGGAACGAAATTTGGGATTTGCTCGTCGGCACATTGCAGACAACGGGTTTCCCCACAATGACCTGGCAGCATGTCGTCATGTGGGCTATAGGCGGCTTTTTTCTTTACATGGCCATAGTCAAGGACTTTGAGCCGCTCCTTCTCCTGCCTATTGGTTTTGGGATATTCCTGGTAAACTTTCCGAACACCCCTCTGTTCGGGTACCAGGAAGGTCATCCACAGCTGCTTCAATTCTTTTACAAATACGGCATTCTCTGGGAGGTGATCCCCTGCCTGATCTTCTTCGGGCTTGGGGCGATGACGGACTTTGAGCCGATGATCGCCAACCCGAAGATGCTCCTTATAGGGGCCGGGGCCCAGTTAGGAGTCTTCGTCACCTTCACGGGCACCATCCTGTGCGGCTTTAGCATCAAAGAGGCTGCATCGGTCGGTATCATCGGGGGCGCTGATGGCCCGACGACTATCTACCTTACCGCCAAACTCGCACCCCACCTCCTGGCTGCTAATACGCTTGCCGCTTACTCGTACATGTCGATGGTGCCTATCATCCAGGCTCCCATTATGCGGGCGATGACGAACGGGAAAGAGCGGCTCATCAGGATGAAGGTATCCAGAAAGGTCTCCCGCACCGAAGTAGTCCTCTTCCCCCTCATCTGCGGTGGCATCATCGCCCTGCTCGTGCCCGCGGTCATGCCCCTCATGGGTATGCTCATGTTCGGCAACCTGATGAGGGTGACCGGTGTGGTGAAGCGCCTGGTCAATACCGCAGCCAACCCGCTGATGGACATGGTAACCATGTTCCTCGGTCTCAGTGTCGGCGCGTCTATGCTGGGAAGTGTTTTTCTCACCTACAAGCCCCTGCTGGTCTTTGCGCTTGGCCTTCTCGACTTTGTCGTCTGCACGGCCGGCGGTATTCTGACGGTGAAAGTGATGAACCTGATTTGCAAGGACAAGATCAATCCCCTTATCGGCAACTCCGGCGTTTCTGCCCTCCCGATGTCACCGAGGCTCTCCCAGGTCATCGGGCAGCAGTACGACAAAAAGAACTACCTGCTCATGTACGCAATGGCCGCATGCCTTGCCGGTTCCATCGGCTCACCGGCCGCGGCAGGCATGCTTTTATCGATGTTCGAGTAAATGAGGGAGGTGCGAGCTATGAAAACTATGCTATATGCCATATTGTTCAGCGTGATGGTGGGAATGGCCCTCTCGCCGGTTTCTTCATACGCTTCTTCGGCGGTGGCGAACCGCCCTGGAGCGCGCCCATGATGCCCGGCGGCAAGATGGTGAAGACTGAGGGGACCGCTGCCTATTATGAGTTTGACCAGCCCTACGAGGCGGTGCTCGCCTGGTACAAGGAAGCCCTGAAGAATTACAGGGACCCCAATTACGCCCATGTAGATTGGGCAAAGTACCGGGATTGGAAAGATCAGATGTATATCGAGGACCAGGGTGCTGCGCCGTGGCACTCCATAGGTATCCAGAAGGGTGGTGGGAACAAAACAATGGTGAAGATCGTCAGGGACAACTTCACCTGGATCTTCAGCACCCTCCTCATCCGGTTCGCCGGGGTCTTCTTTGTTCTCATCGTCCTGTGGATCTTGCTCAATCTCAATGGCGCGGTCATGAGGAGGTACTTCTCGGAAAAGGAAGCGAAGGCGAAGGCCGGTTGATCCGGCAGCGCTAAAAAGCGTGAATAAGAAAGCCCCTTTTCACGCCGAAAAGGGGCTTTCTCTTAGTACTCGGGCCCCACGGGCGGCGGGCGATTCTCATCCGGCTGCTTGTCAAATTCGCCTCTTGCCCTGCGTCTTGATCTATCGATCCTGATGAATCCCATGTAAAGCAAGATGAGTGTCGCTGCGAGAAAAAACCGGAACGGTATTCTCTTTGGTATAAGGTTTGAAAAGGCAACTTTGCGCTTCGGTTTATCGAGGGTGATGGGAGACGGGCTTTCTTCGCCACCCTGCTTGTCCTTTCTAATTGCGATCGCCGCCTTGTAAATGATATCAACAATACCTTTATCCTTTGAATAGCCCGAGAGAAAGGGAAATACCGCCAAAGGGATGCAAATACCGATGAGAATAAGTATTATGCCGACTTTTTTCTCGCGATCCATGCCGTTCATGCGTTCCATGAACTGTATACTATCCCATCTATGTATACGAAAACAAGCCCTTCCGGGATTCTTCACTCAGGGAAGGCGACTGTTTTGGTCGGGCTGCCCGGATTCCGCCAGGCGACCCCATTTTCTACCCTTTGTCTTATGTCAGTGTCCGGTATTCCCCGGCTCCCTGATCTGTAGTTGGTTTTGCGAATACGTGCGGAATGATCGGAAATGCTGTACTATGTAATACTTTAAAAATGCCGAAGAGGGGACTTGAACCCCTACAGGCTATCGCCTACTAGACCCTGAACCTAGCGCGTCTGCCACTTCCGCCACTTCGGCACTATATTGTAGGTTATAGAGAAACGATCTTCCTGTCAAGAGGTGATTATGCAACTCTTTGAATCTCTCGATTTTTCGCTGAAGTTCCTCAACCCGGTGCTCACGATAGGGAACTATGACGGCGTTCACGTCGGACACAGGACGATCATTGAAATCGTTAAGGGTAAGGCCCGGGAGATCAGCGGAACACCTATGCTGATGACCTTCCATCCCCATCCCCTGCATGTCTTGAGGCCTGATAAAGAACTCCCCTCCATCACCCCCATAAAGGAGAAGAAGAGACTGATCGAAGAGGCCGGCATAGAAGTACTCCTCATAGTCCCCTTTACCCGGGAATTCAGCCAGGTCACGCCTGAGGCGTATGTCAGGGATATCCTCATCGGCAAGCTGGGCATCAAAGGCCTCGTGGTCGGTTATGACTTCAAGTTCGGTAAAGGGGGGCGGGGGGACATAGAGGGGATGAAAAAATACGCGGAGACTTACGGCTTTTTTGTGGAGGTGGTGAACGCTGTGACCATAGGCGGGGAAAAGGTAGGGAGCAACAAGATCAGGAAGCTTTTGCAGAGCGGTGAAATCGATAAGGCAAATCTGCTTCTGGGCCGCCCCTACATGATCAGCGGCAAAGTGGTGCAGGGAGAGGGCAGGGGACGTGTGTTCGGCTTTCCCACGATCAACCTGAAGACAGATTTTGACCTGGTGCCTCCGAACGGCGTATACATTACCGAGGTAATGATTGAGGAGAAGAGATTGCAGTCTGCGACGAACATTGGGTACAGCCCCACCTTCGGCGGGCAAGAGCGCACGATCGAGACATTCATATTCGATTACGATGGCGACCTGTACGGGAGAGATGTACGCCTCTTCTTTCACGTCAAGCTGAGAGAAGAGGCGCGGTTTGAGAATGTGAGCGAACTGCGGCAGCAGATAGAGCGCGATGTGAGGGCCGCGCGAGATTATTTCGCCAAGCGCACTAAGCCTGGCTGATGCGCAGCATCACCGGGATGGGGACTCAGGATGTCATCCGGAAGAGCCTGTTGAACTCCACCCCGCCGTCACTTGAAAAAACAGCCCAACATCTGTATGTGTCCGAATAGAGCACACCGTAACCCGCAGACCATTCGACAAAGCCTGTCCCATCGGCGACAGATACCAAAAGAAGACCGAGAAAACGGAGCAGTGTTGGGCCGTCGAGGAGGCTAAAGCATTTATTACCTACAAAGTGGACTCTTTCGCCCACGGAGCAGGTCCCGTCCCCAAGGGAGACGCTCCCGTCGTCGTGAAATATAATCTCGACCCCATACCCGCCACTGACTGTCACCCCGGAAGTGTCCACGGTCACGCTTCCTCTGCCTTCCTCGATAGACTTGAGTACCGAGAAAAGCTCTTCCAGGTGCAGAGTGCTCCATTCCTTGTATGATGCCTCTTGTGATGCCTTCTTTCTCTCAGAGCGCCACGCTGACAAATCATGGACCATAGTACGGCCTCCTCATCTCTGGCTTCTGATAAGTATATCGGCGAAGCAGTCTGGACTTAACGGCAGGATGATAAAGACAGGTAAAAACATGAGCAGGTTGAGGAAAGAACTCAGAACGAAGGTCGAGAAAATACTCAAGAGCAGGTTAATGGTTCACAAATTAAGGTTAAGACCTCAAGAGCGCAAGCCCTGGGAATATTGGATAATCATTTAGACGATTGCTTTGGGCTATTCTCAGCGTGCAACTTAGGACTTGCGCTTATACTTGGCCTGTCTTAGAACGCGGGGTCTCTGTAGACGATTTGCCGTCAACCATGGTGAGGCGGTTCTTGCCTTTGAGCTTCCATCCATGGAATGGCGTATTTTTTCCCTTCGACGCAAACTGGGTTTTGTCAACAACCCATTCTGCATCGGGGTCAAAGATGATGAGGTCGGCAATCGACCCATCACGAAGGCTTCCGTAAGGAAGTTTGAGCAGGCGTGCGGGGTTCTCCGTGAACTTCCGCAGCAGTTCCTTGAGCGTGAGCACTCCATCGTGCACGAGCGCCGAGAGAAAGGGCGAAGCCCGTCTCCAGGCCAACGATGCCAAAGGAGGCGAGGTTGAACTCCACATCTTTGGAGGGGAGATCGTGGGGCGCGTGGTCAGTGGCGATTATGTCTATAGAGCCGTCCCTTAATCCTTCCCTGATAGCCTTCACATCCTCGCGGGACCGGAGCGGCGGGTTCACCTTCGTGTTTGTGTCGTAGGTCAGCGTGGCATCGTCTGAAAGCGTGAAGTAGTGCGGGCAGGTGTCCGCAGTCAGCCTGCCGTATCTCGTTTTCTCATCCCGTACGATCCCTACCGTGCCGCCTGACGAGATATGGGTGATATGGATCGGTGCGCTGATATATTTGGCGAGCATGATGTCACGGTGCGCGATTGTCTCTTCGGCAAGAGCAGGTGTCGCATCCAGGCCGGAAAGCAATGAAGCATGCCCCTCATGGACAACCCCCTGCGATAGATTTTCGTCCTCGCAATGGGATACGATAGGCAATGCAAAACGTCTTGGCGTACTCCATGGCTTTGAGAAGCAGCCCCGCATTCTTGACCGTTTTGCCGTCATCTGAGAGCGCTACTATGCCTGCTTCATACATCTCGCCGATCTGAGCAAGCTCTTCCCCCTTCAGCCCCTTGGTGATGGCTCCGCAGGGGAGCACGCGGCACAATCCGTCTGCTTGGGCTTTCCTCTTGATAAACTCGGAGACGCTCCGGTTATCGTTTATCGGATCGGTGTTTGCCATGCAGACGACCGTTGTGAACCCGCCCTGGACCGCCGCCTGAGTGCCTGTTCTGATCGTCTCCTTGTATTCGTATCCCGGTTCCCTCAGGTGCGTGTGCATGTCGATCAGACCTGGAGCGACAACGAGTCCGGTCGCATCTATGACCTGAGCGCCGGCGCCCGCCCGTGAAATCTCCCTGTCGATCTTTTCGACGTGACTGCCATCGATGAGGATATCAACTCTTTCATCACGGTCGCTTGCCGGATCGATGAGACGGCCGTTCTTGATGAGGATTTTCAACTCTCGCCCCCGAGGAGTAGGAACAGGATCGCCATTCTCACAGCCACACCGTTTTCTACCTGATCCAGGATCACCGAGTACGGGCCATCCGCCACACCATCGCTGATCTCGATGCCCCGGTTCATCGGACCGGGATGCATAATAATCACATCCTTGTTTGCCTTCTGGAGGTGCTCTTCCTTCAGAGAGTAAAGCATCGCATATTCCTTAACGGACGGGATGACCGAGATGCCGCCCCGCTCTTTCTGGATGCGGAGCACCATGATGACGTCCTTGTCAGCCAGGGCTTTATCGAGGTTGTATTCCACATTCACCCCGAGGTCTTCAAGAAAGGGAGGGATCATTGTTGGCGGCCCGCAACAGGTGACATCCATATCGAATTTTTTCATGGCAAAAATATTTGACCGGGCTACTCTGCTGTGCGCGATATCCCCCACGATCGCAACTTTGAGCCCGTCGAGAGTGCCTTTCTTCTCCCGTATCGTGAAGAGGTCGAGGAGCGCCTGTGTAGGATGTTCGTGCGCACCGTCGCCGCCGTTTATGATGCTCGATGCAAGCGCCTGTGCGAGGATGTGGGGCGCGCCCGGCATGCTATGCCTGATGACGATCACGTCCGGTCTCATCGATTCGAGGTTCTTGCCCGTATCCTTCAGTGTTTCGCCCTTGACGGCGCTGCTCGTCGTCCCCGAGATCGAGATAGTATCCGCGCTCAGCCGTTTGGCTGCGATCTCAAAAGAGACGCGTGTCCTCGTGCTTGGTTCGTAGAAGGCAGTGATAATTGTTTTTCCGCGGAGAGTCGGAACCTTCTTGATGTCGCGGCGCGATATCTCTTTGAAAGACTCTGCCGTATCAAGGATAAGAAGAATCTCTTCCCTCGAGAGTTCCCTGGTGCCCAGCAGGTCTTTGTATGGCCATCTCATGCTGATTGCGTTAGTATTACCTCATCTAAACCATCGACCTCGCGAAGCTTCACAAAAATCTCTTGATCAGCGCTCGCAGGGTGAAATATCCCACGATAATCAGGATGTATGGGCATCTCTCGCGAGCCCCTGTCCACGAGCACCGCAAGCTGTATCTTCTTGGGACGCCCCAGATCCATGATGGCATCGATTGCCGCCCGTGTCGTTCTTCCCGTGTGCATCACGTCGTCAACGAGCACGATCGGTGATGTTATTTAGGTCGAAAGAGATTTCCGTCCTTTTTACCTCCGGGGTCTTCAGCTTGAAGATATCATCCCGGTACATGGTGATGTCAAGTATTCCGACCGGTATCTCTTTCTTCTCGATAGCCCTTATCTGTTCCTGGATCCTTTTGGCGAGGTAGACGCCCCGGGTCCTGATGCCGATCAGGCTCAGGTTTACCGATCCATTGTTCTTTTCCAGGATCTGGTGGGTAATCCTGCTGATACTCCGCTCTATCGCCTTTTCGTCGAGTAAGACGGTAGCATCCATCAGTTATCCATGGAGATAGCCTTTTGAGGGCATGTCTCAATACAGGCCGTGCACTCGATGCACTCCTGCGGGTTAACTACGGCGACCATTCCTTCCAGGTCACCGAAGACGTCGTACGGACAGATGTCGATGCATTCGCCACAATTCTCGCAAAGGTCCTGTGAGATCGCAGGTCGCATTGGTGTAAGCATAATGGGTTTGCCGAAAAAAATCAATTTGAAAAAATGAGGCCGAGAATTCTCTTGACAATTAGGCTCGATGATTATAAGTTTCTTACACTTTTGCGTGCTTCCGCGCGTAACTTCGTCTACTGAGGTACTAGGTGCTCAAGTCACTCAAATTTCGCGCTATTCTCGTAGTGGTATTTCTCGTTATTTTCGCCGTCTTTCTTGTGCCCAACTTCGTCGAGCTCAAGGGGGCCTGGAAGCGCTACCTTCCGAGCGACAAGATACGGCTGGGTCTTGACCTGAAGGGCGGCATGCACCTGCTCCTGGCTATGGACACGAGCAAGATGATGGAGAACATGACTGACCGGAAATTCAACGGGCTCAAAGACGGCATGATCCGCGAGGGCGTGCGCTTTTTGAATCTTGAGAGAAAAGGCGAGCTCATTTCCGTCTCGATAAAGGCTGACCAGAAGGAGAAGCTTTACAATCTCCTGGGCAAGGAATATCCCGACCTGAAAGTGGCTGCAAGCAGAACCGAGGGAGATGTGCTCTCAGTTGATCTGTCCATGGTAGAAAAAGAGGCTGCTCAGCTCAAGGAAAATGCGGTCCGACAGGCTCTGGAGACGATCCGGAACAGGATCGATCAGTTCGGTGTTTCGGAACCGGTCATTGCCCAGCAGGGAGAGGATCAGATCCTTGTCCAGCTTCCCGGCGTGAAAGATCCGGCGCGGGCCCTGGAGCTGATAGGCAGGACCGCGCAGCTCGAATTCAAGATGCGTGGATGAAGATAATGCTGCCAAGTTCTCCGCCACGGGTGTCGTACCCGAGGGAGACGAAGTATTGCCGATGAAGTCGAGGAACAGGGAGACGGGGGTTACCTCCACGACGCAAATCCTTGTCAAAAAGCAGAGCCTGCTGACCGGAGATTTACTCACTGATGCAAGGGTGAGGATAGGGGGAGAGGTCGGCGGTGAACCCTACGTGGCAATTGAGTTCAGCAGTGAGGGGGCCCGGCTCTTCGATCAGATAACCGGTGCGAACGTGAGCAAGCGACTGGCCATCGTTCTCGACAATACCGTTTACTCGGCCCCGGTCATCAGGGAGCGGATTTCGGGCGGGAAGGCGTCTATCACCGGTAGCTTTACCATGGACGAAGCTTCAGATCTGGCCATTGTGCTGAGGGCCGGCGCTCTGCCCGCGCCCGTGAAGGTCATACAGAATATCACCATAGGCCCTGCCCTGGGTCAGGATTCGATTCGACGGGGCGTTTATGCCGCCATTCTCGGCGCCTTGCTGATTATTGTTTTCATGGTTTTCTACTATAAGGCCTCCGGTATCGTGGCTGATATCGTTCTCTTCGTGAATATGATCTACCTCCTTGGCGCATTTGCCGCCTTGAAGGCAACGATGACCCTTCCCGGCATCGCCGGCATAATACTCACCATGGGTATAGGCGTTGATACGAACGTGCTTATTTTTGAGAGGATCAGGGAAGAGCTGCGGCTTGGCAAAACCGTAAGGGCAGCCATCGATGGAGGCTATTCGAAGGCGTGGGTGACCATTTTTGATGCCCACATAACGACCCTTATAACCACCTTCATTCTGTTCATGTTCGGCACCGGGCCCATAAAAGGGTTTGCCGTCACGCTGAGCATAGGTATTGTAATCAACCTTTTCACCGCTGTTTTCGGGTCCAAGGTAATCTTTGACTGGGTTCTGCAGAAATATAAGCCGAGGAGTTTGAGCATCTGATGGCATTCATCGAGATCGTTAAAAAGACCAATATAGATTTCATCGGGCTCAGAAAGAAGGCTTTTATCCTTTCGTTTGTGCTCGTCGGGCTCGGGCTTCTCGCTTTCGTCATGGTGCTTCTCGGAAGGGCAAATGAGAGCGTCGATTTTACCGGAGGCACGGCCTTGCAGATCAGATTCAGCGCCCAGGTGCCGATACATGATCTGCGCCTGGCTTTGCTCCAGGGCGGCATCAGCGATGTGCAGATACAGGAAGTGACGGGGACCAGGGATTTTTTGGTAAAAACTAAATTGTCCGATGTGGGTCAGGAGAAAATACAGGATAAGGTGAGCAAGATACTCGCCGCTTCATTCAAGGATACAAAGTTTGAAATCCTATCGGCCAATATGGTGGGAGCCAGTGTTGGCAAGGAACTGAAGAAGGACGCGGTTATCGCCATCGTCCTTGCCATGCTCTGCATCGTCGCCTATATCTGGTGGCGCTTCACCTTCATATTCGGTATCGCCGCGACCATCGCGACTTTTCATGATGTGCTCGCCATGCTCGGTCTTTTTTATCTGCTCAACCTGGAGATGAATATCCTGTTCATCACAGCGCTGTTGACCGTAGCGGGCTATTCCCTCACGGACACGGTTGTTGTTTTTGACAGGATAAGAGAAAACATGGGTAAGATGAAGTCGAGGGATGAATTCGGCGGCGTGATCAATAAGAGCATTAACGAGGTGCTGAGCAGAACGTTGATTACGTCTTTGACGGTTTTGCTCGTACTTGCGGCACTGCTCGCCTTGGGTGGAGACGTGCTCTTCGAGTTTTCACTCGCGCTTTTTATCGGTGTTTTGGTCGGTACGTATTCATCAATCTTTGTGGCAAGCCCGCTCGTCTATATCTGGAGAAAAAGGGCGGCCTGATCTCACAACGGCTCCAAATCCATCCCCGTCCATTCATTTCGATTTTCACGCAAAAAGAGATAGTCACGGCCGGAAAATGCTTGGAAACCGGGCGGTGGCGGAGGAACGGTGGCGATGGGAGTACTGTCCCGTCAAGCCTGGCGGTTATACGAAATTGGCCGGGAACAGCGGTTCAGGCCGGCGGGATCCTCGTTAAGTCATACATATACGGCCGAAGCACATCCGGCACGGTGAAGGAGCCGTTAGCCTGCTGAAAGTTCTCCATCACCGCCATGACCGTTCTTCCAATCGCAAGCCCTGATCCATTCAGCGTATGGACGAACTCGATCTTACCTGCGCCGGTCCTGTATCTGATTCTCGCGCGCCGGGCCTGAAAGTCGGAGAAGTTGCTGCACGAAGAGATCTCTCTGTAAATGTTTTGCCCCGGCAGCCAGACCTCGATATCGTACGTCTTTGAGGATGAAAATCCCAGATCTCCCGTGCAAAGGGCCGAGACACGATAGTGGATATTCAGCCTTCTTAATACCTGCTCTGCGTTGAGAAGGAGGCCTTCCAGTTCGTCGTAAGAGTTCTGGGGAAGGGCGAACTTAACCAGCTCGACCTTGTTGAACTGGTGCTGGCGCGTCAGTCCCCTCGTGTCTTTGCCGTGCGCACCTGCTTCGGCCCGGAAACAGGGCGTATACGAGACATACTTAATGGGGAGCTCGCTCTCCTTGAGAATCTCATCTTTGTGGATGTTCGTCACGGGTACTTCCGCGGTTGGTATGAGGAAGTAATCAAAACCCTGCAGCTTGAAGAGCTCTTCTTCAAACTTCG
This sequence comes from uncultured delta proteobacterium, assembly GCA_963835605.1. Classification (GTDB taxonomy): domain Bacteria; phylum Desulfobacterota; class Syntrophorhabdia; order Syntrophorhabdales; family WCHB1-27; genus JADGQN01. The sequence goes on along the minus strand of CAWIHO010000017.1, from coordinate 79,551 downwards.
GCAGCTGGCCCGTTCCGGTCATCGAATCTCTGTTCACCATAAAGGGAGGAAGCACCTCTGTGTAACCGTGTTCCCGTACATGGAGGTCGAGCATGAAGTTGATGAGCGCCCGCTCGAGCAAGGCCCCATATGATTTGTACAGGGTGAACCGGGTGCCTGTTATCTTGGCTGCGCGTTTGAAGTCGAGTATGTCGAGCTTTTCTCCCAGGTCCCAGTGTGCCTGGGGCGCGAAATCGAAGACCGGTTTTTCGCCCCACACACGCACGACCTGATTATCCGCCTCACTCGTGCCGACCGGCACCGTTTCGTGAGGAATATTGGGGATGATGAGGATAAAGTCCTCCCATTCTTTTTCCGCAACCTTGAGCTCCTTCTCCATCGTCTCTATAGTTTTCCCAAGGGTCCGGAGCCGTTCTATCTTTTCAGTCGCATCCTGACCCGATTTTTTCTGCTGAGCTATCTCATCAGAAGTTCTGTTCCGCTCGCTTTTTAAACTCTCCACCTGTCTGATCAGCTCTCTTCTCTTCTCATCAATGGCGATCACCTGCTGGAGGTCAAACTCCATGCCTCTTTTTTTCAAGCTCGCTCTCACAACGTCTGGTTTTTCTCGGATGAGTCTCGGGTCGATCATTCAGTCCTCCATAAGGTCCTTGTTGAACTCAAGGGGCAGGTATGTGTATACCACTCCTCCGATAGTATACACCGGGGCTCCATCCAGAAGGAGCTGCACCTTGTTCACATCCTTGAAGCTTGAGGCAAACGAGTTTACCAAACTGTAAACCACGACGATCTCCGGTGGCGCGCCGGGACGCACTTCGGCCAGGTTCTTGGAGAGGTTTAAATAGAGCACGCCGTCGAGACCGACTGCCACGTCTCGTAGCTGCACACCCGGACTGATCACCTTATCTTTCTTCAATTCTCTCAGGATAAGGTCTGCCTTTTCTTTGTCGGTAATGTCCGAGCGTACTTCCAGCATCCGGTTCCCCAGCTTGATTTTGCTGACGGGAGAGAAGAGGCGGATGGTCTCCTTCTGGGCCGTGATGGAGCCTTTCTGTTGCGAGTCGGAGCCTTCTCTAAACCAGTAAAGCCATTGGAATGCCACAACGGCTACAAGAACGGCACATCGCGATACCGATGATAAGTTTATGCTTTCGCTGCATGTTCGTATTCAGTCAAGAAGTCCTGAGAAGCCATTACCCGGAAGAGAGGATAGAGCGGGGAGCGGCGATGATTATTGAGCGTGCTCTCGTGATGTTCTCTCCTCGCCGCGGCGCACAGGTCTTCCAGGAGGATCGTGTAGAAATCGTGGCAGATCGCATCAAGTGCGGTGGCTATAACGCAGACATGGGTATTGATGCCGCCGATAGCCACGGTGTCAAGCCCGTATGCCCTCAACGTCTGGTCAAGGTCAGTCTTGAAGAAAGCGCTGAATCTTCGCTTGGGCAGTATGATGTCCCCGGGATCAGGCGTGAGATCATGCAGCACCCGTTCTCCGGCCGTTCCCCGTATGGCGTAAGGTTTCAGCTTGCCCTTGAAGAGAAAGTCTTCCCTCAGAAAACTGTCATTGGCGAATATTACGGGAATCGAAAGGCTTCGGCATCTCTTTAGAAAGCCGGCCATGGGCTGGACGATCTTCTCTTCTTCGCGCCCCGGATTTCTCGGCTCCCTGAAGCTATCCTCAAGCATATCGACAATGATCACGGCAGGCTTCATGGATGATCTCTCCCTTTAACGAAAAGTCGGACGAAGTTGTCGCAGAGAACCGGCGATACCTCTTCGACAGGCCTGCCCAGGGCCTCCGCTATCTGCATCACAACCAGCGTCACGAACGCCGGTTCGTTTCGCTTGCCCCGATGCGGTTCGGGCGTCAAGAATGGTGCATCCGTCTCAGGAAGCATGCGGTCAAGGGGCATGTACCGGACTATCTCGCGAAGCGTAGATGCGTTCTTGTAGGTAACCGTTCCCGGTATCGAGAGATGAAAGCCCATATTGAGCAGCGTCTTTGCCGTATCGATATCATAAGAGAAGCAGTGCATGACGGCTCCGTTGTCAGCCGCGCCGGTCTCGCTCAATATGCGAAGCGTCTCGTCACGAGCCTGCCTTGAATGAACGATGATTGGAAGCGACAGCTCCTTGGCCAGCGCTATCTGGGCCCGGAAGGCCTTGATCTGGACCTCTCTCGGCGCATAGTCCCGGTAAAAGTCGAGACCTATTTCACCGTAGGCAACGAGCTTCTTATGCGAAAAAAACGCTTTGATTTTCTTCGCTAGCTTGTCATCGAATTCCTGGCTGTTATGAGGGTGGACTCCAAGTGCCCCGTAAACACTCTCGTACGCGTCAATGATTTCCAGCGCAGTGGCAAAATATTTTTGCTCTGTAGCGACGGTGAGCATGTAGCGAAGGCCTGCCTTGACGCCCCTGTTTATGACCTTGTCCCGGTCAGCGTCGTAACTTTCCATCTCCAGGTGGCAGTGGGAGTCGACGAACATGCAGGACATGGAGGACGTGCAGCACATGAAATGTTTATAGCATGGGCGCTAGAGGCTCGTCAAAAGCTTCCCGGCGGCCGGGCTGCCTTTTTGCGCCTCCCTTCGTTCGCCCTTCGGCCTGTGCCACATCGACGTACCACAAGGTACGCCTTCGTAGCCCAGTCCTCGGCGCGCCTCGGTATGCATCAAAAATCCAACGCGGCAGTGGAATCAGCCACCGCAAGTCTTAGACAGTGCCGCTGGAGGAGCTTGATTTATTTCAGTCTTGTGTTGGTGTATAGTAACGCTCGTGCATCATAACCGTTGAGAAGGTCCATATTTATGAAAACCAAGAGAACTCCGCTCACTTATCGCCCTGGCGGTTTTTCTGTTCCCGTCTCTTTGTCCAGGGCAGAGTATGCACCCTTCGCCATCATCAGCGACACGCATATAGGGTTCCAGGAGTCGGTGTACGCTGCCTTCATCCGAGCGGTGGAGCAACAGAAGATAGAGGTCATCATCCATACGGGCGATGCTATAAACAGGCCCGGGGACGTGATGCAGTGGGCCAGATTCCTGCAGATCACGGGCCCGGGAAAAACAGTGCATGTTGCACCGGGGAACCACGACATAGATGACAAAGAGTCGCTGGCGGTATTCCTGAAGTACTTCTCCTAAGCCCTACTATTCTTTTGCCGATGGAGACACGCTCTTCGTTCTCTTGAACACGGAGCTTCCCGGCCAGCGGGCCAGAATAGTGGGGGAACAGCTTGCATGGCTGGAGACGGAGCTGCAACGACCATTCAGATACAAATTTGTGTTTCTCCACGAGCCGCTTTTCCCTGCTGTCTATCTGCATGGCCTCGACCGGCACAAAGAGGCCAGAGACCGGCTGCACCGGCTCTTTGTCCAAACAGGGGTTTCTCTCGTCGTTGCGGGGCACGACCATCTCTATGACCGAAGGGTGCGGGACGGCATCACTTACGTCATTGCCGGAGGCGGAGGCGGACAGCTGGCATTTTTCGTGAACAACGGCAATTTTTATCACTACATTGTGGCAACCCGGGGAAACGATGGTTACTCATTCACCGTAAGAGACATTGAGGGCAACACGCGCGATCAGTTCTTCATAAGTAAGCGACCCTGAAAAGCATGTTAATTCTGGCTGACCGGAGTCCCAAGCCTGCCGATTCCGAGATGTATTTTCTAAACAAGTCATATATAATTCAGCTATGATTGAATGCCGGGGGTATAGACGATGTCAAAAGTGATGATCCATCCTGCTACCTACGAAAGTCTCGGGGAGGCTTTAGACCTGGCGTTTAAGCTCTTCCCTCTGGAGCTTCACGGGAAGAAAGTCTTTATAAGCCCCAATGTACTTCGGGGCTCTGAGGCACGGGAAGGCATCGTCACTAATCCCGCGGTGCTTCGGGCTGTGGTGGAAAAAATAGAAACGATGAAACCTGCCTCCATCGTCGTGGGTGACAACCCAGGGCTTCACGGCTACGGGGCAAACGAGGAGTGTTTCAAAAAGACAGGCTTGATGGAAGCGGCCAAAGGCTATTATCAGAACATCGGAAACGATGCGCGGAAGCTTGATTTTAACCCTGATTTCATGCCCGAGGTTAGCGTCTCCACGGCTATACTGGAGGCTGACATCGTCATCAGCCTGCCGAAGTTCAAGACTCACGGCTTAACGGTTATCACCGGCGCCATTAAGAATAGCTACGGGTTCTTGCCGGGTGCGCAGAAAGCAAAGCTTCACAAAGCAGCGGGCTGCGCGGAGCGCTTTCATGAAATGCTGGTGGATGTGTTTCGCCTGCGGGTACCCGACCTGTTCCTCGTGGACGCCGTCGTGGGTATGGAGGGCAACGGTCCCGCCGGTCCCGACCTCAGAGATATCGGTCTGATCCTGGCCTCAGACAACGGGGTGGCCGTGGACGCTGTCATCGCGACCATGATGGGGCTCGAACCGGGTCAGCTGCGATTCCTTCAGAAGGCCAAGGAGGTCGGTCTGGGGGACTACGACGTGAGTACGATTGATGTTATCGGGGAGTTGAGGCGGCTTCCTGATTTCAAACTTCCCCCGTTGCACGGCGAAGGGAATCTACAAGACCCGCACCTGCAGGACTTACTCTACAGTCGCACCGTTCTGAGACCCCAGGCTGACCCGGGATTGTGCACAGGCTGCGGCACCTGCGTCGATCAGTGTCCGGTATCTGCGTTGTCCTTACGTGAAAGTAACCATATTCCCCAGGTGGATGACGACACGTGTATTAGCTGCTTCTGCTGCCAGGAGATCTGTCCGGAGAAAGCCATTGCTTTGAAATAAGGAAGCTATACGTAACATGTCAGTTATCGAGAACACCGTACACAGTCCTCATGCTCCGACGCCGGATGGTGACGGAAATTAGCTAAAAAGGTAATTGACAACAGCAATCGAATTTTCATACAATGAAATCGAGGCAATGCGGCCGGGAGACAGAGCTCAATACTCTGCGACCAGCTAGATCGGAGCATGCCTCACCGAGCTTGAGCCACAAGAACAAGTTCTGCTCAACAGGTATTCAGAAAAGAGTGGCTTTGTTCAGAATATCAGGCGGCAGAGCGGAGAGGTAAGGATTGTATTGACTACCGAGTAAAAGACCTTCCGGGATTGGACAGCAAGCACGCTGAGCCACAACGTGGATGCCTTGCGTAGCCCGTGCTCTCAGCCATAATCCACCAGAAGGCATGAGAACGCCATGTATGCCGACTTCTATGGTTTCACTGAACATCCTTTTAACATCACGCCCGATCCACGTTTTCTTTACCTGACGCCGGCGCACAAGGAGGCACTGGCTGCGCTCAATTACGGTATCAGGGAGAAAAAAAGCTTCGTCGTACTGACCGGTGAGGTCGGTACAGGCAAGACCACGCTCCTTTACCACCTCGTCGACCACCTGGCCGAGAATGTAAAAACCGCATTCATCTTTCATACGCATACGACCTTTAAGCAGGTACTCAAGAGTATTTTCCTTGAGCTGGAACTGCCCCTCAGAGATGAGGACACCGTCCTTCTTATCAGCCGGCTCAATCACTATCTCATCGAGAGGGCGGTCGCTGGCGAGACCGTGGTCCTCATCATCGACGAAGCGCAGAACCTTTCTACAGAGGTGCTGGAGGATATTCGTCTCCTCTCCAACCTGGAGACGCGAAGCGCTAAACTCCTGCAAATAGTGCTGTGCGGACAGCCGGAACTGGAAGCAAAGATCAACACGATGGGCCTGAGGCAGCTCAGGCAGAGGATAGAAATACAGCGCCGCATCGGGCCGCTGAGCGAACTCGAATGCTGGGATTATGTCGAGCACAGGTTGAAAATAGTGGGCGGCAATGCAGGCAAGCTGTTTACACCCGGTGCCATGTCTTTGCTCTGGGCGCATTCAAGGAGAATCCCCCGCCTCATCAACATGATGTGTGATAATGCGCTCTTAATCGGCTATGCGACATCCCGGAAGAAGATTGATCAAACCATCATGCACGAAGTGATACGGGGCCTGGATGGAGCGCTTTCCAGCTCAACGTCGCTGGCCGTATCTGAGCCCGTGCTCCCGTCGTCGACTCGAGAGAAGATCGACACGTTGCGCAAGCTCCTCTCAGCCGTGGCAGCGCGTAGGACGCTGTGAAGAACCGATGGCAGATCGCTGCGCCGGGACGCCTTCCAACGAATCACACTACTAACAGCCTAACAACTCAACCAACGTAACAACTTAACTACTCAGCGCTTTTCTATTTTACAGTGGCTATCCCCCCGATTAGCCTGTGGATTCGTGCGGCAGCAGACCTCCGCGCTGCGGACTAGGAAGTCCACTCCGCTGGGAAGAGGGGAGATCACGAGCGCGTGATTGGGGTCGGACCATGCTAACTACGGGATGATGAAAGCCCGCTCCGCTAGGAAGATCGCTACGCAGAGCGTAATTAAAAAGGTGAAGTAAAAGAACTCGTGAAAACAAGGCAATGGCTGACAGCTACAGGAAATTGTTCAGGCCTACCTCGAAGAATCCAAGAAATCAGTGGAGCATTTTCGCAATGATGTTCTTTTGTATTTTGCCGGTGCCCTCGTATATTGATGTTATTCTTACATCCCTGAGAGCTCCCTCAAGCCCCTGGTCGCGCATATAGCCGTAGCCGCCGAGAATATCTATCGACCTGTTCAATATCTCTATCGCGCTCTCAGGTATCACCAATTTCGCCATCGAAGCGTATTTTGTTGATTCCGGGTCTTTCCTGTCATAGAGCCATGCTGCTTTGTAGAGAAGATTTCGGCATTTTTCTGTTTCTACGTACATATCCACCAGGTCGTGCTCGACTGACTGGAATTTTATAATGGGCCTGCCGAACTGCTTTCTCTTCTTTGCATAGTCCGCTGCCTTTTCGTAGCCGTAGAGCATGCTGCCGAATGCCTGTGCTGCTATCACTATCCTGCTGAGTTCGAATCCGGGAAGCGCGACCCTCTTGCCTTTGCCGCGTTGACCGAGTACATGGTCCTTTGGTATGCGAAAATCACTGAAAACGAGCTCTCCTGTCGACGTCGTGTTGATGCCCATCTTCCTGCCAAGGTCGTTCACCTCAAAGTGCTCAGGCCCGTTCTTGTCGATCTGCTCTTTGTCGAAAAGGAGCGCGGTCAGGCCATCTCCATCCTTTGTGAGCAGTGTGTAGAAATCGGCATAACCTGCATTCGTCGTAAATATTTTTGAGCCGTTCACTATAAAATAATCTTCTTTCTCCTCCATTCTCGTCTTCAGGCTTCCGATATCGCTACCGCTGTCCGGCTCTGTAACGCTAAATGCGGCGATGTGTCTTCCTTCTATCAATGGGCGGATATACTTCTCTCTCTGTTCCTTGGTCCCGGAAATATCAACGACGAAGCTGGGTATGTATCCAAGACTCAGGGCCATTCCCATGCCAGGCAGCCTTCTGCACATCTCCGTAACTGCAACCACGTGGCCCAGCGCCCCGTACCCTGAACCACCGATGTCCTCAGAGAAACCCACGCCTATAAACCCAAGCCTTCCGATTTTCCCAAAGAGCTCTCTTGGATACGCGTGCTCGTCCTCGAGCCTCTGGAGGTAATCCTGGTCCAGCTCTTTTTCGCAGAATTCCCTTACTGCCTTCTCTACATCTTTCAGATCATTGCCGATATCTAGGTCCATGGTAAAAACAAGCGTGAAAAATATTAAAATTAATATCTGCTGCTAGGCGCGATTACGAAATGCTGGACTATTTGTGCAACGGCTTGAGAATCTTCTTTCACTACATGAAGTCTCCTGACATTTCTCCGCAGCTCATCCGTGGCATTTGCGGGCGCTGCAGGAATGCTGGCATAGTTCAGCGAGCCAGCATCGGCAATTGTATCACCTATCCCAAGAACATTTTCGGGCTTTTTTTTGAATATACGGCAAACCGATCATTTATCCAACACCTTGTGGTGTTATGTCAACTGCTGACGACGAATGAGTTATGCTAACAATATCGGCAGATCTTTTCTATCAAATTCTTCACTTCGCCTCGGGGAACGGCCCGGCCTTCAAGTGGGGAACACTAACGCCGGACCTCCAGGGCAACGACTGGCGTTACCTCGACACCAGTAACCTCTTATGTCTCACTCGTGACGAACCTCAATGTTGTGAACGGGGTGATCACGAATACCTACGGCGGAAACGGTATCGGCGCCCGTGGCTGCTCGGTTCGGGTATTGTCAGACTCGCGACACTTAGAAGAAGGTTCAGGGTGTAGGGGCTCCTTCTGAAAGACAGGGTCAGCGATGGTCCTGCCTTTCCGTTTCTTGCATTTCAACAATTACGTCTTGAAACGTTGCACATCTTCCGAATTGGCCAAGGTGTGGTTTTCAAGAACAACTCTTCTAGCTGCTCATCGCGGGTACGCGGCGACAACGGCTATGTAAGCGTTCTCTTTCCCCGTATTGGTAAAAGCGTGGGGAATGCCCGCAGGAAGCCAAATAGCATCCCACGTCTTAACGGCCTTTTCTTCATCACCCACTTTCATCAGACCTTCGCCCGCAAGCATGAAATAGATTTCTTCCACAACATCGGTATGTTCTTCCATGGTGTTGCCCGGCGGCACCACCGCCCAGGCGAAAAACTCCATCGACTTCATGAAATGACTTGTCAACAGCATGCGGGCGATGCCTCCGCGATGTGCCACATACGTGGTTCTTTCAGCCTCCGGGCTCTCTACGTTCACGACAATCATTTTAGGCTCCTTTGAAGATAATGTTGTTGAATTGCTGAATTATAGCATCAGCCGGACGAGTGTCAAGGCGAAGCAGAGCCGGAACTTGCTTACTGGTTGACTGGTTATTAGTTGACTGACCAATCAATCAGGCGCTCTTCCCTCGGTTCGAGTTGCTCACTGCTTACTGTGACCAGTATTTCTGCGGTGGCCCGTTGACAACAGGGGGAACCAGGCTCAATACTAAAAGATAGATAAAATACTGGAGGTGAAACGTGGCTGATGAGAAGAAAGTCGTTGTCTATTCAACACCTACCTGACCGCATTGCAAGAGGGCGAAAAAGTTCCTCGAGGAGAATGGTATCTCCTTTCAAGATATAGACGTCGCGGCAGACAAGGTAGCCCGGGAAGAGATGCTGCGCAAGGCCGGGCAGATGGCGGTCCCTGTTTTTGATATCAATGGAACTATTATCGTGGGGTTTGCTGAGAGCAAGGTGAAGGAAGCTCTGGGGCTCTAGTTCCTACACTGTGCGGAGTCTCGTATGTATGATGTTGTCATCATCGGCGCCGGTCCTGCGGGCATGACCGCAGCGGTCTACACCGCCAGGAAGAAGCTCAGCACGCTCCTGCTCAGCAAGGACGTTGGCGGCCAGACACTCTGGACGAACGACATAGAAAATTATATGGGGTATCAATTCATCGAGGGGCCGGAACTCGTTGAAAAGTTCGAGCACCAGGTGCGCCAGTTTCCCATCGACGTGAAGATAGAAGAAGACGTTGTCGGCTTGGCGAGCATAGAGGGCGGATTCGAGGTGCGCACCGCGAGTGGACAAACTTACCGGGCGAAGACAGCGATCATAGCAAGCGGTAAGCGTCCCCGCTCACTCGGGGTTCCGGGAGAAGAGCGCCTGCGGGGTCGTGGAGTGACTTACTGCTCGACCTGCGACGGGCCCCTGTTCGAAGGACTGAAGGTGGCCGTGATCGGTGGCGGTAATTCAGCCGTGGAAGCAGTCATAGATATGCTGAAGATTGCCGAGCATGTATACATGGTCTCCCTCACGCCCTTGACCTGCGACCAATTGCTTATTGACAGGGCCAAGGAAAGCCCCAATCTCACTGTTTACACGGAACACGCAACGCAAGAGGTATTGGGCGATCGTTCCGTGACGGGCATGCGCATCAAGGACCTCAAGAGCGGCGAGGAGAAGATCCTGGAGGTCAGCGGGGTCTTCGTCGAGATCGGGCTGGTCCCGAATTCAGACCTTGCGAAAGATCTGGTCACGCTCAACAGGCTCGGTGAGATTGAGATAAGTTGTGCTTGCGAGACGGCGGTCCCTGGTCTGTTTGCGGCCGGGGACGTCACGAATGTTCCTGAGAAACAGATTGTGGTGGCCGCCGGCGAGGGGGCGAAAGCGGCCCTTCAGGCGTACCGCTTTCTTCAAAAATTTGGATAGATTCCCACAGGCTTGCTCGTGGGAATCTATCTAGCGAGCGAGCGGGTACCGCTTGCGGGTGCGGGAGGCTCCAACGGCTTTGCCGATGGAGGGGGCGACGCGAGCCCCATTTATTGCCCTACTCTTACTAAGCCTTTTGGAGGACCATGAGACGCCCCCCTCCGCAAGCCCATTTTCCGCGCGAATGGGCGGGTCAAAAATACCTATTCGCAACGTATTGAAAATATAGGGAATTGTCTGTATCTGTTTTTTTGACAGTTGACCATATCAGAATATTCGGTTTCCTGGATATTAGTTGAAACCACTAGGCTTTTGCGATTGCCACATCATAGGGCAAACCGAAAAGAGCCATTTGTTATCAGCATGTTACGAACCTGTTTCGACAAATTTTTTACAAGTTTTCCACAGCATTTGTGGAAAACTCTCCTAAGTGGGCGGCTTTTCTGATGTATCCGGACATGTTGACCATAGGTCATTCGGCACGCGCTTTGGAGGCGTTCATCGCTATCTTGCAAGAAAATGGTGCCGAATGGATAGCCGATGTACGGAGTATCCCTCGCTCTCGACATAATCCGCAATTTAACCGGGATGCCCTACCGGAGAGCCTGTCTGAAGCAGGCATAGGCTACTCGCATATGGCAGGGCTTGGCGGTTTCCGGAAGCCGAGGCCCGATTCTCCGAATACAGGATGGAAGAACGCGGGCTTCCGCGGTTATGCTGACTACATGCAGACCGCTCAATTTCAGCACAGTCTTCAAACCCTCCTAAATCTTGCAAAAGAGAAAAAGGTGGCCGTTATGTGTGCGGAAGCCGTTCCATGGCGGTGCCATCGTTCCCTGATCGCGGATTCGCTTGTCGTGCGCACCATAAGAGTGATACATATACTCGCTCCAGGGGAGAACATAGCGCACGTCCTTACCGCTGGGGCGAGAGTGGAGGGCGGACTAATTACCTATCCTAAAAGATAGGATCAAGGGGCAGGGTCAGGGGGCAGAGAAGAGCCATGACACGTGCTTAGTTAAAACCGCCCTCCAACCGATAATTGTTATAGCATAACGTTGCATAGGCTCAAGCTGGATCAGTTGGCAACAGCCCTTTGTAATGAGGGACCGGTCATGGAGAAAATTTCCCTGGTAAAAAGGAGGAAGCAGGCCACAGAGCCTGTTTCTATTGAGAGGCCCTCAGAGAAGGAGCCTATACAGCAAAAAAAGACAGCCCGGCAATGGTTCGAGGAGGGTCGCAGCTATGACGGCACTAAGGCGGCATCGGATAAAGCCATTGAAGCTTACAAGCAGAGCATACAACTTGACGAGAATCTCATTAGCGCTTATGTGAACCTCGGATTCATCTACCTCGAGAAAGAAGAGTACGAAGAAGCTTTAAAATGCTTCAGCAAGGTAGTGGAGCTGGAGAGCGACAATCCCGAGGCTTACAACAACCTTGGGTACGTTTACGAAAAAATGGAACGGTTGGGCGCGGCAAAGCAGATGTACGAAAAGGCGCTCCAGGTGCACCCGGACGATGTTGAAGGTCTTATCAATCTGGCGCAAATCGCGGATTTGCAGGGAGACTACCAGAGTGCTCTGGGGTGCTATCGAAAGGCGACCGAGACTGATCCCAACGCTGTTTCACCCCACTTTTGCCTCGCCCTTTTGTACGATCGGCACGACATGTTCGACGAAGCCGCCGAAGAGTATCAGAAGGTCGTCAAATTAGACTCCACTCATGTAAAGGCACTCCTCAATCTCGGAGGTCTTCAGACGAAACAGGGTCAGTACCGAAAAGCCATTGAATGTTTTCAAAGGGTTCTGGAAGTAGCAGGAGATAACGCCGATGCGTACAACAATTTAGGTGCGATTTATGAAGAGCTGGGACGCTTCAATGACGCCGTGGCAGCCTACGAAAAGTCTATTTCGATAAACTCATTCCACGAGGAAGCCCATTTTAATCTCGCGAGGCTGGCATATTACCAGTACGCTGCGAACCCCGCAGGCTACAAAAAAGAATCGATCGCTCGACGCCTTCAGTTTGTTCTCTCCATGAATCCCAAGAATGCAAAGGTTGAGCAGCTCCTCCAAAAACTGGAGCAGACGGAGCAATAGATTTCCACGCCCTTCAGTCCATAACTTCTAATGAGATTTAAGGTAGTCGAGGCAGAACTTCAGGACCTCATCGCCGGCGAGCCCCTTCGCCTTCACGTCCTTCGCATATTCGTCGAGGAGGGGCCTTACCTGGGCAACCCAGCGTGCGTCTTCCTCCTTTGAGAGGGCTATGATTTTGCTGCCCCTTGCCTGCACCACCTCGACAGCCTCTTTGTCGATCTCATCCCAGGCCTTGCCCTCTTTCTCGATCCACTCCTCGTTGATCTTCTCGATTACCTTCTGATCCGCGGGCGAGATGGAGTTCCACTTTGCCTTGTTCATGACGACAAAATGGGCAGAGGTATAAGCCGCGCCGTAATCCAGGGTGTGATAGCTCACCACCTCCGCCAGCTTCCAGCCTTTCATTGCCTCAAAGGGGCAGAGGATTCCGTCAGCGACACCCTTCGAGAGTGCGTCGTAAGCCTCACCCATTGGCATGCCGACGGGCGCACCGCCGAGCGCCTGGGCGATGTTTGCTGCGACACCCTGGGACCGGATCTTGAGACCCTTGACGTCTTCGAGCTTCGCGACGGGCCTCTTAGTGTGGAGGAGGCCGGGACCATGGCTGTAAAAGTAAAGGACTTTTGTCTCATCCCATTCCTTCGGCTTGAACTTGTTGTAAAATGCATTGGTCATATGCGTCGCCTGCGTGGCGCTTTTGTACCCGAGCGGCAGACCGACCACCTCGGTGAGCGGGAACTTCCCCCTCGTGTATGCCGCGTCGGCCAAACCTATATCGGCGATGCCCTTCACCACGCTGTCATACGTCTGCACGGCAGGCGTGAGGGTGTTATTAGGGTATACCGTCACCTTGACCCGCCCGTTAGTCCTCTTTTCAACCTCTTTGCACCACTCGCCGACCACCTGGCTCTGGCGGTGCGGTGCGGGGAACATGGTCGAATAGCGGAGTGTGATCGTCTTTTCCTCGGCTGCGCCACTCTGACAAGGGATAAGACAGACAAAAAAAGCGAAGACAAGAAAACAGATGCCGATAGCTAGATACTTTTTCATCACAACCCCCCCTTTGTCGAAATTAACCTCAACCTGTTATTGCCGATCTTAGACTAAATCCTCCGGCTTTGGAATATATTTTTTCAGATCGATCCGCTTCATCACATCCTCAGGCACAACCGCGACAGGTGGCAAATCCTTTCGAAAAGGCTTCGCTGTTGCGTCGATACCCACTTTTGTCACCACGGCCTCCTGCGCCGCGGACAGATCAAGGTCAGTCCCGAGCACACCCGGCAGGATCATCACGTCCCTGTCGGCCTGGACCCTTGTGGCGAGCGCCCACGTTATTTGAGCTCCGTTATCGAGATCGATGTCAGAGTCGAAACAGATCACATACTTCAGGTACATATCGTTTGCAAAGGCGGCCAGGATCGCCTGCTTGGGCTGGCCCGCATGTTTTTTGTCGAGCTGAATAAAGCCGTACCACCATCCCGCTGCCGCTATAAACTTGAACTTTTTGACGTCGGGCACAGCCTCTTTTAGTTTGCGGTTCATGAACGCATGCTGCGGGAGGCGCCCCATGAGCATACCTTTGCTTGGCCAGGCACCCATGTCGTGTACGATGGGGTTCTTCCTGTGCGTTATCGCCGTGACCTTTACGGGATGGCGCATGGCGACCTGGTGGTACTTGGTGAAATCGCCCCACGGGCCCTCCTGCTCGCGGACACCGGGAGGGATTACGCCCTCGATAATGATCTCAGCGCGCGCAGGGACAAGCACATCGCTGGTCTCGCACCTCACCACCTCCAGCGGCTCGCCCATCAAGCTGCCCGCAATATCAAACTCTGAAGGCGGATGGCTGACACGACTCTGGAAAGCGGTCGCCCAGGCGGGGTGAAGCCCTATCGCAAACGCGATCGGGAGAGGCTCGTTCCGCTCCATGTATTCGTTGTAGATGTACCAGAAGTGACGCCCTGGCGTGATGTGAGTGACGCCGAGATGAGGTTTTTTTACCATGAAGCGGTAATGGGAACAGTGGGGAGCATTTATTTTCCTGTCCATCACAATGCCCACGGCCCGGGTCAGATAGGGCGCTTCGTTCTGATGATGTGTGATAAAAGGAAAGCGGGTCATGTCGGCCTTTTTTCCGGTCAGGACAACGTCCCTGCAGGGAGCCTCTTCTTTCTTGATCTCTTTCGCAGGATACTTGTTGAGCCTGATTGCCTCCTCTTCCTTTTCCGTGTAAAAGTCCTCAACCCTTTCAGGAGGGATACCAAGGGCCAGGCCGTACTTAGTCGCGCTCGTCTCGGTATTGCAGACGACCGGCGTGCTGTATCCTTTCACATTCTCAAACAGCACCATGGGATATTTTCCCATCAGGTCCAGTTTCTTGATGATTGCGCTGATCTCATACTTGGGGTCTACCTCTCGCGTGACTCTCACAAACTCCTGCGGCAGCCTCTTTTCGCAATCAGCCATGAACGTTCTCAGGTCCTTCTTCATTCAGCCCTCCTCTTGCGTATAAGTCTCATGTTCGTCCGGTGATTACTTCTTCCACGCGCCAATTTCCTTTAGATACTTTTCTGCTCCCGGATGAAAAGGAACGGGGGTAGCCTTCGTCATATTCTCCAGCGTAAAATCGCCCGGTGTCGAAGCATGGATCGCATAGTAGTCCTGCCTGTGTTCCCAAAGATTCTTGAGGAACCGGTAGACAAAATCCTCACTCACATCGGCAAAGGTAAATACGCTGGTTGCAAATCCATAAACGGGCGTATCCTGGTCCATGCCTTTATACGATTTTGCTTTGATGACCCTTTTGTAGTAATACGGATGCTCCGGCAGTACCTTGTTGAAAGCCTGTTCATCGACGGGCACGACGCGTGCGGGCGTCATCTGCGAGAGTTCCATGTACGACGGCATCGGGTAGGCTCCTCCGAGAAAACCGCCGTCGAGGCTCCCGTCCTGTATTCCCTCAACCACCTCTTTGAACACGTAGTAGTAAGGCTTGAAATCGTTCTTAGTCACGCCGTGCGCTTCGAAGAAGAGAAGAGCGCTTGTGGAAACCGTGCTGCCCGGGCCTCCGATCCCGATGCGCTTGCCCTTGGCATCCGCAAAGGATTTGATTGGACCCTTCGCCGGCACGGCAAAATACTGATCCGAACCATTGATGAAGCAGATTGCCCGAAGCGTGGAGAACGGCTTACCGGCGTATTCGCCCAGACCTTTATAAGCGCGAAAGCCGTCGGGCGTGCCGAAAAGGGCGAAGGCAGGCTTTTTGTTGGCCTCCCTCTGCATCATGCGCCGGACCATCTCCATGAGTGCCCGTGGCTGATTCATGGACAAAGTTGGCGTCCGGCATGTACTTGTTGGTTACAGCTGCCACACCCGCACCGAGGACGTATACGGTACCGCCCGAGGGTGGTGTGTATAAAGGCGCCAGCTCCGCGGCTTGCGATCCCACTTGCGCAGAACCGGCCACAATCGCCGCAAAAACAGTCGATAAAACATAAGATCGCTCTTATGGCTCCCATATTTCCTCCATGCTTGTGCTGAATTTTGCTTTCCCGGCCCACTGCTTGCTGACTTACCGTTCACGGCTGTCTATCAGGCTACCCCAGGGATGATATTGCCGCCGGACGGGAAGATTGCAACATCAGCCTTCGGCATCTTATTTGCGGCCATATCGACCGCTTCCAGGAGGCTCCGCGCGTGGGTGAACTTCATCATCCTGACCGTTTCCGCGGTCAGGCCTTCGGTGACGTGAATCACATGGAATTTTTCTGCGAGTTCCTTGAAAAAGACCACCTGCATAATATAGGAAATACCGAAGGAAGTGAGCTGGTCAGGGATATTCCCTGAGATCAGTCTCCGGTGAAAGTCGGTTGCGGTCTCGGAGCTTGCCATCTCCTTGACCAGCGGCATGATCGGGCCGGCCTCTTTCTGCGGGGCGACCCAGATGATGATGCCTCCAGATCGCGTGGCGTATCCGGCCATTGTCAAGGCTTTGGTGGCCTGCACCGCGATCTCCAGAGGGTATGCCGAAGTGATCGTCACGTCGGCAACCTTAGGGAGAGGCACCCAGTAAAGCGACGCTGCAAACTTCGCGGCCTCTTTATGCTCGGCCGTGGTTTCGCCCGCGAAGGCGCGGATGATCTCCTTCTTTTCGTTAATGACGAGGTCGAGCTTGAATGTGAGGCGGGCCAGCCGTCCGGCATCGGTAACCTCTTCATAAAAAGGATTGCCCTCCATTACGTTTACCTTGGCGTATCGGTGGCGGATCCAGGCGAAGTGGTGGTCGGCCACCGACCGGTAGGAACAGACACCGGGCATGATGATCTTATTTCCGCCGCCGAAACCTGCGGTCGGGTGGGGCATGCATTCGCCAACGCCTATGATCAAGTCAGCGAAGGCTACGTGGGGATTGATCTCGACGAGGGCACCCCTGTGTGTCCTTCCGATGACCACATTTTGCGTCGAGTAAGGATCATGCGAGATGAGCCGTTCACCAAGCCGTTTCGCGACTTCGTCGCCGGCCTTTTTCTTGAGCTGCTCGTACGAGAGAACCGGGTGCGTTCCCAGAGCGCAAACGGCAGTCATGCGAGAATCGGGAATCCCGGCGCGGTTGAGCCGGTTCATAAGTTCCGGAAGTGCCAGATGCGCCGGGGTTGGCCGCTGCAGATCGTCAAACAATAGTACGACCTCCATCCCCGGTTTTGCCAGTTCCTCCAGCTTCGGACCGCCTATAGGGTTGTCGAGCGCTCTTTTGATCTCTGCAACAGGATCGGCAACGCCGGGAACCGTCGGCTTATCCTGATCGGAGAGCACCTTCCACCCGCTGGGCAGGGAGAAGCACATCTGCTTGCCTTCACAGATGACATACCGCTCACGCGCTTCGGCCATCTATCACCTCGTCTTGGTAAGTACCTTTTTCAGCTCAGGTGTGGTCTTGGGCGCTTTTTCCGCCAGCTCCGCCCAGCCCGCATCGTACGCGGTTTTCAGAAATTTCTCGCTTTCCGCGGGCGAAAGCTGTATGACCTCGATCCCTTCCTTCTGCAATATCGGGCGCTCCTTTTTCCTCAGGTCCTCAAAGAGGGCAACCGCCTTTTTCTCCCCTTCCACTGCCGCCTCGTTCAGGATATCCTGAAGCTTCTTCGGCAAGCTGTTGTACGTCTTTTGGTTGATGAGCACGGGATTGGGCACGTTATAAAAACCGGGATCGACCACATACTTTGTCACCTTGTCCCATCCCCAGTCGCGGATCCCGACAGAGGGCCAGCAGTAACCATCGACCACGTGACGTTCGAGCGCTGCGTATACCTCGGTCGGCGGTATCACCACCGGGTTTCCGCCCAGCGTCTTAATCGCCTGCAGCTGATTGGCCGATACCCTGATGTTCAGTCCCTTCAGGTCGGCGCTCTTGATCGGCTTGAGCAGGTAAAGATGAAATCTGAGGTCGAGCCCGAGCCTTGCCTGGTACCGGAGCCCGAGCCTCTGTTCGTGCAGCGTGTTGAAATAGGCCCATGCGCCGCTCGCCCTCTCCTCCATGGGTGTCATGGTGGAAAGCTTCATGGCGTCGGCCTCGGGCAGCACGGAGAGATAGTACGCGTTTGTGGTGAAGACCATGTCCACCATGCCGCGCTGCGCTGCCGCACCTGGTCCATGGTCTTTGACCGCTTCCGGGCCCGCCGATGTACTGAATCTTCAGCTCGCCCGGCGCCTTCTTTGCCACAAGCTGATCGATAAGATCGGTAAAGATGAAGAATGCCTGGTTGTCCGTGGCTGTCTTTGGCCAGGCTGTCACGGCCTTGAGCGTGAAGACTTCAGCGGCTTTGGCAGGAATAGCCTGGATGAAGAGTGCGGAAACTCGTGAACAGAACTGCGAAGAGAAGAAAGACCGATCCTCTTTTCATGGATGAACCTCCCTCAATGTTTTTATGCAGGCCGGGCTGGCTGCGCCGGCACTGCCGTTCGCACCCGTTACGACTGGCTTATCTTACTTTCCCGTTTTCTTTGTCAGCAGCTTCTTCAGTTCGGGACCTGTTTTCGGGCATTTCTCTATTACGTCTTTCCATCCTTCATCGGAAGCGATCTTAAGGAACTTCTCCTTTTCAGCCGGGGGCAGATCGATCGCCTGGAGGCCTGCCTGTTTCAAGAGGGGAAATTCCTTCTTTTCCTCGTCCACATAGTAAGCGACGATCTTCTTTTCGGCCTCCTTCGCCGCCTCGTTGAGCACATCCTGGAATTTTTTAGGAAGGGCGTTGTATGTCTTCAGGTTCATGACCATGGGATGGGGCCCGGAGTAGAAACCGGTCGTCACAAAGTACTTGGTCTGTTTCTCCCATCCCCACTCACGGATGCCGATTGCCGGCCAGCAATAGCCGTCCACCACGTGCCGTTCGAGGGCGTTGTAAACGTCGGTGGGCGGAATGACCACAGGATTGCCGCCGAGACCTTTAACCATCTGGAGGTACATGGGGGAGACACGGATATTGAGCCCTTTCAGGTCCGCGGTCTTAATCGGCTTCGTAAGGTAGAGTAGAAATGGCAGATCAGTGCCTATTCTTCCGAGGAAATAAAGACCCAGCCTTTTTTCGTGCAGGTCGTTGTAAAACGCCCAGGCCCCGTTCGCTCTCTCTTCCCAGGGGGTGAACTCCGAAAGCTTCATCGCGTCAGCCTCAGGCAGTTCGGAGACATAGTAGGCGTTCGTCGTGTGGACGATGTCGACCATGCCCGTCTGTGCAGCATGGACCTGATCCTGGATCTTGACGGCCTCAGGGCCTCCCACGAGATTGATCTTTAACTGTCCGGGATATTTTTGTGCGACCTGTTGGGCCACGCTCTCGAGGAAGAAATCGAGGGACTTGTTGTCAGATGCGTTTTTCGGCCACGCGGTGACCGCTTTAAGGGTCACTGTTTGCGCCTCGGCAATCCCGCCAAAAAAAGAAATAACGAGAAACGACAGAGCGACCGCGAGCAAAAGAAAGCCTGATCTTCTTTTCATTACTGCCTCCATTGTTCTAGTTCACTTGAAGGCGATTAACCTTCATTTCTTCCTCGTCAGCAACTTTTGCAGTTCAGGTCCTGTTTTCGGGTTGTTCTTTATAACATCTTTCCAACCCTCGTCGTAAGCGATTTTCAGGAATTTCTCCTTCTCAGCCGGGGGAAGGTCAATCACCTGGAGACCAGCCTTTTTCAGAAGGGGAATCTCCTTCTTGCCTTCCTCCTCGTAATAGGCGACCGTTTTTCTCTCTGATTCCATGGCGGCCTCTGTTAAAACATCCTTGAATTTCTTGGGCAGTGCGTTCCATACTTTTAGATTCATGATGAGAGGATGCGGTCCTGAATAAAATCCCGGCTCGACGATATATTTGGTCTGCTTTTCCCACCCCCACTCCCGGATGCTGACAAGGACAAAGCAATACCCGTCCACGACCTTTCTTTCGAGGGCCTGATAAACGTCCGTGGGTGGGATGACAACCGGATTGCCGCCGAGGCCTTTGATAACCTGGAGGTACATGGGAGAGACGCGGATATTGAATCCTTTAAGGTCCGCGGTTTTTATTGGCCGCGTCAGATAAAGGTAAAAGGGCGCATCAATGCCGAGTCTGCCCAGAAGATAAAGACCTTTCTTTTCGTGCAGATCATTAAAGTAAGCCATGGCCCCGTTTGCCCTCTCCTCCCATGGCTTGAAATCTGAAAGCTTCATAGCATCAACTTCCGGGACCTCCGAAACATAATAGGCGTTCGTGGTATGGACAATATCAACCATACCGGTCTGTGCTGCGTGCGCCTGGTCCTGGATCTTGACAGCCTCAGGGCCTCCGACGAGGTTCAGCTTCAGTTCACCGGGATACTTCTTTGCCACCTGCTGTTCGACACTATCCATGAAATAAAAGAGCGACTTGTTGTCCGTGGTATTTTTCGGCCACGCGGTGACAACTTTGAGGGTTGTCTGCGCATGGGCAACGGGAATAAAGAATAGCAGAGAAACGAAAGATAGAACGGCAGCACGTTGCAAAAGGCAGAAGCTTCTTTTCACGGCAGCCTCCTTAAGATAGAGTCTATTATTTCGTGTCTTATGGCGTCAGCTTTCCTATTCTATACCAGTGACCGGGTTTTGCCAAACGTTATTTTCTTTTACTTCACCATTCCCATGAGGGTCGGCACTATCGTCGCTATAGATGGCCACGCCATCACGATAGCGATACAGAGTATATCTATAATAACATAGGGGGTCACCGCCTTCCAGATATCGCCCATGGTTACCTCGGGAGGGGCCACACCTTTCATCACGAAGAGGGTAACACCGAAGGGAGGGGTTATCAAGCCTGTTTCGAGGGCAATGAGCATCATCACGCCGTACCAGACCGGATTAAACCCGAAGGCGTTGACCACGGGCATGTATATGGGTATGGTGATCATCATGATCGCAACCGTTTCCATGAAACAACCCATGATAAGGACGACGAACAGCATGCCGATGAGAATTATCATCGGGTGAATGCTGAGGCCGGTAATAAAGCCCGTCATGCCCGCGGCAGCGCCGGTAAAGGCCAATATTTCGCCGTACGTGCTGGAGACGATAATGATCATGAATATCATAGCCGTGACTTTCACCGTGCCCATGACCGACTTCTTCATGATCTCCCAGGTTAAACGCCTGTATATGAGGGCCAGGATGAATGAACCCAACGTCCCTGTGGCCGCCGCTTCCGTGGGGGTCGCCACACCCAGAAAGATGAGGCCTATAACCATGAAGATGATGAAGCCCAGGGGCAGCAGATATACCACGGTAACCCGTATCTTTTCTTTCAGGGGCACACGGGCTACATCGTACGCGGGTGCTTCATTAGGAAAAATGTGGCACCATACGAGGACGTAGACGAAGTAGAGGGCGGACATGATGATGCCCGGCAGTATGCCGGCGATAAGCAGCTGTCCCACGTCGATGTTCGCGAGGCTTGCAAGTACCACGGTAAGGGCGTTGGGAGGAATAAGTGCATCAACCGTACCCACGCCCATGAGCGGGCCGAGACTCATATTTTTGCTGTAACCTCTTTTCAGCATGTCGGGAAGCAGGATGGTGCCGAGCAGCGCGCACGTGGCAATGGTGGAGCCGGAGAGCGCCCCGATGATCACCCCCATGATGACGGCAAGGATAGAGAGTCGCCCCTTGAGCTGGCCCAGCCATTTGTCGAGCACATTGACCGCGTCGAGGCCGAGGCCTGAATGGAAAATAAGCTCTCCCATGAGGATGAAAAAAGGCACGGGGAGCAGCGTGAAGGTGGTGATGGACGTGAAGACACCCGTCACCACCCCGATAAGGCCCGCTATCCCTCCCAGGAAGAAATAGGCGGCAACCATATTGACAATCAGAAAGGCAAAGGCAATCGGTATCCCCGTGAGCAGCAGGAAGACCATGCCGCCAAAAAGCAGACATATGATCGTGTACCATTCCATGGGCTACCTCCCTGCCTTAATGTCAGTAAACTTGCCCCACGCCATCCTGAAGAACTGGATGGTGAGGAGGATGCTGCCTATGGGGATGATGATGAAAACGATCCATTTCGGAACGGTAACCGCCCGTACGTCGGTCACATTGTGCGCGATGGATTCAATCATATAAGTAATGCCAAAATAGACCATAATCACACAGGCGACAGCCGGCGATGACGAACATGATACAATCGAGATACTGCTTGGTTTTTTCATTGAGGTGGGTATATATGATATCGGTAGTGATATGCCCTCCCTCTCTCAAAAGCCAGGTTGTTCCGAGGAAGACTATCCAGAGCAACGCATATTCGGTTGTCTGCATGATCCATATAGTCGTCCGTGTGAACAGGAACCGCATGCCGATGGTGTAGCAGACAGCGGCACATATGAATACGAGTATTACCCCTGCCACGGCAGCCATAACGTCTAAGAGCCTGTCGAAACCCTTCCAGAAGACCTCCATAAACTATACCTCCTGTCTCGTCGTAGTCTAATACCAAGCTGCCTTCAAGTGTGTACCTTCGTTGTCGCTGCGTCGCTCTCCTCGACGTACTGCCACCTACGCCCGGGTACCCGCTTTTGCGGGTGGGGCTCCTCGCTGCCGCCTCGGTCTCCATCTTGAATGCAGCTTGGTATAACCCGGACCTATTTATTCGGATACCTTTGGCGTGAGCCGCCCTCCTATTTTTTTCTCTGCCGCATGTTCTCGGAATGCATAAAGGAGTATGTCCTTCTTTGATTGTTCCAGATGATTTTTGATGGCCTCCGCAGCCGATCTCTTCATCCCCCGTCTCTATCGCTTCCAGTATCGCCTTATGGCCGTTTATTCCCCGGAGAACGTTGTCAGGCGCGTAGATACTCTGGACCCTGTAACGCACCATGTGACGCCTGAGGGCCTGGGCCAGTTCCAGGAGCCTCCTGCTCCCACTTAAACCGGCGATAATTTCGTGAAACTGTGCATCAAGGTCTACGTATGCCCGTACTTCGCCGTGCGCGACACGCTGCTCAGTCGCGGCTATATTCTTCTTGAGGTCGTTGACGAGCTTCTTGTGGGCCTTCTCAATAGCCCAGCGGACGGCCAGGGTCTCGATCGCCGTTCTGATTTCGACATATTTCCTCCACTTCCTTGTCGCTTATGGTGTTCACCTTATAGCCGACCCTTGGTATCGACTCAAGAAGGCCTTCCATTTCGAGCGTATGAAGGGCCTCTCTCACGGGCGTCCTGGACGTGCCAATCTCTTTTGCGATCTTTGTTTCTACAAGTCGTTCGTGAGGTCCAATCTCACCGCTGAGGATCTGTTCCCTCAGATAGGCGTGGACCTTTCTGCGGATGGTCGTACTATCCGTGATGACGAGCTTTTTCATAGGAAACAGGTTAAGGTAAGGTTAAGTAGCGTTTGCCATTAGCCGTTTTTCTCAGCAGATGCCCTTTGTCTGTGCTACCAGGTGCGCCCAGTCTTCGTCCACCTGCCTCTGAAGCCGCGCCACGTCTTCGTCCGTAAAATGGCGGTATCTGCCCTGGATCTTCGTATATTCGCTCACCGGCAAACCTTGAGGCTCGTGCGTGATCCGGTACTCCGTCCCGTTTATGATCTCGTAGAGGGGAAATATCTTTGTCTCCACGGCCAGCATGGCTGATTGCGCCGAAAGGTCCTCAGCCATTCTCCAGCCCGTAGGGCAGGGCGTCAAGGTATGGATGAAGCGTGTGCCTTTGATCCCCTTCGCCCTTTCTACCTTGGCCATAAGGTCGTGCGGATGGCCGAAGGAGGCGGTCGCCGCGTAGGGCATCCTGTGGGCCGCGATGATCTGCATGAACTTCTTCTTTTTGCCCTGCCTCCCGCCCGGTGTGGTCATGGTCCAGACATTCTGAGGCGTGGAAGAGCTCGACTGGATGCCGGTATTCATGTAAGCCTCGTTGTCGAGGCAGATATAGATGAAGTTGTCGTCGCGGTCCGCTGCGCCCGAAAGGGACTGGAGGCCTATGTCGAACGTGCCGCCATCACCGGCGAATGCCACCGGGATGATGTCGTCGCGGCCCTGGACTTTCAGCGCGTTGGCTATGCCGGCCGCGGTGGGTGCGGCGATCTCGAATGCGGAATGGAAGCAGGGCAC
This sequence comes from uncultured delta proteobacterium, assembly GCA_963835605.1. Taxonomy (GTDB): domain Bacteria; phylum Desulfobacterota; class Syntrophorhabdia; order Syntrophorhabdales; family WCHB1-27; genus JADGQN01. Next base: position 55,698 of record CAWIHO010000017.1, on the reverse strand, counting down.
CTCGAAGACGCTGTTCGGGTAGTTTGCGCTGATAGGGCCGACACATGAGGGGATCATGACAACGATCGTATTCTTTCCCAGGACCTTCATGACGAGCCGTATGGTGCTTGCCAGGCCGCAGCCGGGGCAACCCATGTGGCCCGACCGCATATATTCCTTCTTCCGTTAACGCTTCTGTAGCCATGTTTCCCTCCTTACCCATACAGGTAAATCCGTCGGCTTATCCCGTTTCAGGGCCTCGATCACCATATCTTCGATCATCTCCGGTGAGACGTCCGCGCCGCAGATACCCGCAATGTAGCCGGTTACCGTGGGGCGGCGCTCAAGCGGGTAGAGCGCGGACTTCAGCTCGTGGCAGAATATGCCCTCTTTGCCGAGCGATATGTTCCGGTCGAGGACCGCGACCTTCGGAACGTTCTTCAATGCCTCCTGCACTTCCTCAGTCGGGAAGGGCCTGAAGGCCTTTATCTTGAGGAGCCCCGCCTTATAGCCTTTGGCCCGCAGAGACTCTATTGCCACCCGTGCGGTGCTTGTCATGGCGCCGCTCGTGACGAGGACGATCTCCGCACCATCCGTATTAACGGCTTCCACGACATCATAGCCCCTGCCGACGATCTCCTGATATTCCCTGTTTGCCTCTCTTATGATCGGCCGCGTCTTCTCCATGTCCGCAAAGCTTCTCTCCCGGTAGACCATGTACTGCTCAGGGATTTACCACGTTCGAAATGAACGCGGGATCCTCTATATTGAACCTTGTCGGTATGCTGAACGGCGGCAGAAAGGCATCTACGGTCGCCTGGTCCGGGATCTCGATCGGTTCCATGAAATGGGATGTGAAAAAGCCGTCTATTGCGACGATCACGGGAAAGAGGGTCTGCTCGGCGATCTTATACGCCTGGATGACAGTGTCGAGCGCCTCCTGGGCATCCTCACAGTAGAACTGCAGCCAGCCCGTGTCCCGCTGGGAGAGGCTGTCCGACTGGTCGCTGCCGAAGGCCCAGGGAACGGCGATCACGCGGTTTACGTTACACATCACTATCGGCACCCTGTTTCCGGAGGCAAAGTGAAGCATCTCGTGCATGAGGGCCAGGCCTTGAGAGGCGGTGGCCGTAAAGGTGCGCACGCCCGTGAGGGAAGCAGCGATGCAGGCTGCCATGGCCGAATGTTCGGATTCCGTCCGCATCATTACGCCCGTCAACTTCCCTTCAAGCTCCATATCGGAGAGCTTTTCGTAGATCGGCGTCTGCGGCGTGATGGGGTAGGCGGCTACAACCTGCACCCGGGCGAGCCGGACCGCTTCCGCCACTGCGTAATTGCCTTGAAGAAGTTGTTTCATTTGCTCGCTCCTGTGCTTCCTATTTCAATTACGTTTCTCGGGCAACTGGTAGCGCAGATGCCGCAGCCCTTGCAGTAGTCCATCTTCACGGTATATCCCTTCTTGCCGGCCTTCAACAGAGAGATGTCAGGACAGAGCAGGAAGCAGAGATCGCACTCGGTGCAGGTCCCGCACTTAAAGCAACGGTTGATTTCGGCTGCCATTTGTGACGGGTCAATGCCGCCCGCAACCTCCTTGAAGCTCTTCACGCTTTCTTTCGGCGTCAGTGCATCAGGATTGTTCGTCCGTGCATCATGAGAGAAGCAAAGGGTATTGATCTTCTCATAGGGAACGACTTTCTTCACGTCAACCGGATATTCGTCCGGGTTCATGAAACGCTGGAAGGAGAAGGAGGGCTGATCGCCGATTTGATGGCTCTGAAACTCTTCTCCCACATTTTTCCGTTCGATGTAACAGTGGACGGCCAGGGCGCCCATCTTGCCGCTGGCGATAGCATCCGCCACAAAGGCTTTTACCCCTGCGCTGTCTCCCCCGGCGAAGATCCCCTCGATGTTCGTTGCCGTGCTCTCGGGCGAGATCTCGATCACGCCCCTCCTGCTCAGCCTGAGCCCGAGGTCACCCGCGAACTCCACATCGGGAGCCTGTCCTATCGCGGCGATGACCGTGTCGATCGGCACGACGAACTCAGATCCCTTGACGGGAACCGGCTGGGGTCTGCCGCTTTCGTCCGGGGCGCCGAGCGCTATGCGGAGACATTCAATCCCCGAAAGGCGGCCGCCTTCATCAATCAACCGTTTCGGCGCAGCCAGGAAATCGATCTTGATGCCTTCCCTTTCCACGGCAGCCACGTCTTCGGCCAGGGCCGGCATCTCCGCGCGCGAGCGGCGGTATATGATGGTTACGTCTTTCGCGCCTTTTCGTCTTGCTGTCCGGGCGCAATCAATGGCCGTATTTCCGCCTCCGATCACAGCCACTTTCTTGCCGACCTTCACTTTTTCACCGAGGTTGATGCTCCGGAGGAAGCGTATCCCTTCCATCACACCGGGAAGGTCCTCCCCCTCGACACCAAGGCGCACGCCGCCATGGGCGCCCGCGGCAATAAAGACCGCCTGGTGGCCATTTCTGATCTCGGCGAAAGAGATATCTTTGCCCACCTGCACCCCGGTCCTTATCTGCACGCCCAACTGTTCTATGTAGCCTATCTCCTTCCGGAGCGATTTCTTTGGGAAGTCGGTATTCGGGAATGCCATACCGCAGCATGCCTCCCGCTTCCGGAAGGGCCTCGAAGATCGTAACCGGGTAACCCAGCCGGGCCAGATGATAGGCAGCGCTCAAACCGGCCGGGCCTGATCCGATCACCGCGACCTTCTCTTTCCTCGTCCGGGCCGGAGCTTCCCGCTTCATGTCGACCTTGCCATGATCGGCCAGGAAGCGTTCGAATCCGCGGATGTTGATCGCTTCATCGAATTCTTTCCGGTTGCACTCCGATTCGCATGGGTGATAGCAGACCCTGCCCGCATACGCCGGGCAGGGGATTATCCTGCCGATAGATGCGCAGAGCTTCGTCGTAATTGCCCAGAGAGGCCTGGTGAAACGCCCGCGCAATATCGTTTCCTATGGGACATCCCTGACGGCACGGCGATGTCTTCTCCGCGTAAACAGGTTTCTTGCTGCTCCAGTGTCCGGTAAAAAAAACCTCGGTAGTCCCTCTGGAGAAGGGGATTATCGGTTCTATGTCTTCGATGCGTATGGTGCGATGGCTCATCTATCCACTCCTTAGTATGATAGTCAGATCAATAGAAGAGTTCCGTCAATTCATAAGCCCGTTTTGCCGCGGCCACATTGGCTGAAACCTTCGCGGGAACGGTCTCCTTGATCACCTGCTCCAGCAGGTCCATGGGCACGGCCTTGCTCGCCTTGGCGTAAGCGCCCAGTATTGCCGTATTGATCGTAGCCCCCATGCCCATCTCCTCGGCAATGGAGAGCGCATCCACGAGGGCAAGACGAAACTTTCTCAATGCCCGGAAATCATTAGTGATAAGGGCATTGTTGATGAGAATGAGGCCCCCGGGCTTCAGCACTGATTCGATCTCCTTCTCGTCGACGAGATCCGGGGCCAGATAGACCATTTCGTCAGGCGCCGTGATCTCGCACTTGAGAAGGATTTTCTTATCATCCACCCTCAAGAAACTCGCGACGGGCGCGCCACGCCTCTCGCCGCCAAAGACAGAGAAGCATTGCGGGTACTTTCCCATGAGAAAAAAGACCTTTGCCAGGATCTGGGAGGCGATGACCGCCCCCTGTCCACCCCTGCCGAAAAATTTGATTTCAATCATCTGGATGTTGTACCTCGCTTTTGAATATGTGGAGGGATGTTACTTGGGATACTGTACCCCAACAAAAAAGGGGCTGTCAAGAGCAACAGACCATGAAACAGGTTGACCAGGCTCACGGCTGTTTCCAGGGCATAGTATCTTTGCAGTGCTTGGCGGCCTCCATTTCAATAATGCCGATGAAGAGCAGATGAGCGAAACGCTTGAGTGTCTCCATCAGACTGACCTGAAATACGTAGCGGGATTTCACTGCACGGGATACTTCGCTCAGAAAGTCCTTATGGACCGCTTCGCCGACCGGTGGATAGCAACCGCCCCCCAGAAGCGGTTTTGTTCATTTGGGGTTTGATATTCGGTATTGTTTAGGATTTAGGCATTCGTCCGGCGGCGTCGGGGGCTCCACAGGATCGATAATCCAGTCGGGCCGTTGCAGCCCTCAACGGAACGCGAAGTAACGCAGCCAGATATAGATGTTCGACACAACGAGAGACATCAACCAGAAGGGAAAGGCATAGAGCATGAATTTTACGAAGGATATCTTCTTTCCCGCCTTCGCTGCCATTCCCACGACGACGACGTTTGCCGAGGCCCCGATTGCGGTTCCGTTGCCTCCGAGGCACGCGCCCAAGGAAAGCGCCCACCATACGGGCAACAGACCGGTCTGGTTCACCACGTCGATAGGCACGCCTGGCCAGAGCTCCTTCCCCATGTCGAGAATGAGGGGGTTCATGGTAGCGACGAAGGGTATATTGTCGATTATAGCCGAGGCAACCCCTGAGAACCAGAGGATGACCGTGCTGGCGAAAAGCATGTTGTGACCCGTCGCCTTGATGACCGCGTCAGCCATCATCTTAACGAAGCCTACCTTCACCACCGCCCCCACGACGATGAAAAGCCCTATGAAGAAGAATATCGACGGCCATTCGCATTCCGCCAGGACCGCGGTCGGTTCCTCGATATTGAGGACGAGCAGGAGCAGTCCGGCGCCGAAAAGGGCGATGGTGGCAGGCTGCAGGTGGATATACCCCTGGAAGATGAACGCGCCGATCACCACGGCCAGGACGATAAGAGTGCACCAGATGACTTTTCTGTCCTTGATCGCGGCATTCTCATCAAGCTTCATGATCCGTTCCATAGCCTCCCGGCTCGTCTTCAAGTGCCGTCTGAATACGATCTTGAGCATGATCAGGTAAAAGAACATGATAACAAGAATGGCCGGGGTCAGGTGGCGCACAAACAGCATGAAATCGAAATGCGCTTTCGAGGCGATCATGATGTTCGGCGGGTCACCGATCAGCGTGGCCGTGCCGCCGACATTTGACGCCAACGCTGTCGATATCAGGAACGGGATCGCATCTACCTCCAACTGGTCGCAGATGTACATAATGATGGGTGTGACGAGGAGGACGGTGGTCACGTTGTCGATGAAGGCGCTTACCAGGGCCGTGACGAACGCAAATATCGCTATGATCCAGTAGGGGCTTCCCTTGGCGATCTTCGCACTCTTGATGGCGAGATACTCAAAGAAGCCGGTCGGCTTCATCACGTTGACGATGATCATCATCGAGACCAACAAGAGAACCACGTTCCAGTCGACACCCAGTTCCTCGGAGTAGAATGCCTCGCTCTGCTGCAGCACGCCGGTAACGAGGATGATTGATGCGGCAAAAAGTGCGACTATGGTTTTGTGGAAATGCTCGAGACTGATGAGGACATATGCGATGAAGAAAACTCCAACGGCAATATAGAAAGCACTCATTTCACCGTACCCCCTAGGCAAAGCCTTGCCTATTGTATATGAGCCTTCCGTGAGAAGTCAAACAATTTTGTATCCAGAAATGCAGCGCTCCAAGAGGTGAGCGATTTCCGCCGGAGCCGTGATGTTCGGCGCCAATACCTATATCGGTAATGGACCCAACTTTATGGTCAAATCGATTGCCGAACAGTCACACGTGAGGATGCCCAGCTTTTTCGGCTATATGGTCAGGTATTCAATACCTATCCTTGTTCCGATCTTTTTTATCGTCTGGTACATCTTTTTTAGAGGATACTAGAGTACGTTGCCGACGCTACATTGGTGAAATATGGACATTTGTGAGAGCGCAGAGGGATCCACCGCACACCCCTATGACCAATTTGTCCAGGTCCTCAACGGCAAGGGGCTAGCATCACTGCAAGCCGGATTATCTCGTGAAACTCAGGAACGGGTCGGCCGTACTCCTTGAAGTGAAGGGTGCGCCGCATAGGACATGGACCACGCCAAGTACAAGGAGAGCTAAGATTGAAAGAGCAGGCTCCTGCGAGATTCGTTTGACATCACTTTGAAACATACTGTACCCTAGATACGGTGCCTATCAGTCATGAAGCAGCAGATTCTGAACTTCAAAATTGAAAAGCAACCCCACCTGAGAAAGATCGTATATGAAAGGTTGAAAGATGCGATTCTCACCGGCGCTATTCCGAAGGGAACAAAATTATATGAGTCGAGGATTGCGGAGGAAACGGGGATAAGCCGGACTCCTGTCAGGGAGGCGCTTCACGCGCTTGAAAGAGAGTTGCTGATCACTGCTATTGATAAAGTGGGATACCAGATTGTCGATACGGACCTTGAGGACCTTGAAGAGATCTCGGCGATTAGAAAGACGGTCGAAACACTTGCGTTAAAAAAGGCGATCGATCGTATAGGAGCACGTGAAATAAACAGGCTGGAGGTAAATCTGAAAAGGGCGGAGAAGGCCCGGAGAGATTACAGGCCTGATTTATTTATCCAATTGGATGCTGAGTTTCATCAGATCTTGTGTGCTTTGAGTCACAGCGAGCGGCTGATGAGAATGGCCGACACATTGCGGAAGGAGATGCAAAGATTTAGAAGTCGCACAAAGCTGGATCACGATTTAGCCGCTGAATCTCTCAAGTACCACCACAAGATCGTGAGCTTCCTGAAGATGAAGGATTATCGAAGCGCAAAAAAAGCATTGAGTGATCACATCGATCACGCAAAGAGAGAGACTCAGAAGGAGTTTATGGGAGGGTTGAGAGCAAGATGAAGGAGATAAGGTTACACGGTAGAGGAGGGCAAGGGGTGGTGATGGGCGCTGAAATGCTCGCATACGCCTTTGTCCTTGAAGGTAAATTTGCCTCTTCGTTCCCGACGTTCGGGGCTGAGCGGCGAGGGGCGCCGGTGGCCGCCTTCCTGCGGTGTGATGACAAGCCGATCAGAGAGACCCATCAAATCTACGATCCGGATTGCGTTATGTGTCTGGACCCCTTCATAGGAAGATCGCAGGAGATTTTCAAAGGCTTGAAGGGTGACGGCATAGCCATCATAAACACGCCGAAGCAGAAGCTTGGAAACCTGGCCTGATGCGCTTAAGGTTCTCGGCCTGATCGATGCGACCGCCCTGGCCCTGCATGAGATCGGAAGGGCGATCGTCAATACCTGCATGCTCGGAGTGATCGCGAGGGTCACGGGCTGGGTTAAGCTTGAATCGGTGCTGTCGAGCCTGGACATGAATTTCGAAGGAAAACTGCTGACAGAAAAATCAGGACCTGGTAAGGCGGGGCTATGAGACTGTCGCCATATCGGTCAAGGAGTAACCTATAGATGAAATTCATAAGCAAATTTGAAGCACCCTGGTCAACGCCGAAGGAGCCGCTTGATGTCAAGACGGGCGAGTGGCGGTCGCAGAGGCCGGTTACCAGGAGTGAAAAATGTCGCCAGTGCGGCTGGTGCTTTATTTTCTGTCCTTCCGGCTGCAGGAAGGAAACGGGACATTATTTTTCGGCGGATCTCGATTATTGCAAGGGCTGCGGGGTCTGCGCCAGGGTGTGTCCGGCCAAAGCAATCATGCTGGTAAGAGAGGAGATCTGATGTCAACGATGGATTTAAGGGGCCAAACGAGAGTGCTGGATGGGAATCGCGCAGGGGCATATGGGGTCCTTTTGTCCAGGCCGGATGTCATCGCCTCCTATCCTATCACTCCCCAGACACCGTTGCTGGAAACGCTTTACAAATTCGAAGCCGAAGGATTACTCGAAGCAGAAATGGTCGAGCCCGAAGGAGAGAATTCAGCTATGGGCGTTCTATTAGGGGCGTGCGCAGCCGGTGGACGGACGTTCACGGCAAGCTCGTCGCAGGGCTTATCGTTTATGAATGACGCCTATCTTCTTGCCGCCGGAAACAGGTTTCCCATCGTCATGGCTATCGGCATGAGGGAGCAGGTGAGCCCGCACGGCGTCGTGGCAGGGCAGCAAGATGCCGTCCTGGTGAAGGATCATGGCTGGATCCAGATCTATATGGAATCCTGCCAGGAGATCCTTGACTCGATGGTTATGGCCTATCGGCTGGCGGAAGATTCGGATGTGCTGCTGCCTGTCAATGTCTGCTACGAGGGATTTTTTCTTTCGCATCATTCGCAGCGGGTGGAAATCCCGCGGCAGGAAGAGGTGGACAAGTTCCTCGCGCCTCTGAAGAGCATGGAAAGGCTCAAGTGGACGCTTGATGATCCGATGGTTTTTTCGAGCTACACCGTCCCGGCAGAGCTTTTTACCGAATACCGGTACAAAGCGTGTGCAGCGCACCAGAGGGCAAAAGGAAAGTTCGACGAGATCGATAGGGAATTCGGACAGCAATTCGGCCGCAGCTATGGAGGCCAGATCGAGGAGTACAGGACAGAAGATGCCGAGGTTGTCATTGTCTCCATGGGCTGCTCCACGGGGACGGCAAAAGTGGTGGTAGATAAAAAGCGCGAAGAAGGGCTGAAAGTGGGGTCTGATCAAAATACGGATGTTCCGTCCCAGTCCGAGAGAACGGCTGATCAAAGCCCTCAATGGGAAAAAAGCTATAGGAGTGATCGACCGGAACGTCTGCTATGCCTGGAACTGCGGTCACAACTTCGTGGAGCTGAAAACCCTTCTGAGCGATCTGGACACGCCGGCCCCCCTGCTGCTCGATTTCATAGCAGGTTTGGGAGGCGCCGATATTACGGCTCTTCATGTGGAACGCGTCATTGACAGGACGTGTCGCTGCGGCCAGAGGAGAAAAGCAGTCGCCCGTGACCTGGCTTTCATTGGAATAGAAGGAGAGGGGATTTGGAAAAGAAAAAACATGTGATCATCGGATGCGGCACTGCAGCTCTCGCGGCTTTGAAGCAGATGAGAAAGGTGAACGCCGAGGATGAGATTAAACTCGTCACGATGGAACCTCACCTTCCCTATTCTCCTACGTCGCTTCCCTATCTTATTTCAGGAAAGATAAAGGAATCTGAAATCTCCATGGTGATGGACGACTTCTTTGACCGGATGAAAGCCGTATGGGTCAGGGGCAAGCGGGTTGAGCATCTCGATACGGAAAAGGGGAGAAATTCTTTATGATTCTCACGAACGGGAATCTTACGATTCTCTTTTGATCGCGACGGGTAGTGAGCCTGTTCTTCCCTCCATTCCAGGTCTGAAGAGCGAACAGGTTTTGCAACTGAGGACCCTCGATCATGCTAGGGAACTGATGAAAAAAAGTGAAGGGAACTCAAACGGCTATTATCCTGGGTGCCGGGCTGATCGGTATGCACGTGGCTGAGTGCCTGGCTGAGCATGGCATACGGGTGCAGGTCGTGGAGATGCTTCCCCACATCCTTCCGGCTTACTTTGACAAAGATGCCTCAGGCATGATCCAACGAGTCCTGGAGAAACATGGCGTAACGTTTTTTACCGGCCGTAGGGCAACGGAAGTGGCTTGGAAGGAGCGCTCGGTTGAAGTATTCCTGGAAAACGGAGAACGCCTGCAAGCCGACCTGCTCTTGGTTGCGACCGGGGTGAAGCCTCGCACCTCATTCTTGAATGGAAGCGGCATGAAGATCAATGACGGCATACTGGTCGACAGCGAGATGAGAACGAGTCTACAACATATATTTGCCGCGGGAGATGTTGCTTCGGCTAAGAGTTTTCTGACCGGGAAGCATGGCTTGAACCCCATTCTTCCAAATGCGGCTGAGCAGGGCAAGATTGCCGGAAGCAATATGGTGGGCGAGAAAAAGGAGTATGAGGGCTGGCTGCCGATGAACACGTTCAATTTTTTTGGCCACCGCGCGGTCTCCGTCGGGAAATCTGTCCCCGCGGAAGGGGATGAGGTGGTTCTGAAAGAGGATGACGGCGCGCAAGCATACAAGAAGATCATTTGCAGAGACGGCAGGCTTCTGGGAGCGACCTTCCTCAATACGGATGTGGACGCCGGGGTTTTCCAATACCTGATCAGGAAGAGGGTGGAGATTGGTTCATACAAGGAACGCCTCATCAGGCACCCCGGGAGGCGAGCCTGTGGCTGATGCGTGAAGCGGAAAAGAAAGAAACGATCTCCATTGAGGAGTAGGAATAAGACAGGTTGAGGTAAAGACTAAGGCAAAGGTTGAGGTTGAGGAAAGCGATAAGACGGTATCTTAACCTTGAGTGACCTAGTGCTCCAAGTGAAGAGAGGTGAAGGAAGTTTTTATGACACGTTAAGCATTGCAGAGAATCTATGCCCGCCCGATTGTGTGGCGTGTCGCACGCGGTGCGCGGAAGTGAAGCAGGGCAAAGGCTCGGGAGGGACGGGCATCCGTGAGGCTCATATTCCCGGGATCGGTGTTCATATGGCCAACACCTGTAACCAGTGTTCTGAACCGGCCTGTCTCGACGTCTGTCCCACGGGAGCGATCACCAAGAGCGTGACGGATGGGATCATCCGGATTCAGGAGACAAAGTGTCTCGGGTGCGGCCTTTGCGATTGTGCCTGTCCTTATGGGGGGATTGATTTCCCTGCAGGCTCGAAGAAGGCATCAAAATGCGACCTCTGCGACGGCGATCCCCAGTGTACAGAGGCATGTCCCGTTCACGCCATTTCTTTCTTGAAGGCACGCCCCATTGTCGAGCAGTTTCACGAAGACCCGTTGCTCATGGGATCCTCCCTGTGCGTGGGCTGTCCGGCCGAAACAACGCTGCGATTTGTGCTCAGGGTTATGGGGAAAGATACCTATCTGTTCGGGGCTCCCGGATGCGCCACTAACGTGATCAACGGGATGGGGATCAGGGCGATGGTCCGCATTCCCAGCCATATGTCGAACATGACGACGGTACCCTCTACCATGACCGGCGTCAAGAGATATCACAGAAAAATGGGCAGAGATGTCAGGTGCGTGGCGTTTGTCGGTGACGGCTGCGCCACGGACGTGGGATTCCAGCCGCTTTCAGGGGCGGCGGAAAGAAACGAGAACATCATATTCATAACCTACGATAATGAAGGTTACATGAACACCGGTATCCAGAGAAGCAGTACCACGCCTTACGGGGGATGGACGACAACCACCCCGGCAATGGGAAAGAGGAAGGGGAAACAGATGACGTCCAAGAATGTGCCCCTTATCATGGCAGCACACGACATTCCCTACGTGGCTACCGCGGTCATCGGGTACCCTGAGGACTTTCTGATGAAATTGCAGAAGGCCATGGCCGTGAAGGATGGCATGTCCTACATCCACATTCTAAGCCCCTGCATTCTCGGCTGGGGATATGGTATATCGGAGTCTCTGGACGTGACGCGGGCAGCCGTGGAGACAAACTATTACCCGCTCTGGGAATATGAGCGGGGAGAATACCGGTTGACCCATACAGTAGAGAACCCGAAACCTATTTCCGCATATACCGGACTCTTGAAAAAGTTCTCCCACCTGGATGCGAAGGATCTGGAAGAGCTGCAGAGGATCGTGAATAAGCGTTTCAATCGCATCAAGGCCCTTACGATGATGGAGAGAGGAGAAGATGAAAAATAGGTTGCGTAATGAAAATTGCAGCACGCGTACGGTGTGGCAATACTATATCTGTACAAAACAAGGAGGGTCACAATGAAAAAGGTACCAGTTTGTCTCTGCTTCGCAGTCCTTTTGACGGTTGCAGTTTTAGCTGTCCGGCCTGGACCGGTGACGGCTGCTGACACTTACACCTTGAAGGCAGTCACCGCGTGGCCCAAAACGGCCGTTGAATACAAGGCCTGGACAACCTGGATCGATACAGTCGACCAGATGGTTGCAAAAAAGTATCCCGGTGAATTAAAGATACAATACATTGGAGGACCGGAGGCGGTCAAGACACAGGACCAGGCCCAGGCCTTACAGCGGGGCCAGGTTGATATGTTATACACCTCAGGTGCCTACTACACGAATGTGCTCCCCGAGATCGATGCCCTGAAACTTTCAAATTATACACCCTCCGAAGAGCGGTCCAATGGTGCCTGGGCATTTCTTAACGATCTTCATCAGAAGAAACTGGGGGTCTATTATCTGGGCAGACTCGGCCTCAATATACAGTTCCACATTTTCCTCAAAAAACCTATAAAGAGTGCCGACCTCACCGGGCTCAACATTCGAGTCTCCCCCTTGTACCTGCAGGCTGTAAAAGGACTCGGCGGGAACCCTGTTGTGATGCCCCTTGGGGAAACCTACCTCGCCCTTGAACGGAACGTTGTCGATGGTGCAGGCTCTCCGTCTGTCGGGATTCGTGAGTATGGATGGGACAAGCAGCTCAAATACGTTGTGGACCCAGGCTTTTACACTGTTCCCAATCCCCTTCTGGTCAACATGGCCGCATGGAACAAATTGCCTCAGAAGCTAAAAGACCTGCTCAGGGACGCTACCGTAGAAGCTGAGAAAAAGGTGGTGGTTGAGTTTGACGACCTTGCAAAGAAGGAGCGCCCCATACTCCTAAAGGAGGGCATCCAGGTAATCGACCTGCCGCCTGCGGAAAAAGAGAAGTTCCTCAAAATTGCCTACGATGAGGGCTGGAAGGACGTCATCCAGAAGAGCCCCCAAACAGGCCCTGAGTTGAAAAAACTGCTTTCAAAGAGCAAATGAGTAAAGACAGGTAAAAACTGAGGCGAAGGTTGAGGTTAAGGTTGTGCCCTTTCCCGCATTCCACCTCAACCTTCGCTTCAGATTCTCACATCCGCGGCCCTAAGAGGTTTGTTCTCACCTTTTCGTCAGGTTCTGCTTTTCCTTCAATCTCAATCCTACCCTTAGCCTTTCGCCTTTCACCGTTATCCCTTAACCTTTAAGTTCGTTCCGTCGCCCCTCATCTTTTTTAGTATTTGGCCGATTATTAGATTAGGAAGAATTTCAAGATGAGCCCGAGGAGTGTCAACATTGGCTGAAGAAAAACCCGCCAGGGACTGGTTCGTAGAGGGCTGCCAGCTTGATCAAATCGAGGGTCTGCCCGAAAGAGCGATGGAGGCATATAAGGAATGTCTTCGCCTCGACGACGAGTATGTTGATGCCTACGCGAATCTCGGTTTCATTTATCTGGAAAGAGAGGAGTATGAGCAGGCCTTGAAGTGCTTTACGCGGGTCACGGAATTGGAACCGGGTAGCCCGGAGGCATTCAACGACCTTGGATACGTTTACGAGAAGATGGAGCGACTGGGTAGCGCAAAACAGATGTACGAGCGCGCCCGGGAAGCCGATCCAAATGACGTAGAGGCTTACATAAACATTGGGCACATTGCTGATCTGCATGGAGATTACGAAGGGGCCATGAAGCAGTATCAGAAAGCCATTCGGGTGAACCCCGAGTCCGTTTCCGCGCACTTCTGCCTGGCGCTCTTATACGACCGGCATGATATATTCGAGGAAGCGATGGCAGAGTACCAGGAGGTTCTTAACCTCGATCCCCGCCATATCAAAGCCCTCTTTAACCTGGGAAATTTGCACGCACAACATGGGGAGTACGACGAGGCCGTCTCCTGCTTCAAATGGGTGCTTAACCTCAACGATACTAATGCTGAGGCATGCAACAACCTGGGATCAGTCTACGAGGGGCTTGGGCGGTACGATGATGCAATCGAAATGTATAAGAGATCGATTGTCTTCAAATCGGTTCAGGAAGAAGCCCATTGCAACTTGGCCAGCCTGGAATATCGTCTGAGCGACGGGCACCCGAATGATGCAGGGTTAGAAGCGATAATCAATAGACTCCAGTTTGTCCTATCCGTAAACCCCAGGAACGCAAATGCTCAGCAAATACTTGAAAAAATAGAAAGCCTGCATAAGCTCGAAGTCTAGAGTATCACTCGGAATGTGGAAGATACCAGACAAGAGAGGACAGGCACTACTCATACCAATTTGCATTCAAGATGGACGACCCAGCCTTCGGCCGGGTGCCCCGGGCGGCAGCGAGGATTGTTTTAGCCGGGTACCCGTGAGCGACGTTCTTTCTCGCGTGCACAAACAATTCCACACGGGTGGCAGGAGGAGAGCGACGCAGCACACCCACTGGCGTGGGTACCCGGAAGGTATACACTTGAAGGCGAATTGGTATTACTGTCCGGCGGTTGCTATCTCCTCAGCCTCCGGCTGTACTGTTTCCCTTTCAAAGGCATTAAGGATGAGACTTCTTATCTCGCTCCAGAGGGCCACAGGATCAACGGAAGTCTCGCTGGTTAACTGAGGATATTTATCGAGGGTCTGAGCGGCCAGACTGCCGGCCAGTTTGGCGCGGTTCTCCCGCGTCGACGAAGTAGCCACCTTCAGGAGTTGGAGCGGGATCCCGATCTTGATCTTGAATTTTCCAACTATCGCCTCCTCGTAAAACTCCGACCGTGTCTGGGGAACTGACTCGCGTGTCTCCTCGGGAACTGCTTCAGGGGTGGCTTCGGGAGTTTCTTCGGCCTCCGTAAGCGCAGTTTCACCCTCGACAGGTTCTTGGTCCGACGGAGCTTCGGCCGGGCTGAAAGGCGTATCTTGGAGGGTTAGTGGCTCTGGCAATTCCTCTTCGTTCTTCTCCACTTCTGCGCTCTTTTGGATGGCGCTACCCAGCAGCCGCTTGCGCGGTCTCCTTTTCTGCAGAGCCGGACCGGTCAGTTTCTGAAAGCGCTCCGCTATCTGTTTCGCAGTCAGACCATCTATAAGCTCAAATCCGTTTGTTTCCCCTGCTTTCAGGCAAAGTTTGCAGATCTTGTTGATCAGGCGGGGGACCCCATGGTCTGAATATTCCCAGAGTATATCGATGGCCTCATCGGTGAAGATCTCTTTCGAGCCACCGGCAAGCCTCAAGCGAGTCTCAACGTAATCTTTTATCAGATCAGGTGACTGTATCTTGTCGATCCTGCAATAAGTACCAATGCGCTGGAAAAGGTTTGCTCGGCGGGGATGTTCAAGCCTCCGTGCCAGTTCTATCTGCCCAGCCAGAACTATAGTAAACAGGTTCCGGTGATCCTCCTGCATGTTCGTAAGAAGCCTGAGGCTCTCGAGGTTCCCGGGGGGAAGGGCATTCGCTTCATCAATGAATAGAAGAACCTTCTTTCCTTCGTCGGCTGTCTGAAAGATTATTTTGTTGAAGGTCTCCAGCAGATCGATGCGTTTCTGGGTCTCACAGGGGTGTCCGGTGAGCTGTCCGACTATCTCCCTCATTAATTGCACGAAGGACATATCGGGATTGGTTATGAAAGCGACTTTGTATCTATCCTGTGTGAGGTTATCCAGGATAAGCCTGAGGGAGAGGGTTTTGCCCAGGCCGACATCTCCTACGATGACGGCTATGCATTCATTGCCTTCTTCTATGGCAAAAAGCGTCTCCGCTATAGTGTTCTCAACAGAAGCGTGTGACTCGACATACATCGAAGGGTCAGGAACATTGTCGAATGGCGGCTTTTTTAGACCCCAGTACTCATAATACATTGTCTCCCCCTTTCACCAAAACTTCTGCGCTCTCGCCGAGATGACCAAGAATATCTTCCAGCGAAAACCGTCTTAGTCTGCCAATCTTATAGCTCTTCAGCTTGCCGGCCCTTACCAGCCTGCTCAGGAAAGCCCTGCTTATCTGCAGCATGGTACACACGTCCGAAGTGGTCAGCATTCTCGACAGATAGACCTGCTTGAAATAGAAATTGAATACGATTTCACCTTCGTCCGAACGTTGCACGCCCACACTTGATCCGTCGGCTTTAGCGCCCAGGAGAAGCTTGAAATAGGCGTGAGACTTCACCACGTTTGCCTGTGTGGGTGTCAACTCTATGGAAAGCTTCTGGTCGTCGGGCCCCGCGACATCGCCGCGCAAAGGATACTCCCACGCCAAGGAGACCCTATCCGATGCTCTAATCGCTTCATGTTTTGGCCCGTCTGCCACACAATAGTCCAGGCTCTCAGCCACACCCAGCCCAATCTGGGTCTCGGTCTTTCTCCGCCTAACGATACAAAGTTTTCCCATAATCCTCGTTATCGGCCCATATCGCGCTTTGCTTGAGCACCGGATCCGCGATACGTCGCGACACCGACACCCCACATCATTAATTATCGGCTGTTTAAATGGATTTGATTAGTAAAGGTAACACCGTCTTTCTTTCTCCGCTCATACTCGCCCGGTATATGTTTGTTGCCGCTCTTCCATAAAACCCCACCTCGGTTGTTCGCTGCGAGCGCCCCCGGAATGTAAGCAAGTTTTCTCTTGACAAATATCGATTCGTTTGATATGTTAAACACGCGTTCTCTATACGGAACATATTTCGGCTAAATTATGAACCCCGGATTTAGAAGAGTGCCTGCCATCGACAAGTGTTTTGCTATCCTGGATTTGCTTGCCCAATCAAAAGCACCAATGGGCATCAGCGACATATCCAGGAAGCTCGACCTGAATAAGAGTTCGGTCTTCAATACCGTCCACACGCTCAGGGACCTCAAGGTCCTTGAGAATCACCCGGACGGGAAATTCGTCTTCGGCACGCGCTTTTATATCCTGGGAAACATGGCGGGGAAGCGCTCAGCCCTCATACAAACGGTACATCCTTACTTGGAGAGGATCAACGAGAAGACCAAACTTTCGGCCTTCTTAGGGCTTCGTTCCGACCGTCAGGCCATTCTCATCGATACAGTCGATTCGGCCTACGGGCTTAAGGTATCGTCCGAAATCGGCAGGCAGATGCCGATCCTAGCGGGCGCCGGCATCAAGGCAATGCTTTCACAACTGCCCGATCAAGAGATCGACGAGATCCTCGCCCGAACCGAGCTCAAACGCTATACACCTCACTCCATTACCGATAAGGCGGTCTATAGAGAAGAGGTTCTTGAGGTTCGCAAGCAGGGCATCGCCTATGACAGAGAAGAGTACATCGAGGGGATGGTTGCCTTTGCCATACCGATCAACACAAGCGGCAGGAATATTCAAGCCGCCATCTGGGCTGTCGGCCTCGCGCGGCAGACGTCCGACTCATCCATTCCGCAATTAATAGATTTGCTGAAGGGGATTTCCGAGGAGATTAATTGCCGTTTACTGTAAAGGGCAAGTAGAGGAGGGCAAAGATGTATTTTAGGGTTCAGTGTAACGTAAAGGAGATCGAAGCGCCGGATATAGAAACTGCCGAGCAAATCGTCAGGGATTCACTGCGAGAGGTTATTTGGTTGCTTCCCGTCACAGATACTCCTGTGGCGCCTCCGGCAAGGGAACCTAAAAAAATTGAAGTAAAGGAAAAGAAAGGTGGACACGGTTCAATGACCGCGCGCCATTAGAAAGCGCCATGGAAGAACGTGAAATAAGAACAACCGCGCAGCTGGACATCAGGCTGCGCCTGTGCAGCCGGTCATCAGGCTGCGAAAGAGACCTAGAGGGGTAAAAAATGAGGTACGCTGAAACAGGTTTTCAATTGGAAATTGATTTGTCGAAAGGAAGCATCGATAAGGTAGAGACCGATCCTAGAGAAACGCAATTGCACCTGGGGGGCAACGGTATAGCCGCGAAGCTGCTCTATGATCGGGTTCCTCCGGGAACCGATCCGTTTTCTCACGACAACCTGCTCATATTCGGTAACGGTCTTCTGAACGGTACACCCGTTCCCGGCGCAAACCGCACCGCGGTCAATACTATTGCCCCGGTGAACGGATTGATGGGACATTCCCTCATGGGCGGGTGTTTCGGGCCGGAACTGAAATTGGCCGGATGGGACAGAATAGTACTTCGGGGCAAGGCGCCCGACCTGGTCTACATAACGATACACAATGACAAGGTAGAGATACGCGACGCCACGCATCTCCGGGGAAAAGGCATGATTGACACTCAGCGGTTGATCAAGGAAGAGTTGAAGGACAACAGGGCCTGGGTGGCTGCCATTGGTCCGGCCGGCGAACACAGGGCTTATTTGGCTTCGATTGATTGCGGCAACTCGAGCGCCGCTCGAACGGTCGGGCCGGTCATGGGAGATAAAAGGGTAAAGGCGATTGCCGTCCGGGGAACAAAAGACGTCAATCTCGCCCACCCCGCTGAACTCTGGGAGATGGCCTCACGCCTGAGGAAGGAACTTGATAAGAACCCGAATGTCGGTGACTGGATGGCCGTGGATGAAGATGACAGCTTCCATCACAACAATTTCTCCTGGGGCAATGCCCGTGTACGCCGGAAGACTTTCTGGAGTGCTTCTCTCGAAGAGAGATGGCGGAACCTGAAGTACGACCACATGAGCCGTCAGACAGGCTGCTGGAACTGCCCGAAGGCATGCCACAATGTCATTAAGTGGCCGAATCGGAGAAGATTTTCGTACAAGTGCTACGGAAAAGACACCTATCATATGGCCTCCTTCCAGGAGTTGGACTTCACCTACGAGATACTCGGTATTTCTCAGGACTTAGGGCTTGACTCCTACTCCACGCCCCAGACCGTCGCCTTTGCCCTCGAGCTCTTAGACGCCGGGATTCTAACGGAAAAAGATTTTCCGGGGATGCCCTCCGACGTGCGGGGAAGATTCTACTATCTCCTTCAGAAGATAGCATTCAGAGAGGGCATTGGAGATATTTTGGCTGACGGCGTCTCCATGGCAGCGGCGCGGATCGGTAACGGCGCCGAGCAATTCGATCACAACACTGTCAAGAAATTCGAGCAGTTGCCCATCAAGCTCGGCAAACTCAATCCGGCCTATTACCTTATGATAGCCACCGGTGAGGACATGGCTATAACCCAGATCGAAGGCTCCTTCCCGCAGGACCCGATCCTTGATGATGAACTGAGGGAAGAGTTCATTAAAAAGTGGGTCGCGGTCCCGGATCAGAAATTTGTAGAGTGGTTCCGTCAATGGAAAAAGCGTGATCAGTTGCCTGACGACGCCATGGTCGCTATTGTTGATTGGAATGAATGCATGCACTACCTGGATGATTCCCTGGGGTTTTGCGGATTCGTCTCCTCATTCCGGGGCCAGTTTGGCGGCACTACTGGGTATCACGTATGGAATATGCCGCAGCTAATCACACACGCGACGGGGTGGGAATTTGACAAGGACAGGCTATGGGAATGCTTCCAGAGGAACCGGACGCTGGTCAGGGCCCTCAATAACAGATTGGGCCTGAGAAGGCCCATGGAGAGGCCGCCGGAGGACCACTGGGCGGTAAGGAATGAGGAGTATGAGCAGCAGCTGCTGACCAAGTATTATGACTTTAAAGGTTGGACCTTTGATGGGATTCCCACCAAAGAGACCTTGGAGAAATTGAGCTTGGGCTACGTGGCGGAAGACCTCATCAAGAGGGGCGTTTTGACCGGGAATGAAGTTACTGCCCTCAACGATGCCAGGGCCAAGCAGGGCCAGGAACAAGAAGAAATGAAGAAGGGGGCCTGACCGTGGACAACAATGGAAAAAAAACAAGAATAGTTAAAGAAATAAAGGTGGATACCAAAAAGTGTGTGGGGTGCAGGGCATGCGAGATAGCATGCTCCGCCTTCCACGCTGTACCGAAATATAGCTCGGTTAATACCGCACGTTCCCGTATCATGGTAACCATGGACGAAGTGAACGATGTGTTTGTTCCGATACGGGCCGGTGACTACGCCCAGGCGGAATGTAACGGGAGAAACAAATACGTTATCGACGGCAAGGAATACAACGAGTGCACATTCTGTCCGGCTTCCTGCCCGTCGAGGGATGCCTTCAAGGAACCTGATTCAGGCCTTCCGCTCAAATGCGATATGTGTGAAAATGTCCCGGCCCTGGAGAAACCTATGTGCGTCGACGCATGCACCTTTAAAGCGCTGACCTACGAAGAAAGGGAAGAGGTAGTACCAATAGCTTCAGTGGAAGAAAGCCAGGAGAAGCGTGGGGAGATGAAGATAGGGTTGGAGTCGCTCATAAAGAAATATGGTCACAAGAATGTCATGGAAACCGTTGCCCGAATGGGAAAGAAGGGCTAAACGTTAAGCCAAACTAAGAGGATATAAACCATCGTGGAAACCGTAGCTCCCTTCAAAGAAGTCATAGATGAGGTAAAAGAGAAAGGCGGAGACGCCGTCAAGTTTTGCTACCAGTGCGGGAAATGCGATACGGTCTGTCCGTGGAACCGGGTGAGAAAGTTCAGCATGCGCAAACTCATCAGGGAAGCGACCTTCGGTCTGACTGAGGTAGAGAAGGAAGAGATCTGGCGCTGTACCACCTGCGGGAAGTGCCCCCAGCGCTGCCCCAGGGACGTGAAACAGATAGATGACATGATGGCCCTGCGCAGGATGGCCACGGGTTATAATGTTTTTCCCGCCGCTGTCAAGCCTTACCGCACCGTAAGCTCAGGCCTTACCGCACAAGGTAACCCCTTCAACGAAGACCGGAAGACCAGGGCGGATTGGGCAGAGGGTCTCTCCGTACAACCCTTCGCCGAAGGAATGGATCTTCTCTACTTCCCCTGCTGCTACACGGCATTCGACCCGAGACTGAAGAAGGTAGCTCAGGCCACTGCCAGGATTCTCAATAAGGCGGGGGTAGCCTACGGGATACTGGGTTCCAAAGAGAGCTGCTGCGGAGAGAGCATCCGCAAGACCGGCAATGAAGAGTTATTCAAAAAATTAGCCAAGGAAAACATCAAGACGTTCATCGACAATGGCGTGAAGAAGATCCTTGTTTCTTCCCCTCATTGCTACCATACCTTTAAGAACGAGTATCCTCAATTCAAGGTGAACTTCGAGGTGGTCCATATCTCCCAGTATCTTTTCGAGCTCGTGCGGGATGGGAAGCTGCAGATCACCAAAGAGTATGGCAAGAAGATTACCTACCATGACCCCTGCTACCTGGGGCGCCATAACGGCGTCTATGACGAGCCGCGCGACGTCTTACGAAAGATACCCGGCGTAACACTCACCGAGCTGCCGGAAGCGCGGGTAGAGAGCCTCTGCTGCGGTATGGGAGGCGGCAGGATCTGGGCGGAAACCGAAAAGCATGAACGGTTCTCCAACCTCAGGAGTAGAACAGGCTATCGGCCTCGGTGCCGAAGAGCTCGTTACTGCCTGCCCCTATTGCATCACCGCTCTTGAGGATAGCAGGTTAGTCCTGAATCATGCTGACGACATACAGGTGAAGGACATTACGGAGATACTACAGGAAGTAATATAGAGAACCGACAAACCTGACGAGGCATAGCGAAGTGGAAAATAAAATGGCCGAAAAAGAACTGATTGAACAGGTTCGTAAGAGTCCTGCAGAGAGCAATACGGGAGACGTAATGGTTGTCGGCGGAGGGATCAGCGGTATTCAGGCCGCTCTTGATCTCGCCGAGACGGGCCTTAAGGTCTACCTGGTCGAAAAATCACCGGCCATCGGCGGCAAGATGGCTCAACTCGACAAGACCTTTCCTACCAACGACTGCTCCATGTGTATTGAATCTCCAAAATTCATCGAATGCAGCAGGCATCCGAACATAGAAATCCTGACCTACACCGAAGTTGAGAGGGTAGAAGGGGAAGCAGGTGAATTCAAGGTCGCGCTGCTCAAGAAGCCCAGATACGTCGAAGCCGATAAATGCACGGGTTGCGGCACCTGCGTGGAGTACTGTCCGGTCAGGGTCGAGGATGAGTACAATCAAGATCTCTCTTTGAATAAAGCCATCCACATATATTTTTCCCAGGCGGTTCCGCTGGTCACCTACATAGACCGTGAAAAATGCTCCTTCCTCAAAGAGGAGAGATGCCAGATCTGCGCGGGTGTCTGTAAGAACGATGCAATAGATCTTTACCAGAAACCGGAAAGGCTCGAGATAGAGGTAGGCGCGATAGTTCTGTCTCCGGGCTATGAGGCATTCGACCCGAAGCTTCGGAATGACTATGGCTACGGAACCATGGAGAACGTGGTAAGCAGCCTTGATTTCGAAAGGATACTCTGCGCAACCGGACCTTACGAAGGTGAGATAGAGCGGCCTTCGGACAAACAGCATCCACATAACATAGCCTGGATTCAGTGCGTAGGTTCACGGCAGGTGATCGAGGGTGGCAACAGCTATTGCTCGGCCGTATGCTGCGCCTACACGCAGAAGCAGGTCATCCTGACAAAAGACCACGATGCCGAGGCGAAATGTACGATATTCCATAACGACATCCGCTCGTTCGGAAAAGATTTTGAACGGTTCTACCAGAGAGCGGAGAAGCTCGACGGCGTACGGTTCATAAGAAGCTATGTATCGATAGGAAAAGAAATCCCGGAAACCAAGAATGTGACCATACGCTACTCTACCTATGAGGACGGCGTAAAGGAAGAGGAGTTCGACCTCGTCGTCTTGTCCGTTGGATTGAACCCTCCTGAGGGTGTAAAGAAACTGGCTGGTACCTTCGGCGTCGAGCTGACCCCGCAGGGATTCTGCAAAACCAATCCTGTTAATCCCATTGAAACCTCTCGTCCCGGAGTCTTCATAAGTGGAGCGTTCCAGGGTCCTATAGATATACCCGAGTCGGTTATGTCCGCCAGCGGCGCCGAAGCGCTGTGCGGCCAACTGCTTGCCTATCGGCGGGGGGACCTGGCAACAGCAAGGGAATACCCCGCGGAAAGGAATGCCGCGGGAGAGGAACCGAGGATAGGCGTCTTCGTCTGTCATTGCGGCGCCAATATCGGAAGAGTAGTGAATGTTCCCTCAGTGGTTGAATATGCTTCCGGCTTGAAGAATGTGGTACACGCTGAGGAAGCGCTCTTTGCGTGCTCCACGGACAATGCCAGAAAAATAGCCGATACGATCCGGGAAAAGGGACTCAATCGCGTGGTAGTCGCTGCTTGCACACCGAGGACACATGAGCCGCTGTTCCGCGACACGCTTCGGGAAGGGGGAATCAACCCCTACTACTACGAAATGGCTAATATACGGGAGCATTGCTCCTGGGTGCACTCCCGGGAAAAGGATATTGCCACACAAAAGGCCAAGGACCTTGTCCGTATGTCCGTCGCCCGCGCGGCCCGTCTGGAGCCGTTACAGGAATTCCAGCTGCCTGTCGACAAGAGAGCGTTGGTGATTGGAGGAGGCGTGGCCGGCATGACCGGTGCCCTGAACCTTGCCAATCAGGGATTCGAGGTCTTCCTGCTTGAAAAGGATACGGATCTTGGAGGTGTGGCTAGAAGAATTCATTATACCCTGGAAGGCCTTGATGTTCAGACCTACTTGTACGACCTCGTGCGTAAAGTCTATCAGCACCCTTCCCTTCATGTGATTACTGATGCAAGAATCACCGACGTTTCCGGTTACGTGGGAAATTTTACGACGACAGTAAAGAGCGGGTTGATGACCCGGCAAATCCACCACGGTGTAGCCATGATAGCTACCGGTGCTGAAGAATATAAACCTGGCGAATACCTCTACGGAGAGGACGACAGGGTAATGACCTCGCTGGAGTTGGAAGAGAGAATCGCCGAGGGAGACGAAAAGGTTAACAACGCGCAAAGTCTCGTGATGATCCAGTGCGTAGGCTGCAGGAATGAAGAGAGAAATTACTGCGCCCGGATATGTTGCAGCCATTCCATAAAGAATGCATTGAAACTGAAAGAGAAAAACCCCGGGATGGATATTTATGTTCTCTTCCGGGATATGAGAACGTACGGGCTTAGAGAGGATTATTACCGGGAAGCGGCGGATAAGGGCGTAAGGTTCATCCGCTATGAGCCGCAGGATAAACCCCAGGTGGAAGTTGGTAAGTCGGAGGAAGGTCGGCCCGTTCTAAAGGTTACCGTGACGGATTTCATTTTAGGCAAGAAGCTCGAATTGGATGCTGACGTGGTTGCTTTAGCTGCTGCCATCATTCCTTCGGCAACAAACAATGAGATCTCGCGATTTTTCAAGCTGCCGTTGAATCCGGATGGATTCTTCCAGGAAGCACACGTGAAATTGAGACCTGTTGACTTTGCCGCGGACGGTGTCTTCCTGTGCGGTATGGCGCACTACCCCAAGCACTTGTCAGAGGCGATAAGCCAGGCGTATGGAGCCGCCGGTCGGGCGGTGACGGTTCTCTCGAAAGATTCTGTGATCGCCTCGGGGTCCGTGTCTGAAGTAAACGAGAAAGAGTGCGTATCCTGCGGAGGATGTATCAAAGTATGTAAGTATGGCGCCATAGAGTTTCATGAGACACCTGTGGGCAAGAAGGCCCGGGTTAATCCTGTGCTCTGCAAAGGTGATGGCCTTTGTGTCCGCAAGTGTCCTGCGCAGGCAATTTCTCTAAAGCACTTTACCGATCAAGAAATCTTCAGCCAGATTGACGAGGCGATTCCAGCGCTTGCAAAAGCGCGGTGACGAAAAGAGCAGGGTTACCCCAAGGTGACTCAAAAAGTAGGAGAGAATCATGAGTGCAGAATTTGAGTTCAGACCGAGAATCTTAGGTTTCATATGCTTCTGGTGAGGCTACGGCGCAGCTGACCTGGCTGGAGTTTCCAGACTGCAATATGCGACCGATATCAGGCTTGTCCGCGTCATGTGCACCGGCAGAGTCGACCCGGCATTTATAGTGCGGGCCTTTTCAAATGGAGCCGACGGGGTGTATATCGGAGGTTGTTGGCCCGGCGAGTGCCATTATACTACCGAAGGAAATTATCATACCTTAGGCACGATGCTTCTCATGAAGAGGGTGCTGAAGTACGTAGGCCTGAACCCCGACAGGTTAAGGGTCGAATGGGTGGGCGCTTCTGAAGGAATCCGCTTTGCGGAAGTCATGAATGATGTTTCCGCAAAGATCAAAGAAATAGGACCGCTCGGAATAAGTGAAGGACTGGACGACAAGGCATTGAAATTCAAGCTTGAAGCAGTCAAGAATCTACTTCCCTACATCAAGCTCGTAGAAAAAGAAAGGCTGGGAGGCCCCTTTGCTACAGCAGAGGAATATAGCAATTTCTTCGCCAGCGACGAGGCAGAAAGGTTATTCCGTGAATTGGTTGCGGATAAGCTGGCAGTGAGCCAGATTATGCTGCTTCTTGGAGAAGGAGGACGCCTGACCAGCGGAGAGATCGCTAACAGTCTGGGCTTAGATCCCTCTGATGTCACGAGGTACCTCAATAGTTCAGCGAGGCAGGGCCTTCTGAGGTTTGATGAAACACAAAAGGTTTTTCTGGTGCCCGGCGTGAAAGAGCAGGCACGGGCTTAAGAGAAGGATGGAGGCTAGGACAGGAACTATGGATGAAGATAGGATCAACCAGATCATCGATAAGTATAAGGGGAAGGCCAGTTCGGTTATCCAAGTATTGCTGGAGATTCAAAGGGAAAACCGTTGGCTGCCGGCGGAAGTGCTGGAGACGGTCAGTGAAAAACTGGGAGTGCCTTTGAGCCGGATACAGCAGATAGTCACTTTTTATAAAGCCTTTAGTGTAGCTCCTAAGGGTCGTCACGAAATCCACGTATGTCAGGGCACTGCCTGTCATGTCCGCGGTGCGTCCCGTCTCCTTGACAAGGTTCAAGATTTGACCGGAATCAAACCCGGCGAAACGAGTCCGGATTTAAAGTTCAGTTTGAAGACTGTAAACTGCCTTGGTTGCTGCGCACTGGGACCGGTGATGGAAATCGATGGGAAGGCTCACGGTAAGATGGCGCCATCCAAGACAGCAGAGATCTTAAGAAAATATGAATAGGATATAAACTATGCCTCGAATAAATTCACCCGCTGAATTGGAACAATTCAGGAAAGAACTACTCTCAAAAACAGACCCGAATAAACCTTGTATTGCACTCTGCTCCGGCTCTGCCTGCAACGCTTCCGCGAGTGCGGAAGTCGCTCTGGCTCTTGAAGAGGAGATTGAGAAGCAGGGCTTACGTGGTTCAGTAGACCTCAGGAGGACCGGCTGCCACGGCTTTTGTGAGAAGGGACCCATTATCGATATCCATCCTGAGGGAATCTGCTATTTTAATGTAGCCCCTGACGACGTTCCTGAAATTATCTCCGAGACTATTAAGAACAAGAAGGTCGTAGAGCGTCTACTCTATACAGACCCGGCCACAAATGAGAAGATAGTGTATGAATCTGAAATCCCCTTCTACAAGAATCAGGAGCGGAGGGTTTTCCAAAACAACAGTAAAATAGATCCCAAGAACATAGACGACTACATTGGTGTTGGCGGTTATTCTGCCTTGGCCAAGGCCCTTTCCCAGTCTACCCCGCAGCAGGTAGTGGATATGGTGAAAGCTTCCGGCCTGAGAGGGAGAGGAGGCGCCGGATTCTCCACAGGGAAAAAGTGGGAGTTCGCCCGTAGTACTCCAGGTGACATAAAGTATGTGATCGTCAATGCGGATGAGGGAGACCCCGGAGCTTATATGGACAGAAGTCTGCTCGAAGGGAATCCCCACGCGGTCCTTGAAGGGCTGACCATCGGAGCTTATGCAATCGGCTCGCATCAAGGTTATATCTATGTCCGTCAGGAATACCCTCTGGCAGTTAAAAATGTGACCATCGCCATCAAGCAGGCCGAGGAGTATGGTTTGCTCGGGAAAAACATCCTTGGCTCAGGCTTTGATTTCTTTGTTGAAGTGCAACAGGGAGCCGGCGCCTTCGTGTGCGGCGAGGAAACGGCCCTGCTCAGGTCTCTCGAGGGAAAGGCAGGCGAGCCAAAAGCGAGACCGCCCTATCCAGCCGTGAAGGGTCTGTGGGACAGGCCGACAAATATAAATAATGTGGAGACATGGGCCAACATCCCTCTGATTATTAACAACGGGGCTGATATCCTTTGCCTCGATAGGCACTGAAGGGAGCAAGGGCACCAAAATATTTTCATTGGTCGGGAAGGTAAACAACACGGGCCTTGTGGAAGTGCCCATGGGCATAACCCTGAAAGATATTATCTATAAAGTGGGCGGTGGCGTGCCCAAGGGCAAGAAGTTCAAAGCGGTTCAGACCGGTGGCCCATCGGGAGGATGCATCCCTGCAGAATACTTGGGCAGAGGAGTCGACTTTGACGAACTGGCGAAAGTCGGCGCAATAATGGGTTCCGGTGGCATGATCGTCATGGATGAAGATACCTGCATGGTTGATGTCGCCAGGTATTTTCTTAGTTTTCTTACGGATGAATCCTGCGGCAAATGTGTCCCGTGCCGTGAAGGCATCAGGCAGATGCTTAAGATACTCACGAATATCACCGCTGGAAAAGGAAAAATGGGTGATATCGAACGTTTGGAAAAGTTGGCCAGGACGACCGGAGCGGCCTCTTTGTGCGCTCTTGGAAAAACGGCTCCCAGCCCGGTCCTGAGCACGCTCCGTTACTTCAGACACGAGTATGAGGAACATATAAAAAAGCATTACTGCCGGGCCGGCGTATGTAAGCAGCTCGTTAAGTCTCCCTGCCAGAATTCCTGTCCTGCAGGTATAGATATTCCCCGCTATATTCGCGCGATCGGTGACGGCAAATATGGTGAAGCAGTCGCAGTAATTCGCGAGAAGATTCCTTTCCCGGCAATATGCGGTTATGTGTGCGTGCATTATTGCGAAGCCAAGTGCCGCCGCGGTGAGTTGGAGGAGCCCATAGCGATCCGGGAACTTAAGAGATTTGCCGCTGACCATGATAACGGGCAATGGAAGCAGAACGTTAAGGTCGCTTCTCCGACGGGAAAGAAGGTGGCCGTCATAGGATCAGGGCCGGCAGGACTCACGGCAGCTTATTATTCAGCCGTGCTGGGGCACGACGTCACCGTGTTTGAAGCCTTACCCAAGGCCGGTGGTATGATGCGCGTGGGAATACCAACGTACCGTCTACCCGCGGAAGTCCTGGATAAAGAGATAAAAGAGATAGAGAATGTCGGGGCGAAGATAAAAACAAATGCCCGGGTAGAGTCATTGGATGAGCTCTTTGCGCAAGGCTATGATGCTGTTTTTGTCGGCGTGGGCGCGCACCGCGGCACAAACATGGGTATAGAAGGAGAAACCACTCCTAAGATCGTAGACGGTATAGACTTCCTCAGGGATGTCAACTTAGGCAAGGAAGTAACGGTAGGGGACAAGGTGTTGGTAGTAGGAGGCGGTAACGTTGCTATCGATGCTTCCCGGACAGCCCGTCGTCTCAAAGCAAAAGAGGTAACCATTGTCTATCGCCGGACTCGCGCTGAGATGCCGGCCAGCGCCGAAGAGATAGATGAGGCGCTTGAGGAAGGTGTAAAAATAGAATATTTGGCAACACCGACCAAGGCCATGAAGGTAGATGGCAAGGTACAGGTAGAGCTTATACGGATGGCATTGGGCGAGGTGGATGAAAGCGGTAGACGCAGACCAGTACCAATAGCCGGCAGTAATTTTACCAGCGAGTATGACCTGATACTAAAAGCTATCGGTCAGGAGTCTCTGGTTCCCGATACCTATGGATTATTAGTGGAAAAGGGAGGAAGGATAAAAGTAGACGCTGAGACGCTGGCTACCTCACGAAAGGGAGTATACGCCGGAGGCGATGTGGTAAGCGGGCCTGCATCAGTGATAGAGGCAATCGCCGTTGGTCGACAGGCTGCAATATCCATAGACAAATACCTTGGCGGTACGGGAAACATAGAAGAGGTGCTCGCACCACCCGAAGAGGCTCCTGCGGCCTTTAACCTGGAAGAAGCTGAAGGAGAGCAGTATCGGCCGTCAATAAAGATGCTGCCAATCGACAAGAGGCTCAAGAGTTATGCTCAGGTAGTTCTTGGGTTTGACCAGAAGAAAGCAAAGAAGGAAACGGCACGTTGTCTGAGATGTGATTTAGAGAAACGCTAAAGCGGCACGCGTATGCTGATATGCTTAATGAGAGCTACTTGGAGGATCTATAGATGAGTACGGGTAAAATCGCCTTAACCATTGATGGTCGGCAGGTTGAAGCCGATGAAGGGATGACGCTATTCGAGGCGGCCAAGGGGGCTGGTATATATATTCCGACACTTTGTAACCATGAGAAATTAGAACCTTACGGGGCCTGCCGCATTTGCACCGTAGAGATAGATGCCGGCGGCAGAAAGAGCCTGGTTGCTTCTTGCGTGTACCCGGTAGAGCAGAATCTGGTAGTGACAACCAGGTCAGAGAGCATCGATGAAATTCGCAGAACAATCGTGGAAATGTTGATGGCTCACGCCCCGGGCGCCCCGGCATTGCAGGAGTTGGCTCGGGAGTACGGAGCGGATGAGGCCGCTTTTGAAAAAGAGCCCTCATTCTGCATTCTATGCGGCTTATGTGTAAGATATTGTGCTGAAGTCAAGAAGAAGAACGCTGTTGCCTTTGGTGACCAAGGACCAAAACGAGAGATAAATTTCATTCCGAAGATAGCCTCTAAGGAGTGCTGGAACTGTAAGGAATGTTTTGCCCTTTGCCCTACATCATATCTACAGGCAGCTTTCTTTTTAACGGAAGGGCTCTCGTTTCCGCAGTCCTCTGCCTCAGAGGGATAGACAACGATTCTACGTCAACATAGCCGGCTTAACCTCTCGCTGTCATTTTGTGCAGGTTTTCACGAGCTGTCGTTTTGTCCTTGACAAAAAGTCCATTGTTTGATATATTAAACAGACGTTTTCTCTACTGAACAGAACCCCATCATGAGCCGACGAATTCAAGAGTCAGCCCACCTGTACAATTCAAAGAAATTACTTTTATCTAAGCCAGCGACGGTGACGAACGAAGCAAAAGAGATCGGGCACGGTAGGAGTCCGGCAAGCGCGGCAGTTTTCTTCTTGACAGGAGCGTTATAATCTTGGTATACAAAATCAGCACGTGAAAATATGAACAACCCGCAGCTATACTGGCTGCGAAGATACCTAGAAGGGGTCAAAAATGAGGTACGGAGAGACAGGATTTAATTTAGAAATTGATCTATCACGGGGAAATATTGAGAGGGTGGAAACCGACCCGAAATTAACCGAACTTCATCTTGGGGGTCTAGGTACCAACACCAAGATATTATGGGACAGGGTTCCCCCTGAAACTGAACCCTTTTCTCCTGATAATCTACTCATATTCAGCACCGGTCTTTTATGTGGCACACCTGCTCCCGGTGCTAATCGCACCATTATTACTACCTATTCTCCTCAGACGTTGTTAATGGCGTATTCAATGATGGGGGGATTTTTTGCGCCGGAATTGAAGTATGCCGGTTATGACAAAGTCATCTTTCGCGGCAAGTCCCCCAATCTGGTCTATGTGTGGATACACAATGACAAAGTAGAACTACGTGATGCCTCTCATTTGAAGGGTAAAGGCGCTGTTGAAACCGCGGAACTTATTAAACAGGAGTTGAAGGAGCCGAACGCCCAGGTGGCTTCTATCGGACTGGCCGGTGAGAACAGGGTCTATACGGCTTCCATCGAGCAGGGCCGCTCCAGTGCCAGCCGGCTCGGCGTGGGCGCCGTTATGGGAGACAAAGGGATAAAGGCGATAGTTGTTCGTGGAACAAAGGACGTCAATCTTGCCCGACCGGCCGAATATATGCAGCTTTGCAACGAAGTGCTGCAATATATAAAAGTTCGGGAAGAACATCCGGTTCCGGGGGTAATGACCATTTTACAGGGGCTTGGGTCACCGCAGGAGATGAAACACGTTGATGAGGAGTGGCACACCCAGAATTTCATGTGGGGGAATGCCCGCACCCGGAGAAAGGATTTTTGGAACAAGGAAGTCGAACAGAAGTGGAAGGAGACTCAGGAGCTGGTGCGGACGCGGTTGATAAGCTGCTATAACTGTCCGATGAAATGCGGGGCGATAATTTCCGTCCCGGGAATTTCAACTTACATGATGAAATGTTTCTCGAAACTCACGTATACCATGGCGGCCTATGCAGACCTGGATTTTGGTTTTAGAATCGCTCAACGTGCTACGGAGTACGGCGTGGACGGGTTCTCAACCCCGCAAATTATGGCCTTCGGCTTCGAGCTTAAAGAAGCCGGTATTTTGACTGACGAGGACTTCGCAGGATGCCCGTCCGATAACGAGGGGAAATTTTACTGGTTACTCGACAGAATTGTTCGGCGGGAAGGGATAGGAGATGTGTTGGCCAATGGCACCCATTGGGCGGCCCAACAGATCGGTAAGGGCGCGGATGCATTTGCTCATAATAACATTAAGAAACATGAGCAGCTGCCTCTCAAGCTGGGAATGCTCAATCCCGTTTATTTCCTCATGTATGCTACGGGCGAGAAGATAAACATTACCCAGATCGAAGGGCAGTTCCCCCAGTCGCCTTTTCCTACGATGGAGGAGAGAGAAGACTTCTGCAAGGATTGGATCCAGGTTCCTGATGAAAAGTTCAAGCAATATCTTATGGACTGGGAAATGCGCGGAGAACGCTCAAATCCGTATTACCCGACTGTTGACATGTCCGTTGACATTGTTGACTGGCAGGAGAAGATGCACTACATCGATGACGCCCTCGGGGTATGCGCCGGTTTGTCGTCATTTCCCCTGAAGCCTCCCTATCACATACACAATTACCCGCATCTTATCTCATCAGCGACCGGGATCGATATCGACGAAGCCGGCCTGACGCAAGTATATAACAGGAACCGAACGTTACTCAGAGCCGTTAATGTAAGAAGAGGCTTGACGAGAGCTGATGAGAAGCCGCCGGAAGACCATTGGAAGAAAAGATTCCCCGAGCTTGAAGAAAAGCTCTTAGACGCGTATTACAAATTCAAGGGGTGGGACAATCAGGGTATTCCTACGAAAGAGTCTTTACAGCAATTGGATCTGGGTTACGTTGCCGAAGATCTTGAACAGAGAGGGATAATAAAAAATGGCCAAGATTAAGAAGAAAATCAAGACTATCAAGGTCGATCTTGACAAGTGCAATGGTTGCCGGGCATGTGAGGTGATTTGCTCCGCCTTTCACGCTAACCCGCAATATAGCAGCAATAATCCGGCGAGGTCTCGTATTCGGCTGATTCGTGAACCAATAAGAGACGTATATCTTCCTGTATACGCGGGTGAGTATGCGGCAGCTGAATGTATGGGCAGAGACAAATATATGATTGACGGAAAGGAATACGGCGAGTGCAGCTTCTGCAGGGCTTCCTGCCCATCCAGGGACGCTTTCAAAGAACCCGATTCCGGTCTGCCGCTCAAATGCGATATGTGTGAAGACCTTCCGCCGGGAGAAAAGCCCTTGTGTGTTCAGTGGTGCCTTAATGACGCCCTGATTTACGAAGAAAGGGAAGAGGAAGTAGAAGAAGAAGTGAAGCCGGAGGACGTGGAGACAGGATTGGAATCGATGGTAGACAAATATGGGTTGCAGACGGTAATGGATACCGTTGCCCGGCTGTCACAGAAGGGTGAAACGTCAAGCTGACAAAAGAGGATATAAACAATCGTGGAAACCATAGCTCCCTTCAAAGAAGTCATAGATGAGGTAAAAGAGAAAGGCGGAGACGCCGTCAAATTCTGCTACCAGTGCGGCAAGTGCGATACGGTCTGCCCCTGGAACCGGGTAAGAAAGTTCAGCATGCGCAAGCTCATCCGCGAGGCTACCTTCGGTCTGTCCGAGATAGAACGTGAGGAAATCTGGCGCTGCACCACCTGCGGCAAGTGCCCGCAGCGCTGCCCCAGGGATGTGAAACAGATAGATGACATGGTAGCCCTGCGCCGGATGGCCACGGGCTATGGCGTCTTTCCGGCTGGAGTGAAGCCTTACCGTACCATAAGCTCAGGCCTGAGTGCGCAAGGCAACCCCTTCAACGAAGACCGGAAGACCAGGGCGGATTGGGCAGAGGGTCTGTCTGTAAAACCATTCGTCGAAGGGATGGAGATTCTCTATTTCCCTGACTGCTATTGCAGCTATGACCCGAGATTGAAGAAGGTAGCTCGGGCCACGGCTACTATCCTGAATAAGGCAGGGGTGGATTTCGGGATACTGGGTACCAAGGAGAATTGCTGCGGAGAGAGCATCCGCAAGACCGGCAATGAGGAGTTATTCAAAAAATTAGCCAAGGAAAACATCAAGACGTTCATCGACAACGGCGTGAAGAAGATCCTTGTTTCTTCCCCCCATTGCTACCACACCTTCAAGAACGAGTATCCTCAATTCAAGGTGAGCTTTGAGGTGGTTCATATCTCCCAATATTTATTCCAGCTTCTGAATGAGGGGAGACTTCAGATCACCAAGGAGTATGGGAAGAAAGTTACCTATCATGACCCGTGTTACCTGGGTCGGCATAATGGCATCTATGACGAACCCCGCGGGGTCTTGCAAAAGATACCTGGTTTGGAACTGGCTGAGCTGCCTGAGGCGCGGGTAGATAGCCTCTGCTGCGGTATGGGAGGCGGCAGGATCTGGGCGGAAACCGAAAAACATGAACGGTTCTCCAACCTCAGAGTGGAACAAGCCATCGAGCTTGGGGCTCAAGAGCTGGTTACTGCCTGCCCCTATTGCATCACCGCTCTTGAGGACAGCAGGTTGGTCCTGAATCATGCTGACGACATACAGGTTAAGGATATTACGGAGATATTCCAGGAAGTGATCTAGGGGACGAAGAATCGAAACATGCAAGAAGCGATTGACATATCGGATCTGAAAGGTGTCGAACCGAACATGGTCTGCGATCGCTTTTCGGACGGGGGATGGGTCAAGACCTCGGTTCACGTGCCTAGCGAGGTGCAGCTCACCATCTATGTAAATCTCCGGGAACTGGTCACCATCCTGTGCACTCCGGCGAAAGTGAATTTCCTTGTCCTCGGATTCCTGTACGCGGAGGGAATCATCTCAAGGCATCGATGACGTGCTGAGCATGCGCGTGTGTGACGAAGAATCGGAAGTCGATGTGAGGCTGACCAACCCCGAGTATGAATTGCCAATACTGAAACGGACACTTACCTCCGGCTGCGGTGGCGGTGCAACGTTTAAAACTCAGGGACAGAAGGTTGATTCGGATCTTGTTGTTACACCAGCGGAAGTGCTGTCTTTGATGAAGCAGCTTCTGGAGCGGATGGAGCTGTATCGGCTCAGCGGCGGGGTGCACGCCTCAGCTCTGTCCGATACCAAGAACCTGATAATAGTGTCTGAGGATATCGGACGACATAACACCTTCTATAAGATCCAGGGTGAATGTCTGATGAGGGGGCTGGCAACGAAAGATCGGCTGCTGCTGAGCACCGGTCGCGTTTCGTCCGAGATGTTGCTCAAAGCGGCAGGGATGCAGATCCCGATTGTTGTTTCGCGGACCTCGCCGACGGGACGCGGCATTTCGCTTGCCCGTGATCTGGGCATTGCGCTGGTCGGCTATGCGCGTGGGAGCCGCCTGTTGGTCTATTCCCACCCGGAGCGACTTGGCTGCTCAACAAATTAAGGATGGCTAATCCGGGCTGAAACCGGACAGTATATGGGCACACATAACCCGATGAGGTGATAGAAAGTGGAAAACGTAATATCGTTAAGAGAAGATGTTCAGCAGCTTTGTAAAAGTTTCGGTGAGAGTAATTTTGGAGACGTAATGGTTGTCGGTGCGGGGATCAGCGGTATTCAAGCCTCTCTTGATCTTGCCACCGCCGGTTTCAAGGTCTACCTGGTAGAAAAAGGGCCGAGCATCGGGGGCCATATGGCCCAGCTCGACAAGACCTTTCCGACCAATGACTGCTCCATGTGAATACTCGCACCCAAGCTGGTCGAGGTCGGCCGGCATCCGAATATAGAAGTTCTCACCTATACTGAAGTTAACAGTGTAGAGGGAGAAGTAGGGAACTTTAAGGTAACGCTTACAAAAAAGCCCAGGTATATTCTGGAGGATAAGTGCACGGGTTGTACTACCTGTGTGGAGTACTGCCCGGTCAAATATCCTGATGAATTCAATCAGGACATATCGAAGAATAAAGCGATCCATATATACTTCCCGCAGGCAATTCCCCTTGTCACCTATATAGATGAAACCTGTCTATACCTTAAAGAGAAGAAATGTCGTATTTGCGAAACAGTATGTAAGAATAAGGCCATAGATTTCAGTCAAACGGTGGAGAAGGGAGAAATAAACGTAGGGGCGATCATTCTGTCCGCCGGCCTTGAGCCCTTTGATCCCAAGGTGAGGGAAGAATATCGCTACGGAGAGTTCCAGAACGTACTGACCAGTATGGACTTTGAACGGCTGCTATCCTCCACCGGGGCATACGCAGGTGAGATACTGCGCGCTTCCGACCTGAAGCATCCCAAAAAATTAGCCTGGATTCAATGCGTCGGTTCCAGACAGGTTATCGAGGGCGGCAACAGCTATTGCTCAGCCGTATGCTGCACCTATACCCAGAAACAGGTGATTTTGACAAAGGATCATCACCCGGATGCAGAGTGTACGATATTCCATAACGATGTTCGTTCCTACGGGAAGGATTTTGAGCGATACTACCAAAGGACGGAGAACCTTCCCGGTGTCCGGTTTTTCAGAAGCTACACGTCAATAGTGAGAGAGGACCCGGTAACGAAGAATGTGTTCATACGGTACTCTACGACCGACGATGGAGTAAAAGAGGAAGAATTCGATATGGTGGTATTATCCATCGGATTGAATCCTCCCAAGCATGCGTTGGAGATCGCAAACAAATACGGCATTGAGCTGAGTGATCATGGTTTTGCCAAGGTCAATGAGGTCAACCCTATGGAGACCAAAAGGCCCGGAATCTTTGTAAGCGGAGGCTTCCAGGGTCCTGTAGATATCCCTGAGTCGGTCTTCAGCGCCAGCGGAGCCGGCTCCCAGATTGGCGAGATCCTTGACTACAGGCGGGGGAAGCTTACCAAAGAAAGGATATATCCGGAGGAAAGGGATGTCTCCGGCGAGGAGCCGAGGATAGGCATCTTTGTGTGCCATTGCGGGGCTAATATCTCAAGCGTGGTAGGTATCCCTGATACGGTTGAATATTGCAAGACCCTGCCGAATGTTGTCCACGCTCAGAACCAGTTATTTTCATGCGCCACTAATTCCGCCAGAGAAATAACAGACATGATAAAGGAGAAAGGGCTCAATCGCGTAATTGTCGCCGGCTGCTCCCCCAGGACCCTTGAACCATTATTCCGGGACACCCTCCGGGAGGCGGGCATTAATCAATATTACTACGAGATGGCGAATATCAGAGAACATTGCTCCTGGGTCCACTCGAAAGAAAAGGAAGAGGCCACCGAAAAGGCAAAGGATATAATCCGGATGTCGGCAGCACGAGCATGCCATCTGGCGCCGTTACAGGAATTTGATCTGCCCGTCGACAAGAGGGCGTTGGTGGTTGGTGGAGGCGTAGCCGGCATGACGTCTGCCCTCTCCATAGCCAACCAGGGACATGAGGTTTTTCTGGTGGAAAAGGATAAAGACCTTGGGGGGATCGCGCGAAGAATTCATTCCACCCTGGAAGGACTGGATGTTCAGGCGTATCTCAGGGATCTTACAGGAAAGGTATATAAACACCCCTTAATACATGTCTATACTGATGCGACCATCACGGCGGCTACAGGTTATGTCGGGAATTTCGTAACAACGGTGAAGTCGGACAGAGGAGTCACGGCGATAAAACATGGCGCAGCCGTCATCGCCATAGGCGCCGATGTCTATACACCTACCGAATACCTTTACGGACAAGATGACAGGGTCATGACCCACCTTGAGCTGGAGGCGAAGATCGCCGAGGGAGACGAGAAAATAATTAACGCCCAGAGTCTCGTGATGATCCAATGCGTAGGCTGCAGAAATGAAGAGAGAAATTACTGCAGCAGGATATGCTGCAGCGAGTCTGTAAAGAACGCATTGTTGCTCAAAGAAAAAAATCCCAAGATGGATATCTACATCCTCTTCAGGGATGTGAGAACCTATGGGTTCAGAGAGGATTTTTACAGGGAAGCGGCAAGCAAAGATGTGAGGTTCATCCGCTACGAGCCCGAGGATGCACCTGCCGTGGAACCCGGTGAGGCTGAGGACGGACGGTCCGTTCTGAAGGTTACCGCGACGGATTTCATTTTAGGGAAGAAGCTGGAGCTGGATGCTGACGTAGTTGCTCTGGCTGCCGCTGTCATCCCTGCCGCGACCACCAAGGAAATGGCCGGATTCTTCAAGGTAACGTTGAGCCCGGATGGCTTCTTCAAAGAAGCCCATGTCAAATTAAGACCTGTTGAGTTTGCTACCGACGGCGTCTATCTGTGCGGGCTCGCTCACTATCCCAAGTTCATGCAGGAAACCATCAACCAGTCCTATGGAGCAGCCGGCCGGGCCTTAACGCTCCTCTCAAACGATACAGTCGTCGCCTCCGGCTCTGTGTGTGAGGTGGATGAAAATAAGTGTGTGTCGTGCGGGGCATGCATCACCGTTTGTAACTATGGCGCCATAGAGTTTTATGATACGCCACAGGGCAGAAAGGCCAAGGTTAATCCTGTTCTCTGTAAGGGGGATGGTCTCTGTAACACAGTCTGTGCGACATCGGCTATTTCCCTCAAGCACTTTACCGATGAAGAGCTCCTGAGCGAAATTGATGCGGCGGTTTCAGACGAAGAGATCATGAAACAGATTGATGCGGCGGTTGGGAATTAGAAGTAAGGAGGTGAGAAAGAATGAGTGCAGCACTCAAATTTAAACCAAAAATATTAGGTTTTGTATGCCATTGGTGAGCGTACGGCGCAGCTGACCTGGCTGGAGTTTCCAGACTGCAATATACAACTGAAATGAGGCTTATTCGCGTCATGTGTTCCGGTCGGGTCGACCTGGCACATGTATTCCGGGCTTTCTCAAAGGGAGCGGACGGAGTGTTTCTTGGCGCCTGCCATTTAAATGAATGTAACTATATGACTCATGGGAACTACCATGCATTAACCATGGTGAATATAGCTCGAAAAATAATGGAACACATAGGGCTGAACCCGGAAAGGTTAAGGATCCAATTTATGTCCGGCGCCGAAGCAAGCCTTTTCGCCGAATCAGTAAATGATTTTGTCAAAAAGGTGAAGGAGCTGGGGCCTCTTGGCAAGAGCGAAGGGATGGACGAAAATGGATTAAAGGCCAAGCTTGAAGCGGTTACGGAGCTCATCCCTTACATCAGGCTGGTGGAAAGGGAGAGGCTGAGACTATCTCTTAAATCCGAAGAAGAATATCATAAATTTTTCACCAGTGACGAGTTCAACAGGTTGTTTAATGAACTGATTGTAGATAAATTGGCAATAGGCCAAATTGTGGCGCTCCTACGGGAAAAACCCCTTTCAACCGGTAAAATGGCTGAAATGCTGGGCCTGACCCCGTCTGAAGTATCAAGACACATGAATACTTCATCACGGCACGGATTAGTCAGATACGACGTAAGTCAGAAGTGCTATGCTCTCGCCTGAGGTGTGAAAGAGCAGCCACCGGATTAGTAAAAAAAAGAAGATCAGGGAAACGACTATGGATAACGATAGGATCGATCAGATTATTGATAAACATCATACTGAGCCCAGTTCGCTCATTCAAGTGTTACTGGAGATTCAGAGTGAGAATCATTGGCTTCCCAAGGAAGCATTAGCGAGGGTCAGCGAAAAATTGCACGTTCCCTTAACCCGGATACAGCATATAGCTACCTTTTATAAAGCCTTTAGTTTAGTACCTAAAGGACGTCACGAAATTCACATCTGCGTGGGTACTGCCTGTCATGTCCGTGGTGCGACGCGTGTCCTCGACTCGGTGCAAGACCTGACTGGAATTAAGCCTGGCGAAACGGACTTGGATTTGAAGTTCAGCCTGCAGACCGTTAACTGCCTCGGTTGCTGTGCTTTAGGACCGGTGATGGAAATCGATGGGAAGACCTACGGTAAGATGGCGCCATCCAAGACAGCAGAGACATTAAAAAATTATGAATAGGATAACATTATGCCGCGTATAAATTCACCCGCTGAATTGGAAGAATACAGGAAGAACATCTTATCGAAAAGAGACCCGAATAAACCTTGTATTACACTCTGTTCCGGATCTGCTTGCAATGCTTCCGGCAGTGCGGAAGTCGCTGCGAGCATTAAAGAGGAGATTGAAAAACAAGGCTTAAGCGCCACGGTCGATGTCAGGAGGACCGGTTGCCATGGTTTTTGCGAGCGAGGTCCTATCGTTGTTATTCACCCTGAGGAAATATGCTATTTCAACATCGAGCCTAAAGATGTTGCCGAAATCGTCTCCGAGACGATAAAGGAGAAGAAGGTCGTAGAGCGGTTGCTCTATACCGACCCCGCCACCAATGAAAAGATAATCCATGAATCTGAGATCCCCTTCTACAAGTTCCAGGAGCGGATTGTGTTCGGTTCCAACAGTAAAATCGATCCTAAGAGTATTGAGGACTATCTGGCGATTGGCGGTTATGCCGCGTTAGCTAAGGCTCTCACCGGGATGAGCGCCGAGCAGGTATTGCAGGAAGTCAAGAAAGCCAACCTGAGAGGAAGGGGAGGCGGCGGCTTTCCCGCGGGGACCAAGTGGGAAGGATCCCGTAATGCCCCCGGTGAAATAAAATATGTGATCGTCAACGCGGACGAGGGCGACCCTGGAGCCTATATGGACAGGAGCCTTCTCGAGGGGAATCCTCACGCGGTCCTCGAGGGATTGACCATCGGGGCCTATGCCGTCGGCGCGCACGAGGGCTATATTTACGTGCGGCAGGAATATCCTTTAGCGGTGCAGAACGTGTTTACCGCCATCAAGCAGGCTGAGGAGCATGGTCTTCTTGGGAAAAATATCCTTGGCTCAGGCTTTGATTTCACGGTTAAAGTGCACCAGGGAGCCGGCGCTTTCGTCTGTGGTGAATCAACCGCTCTGATGACGGCTTTGGAAGGCAGGGCAGGAGAGCCCAGACCGAAGTATGTCCGCTCCAACGTCGTGGGCCTTTGGGGCAGACCCAGCGTTTTGAATAATGTTGAGACATGGGCCAATGTGCCGCTTATCATCAATAAAGGCGCTGACTGGTTTACTCAATATGGAACTGAAACCAGCAAGGGCACGAAGATTTTCTCCCTGGTCGGTAAGATAACCAATACCGGCCTTGTGGAAGTACCCATGGGCACGCCGCTGCGGGATATCATCTTCAAGATAGGCGGTGGAATCCCCGGAGGCAAGAAGTTCAAGGCAGTGCAGACCGGGGGACCGTCCGGAGGATGTATCCCTGAGGAGCTGTTGGATTTGCCGGTTGGTTTTGATGAACTCACCAAGGCCGGTTCAATGATGGGGTCAGGCGGAATGATCGTCATGGATGAAGATACCTGCATGGTAGATGTGGCCAGGTACTTCCTCGACTTCCTCACCGATGAATCGTGCGGCAAATGTGTCCCGTGCCGTGAAGGCATGAGGCAGATGCTGAAACTTCTCACGAATATCACCCGGGGAAAGGGAAAAGAGGGCGACATCGAGCTTTTGGAGGCGCTGTCCGAGACAGCCATAGAAGGCGCCCTTTGTGCTTTAGGTAAGAGTTCCCCTAACCCGTTTCTCAGCACGTTAAAATACTTTAGAGATGAGTATGAGGCACACGTCAAGGAGAAGAGATGCCCGGCTCTTTCCTGCAAAGAGCTGATCGCGTACCATATTGACCCGGCCAAGTGCCAGGCCTGTATGATTTGTCTTAAGAAGTGCCCTGCCGAGGCGATTACAGGTGGCAAAAACCGGATCAGTATAATTGACCAGGAGAAATGCACAAAGTGCGGGACGTGCTTTGAAGTTTGCCCCCCTAAATTTCGTGCGGTGAGGAAGATTTCCGGCGAGCCCGTGCCGCCTCCTATTCCTGAAGAAGCCAGAACGATAGTCAGGGAGAGTAAACAAAAATGAGTGAAATCCTCTTACAGATTGATGGAAAAGAAGTTAAAGCAAAGCAAGGGATGACCCTTTTAGAGGCAGCACGAAGTGCGGGAATATCGATTCCGACACTTTGTTACCACGAGAAATTGGAACCGTATGGAGGTTGCCGACTTTGCATAGTAGAGCTGGAAAGTCGCGGCTCGACAAGACTCGTTGTTTCCTGCGTCTACCCGGTAGAAAAAAATCTGGTCGTAAGAACCAGATCCGAGAAGGTAGATAGAATCCGCAAAATGGTCTTACAGCTCTTGCTGGCTCATGCTCCGGATGCTTTTGATTTGCAGGATCTGGCTCAAGAGTATGGAGCAGACAAAAATCGTTTTGAAAAAGAGCCCTCATTTTGCGTTCATTGTGGTCTATGTGTGCGGTACTGTGCTGAGGTTAAGAAGAAGAACGCCGTTGGATTTGTTGACAGAGGAATAAGGAAAGAGATCAGTTTCATTCCGGAGATAGCCTCTAAGGAGTGCTGGAACTGCAAAGAATGTTTTCCGCTTTGCCCCACAGAGGCGCTGCAAGCAGCTTACGTTTTAACCAAAGCGCTCGCGTTTCCTTCACCTTCTGTGGAACCTGCGTCAGAGCAATAGGCGACGATTCATCGAGTACGATGGACTAAGACGATGGGTTTTTTACGCGATCTATCTCCCTGTGGTACGCCCGGGTAATATCCTTTCTGCTCAGAAAGATACATAGTTTCACATAAGGTAATACCCTTCAAACTTAAGGGCGAAGTAACCGCCCTACGTTTTTTTCCTTTCCCAAAAATCAAACAAGAGACAGGAGGCTAAATAATGAACGCTAGAATTCTATCAAAAGACGGCCTCAAGGTTGTCAGCCTGAACCGCGGAAAGGCTATCCGCGAACGCTGCCTCAACTGCGTCGGCTGACAGAGCCACGATGTCAGGGAATGCGACTTCGGGGATTGTCCGCTGCATCCCTTCAGGAGTGGCGCAGGGAAGCAGAACGCAGCGCAGAAGCTCGATATTTTGGCCAAAACCCTCATATAGACCGTAGTTCCCGGGTCAAAGCAGAAGGGGGCTATATAACTTACGCTAGGTCGACCGAGGAAGAGGAAAATGCAGGTCTGTGTCGGTGCCGGTCAGCCGCAGCCGTAAGCCGTTGACTGGAGTGGCTAGTGAGTGTCGCACGATCTATCCGCTCCAACCACCCCATAGAATAGAAGGTGGTGATTTTTCAAACCAATTTGCAGGGTAATGATGCATGCCTGGTAAGAGACGGCTCCAGACTATAGCGACCAAGGCGAGAATGATGATACCAAGACCAACTGGTTGCCACAGGCTAAAGAAACCTGCATGCTCGTGAATCATGATAAGGGGATTAGCTCCGGCTGGTGGGTGCACAGTCTTTGTGGCAAGCATGAAAATGAGCGTTAGAACCTCTGCCAGCATGTAAACCCAAAGAGCATCACCAAATGCCCGGAAACAAAGAACACCAATAAGAGCGCTACCCAAATGCCCGCCTAACAATGCTCGTGGCTGGGCTGCTGCCGCGCGAGTGAGGCCAAAGAGAAATACAGTGGAGCCACCGAGCGAGGCGAGTAAAAAAGGTGATGAAGGGACTCCAACAAACCAAAGTGCCAAGCCAATACCTGTTGCTGCTCCAACAGCACACCAGATCAAACGCCCGATGTCTGTAGCGATGTGATTGAGTTTTCTTAGCTGTCTAGGCTTAACTGTCATGATGTTGAATCACTATCTATCGTTGTAAAGAAATTTGACATCTTTTTTAAGCTTATTACACGTTTGTTCCCATTTTATGATCGTGACCAAGGTCGCGTCAAGAAATAGTTGACGAAAACTAGTAGAGTAGACTACGGGCGCCGTGTGGCCTCTCGACCATCGGTTTCCCGCAGCCCCTCTCCAAACCGGACGTACACGTTTCCCTATGTATCCGGCTCTCCAGAGGCCACGGTATAGCTCAGCTGCACCGCTGAGTGCGTCTTTCTGCACGCTGGGGATAGGACCATAACGGCCTCTGCTCCGTGTACACAGAGTATTCCCCCGGCTTCAAAACACCTCGGCCTCCTGCCCCCCTTCGCCACGTGGACGGCTTTCCCGTCCTCAGACTACTACGAGGGCTCCGC
This sequence comes from uncultured delta proteobacterium, assembly GCA_963835605.1. Classification (GTDB taxonomy): domain Bacteria; phylum Desulfobacterota; class Syntrophorhabdia; order Syntrophorhabdales; family WCHB1-27; genus JADGQN01. Next base: position 12,987 of record CAWIHO010000017.1, on the reverse strand, counting down.
GCCGCATCCGTCCTTCTCCGGTCTCCACGGTTAGCCTGTATTGTTACAGGCAGACGAGATGCGGTTCCCATGTTCCCGATCTCAACCCATTCGGATGGTTAGGTGCCTGCTTTACCCCTGACGGCCCCGAAGAGCAAGATAAGAAGGAGTAACCTGCTCTCAGGTACGGGTTCATTCGTACCTTCCAGGAGGGATGGCAAAGCCCACCCGGATCACGCCGCGTTGCCCTCCCGCGCCATCACACTAAATAGGGAGGTATTACATTAAGACAGAGGCTTCTGGCGCAGATTCGTTGTCTCACCATACATCCTGTGGTAGCCCGGCCCGAAGGTGATGGCCTCCGTCCGGTACATTTAAGGCTGCTCTGCTTATGACACCCCGCTGGTGGAACCCAGCAGCGCTTTGCAGCCCCCTTCTGCCCGATCTCCTTCACCAGACAGGACACTTCTCGTGCCGGTCGAGAACGAGCACAGTGTTGCACTCTATATATAAAGCGCACCACGTTCATGGCGCACTTGCCACTTGTAATGTGGATCTCATTTAGTGAAGCGCCGATGCACGAGTGCAGGAAGCACTCGTCGGGGTTCGAAGAGTATTTCTCGCACCTACCGACTACCCACTTGGCCTCGACGGAGGAGGTGAACATTATGGCAGAAAGGCACGGAGCCGCGCAGCACCCGGCTCATTTACCGCTCCGCATCCGAAGGCCGCGTAAAGACCCTTGAGACGCTCTGGGATTTTTGGGGCCGCAGAAGGTCGCCACCTTCACTCGAAACGTTCTGGGCCCCGTTTTTGAAAGTGGTCTCAAGGGGAAGAGCAAGTCCGTCTATAAGAATAGGGGAATTTCTGCTCTACGCGTCATCACAGACCACACCCAGTTCTGGCGGTATGGCCTGTGATCAGATCTTTGCCGGGCCGCACTTCAACGTGATCGCGAGCCACCAGAACGCGACCGCGACGGAATAGACGGCATCGAGTGGGAAGCAGGCGCGGGTCTGTAAGCTCGGGCAGATGCGTGGCTACCTCCACCGGTTGGACGATGGTCACCGCCGCGAAACGGCGCCACTCGGTAGCCAGGTCCCCAGCCGCCGTACTCGACACCGGAGGGTGCATAGTAAGCCGCCCCAATGCCCCCGCCGCCGTAATCATATCCGCCATCAGGCAAGATGCAGCCGGACAACAGGACCGTCAACGTCGAGCCCACGAAGGCGAGCGCTAACCAGCGTAAGCGTGAGATATTCATTTGGGCACCTCTTTACTCTCAGTGTCCGGCCATTCGAGCAATCCGAAGGGTGCCCCCAAAGGGTCGGCGACCAGCGCGACCTTGCCGCCGTGGCGATCAACCCGCGGCTCGACCAGCACGCGGCCACCGAGCGCCACGACCTTTGCAGTCGTCTTGACCGCATCTTCGACGCGTACGTAATTGAGCCAGTGGGGATGGGCACGGGGCCTATTCGCAGGCAGCGTATTCACGCTCGCACGAGCATAGTTGTCGGACGCGAGCAACAGATGTTGGGCGCCCTCGCTAGCGGGCAACTCGAAGACTTCGTAGTTGAATAGCTTCTGGTAGAAAGCAGCAGCGGTGTCCGGATCGCTCGTGATTAACGAGCTCCAAATCCATTCTCCGGGTGCGGCCAGAACATCGGGCGGATCACCGCTACTGGAAGCGAGGACCGCAAAAACGGCTCCCTGCGGATCCGCGAAGACTGCTTCCCGGCCGCGGTCAGGGACGCTGTGCGGCTCGAACAGCACCTTCGCGCCATTTTGCAACGCAACCGTCTTTGCTGCGTCGACATCGCCCACGGCGAAGAAGCTCAACCACGCTGGCCGTCGATGCTCGCTCGCCGGTAAATCCTTGTGAATCAGTCCTGCGACCGGACTACCGTCGAGAAATGCCTCGGCGTATTCTGGTCCGACCGGTTTGAATGTCGCGAAATGTCCAGCCAAACAGTCCCGCATAGAACTTCTTGGCGGCGGCGAGGTCCGGCGTCACCAATTCAACAAATATAAGTTTGCCGAGGTGATGCTCTTGGCTGGCGGGCTCGACAATCGCCGGCAGCTGAATCGGTGCGGCCATGACCGGCACAGCACACGCAACGCCGATAAGTACGGCGAGCAACCCTTGCCTAAGAAAATGTCTGGCTCGATCAGGCTGCATCCTTTGCGGGCTGATTTGATTTGGTGTTATTACATCAACCAGGTTTGAGCTGCGTTGCGCATGCATTGTGGTCTCCACGTTGTGCTCTTTACTAGATCGTTGTCGTCCAAACAAATGACATACGTAGCCGAAAACGATCGGCTGTCCTGTGCCCCAGTCCTTGTAGCAAAGCCCGATGTTGCCGGAGTTCTCTTTACCGACTTTAATATAATCTGTTGGGAGCCTCCTTTCTTGCAAAGGGGTTCCACGCGCGCAACACACTGGATTTGCTACCGCTGTGGATAACCCATAAGCACAGCATAATCATCAGCCTTAAGCAAGTCAAGATGGAAGCGCTTTGGAAATAGCCCCTGTTTTTCGAGCCCAACATAAGAATGGCATGCGCTACGGCTGACAAAATGAACTGGTATCGGGATGGGTCCTTCCTTAGCCTGCCCGGAAATCGAAACGAGGGAATGCCACCTGCAATCTTCAATTTTCAGGGGATTATTCGGATTGTGCCGTTCAGCTTAGTTCCACACTATGGGGTAAAACATCAGGATGGGCTACCTGCCTCCTTTGACGTATCCACGTGTCTTTCCGGGCCTGCATCGTAAAGATGTTCCTGGCGGGTCGATGCCTAGTATACAGCGAATGGTCGTCCCGTCCTCTTTGCTCTCCGGGAAAGAGTCCTGCAGCTAGGACGATATCCTGTGACGCAGGACAATCCCCGCCTTCCAGTGGTCTTTGCTTTTTCAGCGTAAATGCCCTCCCAGCCTAGAGATACGGTCAATCGATCGGGGGAGAAAAGCGCGGCATGCAACTTGTATTTTGAAAGCTTATTCAGCCAAGGAGGGCAACGTGACCACCAGAATCTCGCAGCAAACGTTTCCGGCCATTCTAAAGCGAAGCGTCTTTAAACCGTCTCTTAGACGGACTGATGGCCCAGCGCTTGATGCTCTATGCAGGGTGTTTTCGGTTTCTATGCCTATTTTTGTCCACGCTATGGAGTCATTGGCAAAAGGTTCTCTAGATCTTTTCCGTGAGGGGCCATGGGTTTAGTCAGCAGCATGAGCAGAAAGGATTTTTTCCTGTTGGACTATGAGGACGCAACAGCAGCGTTGGCCGGTAATCTCTATCTCCTGCTCAACAGAGACAAGATAGCGAAGTTGAAGCTTGAGGCCGTCGATGTATCGTTGGATGCAAAGACGCTCAGCCTCAACCAGCCTCACGTAAACGGCAGAATTCTAAGTAAGAACCATCAAGGAGGTTAGCGCATATGGACCTCGCACACTTTTCTGAGTTGATCAAGGCGATACCGTTCAGCCGTGTCCGCGCTAAGGTAATTTCACCTTTCGATGGACAGGAGAAGCGCTCGAATTACGCTGTGGTGGAGAGCCTCCATAGGATTATCACGTTATCGCTCCGGTGTTTCAACGGCTGGCCAAGGACTCTCCTGTCACACTCAGGAAAGGAGACGGTTAGTCTTGTTCAGGACCGCGATCCTTATCTGGAAAGCTTGCTGATAGCGCTCCATAACCGGAAATGAGAAGTCAAAGGGCTATGCACGTCTTAGAATAGCATTAGAGGAAGAAGATGAAGGATTACTTACTTAACCTGACACTGGCCGTAACGGTCTGGGTCATTGCCTTGGGGTATTATTTCGGCCACGATTTTATTAACCGGCTCTTGATTAACGCCCCAACAAGTCTATTGCGGCTAGTGGCCAGGTAATACCAATTCGCCTTCAGATGCGTACCTTTCGGCTACCCACGCCAGCGAGTGTGCCGCGTTTCCCTCATCAATGTACCCCCTACGCCTGTGTCGGTTCCTGGCCGCGTTCAATGCAAATTGCACAAGAGCAGCCCCTCTTCCCGAGGGCTTTCCAGCTCGAGAGGCTTGATCTTCGCGGGCCCCCTGTGGTCTGAAGGACTGCCGCTTGAATATGGCATGTTTTCACGTTCGAAGATTGAGTCAATCCGCGTCAGCTCCTTCCGTACCTGCAGCGTGGTAAGCAATTCAAACATTACGCTTGCAGGGAACAATTGCAAGGGCCGACGAAAGGCTAGAGAGTTAAGGAAGTATCGGAGGCAAGGCTTGCACCTACAACTAATGCATGAGCTCAGATTCGGGAAGATGAGTATTACCGACTAAAAGCGTGCCGCGCCCTGTGTCTTTATCTATGCTTTGGACGCAAGCGAGTAAAGGGTTATACAACCTAAGCAGCCATGCCCCTAACCTTTTCCCCATACCCGACCTGCAACAATACTGTGGACTAATGAGGGTGAGTGCCTGGGCCGCAACAATCACTGGGAGTACCCCCAGTCGCGCAATCGTAAATATTAGCCCACTGGGCGCAGCTTCCGGTACAGCAGACTTGTCCGCCTGCCGAAGAATTAGCGCAGGATCCAAACAAGGAGCAACAACTGGCTTCACTGCCGTTAGCGTAGGTGCCGGTACTAACACAATTCCCGCTTGCACATGCGCCACTGCAGCAGTACGTTCCGTTTGACCCATGACTACTGCAAGTCGTCCCTCTGGCTGCGGCTCCTGAATTTAGATTGACCAGCCTAGGGCATTCGTAGTTGTATTGTTCCACCTCGTCCAACGACCCGGAGGGAAAGGAGGCACATGCTTCCGGGCGCAGCGCTGCCCTATCGGTAAGGTTAGGGTAGAATCCGGCGAGCCCCTCTGCAAGCAGTGCATCAACAAATGCCTCGATATGATCGCCGGCGTCCTCAGGTACGTTGTCGGCATTCTCGCGTGTCTCTTTCAAGAGAGCATTGAGGTCGTGCTTCCCGTCAAGAAGCTTCCACAGGTAGACGCCGGTGGGGTTCAGGCCAAAACCACCACCGGTGTCGGGATCGAAGAGAATGGCCCAGTCGTCAAACTCCTCCCGGAGTGTGACGTAAGGGTTGGCTATGGGCTTGTCACCGTTTTTGATCGTAGCGCCTGACCCTTTCCGCTCGGCATCGCCCGACACAGAACGACACCTGTAGCGGGGATAAAAACGACGTATGCAACCGGTGTGCCAGAGAAGCACGGTGATTTGTATCACTCTAAGAACATCGTTGCTGCCCATTGTCATAATGAAGTTCACAGGTAACCATCGGGAAACAGTGCATAGGTCGCTTAGCAGAGCAACATTGCCAAGTGAAATCTTCTATTGATTCAGAAAATCGAATTTTAACGAGTTCAGCTTACTATATGGAACCTGGGCTGAGCATGAAGAAAAAAATGCATGACAATTACCCTCTGTTAAGGACATGTTTAATGGTGGACAAAAAACACGTTAACAGGAGGGACAACCGCCATGCATGACAAACACTATAACAAACAGATGGTAAAACGGTCAAGGATCGGGAACCGCACCCTGGTGGTGGGCATGGACATCGGCAGCGAGTTCAACGCGGCCTGCTTCATGGATAAGGAAGGAAACGTGCTCGGACGTTACCCCAAGATCTACAATTCGAGGAAGGGCTTCGACTATTTTCACACGATGGTCGAACAGGCGAAAAGGAAGCACAAGCTTACGCGTGTTTTCATCGGCATGGAGCCGACCGGCCACTACTGGCGGAAGATCGCCTTCTTCGCCAAAGAACAAGGCTATGAGGTGCGCTTCGTCCGCACGACCGCCGTGAGGCACCAGCGTGAGCTCGATGAGAGCTCCCCGGCAAAGAGCGATATCAAAGACGCCTTCACGATCGGGAACATCACACGGGAGGGGAAGTATATCGATACCATTATTGAAGATGGCGTCTTCCGCAACCTGAGGACGCTAGCCCACGTCCGGGAAAGAACTCAGCGCTCGAGCATAGGATCCACGCATGTCTTGCAGGCGGTCCTCGACGACTATTTTCCGGAACTCAGGAAGATCTTCTGGTCCACAAAGGCAAAGGGCCTCATGGCGCTCCTTGCGCACTATCCCTTCCCCGAGGACGTACGCAACGCAGGTCTCGCCGTCATCACGGCACTGCTTGAACCAACCAACAAGAGGAGGAGGGAGGCCCGGGAGAAAGCGAAACAGATCTATCAGGCTGCTACCGAGAGTGTGGGGCTCAAGACCATCGGTGACGCAGACCGGGTGAGGCTCGCGATCTGCCTCGAGGAGGTTAAGCGATCCGACGCAAGAATCAAAGACCTGGAGCGCGCAATCAAGGAGCTCCTGAAGCAGATCCCCCTCGCCGTATATATCCTGTCGCTTCCCGGCATAGGGCCGATCAGCTGCGGGATATTCCTGGGAGAGCTGGGGAACCCTGACTACTTTAAGCATCCACGGCAGATCATCAAGTACGCAGGCTACGATCCGAAAGAGGATGACTCGGGATCACGAGTGGGACGGAAGATCATCTCGAAGAAAGGACGCTGGCTCTTGAGAAAAGTTCTCTTCTTCATGGCGCTCGGGGTGGTGCAGCACAGCTCCTTTTTCAGAGGGTACTATGAGCACAAGAAGAAAGGACTTCACTATCCTCTCAAAAAGAAAGAGGCGCTCTGCGCGGTTATCCTCAAGCTCATACGGGTGATCTTTGCACTGATGCGGGATAAAAGAATGTTTACGGAAGAAATAAACCGCTGCCAGGAAGCAGCGTAAAAGAAGGAGATATGGTTGTGGTGGAAGGAGGACCGTATGTCTTCGTAGGCATGAAGGCCTGTGTGATCAGCTTGGTCACTTCCACCCACCCCTTTGATCTGCATAAGGTAAGTTGGGCATAAGGGCCCGAAGAACAAAAGAGGTTAGATAAAGGGGATTAAAAGGCGGAAGCCACCACAACAAGGCTCATAACAGATGAGGTAAGAAAATGCTTGACATGTTCATCAGAAGAGGAAGACATGCTTCGAAGCCTGCTGCATCACCGCCTCTTATTGCCGTACAGATGACCCCGCCAGCTCAGTGGGGTTACGAGTGCCAGGGATTCCATAGGCGAGGGATAAATCGTCCTGTTCGTTCAGCATATGCACGGTATTCGTCTTGAAAATGCTCGACCATGACTTTTTCCTCTCGCATCACAAGCCAGTGCCACACGGGGTGCTCGGACACGGCCCATGCCAGGAGAATCCAGGAGTTGAGATAGAGGGCGATACCCAGAGATATGAACGTGATCCAGGCAGCATACATGGGGTGACGAAACCACCGGAAGGGACCGGTGGTGCAGAGTCGATTTTTTGCCCACCAGTTCCGGAGCGTGTACATGCTCCAAAAAAGAAGAACCAGTCCGGCGCAGATCAAGAGAACGCCAAGCATCTGCATCAGCGACCCGTACCTCAGTATTTCCGGGTGACCCAGCGCGCGATCTACACGAATCGCCACCGCCAAGAGGATGAGGGTGATGCCTGCTCCTATCGGACCAACACCAAAGAGCCTTTGCACCATAAGGTGACCCATACATACCTTCCTTCAGAGTCTTCTGCCTAGCGGCAGACAGGCGCTGGTGAACGACCCCTTTTATTTTGTTGGCGTGATCTTCAGGTTGGCGATGACGCCGTAGCCATTCCACCAAAGGCCAACGGAGCCTCCGGTGCGGTTGCTGAGTTCATTGACCACCAGCGATGGTTCGGTTGCGCCGTTGACGAAGACTTTCACCTGACGCTTTTCGATGACGACCTTGGCGTGAAACCAAGCATCTCCATCGGGCGCGGGTTCGATGGGTTTCTCGAACTGGCCCGTGTTTTCCTTACGCAGTTTTTGCCACGGCCACTGCGGCTCGGAGATATATTGCACAGCGTGCGATTTATTTTCGGGATTAGCCGCCCGAAAATTGAACGGTCGGAAATAGACTGCATCGTGAGTCTTTGCATCCACCACGCGGAAAGCCACGCCGACGAAGCTGCTCTGTGGCGGCCCGCTCTGGCCCTTTCCGTCAAACTCGATGGTACCGGCGCTGAACTCGAATCCATCGAGCCAGACGACATTCTGGTTATCTTCACGCGTGGCGGACTCAATGGCCGTCGCACCATCCTTCTCAACGAGTTTCGTAACGTTAATGCTGCCCTTCCATCCTTTTCCATCGGGCACGGTGCTTAGGTCGGGCATGATGTTTTGCTGCGCGAACACCGGCAGATGAAAGGCCACAATCAAAGCAAGTACCATGGGTACAATAATCACTCCCTTTTTCATGATGGTCTCCCTTTTTTATTTTTGTCGAGTGGACGGTATCTCCCGATGCTACAGGTTGAGGTCTATTTTCTTAGTTTGCCACCCGATTTCCCGTAGGTTCCACAACATCTCAACCAATGATCCGTTGGCCCCAGTACTTCACAGAGCTTGCCCTCCTGATCATTTTGGTTTATATCACAATTATCGAAGGAACGCATCAATGATAACGAATTGAAATCCTGCGTTTTTATCGAGGTTATCGATGTGTGGAGGAAGGAGGGTGTGTCTCGTCGACCTACTAATCCTTGACCTTGGTTTCTCTTGCAGAGTGAAGATTGCCACGCGAAAGTGAGAGATGTACCTCTCCAAATACAATTCTTCTTGACATTTGCCGCCCCCGCGCTACAATTGAATCTTTCCTGGTACATTCCCCGCGGCTTGCCGCGGAAAAGGGGTCCAGGGCTTGCCCTGGGGTTCATACCATTGATTTAATCTGCTAAAGCCAAACCACCCGTGAGGATGGGACGGAAAGCCAACGGGTCTCTGAGAGACATGTTGGCCAGCAACAGCCAGACAGCCGGGCCGCCAGATAAGGGCGGCCCTTCATGTTTTAGATTAAGGGCCAGCAAGGAGGTCAATGATGTTCAAGCCTAAAGGTCTGCTCTTCGTCGTAGCTCTTCTGTGCGCTCTTCTCATCACCCCGTTCCACCAAGCCAGTGCCCAGGAATCGAAGGCGCCCTCGGGCCAGGCCCAGCCCTCCGACGAAGTGGTCTGGCAGCGGTTTCTGGCATGGATGCCGAACGCTACGGCGGCGGGTAGCGCACTGCCGCGTGATAAATCAATACCGTTGCCCACCTGATCTCCGCCGGCGCTTCGGCCGCAGAAACCGACCGCCAGAGAATCATCATCTCCCGCATGATTAACGAAAGGCCGGACGGCTGGCGTATCATATACAACAAACGTACGCGAGCAGCACCCCTGGGTTTATGACGCAGCCGAATGCGCTCCTGGTAACGACGGTCGAAGGCCGCAAACCGGGGCGTGCCCTGGACGTCGGCATGGGCCAGGGCCGCAACTGCGGTGTTTCTTGCCATGAAAGGTTGGGACGTTACCGGATTCGATATTTCTGATGAGGGCATAGCGGTGGCCCGCAAGAATGCCGAACGTGCCGGGGTGAAGCTCAACGCGGTCCAACAGACCACCGAGGCCTTCGACTATGGCATCGACCAGTGGGGCCTGATCGTTTTCATCTACGAGCCGTTTCCGGTGACCTCGGCGGCGTATGTCGAGCGCCTGCGCAAGTCGATGAAGGCAGGCGGGATCGTCGTGTTTGAGACCCATGCTGCGGAGCCGAGGCAGGCCCGTCTCCACATTGCCGTCGATGACCCTCTTCAGGCTATTGGCGGCCTTCAAGGATTTTCGGCTCCTGTACTTCCAGGATACCGTCACAAGGCCCGACTGGCCTGCACGAGAGGGTGAGGAGAGCCGCATCGTCCGCATGGTCGTAGAGAAGCGGCCGTAATTCGCGATTACCTACTGAAAGCTGGTACCAGGGCAAGACATAGCAAGATAACACTTAGGAGGAAGGAGTTTGGGGATGGCGCTGCACAGTCCGATAGGTCAAATCCCAACTTTTACATTTTCTCAACCTTTGCTTTAGTCTTTATCTCAACCTGCTTTATCTCTTTCCTGCCCTTTAAGTGCAGCAAGGAGCAACTCCTTCATCTCGGGTGAAGCATGGCTGAAGTCGAGCTTGGCTAGAAGTTCGCCGGGTGTGGTGTGCCTTGCGGTTCTGAAGAGCCCGTTTGCTCTGGCCGCCACCTTTCCCTGACTATCTTCTATCGTTCCGGAGACATACATATTCCCATGGCGCTGACTGAGAAGCTTTCCTTTCACCCTGTACGGAACGGCACAATGGACCGGCGTCAGAAATTCCGTATCCATTTTCCTGGTCACCGAAATCTTCCCAGCTCCAGCAAAAATTGTCCACCACATCACCTCATCGAGGATCCCGGTCACGATGCCGCCGTGTGCGACCTTGTCATATCCCTGGAATTTCGCGTCGAGAACAAAGTCCGAAAAAGCGCTCCCGTCTTTGAATTGAATATGCATCTTGAGCCCGTCTCCATGGGGACCACAGAAAAAACAGTCTTTATAACAGGGTAAAAGGCTCATGTGTTACCTCCGGTAACGGTTGTAAGTGAGTAGTAAGCAATGAGCAGTAAAGCCAGCGAACATTTGGTCCCTGTTTGCTGCTACTTGTTTTGTACCTGCTTTCTGTTACTGCTCACTGCTTACTGCTCACTGCTAACCATCTTCACCGGGTATGAGGGAATAGAAGAACTCCTTTATCTCCGGCGAACTGTCGGTGAAATCGAATGAGTCGACGAACTCCGCAATATCAAGCCCTTTGGCTTCTCTGAAAATCCCGTTCACCTCCGCATAGCGCTCGCCCTCGGCATCCTGAACCCAGGCGGATACGATCACGTCCTTTTCTTCAACTCCCTTCAGTCGCGCCTCTGCCCGATACATCGTATCGCAGAGCACGGGCTTGAGAAACTCCATTTCCGTTCTTCGCGTCATGCAGATTTTTCGTGTGTTCAGCAGGATCGTGTACCACATGATCACATCAAGGATACCGAATACCATCCCCCCGTGCACAACCCCCTTATACCCCTCAAATCGGCTGTCTATGCACATATTTGTATAGACGACACCGTCCTCGTACAAGATGGTAAGGGCCATGCCGTCGGGTCGCTTCTTACTGGTAAAGAAGGAATCCGTATAGACAGGTAGCTTACTCATCCCTTTTCCTCCAGATATTTCATACCCAGCTGGCCGCATCCCCCGCCTATATCCTTTGCATGCGAATCCCGCACCAGCGCTGTAAAGTTGCGGTCGAGCAGGATCTTGTGAAATCGCTCTACCGCTTCGTCATCCGGTGTCTGAAATTTTGTACGGGGAGATGCATTGTACGGGATAAGGTTAATCTTACATCGCACTCCGGATAGAAGTTCCGCAAGCGCCCGTGCATCATCGGGTGAATCGTTGATGCCCTTGATGAGGACGTATTCAAAGGTCACGCGCTGCCTTCCCATGTTCTTGAGGCTTCTGACATAAGCCACGATATCACGCAGAGGATATATCCTGTTGATCGGCATCAGTTCGGTTCTTGTCGACTCACTGGCAGCGTTAAGCGAAATGGCAATCTGCGCCTTCTTGGGCGCAATGGAACGGAGTCCGTCTAAGAGACCAACGGTCGAGACGGTGACCCTGCGATATGAGAAATCAAGTCCGATAGGCTCCTGCACAATCTCAAGCGCGGTCAGGAGATTCTCAAGGTTGTCAAGAGGCTCTCCCATACCCATGAAGACAATATTTGTGATGCGCCGGTTGTGGGCATACCGCTTCACGGCCATTACCTGGCCTATGATTTCCGCGGCGGAGAGGTTCCGCACGAACCTTATGTGGCCCGTGACGCAAAACTGGCAGGCCATCTTGCACCCTATCTGCGTGGAAACACAGAGTGTATTCCGGCCTTTCTCAGGCATCAGGACCGTTTCCACGAGATGGCCGGTATCCAGGAGGAGCCCGAACTTGACCGACCCATCTTCAGAGTGGACTATCTCGTTCACCTCGGGCAGCATGAAGGAAAACTCATCCGCCAGGGCGGAGCGCAACGCTTTTGGCAGATTTTCCATCGAATGAAAATCGAGCACGCCGCGCTGGTAGACCCACTGATAGAGCTGTCTTGCCCGTAGCTTTTTGCGCCCATCTTTTCTACGACAGCCTGAAGTTCTTTAAGGGTGTGATTAAAAAAGTTGTCCATGTTGGCTATTAACGGGGCTCGCGTTGCCCCCTCCACCGGCTAAGCCCCACCCGCAAGCGGGTACCCGGCCTCCCCCTCTCGCTCGCCGTGCTCGCTAAATAGATTTCTACGGGCCACGCACTCGGCTCCTGGGTGTGGGGGGTCTTTTGCCCGCGGGCCGTATGCTGCTCACAGTGGCACGGGTTTGCCCGTGGAAATCTATTGAACCAGCCAGGGTTGCAGAGGAGCAATGGTTTACAACCGGTTGTTCAGTCTAGATAAGTTACCAGAAGGGCTGCTGTTTTTCAATGGCGCTCTTCGGCTCCCACCTGTTGATTTGTACGCTCCGGAGTTGCTACAATACGGGGTGCTGCTTTCGCGCATCAGGGAGAGAGTAAAGAGCTACCGCGCACACCAGCTGGAGTGCGCCACCGGCATACGGGCATCCGTGATGGTTCCTCTCTTCGAGAAGGAGAACGGTCTCCATATCCTGCTCACGAAAAGGACGGACAGGACGAAGGTCTATCCGGGTGAGATCTCCTTCCCCGGCGGAATGTACGAAGAGGCGGACGCCGACACAATGAAAACCGCGTTACGCGAATGCTGTGAAGAGATTGGAGTCAAAACGGGTGATGTAGAGATCGTCGGGAGGCTGGACGATATGCCGACATTTACAGGCTTTGTGATCACGCCCTACGTAGGTATCATCCCATACCCCTATACCTTTAAGATCAATCAAAAAGAGGTGGCCCGCCTTATCTACCTGCCGTTCGAGCACCTCAAGAAGAGCGATCTCGTTCAGGAGCGGATGGAGTACAGGGGGAAAACGGTTCTATCGATTGTTTTTACTACGGCGGCGAACGGATATGGGGTGCAACATGCAGGATCCTGACGAAACTGAAACGAATCGTCCACGATAGTTAATCCAATGACGAGTAAATTCAATCT
>CAWIHO010000016.1:0-35211 GCA_963835605.1 uncultured delta proteobacterium | reverse complement strand
ATTACAACCGCCTGCCCGGAATCATCGATGAATTCCTCGAAACGATCAATGAGGTAGGGCCCAACCCCTACAAGGGGTTTTAGGAGGTGATGAAGATGTCCCAGCCAGCCCTGACAGAACCGGATCTTCAGTTTGTCAAAGAAATAAAGGCCCTCGGAGGGGACGCTCTGAAGAAGTGTTTTCAGTGTGCGAGCTGCTCGACCGTGTGTAACCTGTCCCCTGACGATCGGCCTTTTCCCAGAAAAGAGATGATCTGGGCCCAATGGGGGCTTAAGAGCAAGCTGGCGAAAGATCCGGATATATGGCTCTGCCACCATTGCAACGATTGCACCAAATATTGCCCGCGTGGAGCGAAGCCGGGTGATGTTCTGGCCGCCCTGCGCCATTTGAATATCCTCGAGTACGCCTTTCCCCGGTTTTTGGCCCGGATGGTGAGCGACCCCAGGTTTCTTCCAGTAGTCTTTGCCATTCCTGTGATACTGCTTCTCCTCTTGATGGCCAATGCTGGCACCCTGCACATCCCTGACGGGGAAATTGTCTATCGTAAGTTTATTCCGCAATGGCCCGTTGTAGATGTGCTTTTCCCCCTAACAGCGATCTGGACCCTGATCTGTTCTGCTATCGGCGTGCGGCAGCTCTGGTCCGGATTTCGGGAGGGACCCTGTGGCCATCTCTTCATACCGGGTCCTATTGCGAAACAGATCGTTCCAACGGTCTTAAACATTCTCAGGCATAACTATTTCCGGGAGTGCGTGGTCAACCGGGGTAGATATCTGGCCCATTTCAATATCCTGTGGGGGTTTATTCTGCTTGCTGTCACCACGACGTGCGTAGCGGCTGGAGTTTACCTCTTCCATGAGGAAACCCCTTATGCATTGACTAACCCGATCAAATGGATCGGAAATGTCGGGGCGTTCATTCTGATAATAGGGGCCTCTCTGGCTGCCGTCAATCGACTCTCTACGCGTGAAGACGTCGGAAAAGGCACGTACTTCGATTGGCTCTTTTTGCTCGCAGTCCTGGCCACGGGAGTCACGGGGCTACTCACGGAAATTCTCCGCTTGGCTGATATTCCCGGGGTAGCTTACCCCGTCTATTTCAGTCACTTGGTTCTGGTTTGGTTTCTCTTTGCCTATCTGCCTTTTTCCAAATTTGCTCATATCCTTTACCGAACCACAGCGCTGGTCTTTGCACGGCATATAGGGAGAGAGCTCAAAAAGGGATGCGAGGTCTCGGTCCCATAATTCAATCGAGCCTTTGACGAGAGGCTTTGAAGGAGGTTCAATGGCTTTCGAGGAGAAGCAGGCGGATTGCCAGCATAGTACCATACGCGCAGAGGATCGACTCAGCTTCCATTGCCACTCCGGTTTGCCTTGTTTCACCACCTGTTGTCGTGATGTCAACATCTTCCTTTCTCCTTACGATATCCTCCGCATGAAGAAGAAGCTGGGAATATCCTCGGGGGATTTCTTGGACCAGTATACGGTCACCCTCATCCCCGAGGCTTCCGGATTTCCGGTCATCTTGCTGAAGATGCAGGAGGAGCAGAACAAGGCCTGCCCTTTCATAACTCCTCAGGGGTGTTCGATTTACGAAGACCGGCCCTGGGCTTGCCGGATGTTTCCTCTCGACCTGGGGAGCGGTCAGGGGAATTTTCAATGTATTACCAACCCGTCCTTTTGCCTGGGGATGAAGGAAAAGAGGGAATCGACTGTTCAGGAGTACTTGGAGGGCCAAGGTACCGCTCTGTACGCCGAGAGCGAGATGCTCCTTGGCAGAATTGCTTCCAATCCTCGATTTTCGAAAACCAATATCCAGAACCCTAAGGTTCAGGAGATGTGCCGGATGGCGTTGTATGATCTTGACCGATTCCGCAGGTTTGTTCTGGAAAGCCGCTTTCTTCAGATCTTCCATGTGGAGAAGGAAATTTCTGAAAGGATCGCAACAGATGATCTGGAACTGATGAAACTGGCTCACCGCTGGCTCGAATTCGGTCTTATCGCAGGGGAGACCCTTAAGATGCGGGAAGACATGGTGAAGGACAAAACGGGTTCGAGCCCTTGCTAGATTATGGCTGTAAAAAACGCGATGAGATCGATGGTGAGAAGAAGGCGGGTAGACGACAAATTTTTGGAGGGACTGGAATGAAATGCGGCAAGATAACCAGATACGACCTTGGCGTGGATAGGGGAGTGCGCCCGACGTGCGACGTATGCGGGGAGCGCCGGGCTACATACAAGGATTATCGGTATATCCGCTACGAATTGACCCGGTTCCTCACATGCGATATTTGTTCACAATTGGCAGACGACAAATTCACCAGCATCGTGCAGGCAAGGGAGACCTGACCGCTCGGCAAGTGAGAGGGCATGTAACGCCCGACCAGGAAAGGACCAGAACGAGAGGCGGTGATCGATGGAGAGAAGGCAGGACGGGATCAGGCCCTTCACTGAAGACAAGCTTACGTTTTTCTGCCACCCGCGCATCTCCTGTTTTACTGCTTGCTGCGCTGACCTCTATTTGATCCTGACCCCTTACGATATCTTGCGGATGAAAAAACAGCTTGGGCTGACCGCCGGAGAATTCATCAAACAATACACTCAGCCGGATGAGCGCGAGGAATCTATTTTCCCCTTGATTCGTCTCAAAATGAGAGACGATAAAAGGCGGAGTTGTCCCTTTGTCAGTCAGCATGGGTGTGCCATCTATGAGGATCGCCCGGGGGCCTGCCGGCTTTATCCCCTCGGAAGGGCTGCGAGCGGCAATCTGTTTGGGCGAGAGGAGGGTGAGCTCTATTTCTTGGTCAGTGAATCCCACTGCCTCGGTTTCAGCGAGGAGACGGAATGGACCGTGGAAGGATGGGTCCGAGATCAGGGGGTCAAGCTATATAATGAGATGAACCGGCCCTGGACGGAAATCATTACCGGCAAAAACCCACGCCTTAGGGCTCTTAACGAGCAGAATCTCGGAATGTTTCACATGGTAAGCTACGATCTGGACCGATTCCGGCAGTTTGTCTTCCGGACCAAGTTTCTAAGCGTTTTCGATGTCTCCCCGGAAGAAATCGAAAGGGTGGGTTCGGATGAGGTCGAGCTGATGAAACTCGGCATGCGATGGCTGAGGTTTGCCCTGTATGGAGATGATACGTTAACTTTCAGGTAGCGCCCAGCCGGGCGGAAAAATGAAGAACTATTCTAGATCTGCCTAGGAGGCAGGAGAGGATAAGAGGATGGATTGCCGCAACCCCTACATAGAAAGTTTTATAAGAAAACTGATTGAGCAAAAGGGAGAGAAACTTGAACCGGATGCCCTGGAAAGATTGGTAGAGGACCTCAATCGTCTATTGGAAAATATGATCGGCAGAAATATGATAGCTGCCCTGCCTGAAGAGATACGTTCCCAGTTCATTTCTCAATATGACAAAGGAAGCCGGGATGTTGATGCCGCCCAGATGTCCCAGGTTTTCGACCAGTGCATCGCAGATCCGGGGAAGATCATGAAAGAAACGTTGAAGGAATTCGCCGATCTCTATTTTCGAAATAGGTGAAAAACCTCAAAGCCCAAAGCGTTTCTGAGTCAGCTCCATCGCCATATCTACAAATGCTTGTAGAGCGTGGGAAAAGTATTTGTCTTTGTGATGCATGAGATAAAATTTGTGGGCCATTTCGACTTCGGTAAATGGGAGCGCTTTGAAAGCATTGGCCTCAGCTTCTCTTTTCACCATATGCTGACCCAGAATCCCGATTCCCGCGCCGGCCATAACCATTTTCTCGATAGCGGCAGTGCTGGCAGATTCCATGATAATCAACGGCGGGATCCTCCACTTCCTGAAGGCCTCATCCACCAGCCTTCTTTCGGATGAGCCAAGCTCACGTACGATCAGCGGTTCTCCGTTCAATTCGTTGAGGGTAACCGATTCTCTTCCCGCCAACTTATGTTTGTTGGGGATGATGGCTACGAGAATGTCACTCACAACCTCGCGCACGACGAGCTTATTATTTTCAGGGTGATGGGCGACAAAAGCAATGTCATTCTTATGCAGAAGCGTATCTTCGATGATTTGGCTGGTATTGCCGGTGGTCACCTGCATGAATATTTTTGGATACTTCCGATGAAAATCCTTGAGCAGGGCGGGCAGGTAATAATCTGCAAAAGAATGGGAAGTGGCTACGCGCACGGTCCCTTTGGATAAGCCCTTCAAATCAGCGAGGACTTCTTCCGCCTGGCGGTTTAAGTCAAGAATCCGTTTGGCAATATCCAGGAGTACCTTCCCTTCATCCGTGAGCAGAATCTTTTTCCCTGTTCTTTCGAAAAACTTTATTTGGTAATAAGCTTCCAGATTCTTAATCTGCAGGGTGACGGCGGGCTGAGTCAGGTAGAGTCTTTCGGAAGCCGCGCTGAAACTGCCCGTTTCAGCTACTTCACAAAAGACCCGAAGCTGATGCAGATTCATTGATGACCCTCAAGAACAACTTATAGATATCATAAAAATTAATGAATTGACTTATAATAGCCGCCCAATCATATAATGTCAAATGTTTAGTAAGGCAAGAATTGGCGGCGTGAACAGCAACCATTCAAGTAAGACAATTTCGCGTAGGAGGAAGAGATGAGCGACGAAACTCCCCTTTTGGATGAACTGGAGAAGGGCCCCTGGCCGAGCTACGTCAAAGAGATCAAGCGCGCGGCGAAGAGGAGCCCCGCGGCTAAAGACCTGCTCAGGATCCAGGAACAGTCGTACAAGGACAGGGTGACCCACTGGAAGCACGGCGGGATCGTGGGCGTCACCGGCTATGGTGCAGGCGTCATCGGCCGGTACTGTGACGCGCCGGAAAAGTTTCCCGAGGTAACCGCGTTCCACACGATGCGGATCAACCAGCCGGCAGGCTGGTTCTATACCACCAAGGCGCTGAGGAAGATCTGCGACATCTGGGAAAAGTACGGAAGCGGCATGACGAATTTCCACGGCGCTACAGGTGATATCATTCTCCTCGGAACGACGACGGAGAACCTGCAGCCCTGTTTCGACGAACTCACGGAAGCGGGTTTCGACCTGGGTGGCTCCGGCTCGGCCCTGCGTACCCCTGCCGCCTGCGTGGGCCAGGCACGCTGCGAGTGGGCGAACATCGACACCATGGCGCTGATCCATGACCTGACCATGACGTACCAGGATGAGATCCACCGGCCCCGGTGGCCCTATAAGTTCAAGATCAAGGCTTCCGGCTGCCCGAACGACTGCGTCGCCGCGATAGCCCGTGCCGACTTCACCATCATCGGTACCTGGCGCGACAGCCTGAGGATCGATCAGGCCGCGGTAAGGGAGTATGTAAACGAAGGGCTCGACATCAGGTCCCTCGTGGTCGACAACTGTCCGACCGAGGCCCTGGAGTGGGACGAAAAGAGGTCCACCTTGGTTCTCAAGGCGGAGGATTGCGTCCGCTGCATGCACTGCATCAACATGATGCCGAAGGCACTACGCCCCGGCCTCCAGAAAGGGGCAACCATCCTGATCGGCGGCAAGGCGCCTATCCTTAAAGGCGCGAATCTCTCCTGGGTGCTGATTCCCTTCATCGAGATAACGCCTCCCTATACCGAGATCAAAGAGCTGCTCGCGAAGATCTGGGACTGGTGGGATGAACACGGAAAGACCAGAGAGCGGCTCGCCGAACTGATCGAACGGATCGGGCTGAAGGAATTTCTTAAAGCGGTGGATATCAAGCCCGTGCCGCAGATGATAACCAAGCCGAGGGCGAACCCCTACGTGTTCTTTTAATCATTATGACGAGAGGAGGAGGATAAATCATGCGTAAAACAGACATCGGACCACCCGATTATAAGACCATGCTTCCGGACGTGGTCGCGAAGAACTACGGTCAGTGGAAATATCATGAGATAGTAAAGCCCGGCGTGCTGAAGCACGTGTCCGAGACCGGGGACGAGCTCTACACGGTGCGGGCGGGCTCGCCACGGCTCGTCAGTATCGATTTCATACGGGATATCTGTGATGTTGCGGACAAATACTGTGACGGCCACCTCCGTTTTACCAGCCGTCACAACGTAGAGTTCCTGACCCCTGACAAGACGAAGGTAGAGCCGCTCATCCAGGCCCTCGGCAAGCTGGGTATGCCCGTCGGCGGCACCGGTGACTGCATCTCGAATATCGTGCATACCCAGGGATGGATACACTGTCACAGCGCCGCAACGGATGCGTCCGGCATCGTGA
The DNA here is from genome assembly GCA_963835605.1 of uncultured delta proteobacterium. GTDB lineage: Bacteria > Desulfobacterota > Syntrophorhabdia > Syntrophorhabdales > WCHB1-27 > JADGQN01. The sequence goes on along the minus strand of CAWIHO010000016.1, from coordinate 28,988 downwards.
AAGCGATCATGGATGGACTCTACGATCACTTTACGAACATGAAGCTGCCCAATCATTTGCGGATCTCCCTGGCTTGCTGCATCAATATGTGCGGCGCCATACACTGTTCCGACCTGGCTGTTGTGGGTGTGCACACAAAGCCCCCGAGACCGGACCACCAGAAGGTACTTGCCCAGTGTGAGATTCCGACCACACTGGAGAAGGGCCCCTGGCCGAGCTACGTCAAAGAGATCAAGCGCGCGGCGAAGAGGAGCCCCGCGGCTAAAGACCTGCTCAGGATCCAGGAACAGTCGTACAAGGACAGGGTGACCCACTGGAAGCACGGTGGTATCGTGGGCGTCACCGGCTATGGTGCAGGCGTCATCGGCCGGTACTGTGACGCGCCGGAAAAGTTTCCCGAGGTAACCGCGTTCCACACGATGCGGATCAACCAGCCAGCCGGCTGGTTCTATACCACCAAGGCGCTGAGGAAGATCTGCGACATCTGGGAAAAGTACGGAAGTGGCATGACGAATTTCCACGGCGCCACCGGTGATATCATTCTCCTCGGAACGACCACGGAGAACCTGCAGCCCTGTTTCGACGAACTCGCGGAAGCGGGTTTCGACCTGGGCGGCTCCGGCTCGGCCCTGCGTACCCCTGCCGCCTGCGTGGGACAGGCACGCTGTGAGTACGCGAACATCGACACCATGGCGCTGATCCATGATTTGACCATGACGTACCAGGATGAGCTCCACCGGCCCCGGTGGCCCTACAAATTCAAGATCAAGGCTTCCGGCTGCCCGAATGACTGCGTCGCGGCGATAGCCCGTGCCGACTTCACCATCATCGGTACCTGGCGCGACAGCTTGAGGATCGATCAGGCCGCGGTAAGGGAGTATGTAAACGGAGGGCTCGACATCAGGTCCCTCGTGGTGGACAACTGTCCGACCGAGGCCCTGGAGTGGGACGAAAAGAGGTCCACCTTGGTTCTCAAGGCGGAGGATTGCGTCCGGTGCATGCATTGCATCAACATGATGCCGAAGGCACTGCGCCCCGGCCTCCAGAAAGGGGCAACCATCCTGATCGGCGGCAAGGCGCCTATCCTCAAGGGCGCGAATCTCTCCTGGGTGCTGATTCCCTTCATCGAGATAACGCCTCCCTATACCGAGATCAAAGAGCTGCTCGCGAAGATCTGGGACTGGTGGGATGAACACGGAAAGACCAGGGAGCGGCTCGCCGAGCTGATCGAACGGGTCGGGCTGAAGGAGTTTCTTAAAGCGGTGGATATCAAGCCCGTGCCGCAGATGATAACAAAACCAAGGGCCAATCCCTATGTCTTTTTCTAATCACCATGACCGAGGAGGGTAAACCATGCGTAAAACAGACATCGGACCACCCGATTATAAGACCATGCTTCCGGACGTGGTCGCGAAGAACTACGGTCAGTGGAAATATCATGAGATAGTCAAGCCCGGCGTGTTGAAGCACGTGTCCGAGACCGGAGACGAGCTTTACACGGTGCGGGCGGGCTCGCCACGGCTCGTCAGCATCGATTTCATACGGGATATCTGCGATATCGCCGACAAATATTGTGACGGCCACCTCCGTTTTACCAGCCGTCACAACGTAGAGTTCCTGACCCCTGATAAGACGAAGGTAGAGCCGCTCATCCAGGCCCTCGGCAAATTGGGCATGCCCGTCGGCGGCACCGGTGACTGTATTTCAAATATCGTGCATACCCAGGGGTGGATACACTGTCACAGCGCCGCAACGGATGCGTCCGGCATCGTGAAAGCGATCATGGATGGACTCTACGATCACTTTACGAACATGAAGCTGCCCAATCACTTACGGATCTCCCTGGCCTGCTGCATCAATATGTGCGGCGCCATACACTGCTCTGACCTGGCTGTGGTGGGTGTGCACACGAAGCCCCCGAGACCGGACCACCAGAAGGTGCTTGCCCAGTGCGAGATTCCGACCACGATACAGTCCTGCCCGACCGGCGCGGTAAGGCGCCACCCCGATCCGAACATCAAGAGCGTGATCGTGAAGGAAGATCTCTGCATGTATTGCGCCAACTGCTTCACCGTCTGCCCGGCGATGCCGCTGGCCGATGCGGACGCAGATGGTGTTGCCATCTACGCCGGCGGCAAGGTTTCCAATGCCCGGAAGCCGCCGATGTTCTCCAGGATGGTCGTGCCGTTTCTTCCGAACCATCCACCCCGGTGGCCCGAGGTTGTTGATGTGCTCAAGAAGATCGTCGAAGTCTATGCGGCGAATGCCAAACCGTCGGAGCGGCTCGGGGAATGGATCGAGCGGATCGGCTGGGAGGCCTTTTTCCGGCGCGCCGAGATACCCTTTACCGGGCAGCATATTGACGATTTTACCCATGCGGTGGAGACGTACAGGACAACGACGCAGTTCAAATGGTGAGGACGGAGGTGACCGGTGGCCGAAGAGATGATCCGAGGAACTGAAGCAGAAAGTGATCCAGTACCTGGAGACAGTCCCTCATGTCAAAGAACAGAGAAGTTGCGCGCGCAATCGGCGAAGACAAAGGCCTTGTCGACAAGGCAATCGCCGCAGTTGGCGAAAGAGGACAAGATCGAATATATCTATCTGGGGGCATCGTTCATCAAGTTGAAGGGAAAGTAAAGCTCGAGAGAGGACTGGAACAATCTGGCCGCGAAGCTTGCTAGGATAAAATTACCGCCGCGGATTGTCATCGGAGCGCCGAAAGGGCGCTCCGGCAAGACTACGGTGAGCATAGCAGTTGGCAGGGCTCTGCGAAAGCGCGGTTTCGCTATTCAGCCCTTCAAGAAGGGACCTGATTACATCGACCCTTCCTGGCTGACACTTGCATGCGGGAGAAGCTGCTCTAACCTGGACAGCTTCCTGATGGAGGAAGATACGCTTCTGGCTTCTTTTGTCCGGAGGTCCCGCGATGCTGACCTTGCGTTTGTCGAAGGCGCCATGGGCCTCTTCGATTCACCGGAACCGGACGGAAGGGGTAGCGTTGCATGGCTCGCGCGTCTGCTCCAGGCACCTATCATTCTTGTTGTTGATGCCGAACGGATGACGCGCAGTGTTGCGGCGCTGTAAGCGGCTTTCAACATTTCGAGCCCGGGACACATCTGGCGGGTGTGATCCTGAACCGCGTGGCAGGGATACGCCATGAAAAGAAGCTGCTGGACGCTGTAAAACGCTACTGCGATATCCCGGTGCTCGGCGCTGTCCCGAAAGACTCTCGGCTGACAATCACGGAGCGCCACCTGGGCCTCATACCATCGGTAGAGAATGACCAGGCAGAATCGGTTGTCGAAACAATCTGTGACAAAGTGGGAGCCCACCTGAACCTGGATGCCATTGTGGCGATGGCCCGAGAAGCCCCTGAACAATCGATTCCGGAAATGCCCCTTGCCCCGGCATGTAAAGCCGACAAGCCGGATCGGAGTGATCCAGGACCGGGTGTTCAGTTTCTATTATCCTGATTACGTGGAAGCCTTGCGAGAGGCGGGGGCCGATATCGTCCCCATCAACGCGCTTTACGACTGGAGGTTGCCCGATATCGACGGGCTCTATATCGGGGGAGGGTTTCCGGAACTTTACCCGGCAGGGCTGGAGGCGAACAGTGGATTGCGCGCTGATATTGCAACGCGTATCGAGGATGGCCTTCCAACTTATGCCGAGTGCGCCGGCCTGATGTATCTCTGCCGCGCGATCCACTAGTCAAGGCAAGCGTTATAATATGGTGGGCGTCATCCCGGCCGAGGTGGAGCTTTCAAGGCGCCCGGAGGGTCACGGTTACGTGGAAGTAAAGGTCATGGCCGAAAACCCCTGGTTTTCCACTGGCCTTGTGCTGCATGGCCACGAATTTCACCATTCCCGGTTAATTGCTGAAGAGCCGCTGCCTACGGCGTATCAGGTGAGGCGGGGGCATGGCATCGATGGTCATGTCGACGGAATCTTTTACAAGAACATGCTTGCCTCGTACACGCATCTCCATGTGCTGGGTGCACCGGAATGGGCAAAGAGCTTTGCCGCCCTGGCTTTGGGTTATCGAGAGGCTAAGACCAGGGCTGGCGCAGAGGCGAGACCGGCACGGGAGACAAGCGATACGTGCGGGCTAAGCTTAGCCGGACTTTAGGGGAGGTGTAGGTATGGCGATATGCCCCGTTTGCAAAGCGGAAGTCGAAGAAAAGAAAGCAAGAGGCACCAGTACCTTCGAGGAGCAGGAGTATTTCTTTGACAGCAAGTTCTGCAAGAAAAGGTTCGATGAGGAACCGGAAGAATTCATAGAGGAATAGGGAGGTCACAAACATGCCAAAAGCCACACTGGGTGGACAGGAAATCGAAATCGATGAGGATGGCTTCATACAGGAACCGGAAAAGTGGAATAAAGAGGTAGCAGAGGATCTGGCTAAAGATCGAGGATGCCTACCCCATGGGTGAGGAGCACTGGAGGCTGGTCAATTACCTCAGAGACTACTATCTCAAGTTCGAGATTGCTCCCCCCATACGGATGCTCACCAAGCAGACAAAGCTCGACCTGAAGAGGGTTTACGAGTTGTTCCCCGGCGGCCCGGCAAAGGGCGCATGCAAGATTGCCGGTTTGCCGAAACCGACCGGCTGCGTCTAGGTCGGTGCTAGAGTATAGATCGGAGACCCTGAGAATTTGTTTCTCAAAGGCGGTCCGGCGCAGCTCGATTTATGCCTTATAGACCATAGCTCTAGTGAGGTACAACGTGGACGTCTTTCTGGCAGTGTTCACCTATTTTGGTTATATATTCGTCACAGTAATGTACACGAAAAAGGCGGTGAAGTTTCTCCGGCTGCCTCGGCACCTGCGGTGGGAGCTTTACCCCGTAATGCACGAAGAGCGATACCGTTACGGTGGCTCATATTTCGAGGAGGTGGACTGGATCACCCGCAGCCGTCGAAAAGGACGTTTGCGCAGCATCTGGTTTCTTCTGAAGGAATACTTCACCATGGGAGAATACCTGAAGCGGCACAAGAGCTACTGGGTGGCGCTCTATCCATGGCACATCGGTTTCATCTTGATCATCACCTTCCACATCTGCACGTTTTTCGCAGCCGTGCTCATGGTGCTCGGCCTGCCGGTATCGGGTGAGTCTCCCTTCCTGGCTGGAAGGATCTTTTACCATGCTGTTGTCCTGATAGGCGTCGTCAGTTTCGCCAGCGGCCTCGTCGGGAGCATCGGGATTCTCATCAAGAGACTTGTTGACGAAGACCTGAGGGCCTACGCCGCTCCGCAGAACTATATCACCTACCTGTTCTGCCTGGCGGTTTTCTTGAGCGGGCTTTATGCGTGGTATTTTGTTGACCCGACCTTTTCCGAATACCGGCAGTTCTGGATAGGACTCATCACCTGGAAGCCTATCACCGTTGCTCCGGGGGCGGCGCTGCACATAATCCTGTTCGATCTGTTTCTGATCTATCTGCCCTTCACCCGCTCGATGCATTACATCACGAGGCTTTTCGCGTTTTTTCTTATACGCTGGGATGATGAACCGAATTTGCGGGGCAGTGACCTGGAAAGAGAGCTGATGAAGCTGTTTGGGCAGAAGGTAACCTGGGCTGCGCCCCATATCAAGGCCGGAGACACCTGGGGGAAAGTGGTGAAGGATTGAATACAGTGTAAAAGAGGGTTGCGGTATGAAACAGAAGATAAAGATAGAAGATCTGGCAAAACCATCTAAACAGCTCGTCACGCTGGAGCCGTCTGATCTTATGCCTTTGCCGGCGCCGTACGATGAGCCGATGCCGTTGAAGGAGCTTTCGGACGAGCAGAAAGGGCGGTACGAAGCTTCCCTTGACGGTATCCTGGCCGTGGCCATTCCAAAGCCTGGCAGTGCGAAGGAAGAAGAGGAGTTCGTTCAGAAATTTTTGTCCGGCCTCAAGAAACTTCTCTCAAAAGAGAACAACTGGACGTTCCTGCAGCCGCTCGTCCATTCTCTCGATTACTGTGTCAAGTGCCAGCTCTGCAACGACTCTTGTCCGGCATACGTCGCAAGTGGGAAAAAGGAGATCTATCGACCGACGTTTCGCCCGGAGGTGCTCCGCCGCATCATCAACAAGTATTTGAAACATGAAAGCGGGATACTCGCAAAGTTGACCGCGAGCGACATTGATCTGAATTTCACGCTCCTTGCGAGGCTTGCGGAGCTTGCCTACCGGTGTACCCTTTGCCGGCGATGTGCTCAGGTCTGTCCGCTCGGCATCGATAACGGCCTGATTACCCACGAGATTAGAAAGCTCTTCAGCCAGGAGATGGGCATCGCAGCCCGTGAGCTGCATGAGTTGGGCACGGTCCAGCAGTTGAAGGTAGGCTCCAGCACGGGTATCACGCCGAAAGCGCTCGCGAACATCATTGCCTTTATGGAGGACGATATAGAGGAGAAGACAGGCAGGAAGATAAAGATACCCGTGGACAAAGAAGGGGCAGACGTGCTGCTGGTACACAACGCCGGCGAGTTCCTGGCGTGGCCCGAGAACCCCGAGGCCTTTGCAATCCTGTTTGACGCGGCAGGGATAAATTGGACGCTTTCCAGCGAGCTGGTGGGCTACGACGGAGTCAACTACGGTATATGGTACGACGACGTCCAGGCAGCGCGCGTGGCGATACGTCATGCGGAGGCGGCCCTGCGCCTGAAGGTGAAAAAGATTTGCGTGGGTGAGTGTGGCCACGCGCACAAAGCTCTGTGCGTCATTGCGGACCGTATCCTTACGGGCGAACTGAATGTAGTCCGGGAAAGCGCGATTCCGCTCTTGGAAGATCTCGTCGTGAACGGCAAGATAAAACTTGACCCCAAGCGGAACGATTTCCCTGTAACGCTTCATGATCCGTGCAATTTGGTCCGGCTGATGGGCGTTGTCGAGCCCCAGAGAAGGATACTGAGGGCCATCGCTCCTCAGTTCAGGGAGATGGAACCTCATGGCGTGGAGAATTACTGTTGCGGAGGCGGCAGCGGGTTTGCGATCATGCAGTCGATGAATTTTCCCGACTGGCGTAGCGGCGTCTCCGCGAGGATGAAAATGAAACAAATCGTGGATGCGTTTGCGGATGCTCCGGACCCTGCGGTGAAGAAGTACGTCTGTGCTCCGTGTTCAAACTGCAAGGGGGCTATGAGAGACATGATCGAATATTACGACGCGTGTAACAAAAGCGGCATATTTTACGGCGGGCTCGTCGAACTGATCGTCAATGCCATGGTAGACCTGAAGAACACCGTTCATCGAATGGGAGTGGCATTAACGATCGAGGAGGGTTCTGTCTGATGGCAGATGAACGAAGAAAGGTATTTGTGTTTGGCCGGGAGGGGATCAGCGGTGAGGATGAAACCCTCGGATTTGAGATCCTGGTCACCATGTTCAAGAGTCTCGCAAACCGCAAGGATCTCCCTGCGGCGCTCGTCTTCTGGAATACTGCCGTACGACTCCTTACCGACTCATCCCCGCTGCTGCGGCATCTGAAACCGCTCGAAGAGAAAGGGGTGGCGGTGCTGGCTGGAAAGCTCTGCCTTCAGGAACTGGATATTTCGCAGCTCGCGGTAGGCCGGGCTGCAACAATGGATGAAATTCTCGACCTCTTCGACAACTACAGCGTGGTGAGCCTATGAGGGGAGGCTCGCGAGGTAGGGACATGACGCTGATAGACCTGCTGCGCACAAAGAAAGATGAAATCGTGAGACGATGCTTCCACAGGGTTGCGGAGACATACCCTGACGCGATCGGCTCATTTTTGAAAAAAGAGACCGACCCTTTCGTTAATCCGGTCGGCCCGACGATTACGCGCACCGCGAAGGCGCTTCTGGCGGAACTGATAGAAGGCGGCACAGCGGGAGGATTCAAATTGGCACTCGATGGCCTCGTCAAGATAAGGGCTGTTCAGAGCCCTTCAGCCTCGGACGGCCTCTCCTTGATAGGCTTCCTCAAGCAAGCCATCCGAGATGAAGTCGGGGCCGAAGTCGCACGGGGCGGGGCAACAGATCGAATTCTACCGGAATACCTTGCTCTCGAGGAGCGCCTCGACGAGGCGATGCTTATTGCCTGCGACCTCTATGTGGGGTGCCGGAAAAAGATCGATGAGATCAGGATCAGCGAGGTGAAGGCAGAGAAGGAGCGGCTTTCGAGGGTCATAAGGGCAATGAACGGGAGAAATCGCACAAGGGGCACGGAGAAAATGGCCGGGGCCGACCGGAAACGGAGAAAAGACGAAACGAGAAGAGGTGCAGGCGTGACCTACGCGCTCCTCGCTGTGCTGGCGCTCGCTCTCATTGCCTGGCTCGGCGGCTCTCTCGCCGGTCTCGGCGTTCTGTTTGCGGTTGTGGTTCCTTACGCGGCATTCGCCCTGTTTGTCCTTGGCTTCCTCTACCGGCTGTTAGGCTGGGCGCGCTCGCCTGTCCCGTTTCACATTCCCACGACGTGCGGGCAGCAGCAGTCGCTTCCGTGGATCAAGCAAGACCGGCTTGAAAGCCCGACAAGCACTTTCTGGGTGATCGCCCGAATGGCGATGGAGGTTCTCCTTTTCCGCTCCCTCTGGAGGAATGAGCGGGTAGAGCTTAAACGTCATGAGAAGCTCATTTACAGCCCCAAACGCTTCCTGTGGCTTGGCGGGCTCCTCTTCCACTGGTCGCTTGCGATCATTCTCATCAGGCACCTACGCTTTTTTACCGAACCGGTGCTTCCGGGTATTGCAGCCATCAGTGGCCTCGACGGGCTCTTCCAGATCGGCACGCCTGCCCTTTACCTCAGTGACGTCCTGATCCTTGTCGGCCTGACATACCTGTTTGTCCGAAGAGTCCTCTTCCCACAGATGCGGCTCATCTCACTACCATCCGACTATTTCGCCCTTTTTCTCCTCATAGCCATCGCGCTTTCCGGTCTCCTGATGCGCCATTTTTTCAAGACGGACCTGGAGCGGGTGAAGGAGCTGATCATCGGCTTCATAAGCCTGCGGCCCGTAGTGCCCGCGGCCCTGGGGTCCTTTTTCTACATGCATCTATTCCTGGTCTCCATGCTGCTCGCCTATTTTCCCTTCAGCAAGCTGATGCACGCTCCGGGTGTTTTTTTGAGCCCTACGCGGAACCTGAAGAACGACAGCCGTATGAGACGCCACGTGAACCCATGGAATTATCCGGTCAAGGTCCACACCTATGAGGAGTATGAGGACGAGTTCAGGGAGGCGATGATAGAGGCAGGGATACCGGTGGAGAAAAAAGATGGCTGAACCGAAACCAGAAGAGTTGCTGAAGATCGACTACGAGCCCGCGCAGAAAGATTGGATGGAGCCGTCCACAATCTTCAAGAAAGGGACGTATAGCTACGGTGTGCCGTTGAAGCACCAGAAGTATCTCGGCCTGCCGAACCAGAGGGAGTGGCAGCCGACCGACGCGGACTGGAAGCTGCCCGAAAACTGGAAGGATATCATACTGGAGGGAATGGAGAAGCTCCTTAAAAGACACCGTTCCTTCAAACTTTACCTTGATATCTGCGTGCGCTGCGGCGCCTGCGCTGACAAGTGCCAATACTTTATCGGTTCCGGGGACCCGAAGAATATGCCGGTGCTGAGAGCAGAGCTCCTCAGGTCCGTTTATCGGCGCTATTTTACCGTGGGAGGTAAAATCTTCGGTAAACTTGCCGGTGCAAGGGATTTGACGGAGGACGTGCTGAAAGAGTGGTTCTACTACTTCTTCCAGTGCTCGGAGTGCCGCCGCTGCTCCGTCTACTGCCCTTATGGCATAGATACATGCGAAATTACCATGATGGCGAGAGAGCTCCTGAATCTCGTGGGCTGCAACATTCAATGGGTTGCAGAACCTGCGTCCAACTGTTTCAGGACGGGGAACCATCTTGGCATCCCTCCTCACGCCATGAAGGAGACGTTGGAATTTGCGGTCGATGAATTGAAGGGCTTAACGGATATAACCGTTAATCTGCCCATAAACAAGAAAGGAGCGGAGGTACTCTTTGTTGCCCCGTCCGCTGACTTCTTTGCGAACCCCCACTGGTTCACGCTGCTCGGCTATCTGGCGATCTTTCACGAGATCGGCCTCGATTACACCTGGAGTACCTACGCTTCTGAGGGCGGTAACTTCGGCCTCTTTCATTCGTCCGAGCTGATGAAACGTTTGAATGCCAAGATATACGCCGAGGCGAAGAGGCTTGGCGTCAAATGGATTCTCGGCGGGGAGTGTGGCCACATGTGGCGCGTTCTTCACCAGTATATGGATACCCTCAACGGGCCTGCCGATTTTTTGGAGGAACCCGTATCGCCGATCACCGGGACGAAGTTTGAAAATGCCCGGTCCACGAAGATGGTCCATATCGCCGAGTTCACCTCCGATTTGATCAAGCACGGAAAGCTGAAGCTTGACCCAAGCCGGAATGACAAGTGGAAGCTGACCTACCATGATTCGTGCAACCCTGCCAGAGCGTTCGGGCTTCTCGAGGAGCCGAGGTTTATCCTCAAGAATGCGTGCAACTACTTTTACGAGATGCCGGAGAACACGATCAGGGAGAAAACCTTTTGCTGCGGGAGCGGGGCGGGGCTTGGCGCCGACGAGAACATGGAAGCCCGACTAAGGGGCGGTCTCCCGAGGGCAAATGCCGTAAAGTACGTGAAAGAAACTCACGGTGTCAACATGCTCGCCTGCATGTGCGCCATTGACAAGGCATCGCTGACGCCCCTTCTCGAATACTGGGTCCCCGGCGTGGAGGTGGGCGGTGTGCACGAGTTTCTGGCCAACGCCCTCATCATGAAGGGGGAGACGCGGACGACCAACCTCAGGGGCGAACCGCTCAAGGAAGAAGCGCTTTGAGACTAAGGTTGAGGTTAAGGAAGAGACGAAGGCGGGTCGAGGTTGAGGCTAATGTTATGAAGATGAAAACAAGCAGGAGAGAGGCGAAGCCGGCGCTGCTGGTTTGGTTCTCCCCCAACCTCAACCCGCTTTTCAGGAGTTGTTTTTGTATAACAAGGCGCTGATTACGACAATCGCGATAATTTTTGTCGGGGTTATTACTTTTCCCTTCTGGTACGGAAAGATCGTTGCAGGTGCGGGATCTGCGCCCAAACTGGAGCTTCCGCCAGGCGGACAGAAGCAGTGCGTCGAGGCGACAGAGTATATGAGGAAGAACCACGTGGATCTTCTTATCAGGTGGAGGGATTGGGTGGTGCGGGACGGTGACCTGAAATATAGTGCGTCGGACGGCAAGGAGTACACGATGAGTCTCACGCTAACCTGCCTGGAGTGCCATTCGAACAAGGACAAGTTTTGCGACCGTTGCCATGACTATCTGCGCGTGAGCCCCGGCTGCTGGGACTGTCACAACGTACCTAAAGGGGCGAGCCAGTGAAGATCACCCGGCGCGACTTCGTAAAGCTGACCACGATGGGCCTTGTGGGCCTCGCTTGTCCTATAGCAGTCAAGGGCGTGGGCGCCTTGTCGGCCGGACCCATCACCTCTGCTTCTCGCGGTAAGAGTTGGGCAATGGTCATCGACCTGAACGCTTGTACCGAAAAAGACGGCTGCAAGGATTGCATCGACGCCTGTCACCGCATCCACAACGTGCCCAGCTTCGCGGATGTGAAGAGGCAGATCAGGTGGATCTGGAACTCTCCTTACGAGGAGCTTTTTCCGGAGCAGTCCGCCCTCGTGCGGCAGGAATTGAGGGGAAGGCAGGTGCTTGCTCTGTGCAACCACTGCGAGAACCCGCCTTGTGTGGCGGTCTGTCCGACCAAGGCCACCTTCAAACGGGAGGATGGCATAGTGATGATGGATTACCACCGCTGCATCGGCTGCCGGTACTGCATGGCCGCTTGTCCGTATGGCGCCCGGAGCTTCAACTGGCAGGACCCGAGACCTCACATCCAGAAGATCGATGTGAACTACCCGACGCGTACCAGAGGCGTTGTCGAGAAGTGCAACTTTTGTGAGGAGCGGCTCGCCAGGGGTCTCATCCCTGCATGCGTCGAGGCGTGTAAGGAAAAGGGTCTTTTCTTCGGCGATCTAAACGACGAAGGCTCGAACGTGAGAAAACTGCTCAGCACGCGCTACGCAGTACAGCGGAAGCCGGAACTGGGAACGAGCCCGAAGGTTTTTTATCTCGTCTGAAAGAGATGACGGTGAACGGTGAGCAGATTTTCAGACAGGGAAGGACAAGAGAGATTAACGTTGAGGACCTATGATTGAGAAAGCATTGAGAGGGGGCAGCGGTTACTGGGCGTGGATCTGTTTTCTGCTCGCGGTTGCCGGTGCGGGTTTTGTCTCCTATCTCTATCAGTGGCATCACGGCCTCACGATCACAGGCATGAGTCGGAGTGTCTCATGGGGCCTTTATATCGCGAACTTCACGTTCTTCGTCGGGGTGGCGGCCTCAGCCGTGACCGTCGTTCTTCCCTATTACCTTCATAACGTGAAGGAGTTCGGGAAGATCACCATCCTGGGTGAGTTTCTCGCCGTCCCGGCGGTTATTATGTCACTCCTGTTCATCATCGTCGATCTGGGGCGGCCGGACCGTGCTTTCAACCTGATCCTTTACCCGTCGCCGCGATCACTCTTGTTCTGGGATATGATCGCTCTGAACGGATATCTCCTGCTCAACCTGATCATCGGCTGGTCAACACTCGACGCAGAACAGAAGGCGGAGAAGCCACTACCCTGGGTGCGGTTCCTCATCCTGCTTTCCATACCCTGGGCGGTCAGCATCCACACGGTTACTGCTTTCATCTATCAGGGGCTTGTCGCCCGGCCTCTCTGGCACACACCCCTCTGGGCGCCTCGTTTTCTGGCCTCCGCCTTTGCCTCCGGTCCCTCCCTCCTTATCCTGATGGCGCTTTTCATCAGGCGTGTGACCCGCTTTGACGCAGGACGGGAGACCATCCAGAAGGTGGCCACGATTGCTACTTACGCGCTTCTCGTCAACATTTTCCTGCTCCTGGTGGAGCTCTTCACGACCCTGTATGCGAATGTGCCCGAAGACGTCAAGCATCTTCGGTACCTATTCATCGGTATCGACGGCCACAGCGCACTCGTACCATGGATGTGGCTTTCGATGATCCTGATGGGAGGGTCTGCACTGGTGCTCCTCAGTGGCCGGCTGCGCCGGCGGGAAGGAGTCTTGGCTGTTACCTGCGTTGCGATCTTTGTGGGCGTCTGGATCGATAAAGGGCTCGGTCTCGTCATTCCCGGTTTCATTCCTTCCCCCTTGGGAGAACTGATTGAGTATTCCCCCACCTTCCTTGAAATATTGATCACTACCGGCGTTTGGGCCGTGGGTTTTCTTATGATAACTCTTCTCTACCGCATTGCCATCTCCGTGAAGCTGGAGCGGGGAGGCTCCTGACGCAAAACCTCTGTCGTTGGCAGCGCTCGGCGTTCCGGCAGATGCTCTAGACGAAAGGGGGCGAGAAATGAGGAGGGTGTCCTTTCTTGTCACATGCGCCCTGATCCTTGCGTGGGGAGTATCCTGCACTCGTGAAACAACCTTCACACTCTCACACGGCAACGACAGGGACATCATTGTTGCGGAAGACTTAGAGACCATGAGGAACCTTATTGAAGTGTCCATGACACGGAAATATGAGGATTTGCCTCTAATGGACCTCGTCTCCAGGCAGAAGGTTTTCCTCGTTCGAGCCGGAACTAAAGTTGAAGTGAAAGACGCCCACCTATTTGGGAGGAATGTAAGGATTCATATACTGGAGGGAGAACACATGGGTAGAGAGGGATGGGTTCATAAGAGTGTGCTGCACGAAATTCTCCCACCCGGGTGATGCAGCCAGCCGTTTTTCAAGAACTATGAGCATGAAACCTTAATAACAACTTTGTTCGGGGAGGTTGTAAATGAGCATCAGGAAGGGATATAAAGTGTTGGCACTTCTATTCGGCTTCGCGATCATGCTTCTCAGTGCCGTGCCGCCGGCAATAGCAGGCGAAGCAGATATAGTCGTACCTGATCTTACCCAAGTTCAGTTTACGATTCTGGGGAGTACCATAAGCGGGATATCGATCATGTACTTCGGCTTACTCATCTGCATCGTCGGTCTGATTTTTGGTTTGATCCAGTCCAACCAGACAAAAAACCTGCCGGCGCACAAGTCAATGCTCGATGTCTCCGACATCATCTGGGAGACCTGCAAGTCATATCTCGCGCAGCAGGGCAAATTCCTTGTCATCCTCTGGATACTGATAGCCCTCTGCATGATTTACTATTTCGCCGGCCTGCAGCACGCGGCGTTTGGCAGCATTGTTCTCATTCTCTTTTGCTCGATCCTTGGTATTCTCGGCTCTTACGGTGTTGCATGGTTCGGCATGAGGATCAACACAAGAGCGAACTCGCGAACCGCTTTCGCGGCGCTGAAGGGCAAGCCGGTCGACGTGGTGGCAATCCCTATGCGCTCGGGCATGAGCGTTGGTCTTCTTCTTGTGAGCGTCGAGCTTTTTTTCATGATCTGCATTCTCGTCTTCCTGAAAGGGCTGGCCGGACCCTGCTTCATCGGCTTTGCCATCGGCGAGTCTCTTGGCGCCAGCGCACTCAGAATCTGCGGCGGTATCTTTACCAAGATCGCCGACATCGGCTCTGACCTGATGAAGATCGTCTTCCATCTGCCTGAAGATGATCCCAAAAACCCGGGCGTCATCGCCGACTGTACGGGCGACAACGCAGGCGACAGCGTCGGACCGACTGCGGATGGCTTCGAGACGTACGGCGTCACAGGCGTTGCCCTGATCGCCTTTCTCGCACTGGCTCTCGCGCTCAACCCGCTCATGGGTGGAACGCTGATCATCTGGATCTTTGCAATGCGTATCCTGATGATCCTCACGTCCCTCGTTTCCTACTTCATAAACCACGCGATCGTTATGGCCAAATACGGGAACTCAAAGAAGTTCAACTTCGAGCACCCTTTGACAAGCCTCGTCTGGATCACCTCCGCGGTCTCGATCATCGTGACATTCTGGGCGAGCTACACGCTGCTCGGTGACCTGCCCGATCCGAAGTATGCTTCCTTGTGGTGGGCACTTGCCATCATCATCAGTTGCGGTACGATAGCCGGCGCCCTTATACCGGAATTTACCAAGATCTTCACGAGCACCAGTTCCCGCCATGTTCAAGAGGTCGTGGCCTCGGCCCGTCAGGGCGGTGCGTCACTCGATATCCTCTCCGGTTTCGTTGCGGGCAACATGTCCGCTTTCTGGGAAGGGTTGATCATCCTGGTTCTGATGCTCATGGCCTATCTCGTATCGTTTAACCCGTCCATACAGGCCCTCATGCCTAAGGAATACTCATTTGCGGCCCCGGTGTTTGCTTTTGGTCTCGTGGCCTTCGGTTTTCTCGGCATGGGTCCTGTGACCATCGCTGTCGACAGCTTCGGCCCGGTCTCCGATAACGCCCAGTCGGTCTACGAGCTCTCGAGAATAGAGAGTGTGCCCAACATCGCCGCGGAGATCAAGGGGCAGTTCGGTTTTGATCCTGATTTCGAGAACGGCAAGGATTACCTCGAGGAGGCGGACGGTGCAGGCAACACCTTCAAGGCAACCGCGAAGCCGGTGCTCATCGGAACAGCTGTGGTCGGCGCCACCACCATGGTCTTCGGTATCATCATTTTGCTTGAGCGTATTTACGGCGGCGCAGTCGCGAAACTGAGCCTCGTGCAGCCCGAAATCATTCTAGGGCTTCTCATGGGCGGCGCCGTGATCTACTGGTTCACCGGTGCTGCAACTCAGGCAGTGGTTACGGGCGCCTACCGGGCGGTCGTCTTCATCAAGAATAACATCCAGCTCGACAAAGAGACAGCATCCATCCAGGACAGCAAGGAAGTCGTCAAGATCTGTACGATTTACGCACAGAAGGGTATGATCAACATCTTTGTCGTGATCTTCTTCATGGCACTCTCTCTTTCGTTCTTTAACCCGTACTTCTTCATCGGGTACCTGATTGGAATCGCCTTCTTCGGACTCTTCCAGGCAATATTCATGGCGAATGCGGGCGGCGCGTGGGACAACGCGAAGAAGATCGTCGAGGTCGATCTGAAAGAAAAGAACACCCCGCTCCACGAGGCAACGGTTGTTGGTGACACGGTAGGCGACCCGTTCAAGGATACGTCGTCGGTTTCGATGAACCCGGTCATCAAGTTCACGACGCTGTTCGGGTTGCTCGCAACAGAGATTGCCGTGACCATGCAGTCTCAGACGCTGAAAACAGGCATTGCTATCGTCTTCTTCATTGTTGCCCTGGTCTTCATCTATCGTTCCTTCTACGGCATGAGAATCGGGGAAGAGAAGCTGTAAGAAAACCCGGCCGTGGCTGAGACTTACTTACGTGTAGGAGAGAGAATTAAGGCTTTACGGCATGAAAGGAATATATCCTTGCGTGCCCTGTCGGAGAAGAGCGGAATTTGTCCCAACGCTCTAAGTCTCATAGAGCGCAATAAGTCATCTCCCACGGTGATGACTCTTACGGCTATAGGCAAAGGCCTGCATGTGCAGGTGAGAAACTTCTTTTCCGACGATGAAGAGGAAAAGGCCGACCGCGTTGTATCCAAGTGGGCCCACGATCTGAAGAATCATGTAACCGAAGCCCTTGCCACAAACTTGAAGGGCCAGCATTTGTGTCCGCTTCTCGTGAGACTCGAACCCAGGCAAAAAGTTCCCGCGGCTCTTTGCTTTCATCCAGGTGACGAGTTTGTCTACTGCTTGTCAGGACAGATTGAGTGCAATGTGGGAGAGCAAAATATCATTTTGACCTCTGGCGACGCGATCACATACAAGGGCATGATACCGCACTGTATGAAGAACGCGGCATCCACCCGTAGTGAAGCGCTCGTCGTTTTTGAGTTGGGCAGGCGACATGCGCACTACCATAGCCTTTAACTGCTGGATCATCTCTACCCTATTATAACCCAGCTGGCCCAAGGGGCCCCCGATGGTGGTGAACGAGATAAAATCCGTGTTGAGCATCAATTTGCCGCCCTTCCACCCTGCCGAATGGCATCCACCTATTTGAATTTCTTTTGGCGCTATGGGGTCAGGTATCAACAAATGGCGCGGCTTATTAAGGCTGACAGTTACATGGCAGATTTCAGCAACAGTTGTGTCAGAGGATTGCGGCCTGCTATCCTTGCCCCTTGCCGCCGAACCCTTGCTGCCGCTTGTTTTCCGCCCACCGTATGATCTCGGCCACCATTGCGTCGGTCGTCGCCTGCGCCGGGATGATCGCCACGGCAAGCCCGGCTTTCTCGATAGCTTTTTGTGTGGCCGGATCGATGGCGGCGATGGCAACCCTGTTAAGAACGGGCAAAGCATCGCTCCCCACGATGTCAAGGAAGTTCGTGAAGGCCTCCCCACTTGTAAAGGCAGCGATGGATATCCTGCCTTCTGTCAGGAACCTCGCGAGCCTCTTTCCATGGCGCTCGCGCTTCACGGTACGGTAGGCAGCGGGAGTATCGATGATGCCGCCAGCACGCCGGACATGACCTGCAATGGTCTCCTCGGCATTCTCCGCACAGGGCAGGAGGAAACGTGTGCCGGCCAGTTCCGTCTTTCCTTCAGGGTCCCTTTTCCGGATAGCATGCACGAGCTCATCGCCTTCAAACGTCTCCAAGACGAGATCCACGCGCATGCCCGAGCGCTCGATCTCGTCGACCGTCCTTGCACCGACAGCACACAGCCTGATTCCCTTGAGGTCCCTGATGTCACGGCCGATTTCGAAGAATCTCCTCAAAAAGAATGTAAACGCGCTGACGCTGCCAAAGATTAGCCAGTCGTAGCTGGTAACGGTCTCTATGGCCCGGTCGAGTTCCGCGTAATTCTCGGGCTCCACCGTTCGTGTGGTCGGGAACTCGAAGACCTCGCCACCCAGCTCTTCCAGGGGCTTCGTAGTCTGCGGTGTACTCCCGGGTTATCAGTATCCTGTGCCCGAAAAGGGGCTTCCTCTCGTACCATTGAAGTACTCCTCGCAGTCGAACCACGTTGCCTATCAACCATCACCGCAGGGGGTCGAATCTGTTCGTTGCGTACCAGCTCCGCAATATTCCCAAGAGTACCGACAACCGTTTTCTGATCTGGTCTTGTGCCCCATCGTATCACAGCTGTTGGCGTAACAGGGCTCTTCCCGTGATCAACGAGCCGCTGCACGATCACCTCGATATTCTTGACGCCCATCAGGAAAACCAGCGTTTCATCCCCCTTCGAGATCGCCTGCCAGTCCACTCTGCTCTCTTCGCCCTCCGCCACCGCCTCGCTCCCCGTGATGACTGAGAAAGAGGATGAGTAGTCGCGATGCGTTAGGGGGATCCCCGCATAGGCGGGTGCTGCAATGACCGAGCTAACACCAGGCACTACCTCGAAGGCGATTCCTTCCCGGGCGAGAGTCTCGGCTTCCTCACCTCCGCGGCCGAATACGAATGGATCACCTCCCTTAAGGCGACAGACCATCCTCCCCTGCCTGGCCTTCTCTATCAGAACGTGGTTAATCTCCTCCTGGGTCATTGTGTGATGGCCGCCCCGCTTGCCAGCATAAATGAACTCAGCGGACCGTTTGATATAGTTGAGTATCTGAGGGTTGAGATGGAAGTCGTAGACAACAACCTCCGCCCTTTCCAAGATGCGCAATCCTTTAACGGTGATCAGCCCTATGTCTCCTGGTCCTGCGCCTACGAGGTAGACTTTCCCTTTGACCACGGCCATCCCTCTTTAAAGAGAACCTCTCCAATTTCAAAAAAGTCTACCACGGGCCTTTACCGGTTGCAACGCCGCCGTCCTGCCCGAATTCCAGCTCAGGAATACCAGCTTCCCGGTCTACGGTCCCTCGATCGAAGGCCGAAAGAGGCCGGAGATTGCTGGATGACCCCGATCCACTATCAAAAATAATGACAACCCCGTTGGCCCTTGATACAAGGGATGATAGAATAAGGTTGCGACACCAATCTTATCACCAACAAGGTGAATCAAGAAAGGCTGGCGTGCCATGATCTTGAATTGCGGGAAGGTGGTGGAATGAAAGCAGGCTTGAGCGTTAAACCCATAGGATACGTAGAAAAATGAAGTGGATGATATCAGATTTTGTGACTGGAGAGCCTTGTGTCACGCCTCGTGATCGACTGAAGATGTGCTGATGCGCTGGAGAGGCTGGAAGATTCCTCGCATCTGTTTGTGATCTGCTGGCTCCATCCTCCGGGAAGGGTGCTTCTCAAGAGACCCCGAGGGACAGACAGGATTTTCCGCTGGTGGGCATATTCGCGACACGCTCCCAGCTAAGGCCAAACCGGCTCTGTCTTCATTTGGTGCGGTTGTTGCCCTACTTGTTATCAAAAAGACAGCAGCGGCAAATATGTCCTCCGTCCCGAGCTTGCCGGAGACCAGCTCATAAGGAGACAGATGAAGGAGCATATTTTAATTCGAGCTCTGTCGGAACTGGGCCACGGCGGCTCAATCAGAATGCCTAACTTCAGACAAATGGTCGCAGAGTCTTATGCAGTGGCCAGCCTAAACTCAGATACGATTGACACCTACTTAAACGCCTTCTACCGTGGTTCACCTTTGCAGGGTTGATCAATATTCAAGGAGACATCATGTCAATACCAAAAGAGACAGGTGAGGGCTTCGGTAAGTTTGAGGACGAGGGTCGGCACCACGAACAGGGCGAAAGACTTTTTATGTGCGAGTCATCTCCAAGGAAGGCGATAGCCCTGGCACAAAGACTAATGCCCGAAGGGCCGGTGCCCCGTATGGTTTGCGAAGAAACTCGGTACCGAAATACAGCGAGCGACCTCGTGGCCTTAGGCGCTCGCAGTTTGGCGGCGTAATGAGCTGACTGCAACTGATCAGGCTATTGGCGCTGCCCATATATTGGAAAGGCAAACGCCTTCGGTTTGAGTCACGGACACTTCGACCATTGGGGCGCAATGATCGAGATGCTCACCACCAACAGGGCCAAGATAAAGAGGGAACGCCTCTTTATTGGGGAGAAGAGGCGTTTGAGAGGAGATACTTGCTGGTGCCGGGCGGTACGGAGAAGCTGGACATCGGCCAGTTGAACAAGGCGGAGGTAGAGGCGCTGAGACCTGGTACGTGTGGTTGAAGTCAAAAGCCCGACCGAGGTGATTCCAGGAGCGTACTTTAGTGGCAATATTGAAAGGGTAACCACTTACGAGAAAAGTACCCCCGAGCCTTCTCATAAAGAAAGGCGATGCGATAGTGGTCGATTCCTTCCCCGGAGAGCAGGCCATGGCATTCAACGTTAAAGGTAAGGGCCTGGTGGTTCTGTCCAGCTGCGCCCACGCGGGTATCATCAACACGGTGAAGCACGTACAGAAGATGACCGGCGTTGAAAAAGTGTATGCGGTCGTTGGCGGTTTCCATCTGGTCAATGCACCACAGCAAGTGATCGACAGCACCGTCGCCGACATGAAGACCATCAATCCCGAATTTATCGTACCTGCACACTGCACGGGCTTTGAAGCAACGATAGCTTTCGCTAAGGAGATGCAGGGAAAGTTTATTTTGAATACCGCGGGAACAAGGTATACGTTCGCTGCATAGCAGCCAGTCACCGGAGAGAGACGCTGTCATTTGCACTACCAGACGGGAAGTAGCGGCGTTACCGGAAACTAGCCTCCGCGAAGCTGCTTCCTGATTTCACTGCATGCGCCGCGGCGATTAATCGGAATATGTTTGCTCGTGTCCGTTTGGGTCTCATCTCTTTTCCCGCCAGGCGGTCACGACCTTTCCCTTCTCCTTTCGAATTGTCAGGAACTTGTCCTGGAGCAGCGGATTCGTGAAGGGGAAATCCGACCTCCTATGCTGAGCCCTCGTCTCTTTCCTTTCAAGTGCTGACAGAAAGACCGTCTCACCGCAGTCCAAGAGATCCTGGACCTCGAGACTTCTCATCAGCGTGTGCGCATTGTCGGCAGATAAGTGTGGCCCGGACCTTCTCTTTCAAATTCGGAGATAGGTGAGACCCGCCGTCAGCAGGGTCTCAGATCTCACCTCCACCCCGGCGTAGTCGTTCATGATCTGCTGAAGGGCCAGGTTGGCCTCCTTCCAGTCAGGACCCGACTCCCGCTCCAGCATATGAGCATAAGAATCCGCTGCTTCCTCGACGAGGGGGTTCTTCCCGATGTTCTTAAAGCCTTTGATGGTCTTAGCTCTTTCAGCGGCGTTCTTGCCCGCGATCCATCCGAACGTGGCCGCCCCTGCGCAGTCCGCGCGGAAATTACCAACCGGGTCGCCCGCGGCAAACAAACCCTTGATGCTACTCTCGGCCTTTGGGTTGATCTCGATCCCCCGGCCCACCAGGAAAGGCTCGTATTGCATGAACTCGACCCTCTGTTTTCTGGGATCGATTCCTTCCCTGGCCATGTAGTCGAGCATGGCTGTGTTTCCTTCCTGGACCAGGCCCCACATCATGTACTCGAAATCGTCTTTCGGACGTGGCGCTGCAGTCCATGTACACAGGGCCTCTCTCCCGACCTGTGTTTGTCGGTGAAGACGGAACTCCAGATGTCTCCCGTAATGTCACCCAGGTTCTTTTCAGCCTTTTTTACGAAAGGTCCGACAATCCTGCCTTGGGGATCCTGATAGACGCCGATCCACGTGGCCTTCCCGCAGCGGGCGAAGTATTTAGGGCCTGCATGACGCTGGGGGAACTCCATGTTGACGAGTGTTGCCCCGGCCCGGTAGGCGATAGCTTGGCCGGTTCCCGTACATACCGGACAATTGGCGGTGTTGAAAAGCCATCCGGGGCTGGGCGGGGGATAGAGCCTGCTTCCGCAGCCTGTGGCGAGTACGATACTCTTCGCCCGGAAGAGTTTCAGAACGGGCGCCTCATCCTTGATACTGATCCCGATGGCCCCAGTTACCTCTCCGTCCCGGGTCATCACGTCGCTCACGTGGAGATGATTCTCGATCCGGACTCCAGCCTCCCGTGCCTTTCGGGTCAGGACTGCCTTCTGATTGGGACCCGCGTACTTGAGCCATATGCGGGGTCGTCCGGGAAAGGCATGTCCCGAGAAATCCCAGTATCCCCAGGGCCTCATGGAGATGCCCCACGCATCCCAGTCCCTGACCCTGTCGAAGGACTGCTTCAGGAAAAGCTCGGCGAGTGAGAGGTCGCTGAAACCTCCGACCTGGCTTCGCTGATACTCCTCCAAAATCGGCCGCATGTCAGGTCCGTGGACCTCCGGGATGTAGCACAGGAAGTGATCATTTCCCGTTGCACCACAGCCGCTCCGCCTGGTGTTGGCCTTCTCCGCTAGTACCACGCTGGCTCCCAGGCCGGCTGCGTGAATACCCGCCATGAGTCCTGCAATGCCGCCGCCCACTACCAGCACATCTGCGTCGATGGGCTTATTGTCCCTGGTGATCATGGTTCCTCCTGTTTCACTTACGAATCACATTTCGCATACTACTCAGTTCACTTTAAGATTGACGCAAACTCCCACTCTCGCATCTCTTAGACGCGTGCACTCGAACTCTCATGGATCTACATTATACCTTCTACCATTACTGGGCTAAGTGCTGCAATCAACTTCATACCCGACCAGGCCTCCATCAGATGCCGTGCGCAGTTTTGCACCCGCTTCTGGTATAATGATCATCCTAATGCCAAATGCAGTAGAAGGAGGAACAATTGAAGAGCAATGCCATCCGAATCGTTGTGATAGGTGCCAACGCGGCCGGTCTGCGAGCGGCCGCCCGTTCCAAACGGTTACTGCCGAAGGCTGATGTTACCGTCATTGACCACGGGCAGTTCATTTCCTACGGCGCTTGCGGCATGCCCTATTTTGTTTCAGGAGATATCGGGAGCGCCGATAAGCTCCGCGAAACGGCCTACGGCGTGATTCGCGATCCTGACTTCTTCAGAAACGCAAAGGGTCTTGGAGTCGTCATTCAAACTGAAGTGCAACGGATTGACCGCGAAGCGCGCAAGGTCATCTGCAGATCAATCTTGAACGGGGGAACAAAAGAGTATCGTTACGATAAGCTCGTCCTGGCCACCGGAGCCACCCCGATCATGCTTTCGGGAATTCCCGCGAATAGTCATCGGATCTCTACCTTTAAGATCCTTGAAGATTCGATTGCCCTGCGTGCGGCTCTTCAGTCGGGACAGATTTCAACCGTCGGATTGGTAGGCGCCGGTCCCATCGGCTGCGAACTTGCTGAAGCTTTCAAAGCTATGTGGGGTGTTGGGGCGATCCTATTCGAAGCGGCACCACAGATTCTGCCTTCCATGCTTGATCCCGAGATGGCAGGGGCGGTGGAAGCATACCTCAAGGGAGAAGGGGTGGAGGTGCGCACGAATTGCCCACTGCAGGGCATCGTTGAATCCGAAAAGGGCGTTACTCTCAAGACACCACAGGGCGATTTTTCAGTAGATCACGTGGTCATCGCCATAGGCGTCAAACCGAACACTAAACTCGCTGCCGATTGCGGCCTGAAGATCGGCACCACAGGCGGGATTATCGTTGATGAGAAAATGGTTACGAGCGACCGGGACATCTTCGCCGCGGGCGACTGCGTGGAACTCAGGCACCTCATCTCCGGACAACCGATTCTACTGCCGCTCGGTTCATTGGCCAACCGGCAAGGCCGCGTTATCGGTTCGAATATCGGTGGGGGAGATGAACGGTTCGAAGCGGTAGTGGGCAGTGCGGCGGTAAAGGTCTTCGCCATGAATGTATCCGCCACCGGCCTCACTGCAAAGGCGGCGAAAGCATGGGGTTTCAATGTGGGTGTTGCATGGGGAAGCTTCACTGACAAGGCGGACTACTACCCGGAATCCCAGAATGTTCATCTGAAACTGGTGTACGACAAAGACACAACACGGCTGCTCGGCTTGCAGGGTTACGGCAAGGGCGAGGTGGTGAAGCGAGTTGACGTATTTGCCGCTCTCCTCAAGCATGGCGGAAAAGTCGCGGATCTGCTCGATGCCGAGTTTGCATATGCGCCGCCGTATGCTCCGGCAGTCGATCCGCTCTATTCCCTCGCATGTGTTGCCCGTAATGAGTTCCTGGAAGGGGTCGAAGCTCTACCACCTGATGCTGCTATCGATGACTGTCTGATCGTGGATGTCCGCCGCAGTAAAGAAGCATCCGGCCGGCCTTTGCCTGAAACAAATACGACCAATGTCCCCTTTGAGAAGTTCCGGGTCCTTTGCGATCAAGTGCCGAAAGATAAGGACGTGGTGTGCGTCTGCTCCAAGGGAGTCCGTTCATCAGAAGCCGTCCGCATCCTCCGGGAGAAAGGGTGCACCAGGGTCAGATACCTGGCGGGCGGCTCTCTGATGAAATCTGCCAAGAAGTAACGGTGAGGGTTTACCTTGTTAGATGAAAGGACTTCACCACTTTGACGTAAACGCGATTGTGATGTTTCCTCACGAGAGGAAGAATTGCGGTTCTTTTCGCTCGCGGCAGGCGACGCTTAGCTTTTCTGCACGTTCCAGGAGTCGTGGGTCCACGCGGCGAGCGCCGCTCGGGCAGTTCTTGACGCATGCGCAGCACGCGATACAGTTTGCCTTCTCGGTAACCACCGCCTCATCCTTGACCGTAATCGCTTTTACCGGGCAGATTGCTGCACACTTCGCGCACTTGATACAACGCACTTCGTCCGTCAGGGGCGGTGGTGGCGAGGGATTTCTCTCCCGGTAAGGAAAATTGCCGGGAACCTGCAGAATAATCTTGTCAGCCAGGAGACCCTTATCCAGCCTTTCTCTGAGCATTTTCCCGAAACCTACCGCTTTTTCAATGTCCTCCAGATCCGGCCTTCCCTCTGCTATGGGAGCAACACGCGTCGAGAACGAATGCTCCCCGATAAACGCCGCCGCTGCAACAGGAATAAATCCGCTTTTCTTCGCTGTGTCAGCCAGTTCGAGAAGCGCATCATCATAGGCTCTGTTACCGTATACGGCAACAACAATGGCCGGTGTGTTCCGAGCCTTGACTAGGTGCATTGCCTCCATCGCCTGAAGTGGAACTCTACCGGAGTAGACCGGGGTGCCGATAATGGCGAGGTCACAGCGCACCTCCCGGATACCGGCGGCCTCCGCTGCCTCGTGCGTCAGGTCGAGGCGCTCAATGTTGTCAGCCGCGAGCCCTCTGGCAACCGCCTCCAGAACCTTCCGTGTTGTCCCCGTGGGCGAAAAGTAGATGAGGTGCACTGATGCCACATTCGTCTCCTTGATGATCGTACGTACGTTTGCGACTATTTCGCGTCGACTTCCAACCCTAGCAGGGCACCCACTTTCCGGTACATGTCGGGCAAAGGATATTCCGGCCTCATATCGGGTGCGAATCGGGTGTAGCCGCGACCGGCGTCATCGAGAATTTTCAGACCGAACATGAGATCCTCTAACTTGTGTATTGGAATGGAGAAGATCATCTCATCATCCCGAGCCATAGCATGAGCACGGTCACCGCCGCACGGCACGGTTACCTGACACTCACCCCGCTGCAGGACCGGCACGGTTGCCTGCAAGCATGCCCCGCCCGGGTCAAGGGTCGACTGGACGACATACCCGTCCTTGTACTTTACTGCTGAAAGCAGGCATCTCAACTGGTTGGT
Organism: uncultured delta proteobacterium; assembly: GCA_963835605.1. Classification (GTDB taxonomy): domain Bacteria; phylum Desulfobacterota; class Syntrophorhabdia; order Syntrophorhabdales; family WCHB1-27; genus JADGQN01. The sequence continues at coordinate 3,423 of CAWIHO010000016.1, read as the reverse complement.
ATTGCAGTAGATCACCACCACGTCAGGCTCGAACGAGGCCTTGCTCAGAGGGGCAGACAACACTCCGATATATTTCCCGCATTCCAGGCGGGGAAATGCTTCCGCCAAATCCCTCGCCGCTTTTGCATCGCCGACGATGACCTTCAGAAATGTATTCCCCTGCAGGAAGAAATCCGGAGGCTCTGACAGTCCGAACGCAATAACCGGCATGTAGCACCAGTGATCTTCTTTTAGCATCGCCACCGTAGCTTTCTCGCGGCGGGACATGGCAAATGCCTGGCACAGTGCTAGATGAATGCCACGATCCCTCTTGGGCCTAATGGCACCTACGGGGATCTCTCCTTCATCCTTCAGCAACTTCACCGCCACAGGAGATGTTGGGAGTTGCAGTCGTCTTTCCATCTCTTCACCAAAGCTATTCAGATCGCTCAATGACAACATCAAACCACCTCCGCAAAGAGAGCCTTCACTCTGTGATGGACGTTCTTACCAAACTGGAAGAAAAAACGCAAGCGCAGTTGTCGAAGACCGCCTTCGGAGAGGAGATCTCCCCTCTTTCGGGAGACCGACTCGTTGCAGCGAGACTGTCACCCGATACGCCGCATGAGCGGCCCAATTGCCTTTTGGATAGCAGGACGCGACAAGTGAAGCTTCTCCGCTAATTCCATAACACGGACCACCACCGTTACCCGTGATATCCGGACACTCTGGCGCTGACCCACTGATTGCGGAAGCAACTACTTTTTGAAAAGCCTGTGGTCAACATACAGAGGCTTAGGGCTGCCGATGGATATGCTGGAGAAATCCCTGTGGGCAGGATTAATAAGAAAATTATATTCGGATGGGACAACGACGCTCGGGACCCGGAGAATGGCCGAGGAAGAATTCTTAATCCAGACATCGCCAATTGCCAACGTTGTGGGAGGGGCAGGAGAAAGGCGCCAATTGGATGGTAACAAGGTGGTATCTAGCCCTTGAACCAACTTCTCGGAAAAGTCGAGCTCAAAAATCACATAGCTGGACAGAAATGCAGTTTCTTGCAGATGTACTAATATTTCGAGGATAGCGAGGGACTCGCTTCCCGCGGTATACACGATCCGGGTACCGATACTTGACCATCGGCCACCCTGTAACCGAGCCCCCTCTCCATCAAAAGCGTTCCCTGCATGCCTCGCCTTTGTAATACGCCACGCTCTGGGCATCAGGAAAAAACGCCGTGTTCAAGACGAATAATTAAACCTTCCACTTCTCTGGCGCCGATCTCGGTTTGTGCATATTCTGTCGGAGTTGAACCACCAAGGGCCGGCTGCGAGGTCTTGAGCCAGCGATTCGCTGCCTCTGCATCGCCTTCAAACAGTCGCCGCGCTTGACTGACAATACGTGCTGCCCGAACAAGGCGGTCAGATTCGTCAGGGCTAAGCCGCCCTTTCTCCTTTCTTCTAGCCAAGGTTCTTGTCGAAATTCGGACAAGACCAATAGCTTCGTCCCTTGGAATATCGGCCTCCCGAATAAAGTGCTCTATAGAATTGTACCCAAGACCCCTCTTTATCTGGCCAAGCAATTCGACTGTCCCACCAGCTTTGAGGCCAAGAAGAGACGTAACATCAGAAGCCCTGAAAACCCTATAGTTCACCGGTACTGCAGAACCTTTCTTAAGTTTTTCCACTTCACGTTTAGCCATAGTAACTCCTTCTATTATCGGCCTAGCTTACGCCAACTTGAGTATATTTTACGTGCCAAATGGCAAATTGTCAAGTACTCTCAAATCTAGTAGTCTGTTTTCTATGCTCCGTGAACCGCAAAGCGCATGCTCCCCTGTTACCCACCTATCGGACATTGGGTAACAGATACCTTACCAGTGCTTCCTCCTTACTTTCAAGAAGGAATCGCTAATAGACCATCTGAAGTAATAATCGGCACCTCAGAAGGAAAAAGCTGAACTATTTTGACTCAAGCGGGTAGGCTTCGTTTCTGCTGTTTGTTGTTCAACGATTGGTAGCGAATAAAGCATAACTTCTTGTAGTGCGTCACCCGGGGAATATCCAGGAGCACTGGATGAGTTGGGCGTTTGCTGCATACAATCTGATTTTTTGGCTGATCGTACGCTTCAAACATCCGATTGACATCCTCTAAGGTGCAGTAGTCGTTAGAGCTTGATTTAGTTGGTTCGCCCACAGTGTTTATTATCCCTTTTCTTAAAACTATTTTCATTTAGTGAGGCTAATGTTACGGGAGAAAAGGAGGAGCTGATCGACAGGTGGGGTTATCAACTATGAGCGCACAGCCGATCATATGATAAGAGATGATGACAAGAGAGCAAACTTGGGCGAGGCTTGTTCATTTGGCCGTCGTTGCGGGGGAAATGCCAAAACAACGATGGAATCTCAGCGGAGCCAAGCTCAGCGGGTCCAACCTCATTGGAGCCAACCTCATTGCAGCCAATCTTAGCGATGCCAATCTTAGCGGAGCCGATCTCAGCGATGCCGATCTCAGCGGAGCCAACCTCATTGGAGCCAACCTCATTGCAGCCAAGCTCACTATAGTCGATCTCTTTGCAGCCGATCTCATTGGAGCCGATCTCAGCGATGCCAATCTTAGCGGAGCCGATCTCAGCGATGCTACCTTAACTGCCTCTGTTCTAATAAGGACAGATTTAACAAAGGCAAACCTAAGCGGTGCATGTATTGATAACGCGAACATTTCCGAATGGGTCATCAAAGATGTTACCTGCAGCCATATAATACAAGCGAAACCTGGTAAGCAGATAAGGATAGGATTCGAGCCTCTGGAATTTGAGAAAAAGTACACGCAGATTGGAAAGATAGCTGAATTGATTTTAAATATCCCACTCAGTGAATCGACCGGCTTTATCGCGACTGCTATTGCTCAATCTATCAATCATATTAAGAAGTCGCCTGTTCTATCCTGGAAAGGCGTTGAAGCCTTATCAGATGGTGACACTAAGATAACGTTTTATGTTTTTGACAGTGATTTCTACCAACATCAAAAAGAAACATTCGAAACTGTTCTCAAAAAAGCCTTGAATGACTATTTCAGAAACAATGCCTTCGAGGACACCCGTGATCAGTACTTAGACCCGGTGACAGATGCAATGGGACAGGTAATTACAATAAAAAAGGCTATACCGGTTCCCCTTATACCTTTAGAAGTCAACGCTCAGGCACTTGAAACGGAGGCACTAGGTTTCTTCCTAAGAATGGGAAAAACAGGTGAAGATATCCTTAGAATCGTAACTTCAGTTTTTGGATAATCTTTCTAGCGCATGTAGGGTGGAGACAGCACGAAGGCGAATTGCTGATTTCTGAAAGTTCCCTTACTCGTTCTCAAACTCCATGTTAAGCTGCAATAACTCTCTTTCAACGCGTTATGGGGAATTTTTATACCGGAGACGCCACACAAGAC
>CAWIHO010000015.1:0-86286 GCA_963835605.1 uncultured delta proteobacterium | reverse complement strand
GTTGGTGAGGTAGCTATACAACGGGTAGCACCTGCACGCGCCATGCGGAGATAAACACTATATCAGAGGGCGGAAGATAACGCCCTCCAAGACCGCAGATGTGTAGTAAAGGAGGCGATAAAGAGCCGGGCCCACTTTTTGTCGGCGGATTGCTCTCAAGATTTGTCGGAATTGAAGCCCGGCTTCCGATGGTACACAGTTGATTGGCTTTACGGCGATACGACAAGATCGAGGTGAATGTACTATGGTGAAAAGACAGGCACCCTTGATGTGGATGGTATTGTTGTCGTTTTGTGTTTGTCTATAAGCAGAGCTTGTGCATTCAACTCAGACCAGCTGAAGCAGCTCATGACAACCAATCAATGTCCGGGCTGTGATCTGTCCAATGCAAGTTTGTCCGGAGCAAATCTTTATAAGGCAAACCTCGCCGGCGCAAACCTCGCCGGTGCTTACTTTTCCGACGCAAACCTTGCCGGCGCAAACCTCACCAAGGCAAACCTCACCGGAGCCTTTTTAAACTGTGCCTATTTCCCCAATGGAATATGTCCGACGCAAACCTGACCAACGCAAAGATGTTCTTTGCAATCTCGTCGATGTAAACCTATCCGGCACAATCCTCACCGGCGCAAAACTGTCCACAGCCTTATGGCTTAACGCAAGACGGTGTGCTGAGGGTTCGGTCGGGGAATGTGAGAAGTGAGTGCGTGTTCCTTCCGTCATCATTACGGATCGGCTATGCGCGGCTCGGGCTGCGGCGGCGCTGCAAGAGTGGAGTACGATCAAGTTACCTTTGCCGATGGAACACACCATAAGTCTGATTGAAACCCCCGCCCAGCCACCGGTGGGTCATAGCCAGGGTTCCTCCGCGACAGGTGTTCAGATCCTCACAGACGGCGCCTTTCCCAATCTACATTGTTTATGGTATAATACAATCAGCCGAGGCATAATTAACATTAGCGACTCGGCAAAGTCTGTTGCAATGAGGTAGATAATGCTCGAAAAAAGTAAGGGAACGATGCTGCGAGTTGTCGGCAGTCCATCCCTGGGCCGCCTTCACCCAAGATGGGGAGGTCACGTGGCCATGTGGTACTGTTCGTGCTGTTTGTTTGGTTTTCGTGGCTTCTTTGCAGCGTCGCGGCAGCGCTCGTAGGGGCTCGAAAAAATGCAGGGCGCTCTGCATTTGCCGCCGGCGTGCTGCTCGGGCCTCTCGGCATACTCGTGGCATTGCTGATGAAGAGGGACCCGGAGGGCCGCCCGCTCTGCGAAGAGGATGTCTATAACGATACCTGCCACAAAATTGCGAGAAAATCGTCCTAGCCATACGAACTACAATTCCGCATCATTTGCTGTGACGGAACTGAAAGCTGGATCAGGCATATCTGCGAGCGTAACGCTGAGGGACACTTCCCCGGCCGCCCGGCAAGCAGGCGAGACATCCGCGAACGCATTAAAGTGAGAGAGGGGCATCAAGCAGGCACGGGGCGAACGGAACTGGCAGGCCAAGCGCGAACTGCTGAGTTGAACCGGAAGTCTCAATACTCGACTTTTTTATGTGATGGAAAACCGGGCAACCCGAGGGCTCGGTCTCGGTTAACGTCAGCAAAGTAACGTGACACGAATTCAACGGTCCTATCTCCCGAATGCGAGCCATAACGCTGTTCTGCCACTGGTTGCCAACCTCAAAGCTTTCTTTTCCCAGATACGCTTGCCTCAGTATTTTTGTGAGCTTTTCCAGCTCATGCCTGGAGATTTTCATGTGTTACCTCTTCCATGCTTGGTGGCTCCCTAAGCAATGCCTGCAGCTTCGGCACAGGCGATCACCAGGGAGACATCGGTAGATGCACCTGAGTATCAGGGCATTTGCGACGCGACTAAGATGCGCTCCCGAGACCTGCACATAAATAACACCCGGAGGCAACCATTCCTATCTCCCACACACGCTCGCTCTGACGCAAACATATCTGCTCGCACTGTTATAGATGTCGTAGGCACTTTCAAAAAAGTTACAGACGTGATCTACCGGGCTAGCATAGTGACTACTTCACCGTCACGTCCACCGAGTGGATTCCCGTGGCGCCATCCGGGAAGGAACCTTCGAGCCTCGCGAGGAGCGATGCTGACTCCTGTATGGTGCCGGACCTGTCTATGCCCCGGACCCGCAGCGTATATCGGCCCGCATGCTGAGGTTTCCAGTCGTACTCCCACAATGACCACGCCCATCCCGACAGGGGCGCTTTACGCTGGCGTCTGTCCAGGTCTTACCGCGGTTGAGCGATACTTGCACCCTGCTTATCCCGTAACGCCCGGCGAAGGCGATCCCCCCGATCACGTAGTTACCCAGGGGATCATTTGGCCGCTCATCGGCATAGTATCTCGGACCTGATGGGTATGATAGCCTCGTCAGACCAGCCTCTCTTCTCCCAGAACCCTTTAAAGTTGTAATTGACGAGCTCTATCTTCGAGATCCATTTCACGTTCTTCATCCCATAGATGCCGGGGACAATGACGCGTAATGGATAGCCATGCTGCTTGGGCAACGGCTCCCCGTTCATCTTGTACGCAAGAAAGACATCACCCGATCGTGCAAGAGTATAGGGTATGCTGTCGCTGTAGCCATCCTCTGCGAAGAAAGCGGCCTTCACAATGCCTTTCTTCGGGCCGGCAGCGTCCACGATCTTACGCAGGGTCACCCCTTCCCAGAGGGCGTTGCCGATCGCATCTCCACCAACAGGATTCCCGATACACTGAAGCGTGACAAATTCCGTCACATCTTTCATCTCCTCCAGCTCTTTCATCGTGAGCGTGTAAGGTTTTTCGACGAGACCCTCGATGCGCAGTTTGTGGGCGTCATACGTGATCTCGGGAACTTTTTCCGAATAGGTCGTGATATAGAACTCATCGTTAGGGGTGATCTCCTTGGCGGAAAAGCCCACGAAGTCAACCGTCCCGACGGTGAGGAGCAGGTGTTTCCTCTCTTCCTCGCTAACGTCGGCGCTCAGGGCATACTGGAAGAGACTGTCGAATATGGAAACCCCGAAGCCAAGACCCAGTGTCCCGAGGCCGATCAGTTTGAAGAAGCCTCTCCGCCCGATCGCGCTCCTGATCTGCTCTTCCTTTTCCCTATCTCTCGCGCTGAACCGTCTGGGTTCATTCCTTCCCCGCTTTTGTTTGCCCATCCATCCGGCACACCTTCCCTGTTGCAGCACTACCGCTCTTTGCGTCTTCTTCTCGCATCCTCTACCTTCCCTGACATGTTCTCCGGACGTTTGAAGAGAATACTTCAGGCTGCGCCACCCTATTTATTCTTCTAATTCTACTATGGAACCTGACAGTCCAACTGTCAATCGGGGGATATAACGTAGGCGAGTTGGCGAGCTCGGTTCTTTTGTTCTCAAGAACTCATGAAGATCCCGGCCGCCTCTTGGAGGGGATTATGAAATAGGATTCGATAGCCAATACCACAATCGAGCCTTTGGGTAACGTACCCATTGGACCTATTACCAGATAGATCAGTCAGGACGTGAACTTCGTAATTATGGCTCGTCCTACGACATTTCTGTCGGTTCAAAGCCTCTACCCTCGACGTTTTTGTACTTCATTCTGTAATGCGTCATGCATATGCATAATACTTTTACTTACTTACAGGTAACAGTCCTTCGGCACGGCTATTGCTTTATGACAGGATAGATTAAGATGGAGCTTTGGCTGCTATGCCTCGCAAGAGATTATTTTTCACTAAGGTCGTTGTAGTTTTTCTGGCACTCATCGTTATCGCTGTTGCGACACGAGCGATAGCCGCGGAGCTTATCTGTTTCGACGATCAGTTGCAGTTGCGTCAACAAGACAGCCCATCGGTTGCGTTATTCGGGTATCAGTCCGCCCTCCAAACCTTCACATCCTCGACGTATCTTTGCCATCCCAACAAAGGAGTCTGCGACAATCACCGCCGGTCCTTAGTCATATATACCGGGGACCCCCCGTCCTGTTGTAAGCTCGATTCATTGCAGGCTCTTTGCGCTTGGATACCGCGCGGCGCATTGCGGCTTCGGCCGGATAGCGCCAACAGTGGGATCACTGCAACGGGACGTGATTGGCGCTGCGGCGACAACCCCGTCATCCACAACTTCAACTCAGGCGCGTCGAAGATCCAGATGCTTTTCTGGTAATGATACAAGAGAACACTATAGTTGGACGATATAGGAGGAGTGTTATGAGTGCACGCAATGCAGAGGAAAGACAGATCAGAATGACTTTAACGTGTGGTAAATGTGGATCAAAGGCGATCGTAAGCGACAACGACAATAGTTACGCGGTCCCTGCCTTGAAATGTCTAATCTGCGGGAACAGGCAGGAGGAAGGGGTAGCTTGCCGCTGGCCGTTCTTTCAAGAAGGCACCGACAGGAGTGCTGTGCAGGAAGAGAAGGGCGATAAGGTTGTGGATGAGAGGCTAAAACACGGCGTCGACCTGGTTGTGGCTGCAGAGCCCAGGAAGCGCAAAAAACACGGGAAGAAAATCGGCCGGGAAATTGTCGAATGGGAGCTTTCCGTTTAGTATTGGGTTGTCGGATTGGTACATTGTCGAGGAAACATCCGGCTTCCCTTTAGACTCTGTGCCAAACGCATGCTGTGAAGAATAACATAGGGGCTTTTGAAAAGATGGGAAAAGAATTCCGGTATCAGCTCCCCGATATTTTGCCTAACAGAACCCCTGGGTGGTACACACCTCACGATAATATGTATCAAAAAAAGAACAGGCATTGTGGAACGTGTAGAATGAGCCAATAGCTTTATACTTAAGTGAGTTATTCAGGGACTTGGCACGGACTCGGAAAAAGGGGGTTCTGGGGATGGGCCAAATTTATAAGTTGTTGAAATAATAGGTAACTCGATAGTCAAAAATGGCGGAGAGGGTGGGATTCGAACCCACGGTCCGCGGGTTAGGCGGACAGCCGATTTCGAGTCGGCCCCGTTATGACCACTTCGGTACCTCTCCTCTGGCGAAAGAATCGTCGTAGTAAGTCCTCGCTCCGTTCCCGGAGAACGCCGCCTCGCACTTCGACCTTGTGATTGAGCGGGAGCTTGTTCACATCGAGGAGAGAACCGAACGCACCCCGTTTTTGATCGAAACAGCCAAATACGAGCCTCTTTATACGTGCCTCGATTATAGCGCCAGCGCACATGACGCAGGGTTCCTTGGTCACGTACAGGGTGCAGCCTACCAATCGGAAATTGTCCAGGACCCTGGCCGCCTCTATGAGCGCGAGGATCTCCGCGTGAGCGACTGGCGAATTCATCTGCACCGTGAGGTTGTGGGCTCTTGCTATGGGCTCACCGTCCGGTGCGACAACGAGCGCACCAACGGGTACTTCTTCGGCATTGTAAGCCTCTCGGGCCTCGGTCAGGCATAGTTGCATAAAGAGTTCATCATGCATACTAACAATATAACTGTGCTCCAAAACAAAATCAAACAAATAGAGGATGTCAACCTGGTATTTTTGCTTGCAAGCCGAATATGATATAGTAAACCTGCGTGGAGACTGACGCCAAGTATGAAAGACTGAAGGAGATCGTCAAGGGACTCGGCGACGCAATGGTGGCGTACTCCGGGGGCGTAGACAGCACCTTGCTCCTGAAGGTATGTGCGGACGCGCTCGGGCCTGATCGTGTGCTTGCGTTCATAGCCGCTTCAGAGACTTATCCGGAGAGGGAGGTTGAGGCAGCCTGCGCGATGGCAAAATCCCTTGGGGTACAGTACGAGGTCGTAAGAACAGCTGAAATGGAAGACGGGGCTTTTCTGGCGAACACCAAGGATCGCTGTTACCTTTGCAAGCTTCACCTTTTTGATGACGCCCTGAAAATAGCCCAAAGAAGAGGGTTCAGAAACGTGCTCGAAGGTTCAAACGTGGACGATCAAGGGGATTACCGTCCAGGCAGACGGGCAATTGCAGAAAAGAAGATTCGGAGCCCGCTGCTTGAAGCCGGACTGACAAAGAAGGAGATACGCACGATATCAGAACAGCTTGGTCTCCCCACCTTTAATAAGCCCTCGTTGGCCTGTCTTGCTTCACGGATACCATACGGCACGACGATCAACGAACGGATCCTTCGGATAATTGAGCGTTCGGAGGAGTTCCTTGCAGGCCTGGGAATCGGCCAGCTGCGTGTACGCTACCACGGCGGTGTGGCGCGTGTAGAGGTGGAGGAGAACGACTTCGACACGGTGCTTGCTCATAAGGACGAGATTGTTGATGCGCTCAGAGATTTCGGCTTTATTTACGTCACCCTTGATCTCAAAGGTTACCGCACGGGCAGCATGAATGAAGTGCTGTGAGGCCAGTGTTTAGAGGTTCAGCTTTGCCAGCCTGATGATGTTCTTCGAAATAATCAACTCCTTCTCGGAATCAGGGATTGGCAGCGCGAGCACTTTCGAAAGCTCACTTGTCATATCGCCGAAGGGCACATCGGCGGCGAAGAGGACCCGCTCGGGTCCTATAGTCTCAACAAATTTTTGAATAGTGCTTTTTGCGGCGAGGGCTGTATCGAAGTAAATATGGCCTTTGTCCTTGAATACCTTCAAAAAATCCATCGGGTTTCCGCCGAGCATCCCGAGGTGCGGGATGATGAGCGGCAAGCCCGGCGCCATATCGACAAACCTTTCGGTGAAAGCAAACTCTTCCTCGAAGACGATGGGCTTGCCTATCTCAATCAGGTCACGGATCAGGCCCGGCAGCTCGCTGTCATCGAGCACGCGGTAGTTGGAGGCGGCGTCCTGCACGCCCCTCATCCAATGCCACTTGCCGCCATAGTATTCCTCCGGTATGCGCGGAAAATCCTCCCTGAGGTAAAAGTACGGTATGAAGGAGCTTACCTTACCGGCCTCCTCCAGCACTTTGATGTTGATTTCGTTGCTTGCTATGGCAGTAGAAGGGAAGGGGATGAGAATGACGTTCGTGACACCGGAGTCTTTCTGCTGAGCTAAAAGCTCGCCGGTGGTCACGGTAGTGCCCATACTCAAGGAGTGGCCCCAGTGGGTATGGCTATCGATGATCCGCTCAAAATCCATATTGCATCAGATACCACAGTGCGCTATAGTTTGTAAAGATGGCCGGATTCGAACTGAAGACGCCCTACGTAACGGCGGATATTATCATACGCTATCAGGGAGGTATTGTGCTCATCGAGAGGAAAAATGAGCCGGCCGGCTGGGCGCTCCCTGGTGGCTTTGTGGAGATAGGCGAGTCAGTGGAAGAGGCGGCTGTGCGGGAAGCCCGTGAAGAGACGTCTCTAGGGGTCACCCTTGTCGAGCAGTTTTATGTATACTCAAAGCCGGGAAGGGACCCGCGGTTTCATACGGTGACCGTTGTCTTTATAGGCGTAGGCGCTGGGACTTTGAAGGGGAGAGACGATGCCCGACGGGCCGAAGTCTTTGGCCCGAACAATCTGCCCGAGCAGATTGCGTTCGACCATAGGAAGATCATCAACGACTATTATCGATACGTCGCTACCGGCGTGAGACCGACGCGTTCAATGAGCATAGAACGACCGCCTTGACTCGTTGACCGCTCGTTGGTCGCTAGGACGACCGTTCCGCTACGCGGAACTAGGACGATGGACGACCGTCGCACGATGTGCGACTTGGACGACAAGTCCTATCTGTGATGAAAGAAATTCTTGAGCTGCAGCTATCTTCCCAGTCAGCGTAGCGAACGGTCGTCCGAGCGGAGCGGACGTCCTAGCCCGAAGGGCGGTCGTCCCTCGATCAACCGCAGGGCGCGGCGGACGATCTGTCTTAGTCCATCGCCTTGACCGCCTTCTTGATCCGCTCCAGCCCCTTCTTGATGTTCTCCATGGACGTAGCGAACGAAAGCCTCAAGTAGCCTTCTTTTCCAAACTCAATGCCCGGTACCACGGCGACATGAAAGTCTTCGAGGAGTATCCCTGCGAACTCAGTGATACTGTTTACCCGGCGTCCTCTGTAGGCTCTGCCCAGTAGGTTCTTGAAACCGGGGAAGACGTAGAAGGCACCCTGGGGATTAAAACAGGTGACACCTTCTATACTCCTCAGGCCTGAAACGAGCACGTCCCTCCTCTTAACGAACTCCTGCACCATCGTGCCCACGGAGTCTTGCGGTCCCCTGAGTGCCGCGAGGGCTGCCCACTGTGAAATCGATGTGGGGTTGGAGGTGCTCTGACTCTGGATATTCGTCATTGCCTGGATAACGTTCTTGGGTCCCGCGGCAAAGCCGATGCGCCACCCGGTCATTGCATAGGTCTTTGATACAGCGTGCGTTATGATCGTCAGCTCTTTTATGGGGTGACCGAGGGAAGCGATACTCGTATGCTTGTAGTTGTCGTAAGCAATCTTGTCGTAGATCTCGTCTGAGATCAGGTAGATGTTCTGCTCGACCGCGAGTTTCCCGATCTTTTCCAGGTTTTCCGAAAAAAAGACAGACCCAACAGGGTTTGACGGATAGTTGAGCACAATCCCCTTTGTTTTCGGGCTCAGGTGCTTTTGGATCATCTCAGAGGTGAGCTGATAATCCTCTTCCTCGTGGGTTTCGACGAATACGGGCTTTGCGCCGGCGAGTTCAACCATGGGCGGGTAGGATACCCAATAGGGCACGGGAATGATAACCTCATCCCCTTCTTCAAAGATCGCCTGAAAGAGGTTATACAGGGCATGTTTGCCCCCGCAGCTGACAATTATTTCTTCACGCTTATACTCCAGGTCGTTGTCCCTCTTGAATTTATCTATAATCGCATCCTTGAGCGGATCGATGCCGCCCACCGGTGTATACTTGGTGAAGCCATCCATCAAGGCATCGATTGCGGCTTTTTTTATGTGCGTTGGCGTGTCGAAATCCGGCTCGCCTGCGCCAAAACCCACAATATCCAGACCCTCGGCCCTCAATGCCTTTTCCTTGGCCGTGATGGCCAGTGTGGCTGATGGTTTCAGTGAAGCGGCTCTCGCGGAAAGCATATCAAAGCTCCTTCTTATCGATGTATGATTCTTAATAGTCACCCGGGTTCTCCGTGTAAATGCGCATACTTACTTACATCATAGAGACCGTTGTTGTCAACCCTTATTGCAAAAACCGTTGGACGATGGACGACCGTCGCACGATGTGCGACTAGGACGACGTACGCTCAGACGATTGATGAGCACGTCCGTGAAACGCTAAACCGTAAACGTCCGCCTTCGCTGTATCCCGACGAACGCAGCGGTGCTTAATCCTCCTAGTCACGTAGCAACGGTCGTCCATAGCGAACGAGTCGAGCGATCTTCCTAGCCGAAGGCGGTCGTCCTAGCCCGCAGGGCGAAAGTCGCTTTAAGCACGCGGCGCGTGCTTTCTGCCACCTTGTAGCGCTCGTCGATCCTTTGACCAAGCACCCAGATGATATCCTCGCCTGAAACCAGCAAAGGTATCTGTCTTCGCTGATGAAGAGGTATCTTTCTCGATATGAAAAAATTCTTCAGCTTGACGCTCGCCTCCATCCCGAGCGGAACGAACCGGTCTCCGTCGAGAAAAGTTCTGACCTGAAGCGCCCTTATTTTGTCATGATCGAAGAAGGCGGTTTGCTCATCATCAGGAAGACTTTGCGGAAGAGTTTCCGTAACAGTGCATTCAAGGATGATCCCGAACGGCTCCAGCAGATTGAGCCCTATCCGGACGGGGAATCGGCCTTGTATGGGAGAAGGAGAAGGTTTCTTCGTAACCACGAGTCTGTCATAGACCTTCGTTACGGTCACACGGCCGGGAAGCGCCACATCTATATTTGGCCTTGGGCTTTCCAGGGCTTGTTCAATGAGACGGACGTGGTCTCGAAGGGGCACCAGTCTCGGCTCGACGCGCTCTAGCATACCCGAAAGTACGCGGTATAGTGTTTCCGGGTGCAGGCCTTTCAGTCTCTCCGTCGCGACAAGGATATCCCCTTCTTCAGTGCGCACCTCTTCGCTCAAGAACCGGCTGGCCTCATGTTCGAAGAGGCCGTTCAGCCGGGTCAGATCATCGAGAAGAAAGAGAATTCGCTCCCTGAAATTGGGATTGAGCTTCTCGAAGAGCGGGAGCACGCGGTTCCGGACGAAGTTTCGCTGGTAGAGATCTTTCTGGTTGGAGGAATCCTCAACGTATGGAATGAATTCTTCTCTGACGTAAGCCTCTATCTCCGACCGGTAGCAGTGAAGCAGCGGGCGGATGATCACGCCCCTGCGTATCGGTATGGATGACAGGCCTCTCAAGCCGGTGCCTTTGATGATCCTCATGATGAAGGTCTCCACCTGATCATCGCGCGTATGGCCTATGGCTATCTTCTGGTATCCGTGCTCAAGGGCAAGCTCTCTGAAGTATGTGTACCTCAGGTTTCTCCCTGCGTGTTGAAGAGAAAGCCCTTCGGCCTTTGCGTAGGATCGTACATCGACGCGCCGCACGTGAAAAGGAAGTCCGAACCTTCCCGCAAGCCCCTGCACGAACTCCTCATCCCTGACCTGATTCAGCCCCTCGCAGACCATGGTTCACGTGGGCTACGCCAAGCTTGAAAGGAAAACTATCCTTGATCTTGAGCAGGGTGAAGAGGAGTACGGAAGAGTCAATCCCGCCCGACGCACCGACGAGCACGCGGTCTTCAGGATCTATGAGACTTCCTGTCGTATGACCGCGTTTACGCGCCGGGCCAGCATCGCATCATGAGCAAGAGGAGCAGCTGGATGATGAGCAGCCTGAACAGCCGGAGCCGCTCGGGCTGGAAGCTCCCTTAAATTTGTACCCTACGGAAAAACCGCACGCTGACATTTTCTTCTGGAGATCTTTACTGCCGCATTTAGGGCAGGCCGGCTCATCGCTCTTGAATACGAGAAGCTCAAAATCATCGCCGCACTTTCCGCAGCTATACTCGTAAATCGGCATACGTGCTTTCCTCCTTAAATTTTCCTCGCTTCTTGAGATCTTTGGATAAATCCGCAACCAGTTGTTCCAGGGACTGGCTGTATGGTTGCATATCACTCGAATTCAGACCAGCGGCCAGGGCTTCTTGCGCGCAGTACAGGGCTCGTGCCAGTCTATTCTTGAAGTAGGATGCGAAGGCAGACGCGTAAAGGAACATGAAGCGGGCCCTTGTATCGTCACGATCCATGTTTGCTACCTTCTGAAAGAGGAGCTTGGCGGATCCGTAATACTCGCTGTCCAAATAGCTCTGCGCAGCCTTGTAGATCAGCGTGGCCTTTCCATGCTCATACATGTCGTTCAACAGTTCGGAAAAACCCTTCTTACGGTAAATTTTTACGAGTGCCTTCTCGTTTTCCAGGATGAAGCGGGGCAAAAGATAGTTGGTGCGGTACAGTTTCAGAAGATCTTTCAGCTGGACCACGAGGTCTTTAAGAAGCATCTTCACTTCTTTCAACCCTTCCTTCAGACGCTTCCTTGCTTTCAGGATGAGTACGTCGAACTCATGGATAACCTTCTTCTCCAGAGCGGTGAGTTCATCGGAAGCGACAAGAGTCTCATACTGAGGTTTATAGTACTCAAGTTGATAGACGTTTTCGCGTAATTTCATGGCCTCATGAAAGATGTAGCCGACTGTTATATCGTAGAATTTTTCCCTGTAGGTTGCTTCTTCCGCGTTCCTGAAGAGTTCATGGCTCATCTGCTTGAGCCGGTATAGGCAGCTTTTGCCCCTGTCATCGACGAACTCCTCCATCCTGCTAAAGGAGAGCTGACTTTTCGCGTAAAGAGCGATCACTTCAATGCAGAAATCGTGCACGGAGAGAGACTCCTTAATAAGATCGATCTGCTTTTTCTCTAAGTTCGAGCTGATCATGTCCTTCCTTGTCTTCCTTTATGATCTGCCTGAGCTCCTCTCCTTCGAGACTCTCCTTCTCCAAAAGCGTTTTTGCAATTCTCTCGAGGAGATCTTTGTGGGCTGTCAAGGTAGATTTTACCAGATTGTACGTATTCTCGATGATCCTTCTTATTTCGTTATCGATCTCCCTCGCGGTCTCGTCGCTGTAATCCCTTGATGGAAAACCGGGCGCGACATCGAGGAACATCGACCTTCGTTCCTTTTCAAAGGTGATCTGGCCGAGTTTCTCGCTCATGCCCAACTCCTTGACCATCGACTTGGCAATATCCGTGGCCTTTGAAAGGTCGTCGTGCGCACCTGTGGATATCTCGCCGAATATGATCTCTTCCGCAACCCTCCCGCCGAGAAGCACGGCCAGTTTATCGAGAAGCTCCTGCTTCGTCATCAGGTACCTGTCTTCGGTGGGTCGCTGCAAAGTATAGCCCAGCGCCGCAATACCCCGCGGTATGATCGATATCTTGTGGACAGGGTCTGTTGTCCCCATCAACTCAGCCATGAGCGCATGGCCTGACTCATGATAGGCGACGATCTCCTTCTCCTTCCGGCTCATGACTTTATTCCTTTTTTCGAGGCCGGCAAGCGTCCTGTCTATGGCTTCCTCGAACTCTGCCATGTGGACTGCACTGTTGTTCTTGCGGGCAGCCAGCAGGGCAGCCTCGTTGGCAAGGCTCGCGAGATCGGCGCCCACGAATCCGGGAGTGCGGGCAGCCAGCACCTTGAGATCCACGTCCCTCGCAAGCTTTATTCCTCGTACGTGCACCTTCAGGATAGCTTCTCTGCCCTGGATATCAGGCCTGTCGACGAGCACGTGCCGGTCGAATCTCCCTGGCCTGAGCAAAGCAGGATCGAGGATTTCCGGCCTGTTCGTTGCGGCCATGATGATTACACCTTTCTTGGTGTCGAATCCATCCATTTCGGCGAGTAACTGATTGAGCGTCTGTTCCCGTTCATCGTGGGATGAAAGCGGATTCATTCCCCGTGCCTTGCCCAGCGCGTCAAGCTCATCGATGAAAATAATGCAGGGGGCTTTTTCCTGCGCCTGTGCAAAAAGGTCGCGGACCCGCGCTGCCCCGACTCCCACAAACATCTCTACAAAATCTGAACCACTCATGCTGAAAAAGGGTACCTTGGCCTCGCCGGCCACTGCCTTTGCGAGCAATGTTTTGCCTGTTCCGGGAGGGCCGACCAGCAGGATCCCTTTGGGAATTTTTCCACCCAGGTTGAGGAATTTCTGGGGAGTTCTCAGGAACTCGATGATCTCTTTAAGCTCCTCTTTTGCCTCTTCCACTCCCGCGACATCCTCGAATGTGATCGTAATCTCATCTTCGCCGTAAATGCGGCCTCTGCTCTTTCCAAAGTTGAGCACGCCGGAGGGTGCGCCGCCCATCCGTCTCATAAGCAGGTTCCAGATAAGGATGATAACTGCGAAGGGCAGTACCCATGAAATGATCGCTTTGAGAATCTTGTTTTCGTACTGGCCTGAAAATTTTACGTTGGCCCTCTGGAGATCCTTGACGAGGTCCGGGTCGTCGACCCGGGCTGTGAGAAACTTTGTCTTCTTGCCGTTCTCTGCCGTTAACGTACCCTGGATGTTGTCCTGATCCACAACGAGGTCGCTCACCTTATCCTGGGGGACCAATTGCTTGAATTCACTATAGGGGATAGTCTTGACTTCTCCACTGGTGATGTAACTATTGATGACAATAATCGCAATGAAGGCGATTATAAAGTAAAGGAAAGTGAAGCTCCTCTTTTTGTTGTCCTTATTACCATTCTTCATAGTCCTGGACTTAAATTCGAGGAAGAGGTTACGGCTCTTTTTCTTGGCTGTTTTTTTGGAGGCCATACTAAATTTTAGCAGAAACTCGTGTGATTTTCTAGCCTTTTCGCATGTATAGTCAAACTTTATCACTCGACGGAGCCCTGTCAACGGCGGGGTGAGGGAAACTGCAATTCAGACACTGGACTCCGGACGTCAGACCCCAGGCATTGCAAGGCAGAGACAGGAGCTTAAGACCTCAAGCTCTTCTGTGACCTCAGTCTCACGTCTGAATCGGTGTAATCTCTCGCCGTTTTTTCTGTCTAATGCTGAAATTTACGGTCTGATGTCTAAATCACAGGTAGAGAGATTAGTCCTGGGTAAACGGCCAGGACCCTTGACAAATGGGCCTAAAAAAGATATTGTCATAAGACTTTATGGACCGGACGCTTCTGCTCAACGCAACCTTCGAACCACTCGCCATCGTCCCTTGGAAGAAGGCGATCACCCTCGTATTCTTGCGCAAAGTCGAGGTTCTGTCCGAGTACGAGCGTGAGATCATGAGTGTTTCATGCAGTATGAAGCTGCCAGCGGTGGTGAGGCTTCTCAGGTTTGTCCGGAATCACAGGAATGGTCTCAGATTCTCGAGGCGCAACGTGTTGTTGCGCGATGACCATACGTGCCAGTACTGCGGAAAGAGGTTCGACCCGAAATTCCTGACGTGTGACCACATTATTCCAAAGTCGCGGGGCGGCACTACCGAATGGTCAAACATAGTCACCTCGTGCATATACTGCAACCTGAAAAAGGGCGACAGGCTGCCGGAAGAGGGTGGCATGTATCCGCGCAAGAGACCGGCGAAACCTGACAGGTTTTACATTCTGAGGCTGAATATGGGAGTGAAAGTGCTGCCCGAACCGTGGAAAGCTTATACCTTCATTGGAGAATGAGATGAAGAGCCTGTGGGCGCCGTGGAGAATGGAGTACATAAGGAGCAGCAAGCCAACGGGTGACTCCGGGTGCTTCTTATGTGTGGACAAGGCGGGTGACGAACAAGCCCTCGTCGTTGGCAGACGCGGCAAGGCTTTTGTGATCATGAATAAATTCCCTTATGCAAACGGGCACCTGATGGTCGTGCCCGAGAGACACGTGGGAAGACTCGAAGCGTTGACGGATGAAGAGCTCCTCGATATGCTCGGCCTTGTGAAGATATGTTCTGCGTTGCTTAGTCATGAACTCGATGCCGAAGGCCTTAACGTTGGCATCAATATGGGCCGGGCCGCGGGTGCAGGGCTGGAAGAACACGTGCATATACATGTTGTACCCCGCTGGTTCGGCGACACGAACTTTATGCCCATCCTTGGAGAAACCAAGGTGATCTCGGAACATCTCCACGAGACATACAGAAAGCTCCGGGCAAGATTTCTCAATACCAATTTGCATTCGAAGATAGAGTGAGGCGACGACGAGGTGCCGACGCAGGCGTACCTGTCGGTACGTCGAGGAGTGCGGCGAGGAGACAACGAAACTATATCAATGAACGTTAATTGGTATGAGACAATTCTTTGATCCCTCTCCTCCGCTGCTAGTGCCGGCAGATTTAGTCTGCACCTTTACGGGAAAAAAGCCGGAAGAGCTCGCCCTTCCGAAACGGGCCATCATCGTGGTGAGCAGCGATGACATCCGGTTCCTTCGAAGACAGGTGAGCGCAGAGCTTCTGGATGCCTGGGCCCCTTTTCGTCGTATCTACCGGCTTGAAAAAAAGGAGACCATCCTGACGAAGACATGGTACGGCGGACCCAACATAGCGTCGCTTGTTGAGGAGCTCTCTGCCTTCGGCGTTTGCGAATTCTGCCTCTGGGGCTACGTGGGCGGCATCAGTGTGGGACTCTCTATCGGCGACATCATTATTGCTTCCGGGGCCCTCAGAGAAGAAGGTGTTTCTCATCATTATCTCGATGATCGAGAAGATACGGTCTCTTCGGAGTGGGCGTGGGAGTGGAGTTCGCGTGCAAGCTGCAAGGGATTCACGGCAGGCATAGTCTGGAGTTGCGATGCCATCTATCGGGAGACCCGTCAGAAGCTGGAGAGGCTGCAGGCGCGCAGGTGTGCTGGGTGTTGAGATGGAGGTGGCATCGTTTTACGCGGTCTGTCGGGCAAAGGGGCTCAGAGGTGCGGCTTTTCTTGTCGTGTCTGACCTGTTCAGGGACGACGGAACCTGGGTGCCCGGCTTTTCGACGCCGGAGTTCTCAAAGGGCGCAAAGCGACTCGGCGCGTTTCTGCGGGAACACGCGATAGTGTAAGTAGAACCGATCCGTTCCTTCGACTCAGACGTCCGCTCGTTGAACTCGCTCGGACGACCGTTCCGCCTCGCGACTCGAGACTTGAAAATCGTCACAACATTTTGTCGCAGATAAGGAACTTGTCTTAGAGAAGCGACTTTTGGCACGACAGCTGGTCATCTAGCCGACGGCGATCGGTCTAGAGAATTCATGACGATCTTCATCTCCCGGAGGGACATCGTCCGAGCGAAGCGGTACGTCTCTCAACCTTGATTGCTGCGAGTATGCGTTGCAGGACCCGAAAGAATTGCGCATTCTCGGGGTGGGAGCGGAAAGGGAATGACAGATACTGGTTTCCCTGTGCGTCGCGATATTCGTCGACGAGAAGTGCCTTAGCGAAGAAAAGGTTTTTGAGGTCGGCGATTGCAGGTTGGATACGGAGGAGAAAACCCCAGGGCGTTGCCAGCGGCTTGATCCGCTCCAACCCCTGAAGCTTCTTCAGTGCATATGCGGTCTCTGCAGACAGATATTCGGCGGTTCTCCTTCGATACCCTTTATCTCTGAGCGAGGCGAGAGCGGCAAGGGGGGCAAGACTGTTCAGAGGCCGCGGTTCCATAAGCTGTCGGATCCGCGAAAGAAGCGCCGGATGGCCTATAGCGTAACCCAGCCGGAGCCCGGCGAGCGCGTGGTAAAAGGAGAATGTCCTGAGAATGATCACGTTACTGACCTGGATAACCTGCTGTGCCTGGGACGGACTATCCGTGAAGTCTCTCAGCGTTTCGTCTATGATGAGGGGCTTGCCCAACTCCGCCGAGGTGCGGATTAAGTCGATGATCAGGTCTTCAGGAAGAACAGTACCTGTCGGATTATGGGGGTTGAGGATAAATGCAACACCTGCATCACGCCAACAGTCCTTGAACTTCTCTTTACTGATCTTGAAATCTTGCTCAAGATCCAGAGGGAAAGGACGTATCTCTACCTGCTGTTTTTGCAGAATCTCCTCGTATGCGTGTGGGACGGGCGAAGGCAATAGCGCGCTTGGAGGCGTCAAGGTTTGCAGAAGAAGGGTAAGGATATGGGACGCGCCGTTACCGAGAAGCAGCTGCTCTTCCGCTATGCCCTCCGTGCTGCACAGGTAGCGCGTCAAAAAACGGGTTTGCGGCAGGCGGTCTACTGTTCTTATCGCTTTTCGCATAGCATGGCGCGCCTTGTTGGACGGTCCGATAGGATTGGTGATTAACGTGAAATCAAACACTCTGCGCGCTCCCGCCTCGTTTGGTTTGCTCATCGACTATCACATATGCCGCCGGTTGAATGTTGCGAGTTACACGAGTTACGAGTTAAGACACTTTAAGGCACCCAATCGTTTTGCGGGACTTTCTATCGGCAACCCGTAACCCACAACCCGCAGCTGGTTTTTCTCAACCCGTAACCCGTAACCCGTAACTCGTAACGAGTTCTCTAACACTCTACTCTTAACACTTAACACATAACACCCCCTTTGGCAAAGCTTACCTACCAGCGGGTAGCGGCGCCTCCTGGAAAAAGGCGCTGTAAGCTGGTATATTGTATACGGTTATGGAGCTGTTTGAGCAAGAGTTTGTGAAAAAGGAGCTGAAGAAGCCCCTTGCCGACAGGATGCGGCCGAAGACCCTTGAAGAGTTTGTCGGTCAGGAACACTTGATGGGCGAGGGTAAACTCCTGAAAACCCTGCTCGATGGGCAGGATATCCCGAGCCTGATATTTTGGGGACCTTCGGGAACGGGTAAAACGAGCCTTGGGTTCCTGATAGGGAAGGCTCTCCGGCTGCCTTTCGTGGCGCTCAGTGCGGTCAATATCGGCATCAAAGAGGTAAAGGATGTCATTCAAAAATCAAAGCACCAGAAACTTATTCTTTTCATAGACGAATTCCACAGGTTCAATAAACTCCAGCAAGACACATTCCTCCCTCACGTCGAGAGTGGCGAGGTCGTGCTGATTGGCGCCACCACGGAGAACCCCTCCTTTGAAATCATTGCCCCTCTTATTTCACGCATGAGAGTGGTTACCCTCAACCCCCTTACTGACAAGGATATAGAAAAAATAGTGAGAAGGGCGCTGAAAGAGGATAGTGAGCTCGCCGGCCTTCCTCCCAAGATCGATGATGACGTGCTCGAAGAGCTCTGCTCCCTCGCCATGGGAGATGCCAGGAAGGCTCTCAATCTCTTGGAAGTCTGTTACAAAATGGCTTGCCAGAGAGACCAGAAGGCTCCGGTGATTGATCATGCGATCGCAAGGGAGGGCTACCAGAAGAAGATCCTGATTTACGACAAAAAAGGTGAGTATCATTATGATCTTATAAGTGCGCTGCACAAGAGCCTCAGAGGGTCAGATCCCGATGCGTCGCTCTACTGGCTGGCCCGTATGATAGAGTCCGGTGAGGACCCGCTTTATATAGCGAGGCGCATGGTGAGGTTTGCCTCCGAAGACGTGGGCAATGCCGACCCCTTTGCCCTATCACTTACCATGTCGTGCATGGAGGCGTTCAATTTTATCGGTCCGCCTGAGGGATACCTGGCCCTCGCGCAAGCGGCCATTTACCTCGCCCTTGCCGAGAAGAGCAACGCCGTTTACAAAGCATATGGCCAGGCTGAGCGGGATGTGCGTGATTTCCCCGAGTGCCCGGTACCCCTGCATCTTCGCAATGCGCCGACAAAGCTGATGAAGGAGCTCGGATACGCCCACGGCTATCTGTATCCCCATGATTTCGAGGGGGCCGTCGTGGAGCAGGAGTATATGCCTGAAAAACTGCGGGGCAGGGCCTACTACCATCCCACCGGGCGCGGCTACGAAAAGAAGCTGAAGGAGTTTCTCGAAAGAGTGAAGAAGGTGCACGGAACCGACGGAACGGGGAATCTATGAAGAAGTTTTTCGTCAAAGACCTTGTCCGCGATACGGATGTCAACGATTACTTCATCGTGGTCAGGAAGGGTACCTACCTCAGCAGAAACAATACGAAATATATGACGCTTCGCCTGAAGGATCGAACAGGCTCCATCGAAGGGAGAGTCTGGGAGCGGGTGGACGAACTGGGGACAGGCTTCGAACGCAATGATCTGGTCTATGTCGAATCAAAGGCAAAGATGTATCAGGAGTCGCTCCAGCTCAACGTGACGAACATCCGGAAGGTGGAGCAAGAACTTTCAGCCGATGAGCTGAAAGAGTTCTACCCGGAGAGCGACTCCGGAAGCAGCGACCTGCAAAAGGCCTTTTTTGACCTGGTCTCAGGATTGAAAAACCCTTATCTCAAGGCCCTGTTTGTCGAACTGGAAAAAAGAAAGGATTTGTTGGAGAGATTCTTTTATCTTCCCGCATCGATTGGAGTGCATCACGTCTATATCGGCGGCCTCCTCGAACATTCCGTGAACCTTGCCACGATGGCTAAAGGGATCGCATCATTGACAAAAACGGATGAGGACCTGCTCGTCTCCGGAAGCCTTCTGCACGATATAGGGAAGGTGGAAGAATTGACGATCAAAGGTGGGTTCGGCTATTCAGACAAAGGGAGACTTCTCGGTCATATAACGCTCGGTATTATGCTTTGCGACGGGTTAATTGCGGGCATTGATGGGTTTCCGGACGTATCTCGGTGATGTAATAAAACACATTATATTGAGCCATCATGGGGAGGCTGAATGGGGTTCCCCGAAGAAGCCCATGTGCCTGGAGGCACTGGTGATACACTACCTCGATAATCTCGACGCCAAGGTTGTCGGTGTGAGAGAGCATATGCAAGAGAACATGGATGATGAAACATGGACGCAGTATCATAAGCTGTTCGAATCGCGGTTTTACAAGCTTCCTGAAAGGTGACCCATGGAAACAAGAAGAATTTTTGTTGACAAGCTCAAAATGAAAAATGGTATGGTGGTCGTGACCGGGCCGTATCAGAAGTATGTGGTCAGCGTTCTCAGGAAAGGCGCCGGGGAGCGTGTCGACCTGATCGACGGGAAAGGCTATCTCTACCGCTGCGTCGTAAGCGGCACCAAGGGAAGAGAGCTTTACGTACAGGTGGTGGATGTTGTGCACCATCCCGAGGAGAAGAGACCCAAGGTAACGCTCTTTGTCAGTCCGATCAAAGGGCCGCGGATGGACTGGCTCGTTGAAAAGGCAACCGAACTCGGGGTTGAGCGGATCGTGCCCACGCTCTTCAAAAGGACTGTTATTAAAATGGACAACGGGCACATGGTGAAGCCGGAGAGATGGAGGAAAATCTGTGTTGAGGCATCCCGCCAGTGTGGACGTTTTTCTGTCCCCGAGGTCACGGAACCGGTCCCTCTGCGCGGAATCCAGTCGTACATGGAACGCTTCAAACACAGATGGCTTTTATACGAAAAAGAGAGGAAGCAGACCATCCGCGATGTTATGATCCCGCAGATTAAGGGCGAGATATGCGTGGCTGTGGGGCCGGAAGGAGGCTTTGAGGAGGGCGAAGTTGCCTGGCTCGAAGAGCAGAACTTTATGCCCTTGACGCTTGGGGAGAACATTCTGAGAACGGAGACAACGCCGCTTGTTGTGCTCTCCATCATCTTTTATGAACTGAACATGCGATGACCAGAGCATCAGTTTTTGCAAGGCTTTTTGCCTTTGTGATCGATCTCTTCTTTCTGTTCATAGTGAAGCTTCTTCTCGTTGCGGCAGCCTTTGCCGGACCTATGCTGTGGGCGGAGCAGACCTCTTTCACTCTTCTTTCCGCCAGGCTGATAGAGTTTTCCCCGGTGCTGTCACTCTCCTTTCTTTTTGTGGTATTGTACTACTTCACGTATCTCACGGCAGATGGGGAGCAGACGATTGGAAAGACCATTTTCGGGATCCGCGTTGTCACAACAGACGGCGAAAATCTGGGCCGCATCCGTGCTCTCATCCGGTGTATCTGTTACGGGTTCTCCACGCTTCCTCTCTTTCTCGGTTTTCTGATGGCGTTTATTTTCAGAGGGCATGCGTTGCATGATATCCTGTGCAGGACAATGGTTATAAAGGTGCGTGATGACTGGTAACAGGAAAGGAAAGGCTGGTTGCGGTTGTCTACTCTTCGTTGTGATCGTCTGTATGGTGCTCGCGGCGCTTCTCGTCCATCCTTTCTCTCTCAGGGTGCTCACGGGCCTGCTGATCTACCAAGATAAGATTGTTCCATCTGATGCGCTTTTGGTGCCTCGATTCCTCGAGGATAAGAACGGTGAGTTATACCAGGAAGCCTTCAGGGAGTTCTGGGCAGGCAATGGCAGGATGATCTACGTCCAGGATGATCAAGTTCTGGGCATGAGCGTCAAAGAGATTGTTGCGAAGATGGCAAAACAGCGCGGTATCAAGGAAGACGTCGTGAAGAAGTTGGATATCGGCTCTGAGGACAAGGCCGCTGTCTCGAAGCTGACGGAAGAACTGGAGCAGGTTGGCGTGAAGAAGGCAATCCTGCTTGTACCTGAGTATGCGTCGAAGAGATTTCATCTCCTCTACGGTTCTGAAGGGGCGAATGAGAAGGTGATCTTCCTCGTAAAGCCGGTTACCGTCTCCTACTTCAAGAGGGAAAAATGGTGGGCAAATGAATTTTCCCGAGGCGCCATGCAGCGTGAGCTTTATACCCTGGGTTCATTCTATTTCAGTCGGTTCAAGTATGGTCAGAAAAGTGAAGAAACAGGAAAAAAATAAAACAGGTTAAGGTTGAGGTTGAAGAACCCAACCAAGTGATGCTGAAAAAACTCCAGATACGGATGTAACAATCCAACAAACCCGTGTGCAGACAGGACAAACGAGATAGACCAGATAGACCAGATAGACCAAATAGACTAAGTAGAAACCAGATATGGAAGAGATCGCTAGCCATTCTCGGCCTGGTTCGCATGCCAGGTATATCTTATGAACGAAAGAAGGAGATCCTGGAAGGATCGGAGAGCATTGCGTCGCTATTCGAAGGGAAGCAAAAGGTTGGCGATCCGAAGCTCAGAGAAAGAATACGCTCCTTTAAAGGCTTTGGAGCTATCGAGGATGAACTGGCGAAACTTGGGAAGATGGATGTGGAGATTGTCTCCATACGCGACAATCTGTACCCGCCGCAACTCAAGCGCATCCCTGACCCCCCGCTGGTCCTCTACTCTAAGGGTCCGCTCTCCCTTCATGATCAGATGATGGCTATTGTTGGTTCAAGGAAGGCCACGTACGAGGGCCTGAACCTTGCGGAGCGCATCGCCGAGACGCTTTCGTCCCTTGGTATCACTGTTGTTAGCGGTTTTGCGAGAGGTGTGGATTCGTCTGCCCACAGAGGTGCTCTGAAGGGGAGGGGGAAGACAGTGGCCGTTTTCGGGTGCGGCATTGACATTTGCTATCCCGCCGAGAACCGGCATCTTTACGGAGAGGTGGCTGGTGGCGGGCTCCTTCTCACGGAATACGCGCCGGGGGATCCGCCTCTGGCGCACCATTTTCCTGCGCGGAACCGCATTATTGCCGGTCTCTCAAAAGGCGTGCTGGTGATTGAGGCATCCTCAAAAAGCGGCTCTCTTATTACGGCGCGGCTTGCCCTGGAATATGGTCGGGAGGTGCTGGCAGTGCCGGGCAGGGTATTCGATGAGGAGTATAAAGGGGCAAACAACCTGATCAAACAGGGAGCGAAACTCGTAGAGGGCATGGAGGATATTCTTACGTCCTGCTTCCCGGGGCTGCACCTGGAAAAAGACGAGAGACTTGCGCTGGATGAGGATGAAGATTATATTTATTCCCTGATGAGTCTCAATAAAATTCACGTAGATGCGCTTGCGGCGAAAAGCGGGAAGGAGATCAAGCATCTTCTGGTCCTGCTGACCCGGCTCGAAATGAAGGACCTTGTTCGGCCGCTGCCGGGCGGGTTTTATTTAAGGAAGGTGTGATAGGCGTATGGCGAAGAAATCATTATTAATTGTTGAGTCACCGACAAAGGTGAAAACACTTTCAAAGTTTCTGGGAAAGGACTTTACCATCAAAGCTACCTTTGGCCATATCAAGGACTTGCCGAAGAGCAAGATGGGAGTGGACGTGGATGAGGACTTCAAGCCTCACTTCGGACTGATCAAGGGCAAATCGAAAGTCGTCGAAGCCCTCAAGAAAGCAGGTGCGGAGGCTGACAGGATATATATCGGCTCAGACCCTGACAGGGAAGGAGAGGCGATTGCCTTTCACGTGGCTGAAGTACTGGGCAAGAAGAAGCCGGTCAAGAGAGTACTCTTCAATGAGATCACGAAGAAGGCGGTGCTCGAAGCCTTAAAATCCCCTCAGGACCTGGATGAATCAAAGTATGACGCTCAAAAAACCCGGCGTATACTTGACCGTCTTGTTGGCTACCAGATCAGCCCCCTGCTCTGGGAGAGGGTAAAATATGGCCTTTCAGCGGGCAGAGTCCAGTCTGTAGCGCTGAAGCTTGTCTGCGAGCGCCAGGACGAGATTGATGCCTTTGTCAAAGAGGAGTACTGGACGATAGAAGGTATGTTCAGACTTCCATCAGGTGATACCTTTGAAGCAAAACTGGAGAGGATCGGTGACGCAAAGATAAAGATTCCCTCCAGGCAAGAGACGGATAAGCTGAAAGCCGAAGCAACGGGTAAGTCCTATACGCTCACCAAGGTGGAAGAAAAAGAGCGAGCCATCATGCCGCAGGCTGTTTTCAAGACAAGTAGCTTGCAGCAGGAGGCTTCCACAAAACTCCGGTTCTCACCATCGAAGACAATGCTCATCGCACAGAAGTTGTACGAGGGCGTCGACCTCGGCGAGGGCACGACAACAGGTCTGATCACGTACATGAGGACCGATTCGGTGCGGGTGGCCGATGAGGCTTTGAGAGCAGTGCGAACGCTCATTGGGGAGCAGTTCGGGCCCGGGTATGTCCCCGAGAAACCGAATTTCTTCAAAAATAACAGGGCCGCTCAGGATGCGCACGAAGGCATACGGCCGTCGGATGTGACGCTCGATCCGGAAAGGGTGAAGCCATACCTGGAAAAGGACCTCTTCTCACTTTACGATCTGATCTGGAAGCGGTTTGTGGCTTCTCAGATGGCGCGCCTGCGGCTCCAGCTCAAGACCGTGGATGTGACGGGCGGAGACTACGTTTTCGTGGCCAGGGGCTCCACCGTGCTGTTTGATGGTTTTACAAAACTTTACGAAGAAGACAAATCAGAGGACGAGGAGGACAAGAGCCTCCCGCCCATGCGTGAGGGCGAACCGGCAAGCCTCGTCGATCTGAAGGGCCATCAGCACTTCACGAACCCCCCTCCCTATTACTCAGAAGCGTCGTTGATCAAGACGCTGGAGGCGAAGGGCATAGGCAGGCCTTCCACGTATGCCGCGACCGTGGGCACGATTCAGGAGAGGGAATACGTGAGCAGAGACAGGGGAAGGCTCATGGTAACCCCGCTGGGAAAGACGGTCAACGGTCTCGTCATTGATTCGTTTCCGAGGATTGTCGATTATGATTTCACCGCAAAGATGGAAGAGGGGCTTGATCAGATCGAGGAAAAGGAAAAGGATTGGGTCGCTGAGCTGAACGAGTTTTATGCAGTATTCAAGGAAGAGATGTCCGCGGCAAAGCAGAAGATGAAGAACCTGAAAAAAGAGGAGCGGCCGACCGACATCATCTGCGACAAGTGCGGGAAACCGATGGTGCTCCGATGGGGCAGAAACGGCGAGTACCTTGTGTGCAGCGGCCGCCCGGAATGCAAGAATAAGAGGAACGTGGAAATTGACAAAGACGGCAAGATAACGGTGGTGGAAGAGATTTTCCACGGGGTCTGTCCGACATGCGGAGGCAACCTGATCGAAAAGACGGGGAGGTTCGGCAGGTTCATCGCGTGCAGCAACTATCCTGAGTGTAAGTTCACCAAACCTGTTTCTCTTGGATTTCAGTGTCCTCTTGACGGATGTACCGGTGAGCTCGTGGAGCGGCGCTCGAAGAAGAAGAAGAGGTTCTATGGCTGCAGCAGGTACCCTGAATGCACGTTCACCACGAGCTCAACGCCGAAAGAGGGCGAGTGCCCGAGCTGCGGGGCCCCGGTCCTGTTCGGCTCCAGAGGAAGGACATTCTGTCTACGGAAGGACTGCGGTTGGAAGTCAAGGTCATAGGCGCTGGTCTTGCCGGCGCGGAAGCCGCCTATCAGCTGGCGAAAAGAGGCATAGATGTAACGCTCTACGAGATGAGACCTCTTCGCACCACGCCTGCCCATAAGACAGGCGACTTTGCCGAGCTCGTCTGCAGCAACTCCCTTAAGTCAAAGGAACTGACAAACGCCCATGGGCTTCTGAAGGAGGAACTCCGCCTTCTTGATTCCCTCATCATAGAGGCGGCCGACGGGGCCGCGATCCCCGGAGGTAAGGCGCTGGTCGTCGACCGGGTCCAATTCTCAGCGCGAGTTGCTGAGGCGATTCTGTCAGAGAAGCGCGTCCGGGTCGTAAGGGAAGAGGTGGACAGGATTTCCGATGGTGTGAACATCATTGCCACGGGCCCGCTGACGAGTGAGGCGCTATCGGGGAGCATCAAGGCGCTCACGGGCGCGGAGAATCTCCATTTCTTTGACGCGATATCGCCGATTGTCGATGGCGCGTCAATCACCATGAAGCACGCTTTTTTCGGCTCGCGATACATGGGCGATGCCGATGATTACCTGAACTGTCCTCTCACCGAAGATGAATATAACCGGTTCTACGACGAGCTCCTTGCAGCACGGCGTGTAGACTTGAGGGCATTCGAAGATACGCACTACTTCGAGGGATGTCTTCCCATAGAGGTGATGGCAGAGCGGGGGAGACAGACCCTCGCTTACGGGCCGATGAAGCCCGTAGGTATCGTTGACCCGACCACAAAAGAGCGACCGTATGCCGTTCTCCAGCTGAGACGCGAGGATTCCGCGGGCCAGATGTATAACCTCGTTGGATTTCAGACGAAGCTTACCTATCCGGAACAGGAGAGGGTCTTGCGGATGATACCCGCACTCAAAGACGCGGTCTTTCACCGGTACGGTAGCATCCACCGAAACAGCTTTATCAACGGGCCGAAGGTGTTGACCGCGGGTCTTCAGCTGAAGAGCAATCCGCTGGTGTTCTTTGCGGGACAGATCACGGGCGTGGAAGGCTATGTGGAGTCTACGGCAATGGGGTTCATAGCAGCCATTGCTGCGCTTTGCTTCGTAAAAGGCAAGCCTTTTGTGCCACCGCCACCTGAGACCATCTGTCGGCGCCTTGCTTTCCTACGTGACCACGCCGCGGAAAGATTTCCAGCCTATGAATGTCAATTTCGGCTTGCTCGCGAATTACAGCAAGAAGCGCAAACAGGGCGTTGTTGATAATGCCCTCGCCGCAATAGTAGCTTGGAGAGAGCATATTATTGCCTTCACGTTTCGTCTCGATAGCCCAGTTACGGTAAGCCGTCCGCTAGCACTATTCCCTCCGTTCTCTAGCGCTCCCGCTCCGACCCGTTGGACGTTTCGTCTCGCTCAAGCTCCAATTGCGAACTTCTATTTTTCGTTCGGTTCTGTGGTAGCTCGCAAAGCAGTTGCCGCTATCGTCTTGCCATGCCTCGAAGTCAGTCGCTTGGGCTGCGCCACGCTCGTCTCCACTTACGGGTCCCCGGAGCTACCGCGATGTTCACTCCAGGAACAAGCGCTCGCGGACTCTGACGGCAGAGAATGGATAGTACGGCAGAACCGTTCCCTTTTCTACTGGCGCGAAGAGCCTTAGCGGGTGAGAGGCGGTGCACGGAGGCGAGCGTTGCCGTTGGCACAGAATTCGGAATTCCTTGCATAAATTCCGCTGCGATGTGTTTTGATATTTTAGGAACACGGTTTTACAATATGAAACGTGGAGGCTGGAACATGAAATACTGGAATCCTTACACTGAGACGCTGCCGCCAGAGCAGCTTGACGCGATCGAATTTGCGTACTTCAAGGAGTACCTCGCCTACGCCAAGACGCATTCGGCCATGTACAAGGAGAAGCTTAAGGACATAAACGTTGCGGACATCAAGACGCTTGAGGATGTCCGGAAGATTCCCTTTACATACAAGGACGAGTTGCGGGCGCAGCAGGAAAAAGAGCCCCAGAACTTTCCTTACGGTGCTCTCCTTGGTGTTGACATTACCGAGGTTTCTGCCTTCAGGCAGACGAGCGGCACAACGGGAAAGCCCGTGTATGTCCCGGAAAGTTACGAGAGCTGGCAGTGGAGGGTCGAGTCGTGGTGCCATATCCTGTGGATGGCTGGTTTCAGGCCGCGTCACAGGGTTTTTCTGCCCGTCGGTTACAATGTCTATGTTGCATTCTGGGAATGCCACTACGCGTGCGAGAAGGTTGGGTGTGAAGTTGTTCCTGGAGGAGCGCTTGACACCAAGGGGAGGGTGAACAAGATCATCGAGATAAAGGCAAACGCCATGGGATGCACCCCAACGTACGGCCTCAACATTGCCGAAGAGGCCATGAAAATGGGGATTGACCCGAAGACGATGGGCATCGAGCGCATGATATGTGCGGGAGAGCCGCTACCCGAGGCTACGCGAAAGAAACTGGAAGAGACTTATGGAGCTCACGTTTATGATCATATCGGTGGTACCGAGATCTGCGGCTGGGCAGCCATGTGCGAGGAACAGAAGGGGCTCCATATTATCGAGCCTTTCTTCCTCATTGAAATCCTGGACCGGGAAACGCTGTCAAAAGAAGTGGCGGAAGGTGAGATCGGAGTTGTTGTCATCACGCCTCTCGGCAGGCACTCCTTCCCCATGGTACGGTTCAATACCAACGACATGGTCGTTAAAGGAAAAGGAGGTTGTGCATGCGGCCGCACCTCCAGGAAGATAATGGAGGTTGTGGGAAGGGCAGATGACCTTCGAAAAATACGAGGAGTGCTTTTCTCGCCGAAAACGGTCGAGCAATTCATCAGGGAAGAATTCGCCGAGGTTGTTGAGTTCGAAATCGTTGTTGAAAGAAAAGGGATCATGGATGAGCTTACTCTTCGAACCGAACTCCAACCGAACATCGGCAAGGACAAGGCTGAGGAGATTAGGGCCAGAGTCAAAGAGAGGGCGAAAGTCAAAACGAACCTGACGATGAACGTGACTCTCGAGCCCGAAGGAACGTTGCCAAGGTACGACCTTAAGGCAAGGCGATTCAAAGATCTGAGAGGTAAAGAGTGATGGACGAGATCAGGAAGGAGATAGCAGCTATAGAGAAGAGCGCCAAGAGGCTCAAGGAACTGGCGCACGAGATGCCGGGCATCAGCAAGAACGCTGACATCATACTTACCTTTGTGTTTTTGCTAAAGTTTGTTACGCCTACCGCGGAAGGTAAACGAGCTTAAGCAGGATCAGGGCGTGAACAGGGGCCCGTTAGGGTTGCCCTGCGCTCGCTTGTAAGGCAGCGGAACTAGATTTCCACGGGCAATACCGTGAAATCTATCTGGCGAGCACGGCGAGCCGGTTACCCTTGGACACCCGCGAAGTAGGTAGTGGGTGCGGGGAGACTCCGGCGGCTTGATACCCCACGGTGGGTGGAGAGCAACGCGAGCCCCGATACATGGATGAGCCAAAGTACAGCGTAAAAGTCCTCGAAAAGGTCATCAAGATACTCAACTTGTACACTTACACCGAGGGGTCTTTCTCGCTTGATCAGATTGCCAGAAAAGCGGGTCTTTCCAAGACAACGGCATTTCGCATTCTTAAAACCCTTGAGAAACACGAGATTTTCAAATATGACGAGGTAGAAGAGACATACAGCCTAGGGTTGAAGCTCATGGAACTGGGTGGAATTGTCTATGCTTCTCTCTCTATTCGGAAAGTTGCTTCGCCTTATCTCGATGCCTTGGCCCATAGCTTGAAGGCGACGATACTCTTGGGCATCATAAAGGACGATCACCTCCTCTATATCGACAAGAGGGAATCGGAAAGCATTATCAGAGTTTCCTCTTACATCGGTCTGAAAAGGCCGCCCTATTATGGGATGCTGGGTATGACCCTGGTCGCCCACATGTCGGATGAACAAAGAAAGAAGCTGCTGCAACTTTACCCGCCCGGCAAAATCACCGATAAGACGGTCGTTGACGCCAAAGAGCTGATGCGTAGGTTTGACCAGACAAGGAAGGCCGGTTACTACATCGAGAGGGAGGAAGTGATTGACGGGGTCATGGGCATCGGCGTTCCCATCAGGGATTTTTCAGGGAATGTTGTGGCAGCGCTTGGCGCCAGTATGCCGGAGTTCCAGGTGAACGAAAAGATGACGCAGAGAGCGATCAAGGAACTTGCGGTTGCCTCAGCATCCATCTCAAAAGAGCTGGGCCATACCTAATACAGCTTCAAATCCCAAATCCCAATATCGAACTAAAAAAACCCAAGGTTCAAAGGTCTAAACCAAAACGCTCGGTGGCGCAACAGACGGTGCGTTTGGAACGATTTGACATTCGGTAATTTGAGATTGTTTAGAATTTCGTGCTTAGGATTCAGAATCTTGAAATACCAGCACTTTCGTTCCTTCCTCTCTGAGATTCCTGTTCTTCTCAGTACGGCGATGCCACCTTTAGCTCTTTCTCCTTCTTGGTCCAGACTGGAACCCGCTCACTGATGAATTTCAGGTAGCCTTCAAGCTCTGCCCTTTTGTGCCCCTTTGCCTCCAGCTCTTTGAGATGTTTTTCGATAACCGGGTGAGCGGCAGCTCACCCACCGCTTCGACTCCTCATCCGAGAGGGATATGAGCTGCCCACCATTCTTCAGCAGAAAATCACGCCCCTCGATATCAATGTCATTGGACGCAACGCCGTACTTGTCTTTCCACTGTGCTGCAGTCTCAGTGAATATCTTCTTCGCATCTTCCGGCAGCGCATTCCACTTGTCCTTGTTCATCACGATATAGAACGTGTAGACCGTTCCCACTTTGTAGGAGAGCGTGGCATACCTGATGATCTCTCCTATTTTCCAGCCTTTCTCTACTTCCATCGACGAGAGCACGCCATCGACAACGCCTCTTTGGAGACCGTCGTACATGTCGGCCATTTCGACTCCCACCGGCGTTCCTCCGAGCGCTTTCAACACGTCGGCAGGCCTTCCTGACGCTCTGATTTTAAGCCCTTCAGATCCTCGAGTGTTCTGACCGGCTTCTTCACCGTTGAAATGATCTGCGGCCCGGTGGAGTAAAACAGGAGCACGTGGACGGCGTCCCACTCTTTCTGGTGAAACTGGTTGTAGAAATCGTTTGCCACTTCACCGGCTACGTACCCGCTGGGATAGCCGAGGGGCAGGCTGAGCGTCTCCGTTACCGGAAAGCGCCCCCGTGTATATTCACAGTGGGAGAGTCCAATGTCGGAGACGCCGTTTACCACACCCTCAAACATTTTAGGCGCGCTGGTAAGTATTCCGCTCGGATAATACGCGATCTCGACCTTTCCATTCGTCCGCTTCTTTATCTCATCGCAGAACTGCTGGCCCAGGATGGCGTACTGATGGGTCGCAGGGAAGAAGTTGCTGAACTTGAGCTTCACGGGTGCCTGCGCGAAGACCCGTGTCGCGGGCAGAAGAGCGATACCTAGTACCAATGAGATTAGCACAAGCAGACTAATCTTTTTCATCGAAGTCCTCCTTTTTTGGTCTTGTATTGAATGCTTTCACTATCAGTCTCAAAGAGAACGGGTCCTAGCGGCCATAGGTCGTCGTCCATCGGTTCCTAGCGAAGCGGTCTGGTTCCATGGTCACGGCATGAAATAGTGGGGAAGAAAGAGCGCAAGCTGCGGAAATAAGAAGAGTAAGGCTCCGAACAGGACTATGCCGGCCAGGAACGGATAGACCCCGCTGTAAATCACGCTCATCGGCGTCTTGGTGATGTTGGTGACGATAAAGACATTAATCGCGACCGGAGGAATAACGACCCCGATCATCTGGGTTACTCCGATCATTATACCAAACCATATGGGGTCGAAGCCAAGCTTGAGCACCGCCGGGAAAAAGATCGGCGTTGCAAGGATCATGAACGCGAGATCATCGATGAATGAGCCACCCAGAATGTAGACCAGGCAGATGATGACCATGATGATGTTCCGGTTGAGGGGGAGAGCGACCACCCAGTCACCCATTATCTGGGGTATGTTCGTGATAGCGATGAAATGACCCAGAACGGCCGAGCCCCCGATCAGCATGAGCATCATGCAGGCGGTGCGCATCGAATCACTTACAGCCTTGACATATCCTCTGAACTTGAGCTGCCTGCGCAGAAAACGAGCAGCGGCCACCGCCGCGGTACCAACGCTTCCGGCCTCGGTGGGCGTGAAAAAGCCCTTCATCAATCCAACGATCATGAGAACGAATATGGCCAGCACGATTACGACCTCTGGCAGGCTCAAGAAACGCTTCTTCCAGGTCGATCGCTCTCCAGCGGGCGCGAGGGCCGGATTCTTTCTTGCCCATACGTAGATGGTAGCGAGGAATGTCACGGCAACAAAGAGCCCGGGGATGATGCCGGCAAGGAAAAGTTTGCCGATCGATTGCTCGGTGATGATGCCGAAAATAATCAGAAAGACACTCGGCGGGATCATGCAGCCGAGAGTCCCGACCGTTGCCACAATGCCCGTAGAGAGTTTTTTGCTGTAATGGTAGCGATCCATTTCCGGGATTGCCACGCTGGCAAAGGTCGCTGCAGTCGCTGCGGCCGACCCGCAGAGCGCCTTGAATGCTGTGGCCCCGCCGACGGTCGCCATTGCCAGTCCGCCCGGTATATGGCCAATAAATGTGTACGCGGAATCATAGAGTCTCTTGGCAATGCCCGAGTTGAATGCGATCTGCCCCATCAAAATGAAGATGGGAAAGACCGTGTACCCGTACGAGGCGAAGACTTCGAAAAGGTCTTTTGCTACAAGGTGCATAGCCGCCTGAAACGAGACGAGATAGGCGAATCCCAGAAAACCGACCAGTATCATGGAAAAGGCAAGTTCGATGCCCGTGAGGAACAGGATAAGAACCGCAACCAAACCGATGCATCCGGCGATGACCTCATTCATGGCCGCCTCCGAAGCCGCCTCCGGCGATCTTCAAAATGTCGCAGAAGAGCACCACCGAAAGAACGAAAAAGCAGAATCCCACGCCGTAGGCGATAGGGTAGAGAGGCAACTCGAGCGTGGGGGTGACTTCGTCAACGCTGTAGAGATTCTTGCCTATCTTGAACACGTTCCAGCTTATCATCAGAAAGAGGGCTACACCCACGCATCTGGTGGCAATTTCAAAAGCGGACTTTGCGCGGGGGGAGAGTCTCTCGATGACAAAATCCATGAAGATGTGACCCCTTACCCAGGAGGTAAAGGGTGTGACAAAGCCTATGACGATACCGCCGGCCATGGCCACGATCTCGTACGCGCCCAGTATTGGCTTCCCGAGCGCCCTGAGTAACACATCGCAGACGGTGAGCAGTATAATGAACGTAAGAGCAATACCTGCGATCACATTCATGTATACGGTGATCCTGAAAATGGTGTGCAGAAACGCTTTCATCGCCACCCCCTGATCACAGATCCGGCTCGAACGCGTCTATGGCCGGGATATCGAATGGATAAACCGTAGCTCTTCCACTTCTTCTGCACCTTCTCGTAAGTGGGTTTCGTAAGACGGGTACGCTTGGAGAAGGTCTTCAGGAATTTGTGCTCCTTGCATGCGTTGATAATGGTTTTGGAGCCGTAAGGCCGCTCCTCAGGCGGATTCTTTGTGGGATCGAGGTAGGTGGACCAGGTATGTCCTCAGGATGTCGATGTCGCTTGCCGGGTCGCAGCGGGTAGACATGGCCCAGATCACCTGGTCAATGTCGGTCGGGTCCACATCTTCATCGACAACCACTATCCACTTCGTGTAATAGGCGGCGCCGGAACACTGCGCCGCAATCGCGGCCACCTGAGCTGCATGTCCCGGGTACCGCTGCTCGATCGAAACGACGACCATGCCAAAGCCGCCGGCCGCCGAAGGAATGGAATAGACACCGCGTATAGCAGGCACGCCGATTGTTTCCAGATCATCCCAAATTTTGGCTGAGCGTGCGATACCAAAAAAGAGGTTCTGTTCACAAGAGGGATGGTCGGCCATGAGCGCAGCTGTGAGAATGGGCTCATTCCGGTAACGTATGCAGGTGATATCGATGACCGGTGTCGGGCCTCCCGGGCGCCCATAATATCCCTGGAACTCACCAAAGGGGCCTTCCGAACGTAAGTCGTCAGGATAGGCTACGCCTTCTATGACGATCTCGGCATGGGCGGGTATGAGAAGATCGACTGTCTTCCCTTTTACCACTTCGTAGGGCCTGCCCATTATGCCGCCTATGGCGTCGTATTCGGAGATGTTTTTCGGAAAACCCATCGCGCCGCAGATGAAGAGTAGAGGGTCGGTTCCGTAGACAGCGGCAACCTGGCAAGGCTGCCCCCTGCTCCAGCACCTTTCGCGGTGGAGCAGAGCGTCTTTGCCCGGAGACACGTAAAAGCCCACCTGCCTCTTGTTCATGATCATCTGTCGGTAGGTGCCCAGATTGAGATGGCCGCTGTCTGGATCTCTGGTGATGATTGCGTCGGCAGTTCCGATATACCTGCCTCCGTCGTGATGCCACATTTTGAGCGCAGGGAACATGGTGACGTCGATGTCTTCTCCGGTCACGATATTTTCATTGATGGGTGCGTCCTTATCGCTGATCTCGCGAGGCGGGATCCTATGCTTGTAAATGTCTTTTGTCATCCTTATCATGTCAAGAGCGGTCATGTTGAGCGGAAGGCCCAGGGCAAGGGCAATCCTGTTCAAACTACTACCGAGGATGTTACTCAACACCCGGTTTCCTTTTTTGTAACCCTTTACATTTTCAAAGAGCAGGGCCGGACCGCCGATCTTCTTGCCGGTCAAATAGGTTATGGCGGAAAGCTCTTCGTCCCAGTCAACCTCCTCTTTAATCCTTGCCAACTCGCCGATCTTTTCTACTTCCTTGAGCCAGTCCCTTAAGTCGTGCCAAGCTATCATGACTACCTCCTTGCATTAAAGCTAGATCTATTAGACGGACCGAGGGACGACCGCTACGCTAGGACGACCGTTCCACCTGTGGAACTAGGACGACATAATGACTGAGGCATTGGTTGCAGTTTCACTTGCGTCCATCGTCCGAGCCGAAGGCGATCGTCCATCGTCCATCGGTCCTTCACCTCATGTCCGGCATGTTTTTCTTTACCCTGGCGACCCAATAGCTCCACATGCGGTCCAGGGGCAGGGCGTTGAAAAGCGCAACCTCCATGGCGCGTTTGGCCTCCTCGGGGGAGAGGTATTTTACATCTTTGCCCAACTGGAGCACCTGGAGCTGAATGGCAGCATTATCACGCAGGTAAATGGCAGAAGCCACCACATGCGGAAGGCTCTCTCCGACAACGTCGCAGCCGTGGCCGCGCAGCAGATGGACCCTGTATTGGCCCAGGTGCTTTGCTATGCGCTCTCCTTCCTGCTTTGTGGAGATCAGCATACCTCCGTCCGGCTCGTAGTCATCGTAGACCGGAACACCCTGATACAGGAAACCGCCCACATGTGTGACCGGACGAAGGGGAATATTGGTCACCGAGAAGGGTATGACCGCGGCAGGATGCCCGTGAAAAACAGCGTTCATATCGGGACGGGCCTTCAGTATCGCCCCATGAATGATGCGCTCTCCGTACGGCCTCATGGTGGTCTTTGTCAGGAGATTTCCATCGAGGTCGATCTCAAGGATGTCATCCCTGGTCACCTCGAAGGGGGAGATGGAGCGGGCCTGAAAAAAAGAGTTGGCGATTCTCCGGGCTTCTCAGGCTCACGTGTCCCAGGGCATCAAGAATGCCCTCGTTCGCGAGTATTCTGTTGGCCATGACCACTTGCTCAATGGCCTCCGTAATAGTTCTTGGGCTGTTCTTGGGTTGCTCAACCGGCATCATCGCACTAGTATCTCCTGACATATCGCGCTCCTATACATCGCATGGTTCACTCCGGTGACTGGCTCACTGGCCCATAAGCTGAAACGTCACACTCCACCCCGTCCAGGAGGTGGAGTGTGAACGCTCTGCCGCAAAAGCTAGATGATCTCGATGCTAATACTGATATGGCGTTGGAATCTTCCTGGCCTTTTCCTGCCCCTTCCAGTACTCGATGCGTTCTTTTATGAAAGCGACCCAGGTATCGACCTCTTTGTCCTTATAGCCCTTAGAGACGAGGTCTTTCTTGTAATCACCAATGACGGGCTCCGCAGCTTTTATCCATTTCGCGGATTCGGCATCTGAAATAGGCACGACCTGACCGCCCTGGCTAACCAGGAACTCACGGCCTTCGATATCTATCTCATTCCACGCGAGCGCCCACTTGTCCTTATATTCTTTGCAGGTATCGTCAAAGAGCTTTTTCATGTCTGCAGGAAGAGCATCCCACTTGTGCTTATTCATTGCCACGTAGAAGGAAAAGACGCTCCCTACTTTATACGATGCAGTGACGTACTTGATCAACTCGCCGATTTTGAAGCCCTTCAGTTGTTCCATCGGCCCCATGTTTCCGTCAACAACGCCCCTTCTCAAGGACTCGTAGAGGTCGACCATTTCAATGGGCATTGGAGTCGCACCAAGCGCCTTTACGATATCCCCGACCCTGCCGGTGCCCCTGATCTTCAGGCCTTTGAGCTCTTCCAATGTTTTTACCGGTTTGTTGAGGGTCTGGATGACGTTCGCGGGGCTGGTACCGAAGATGAGAGGATGAAACTGATCCCATTCCTTCGGTTTGAACTTGTCATAGAAGTCGTTCGACACGTAAGTGCCGACCCAGCCATTGGGAAAGCCGAGCGGGAGTTCCATGGCCTCCATGACCGGGAAGCGCCCTCTTGAGTAAGCGCAATGAGAGAGCCCGATGTCAGCAATGCCGGTCGCAACGCCGGCAGCGATCTTAGGCGCTGTCAGTAACGTGCCGCCGGAAAAATAGGATATCTCCACCTTGCCATTCGATTTCTTATTGATGTCTTGGCTGAATTGATCAAAGAGTATGGCATTTTTGTGCATGGGCGGAAAGAAGTTCGCGAACTTGAGCTTGATCGGCTCAGCGGCTTGAGTAAAGGAATACGTCGTAAAAAGAAGCGAAACGGCAACCACAAACAAGAACACTTTTCGTCCCATCTTGATACCCCCTCACTTTATTTTGGTACACACTTGCTTTTGCACGGCGTCTGACTTTGGTTGACACTTGCCGCTATTCATTCGCCACCCGCCACTCTCCGCTCTTGCCTTTCATTTGAAAAAGACCGAAGGAAGCCAGAGCACCATCTGCGGAATGAGAAAGAGCAGGCCCCAGACAAATATGAGCGAGATCAGGAACGGAGCCACGCCCCTGTAAATCTGGCCTATAGGTACCTTGGTTATGTTCTTCACCACGAAGACGCAGATTGCGACCGGCGGAATGACAACGCCGATCATGACGACAACGCAGATCACTATCCCGAACCAGAGCGGCGGGAAGCCGAGCTTCAGGGCTGCCGGGTAAAAGATCGGGGTAGCGAGGATCATGAATGCAAGGTCATCGATGAACGAGCCACCTATTTCAAAGACGATACAGATGAGTATCATGATGATGTAACGGTTGAGAGGCAATGCCACGATCCAGTCCGCTGCTTTCTGGGGGATATTGGACACGGCTATAAAATGGCCGAATATAGCGGAGCCGGCAATGAGCATGAGAAGCATCCCGGCCGTGCGTAAGGCTTCCGTAGTTGACGAGACATACTTCTTGAAGGTCATGTCCCTTTTTATGACGGTCAGCAGGAGAACGGCGAACGTGCCGACGGCGCCGGCCTCCGTGGGCGTGAAATAGCCCTGCATGATGCCACCGACCACCAGGCAAAAGACGAGGAGCACCCAGAATATCTCGGGCAGGGATCGCGCCCTCTCTTTCCACGTTGACCGGTTACCCCTGGGGGCAATGGCTGGATTGATCTTCGCCCATCCGTAAATGATGGCGAGGAATAATGCAGCGATGAGTAGCCCCGGTATCAGCCCGCCGAGGAAAAGCTGTCCTATGGACTGCTCAGTAAGTATGCCCATTATAATAAGCGTGACGCTCGGTGGTATGATGCAGCCGAGGCTGCCCACGGTCGCGACGATGCCCGTTGAAAGCGTCTTGCTGTAACCGTAGCGGTCCATCTCCGGGATAGCCACACTGGCAAAGGTTGCGGCTGTGGCGGCTGACGAGCCGCAGATGGCCTTGAAGCCTGTTGCCCCGATAACCGTGGCCATAGCGAGCCCTCCCGGGATATGGCCGACAAATCTGTCCGCAGCGTGATAGAGCCTTACCGCTATTCCCGCGTTGAAGCCGATCTGACCCATCAGAATGAAAAGCGGGAAGACCGTGTACCCGTAGTTGGTGATAACATCGAAGACGTCTCTCGAAATCAGGTTCATGGCCGAGCTAAAGCCGTTGAGGTAAGCAAACCCCACGAAGCCGACAAGCGCCAT
This sequence comes from uncultured delta proteobacterium, assembly GCA_963835605.1. Taxonomy (GTDB): domain Bacteria; phylum Desulfobacterota; class Syntrophorhabdia; order Syntrophorhabdales; family WCHB1-27; genus JADGQN01. The sequence goes on along the minus strand of CAWIHO010000015.1, from coordinate 48,908 downwards.
GCCAAAGCCCAGCTCGATACCTGTTGAGAAAAGAAGAAGCAGTACGACAAGGCCAATGATGCCTACGGTGATCTCATTCATATTGCCCCCTCCAGATCTTTACGATATCGAAGATGAACACGAAGCACTCGAGGAAGCAGCACACTGCCACCCCGTACGCGACAGGGTAAAAGGGTAATTTGATCGTGGGTGAGACTTCCCCTGACGCGTGAAACTCAGCGCCGACGTTGAAGAGGTTGTAACCTATAAAAATGAACAGAATAATTACGAGTATGCGTGTAAACGTGTTCATCAGGTTCTTGCCTCTAGGGCCTAGCTTTTCCAGCAGGAATTCCATGTAGACGTGCCCCCTGTCCAGCGAAACTTTGGGAATGCCGAAACCGATCACGACTGCCAGGGACAGGGCAACGATCTCGTATGTGCCGATGAGCGGGTGACCGGCTGCGCGTAAAGAGACATCGGCCACGGTCAAGAACATCATGAAGGTGAGGGTTATTCCCGCAATGTAATTCAGGATCTTGCTGACGAATTTCAAAATAGAGAATAAAGCATCCATGATTCCTCCTTCTTTATCTGGCAAAGCAGCCGGAACGCCCGAAGCGTCCTTAACCAAAAGAAGGCGACCATGCCTTCCCGGCAGATGCCAACAAAATGTAGTCTAATCTATAAATGACGCCCGTTTCATTGTCAAGACAATTCTCCAAAATTACGTTCCGCAATGTGAAATGGGCCCTCAGTTGAGTAAGCGCCTTGCCTGTTTCTGTTGACAGCTTCAGCATGGTCGAGTAGGATAGGACTTTGGTGAGCCCATGAGCAAACTTCACCGGGTGCTTCTATTGCTCCTGGTTACCCTTCTGTTTGTCAGCTGCACCAGGTCCGATTTCAGCGCCGGCAGCGACGAGGCAAATAAGAGCAAGCCTGTTGCCAAAGTATCCCTCAGTCAAGCCCAGGTGAAGGAACTGAAGGATCTCGGCGCCCGCGTGGCCCGTCGCGATCCGTTCGACAAGATAGAAAGTGGTTGGAAGTCCTTCGTGGAGAAAGCGAAGGATATAGATATTGGTTCTGCTGTGGATGTGATAACCCGCGAAGCAGAGCAGGAAGCCGCCAAAAATCTTGAGCCTTCTACAAAGAGGTTGCAGCAGCTGAATACCCTGAAGGGGGCGGTAAATGACGAGCTGAGCAGAGCTCGCGGGTTGCTGGCAGCGTCAAAAGAGCGTAGGCAGAACGTTATGATCAATAAGAAGGAGTTCGAAGTTGGCGGCGAGCCTCCCAAGGTCACGGTCAAACCCGGGCAGGTGATTGCGTCGCAGCCTGAGGTGGCAGGCTACGTCAAAGAACTCGAAGCCCGTGTGAGATCTATTGACAATGACACACGCGCAGTGAGCATGGAGTTGGGAAACATGACCCAAAGGCGGCAAGCCGTAATGAAGAATCTGCCGGAGACTGCAAAGAAACTACGGGAGATTGGAAGAAGGGTTAAACAGGGCACCCTCTGGTAACAGCATATAAAACAGGCTTCAAGGGTATAGGGTTCAATGTGTTGCGGAATGCGAAAGCGGTGATTAACTTAGGTCTCCACCCGTTTGACCGCGTGCTTAAGACCTTCGACTTTCGATTCCACTAATCCCCGAGCTTCAGCAGCCTGTACGAACTCTTTGAACTGCGTAAACCCCAGGGCGCTGAACTGCACTTTTCTTTCGATTAGCCTTGAGTTCACCGTGCGGTAGGAATGGTAGCTAGGCGTGCCTCCCTTGTCCAGGTCCTTGAGGACCTCTAGAAGGACCGCAAAGGCTTTCTGCTGCGGACCTTCCCGTCTCAGTGCGTCCGGCACGGGGTAGACGAGGGCTTCGGCCCCTTTGCCTTCGATCGTGACAGAACCGGCCTTCACGGCAGCCGAGACAAAGTCACTCCAGTGAGAAAAATTGAGCTTCTTCTCATTGAAATTGGGATTCAACATCTTCATTCTGATTTTGACCGAGCCAAGGCCGGGGCTGACCTTTTTCTTCAGCATGAGGTCAGCGGCTTCCGCGAGCACCTGGAACCAGTCTTCCTTGGTCGTGGGTGTTACGACGGGTCGCGGCTGTGCTGTCTTGTCTTCCGCTGCAGTGACCGTTTTCTGGGGGGACTCCTCATCATCTCCACCTGGGACCAGTCCCCGGTAATCTACATAGCTGTCAGCCAGGGCGAGGAGATCTTCGGAAGCGTTCTGGGTGTTGCAGACGATGTGTACCATCTTGCCCGCACGTCTGAGGGCGAGCACGAGAAAACGAAAATCACTATCACCCGTCACGAGGATGAACGTGTCTATATGCTCGTGGATACGCATGACTTCCATGGCGTCGGAGACCAACACCATGTCAGAGCTATTCTTGCGTCCTTTGGGCACGTGGACAAGATAGAAATATCTCCTGGTCAGGGATGGCGCGAGTTTCGAAAAGCCTGGATTGGCCCAGTTGCCGTAAGCGCGAGCAGCCACAATCCTGCCTTTAGCCTCAGCGTATTCGATCAGGCCCTCCAGGAAAAGGGAGTCAGACCCCGGGTTCACATTCTCAAGATCCCACAGAATAGCAACATTGCTCATAATAGTTTATGCCCCTCCTAGCCATTATACAGGTTTACGCAGCTAGGCGCAAGCACAAGAACGTGAGACGTGGGACGTCCGCTACGCTAGGACGATGGACGACCGTCCCTTCGGGACTAGGACGATAGACGCTTATCTGCGATGAAAAATCTTAAACTCTTTTATCGCAGATGTACGCCGATAGAAGCCAAGAGAGATATTCACAGATGAGTATGCCTGTGGACAGCGTGGTGATATACCGCCCATGCTGTCCACCTCTCGCGCTCCACGGGTGAGTCTACCGCAGCGAAGCTGCTGCGTCCCTCGTCCTAGTCGCACATCTGTGCGACGGTCGTCCTAGCCCGAAGGGCGGACGTCCTACGGCCCTGTTGCAAGTAGTGCCTCTCTGCAGTATAGTACGTCTACCCGTGAGCCAGATTCCTTTATCGACGATTATTATTGCTATCGCAATGCTCGCTTTCTCCGTCGTCATCGTGAGCAAGATTGGAGGGAAGATTTTGCTCTCAAGACGGGCTCAGGCGATCCTTCTCGTCTTCGGTGCCGCATTTTTTCTGGTGGGCATCTATCTGCACCTGAATCAGATGCCCGCGGCCAAGCCTCGTGCCGCGGGGGTGGCCAGGCAGGAGAAGTCTAAAGGCGAGTCATTCACGTTCACCTTCAATCCATTACAGGCCCGATGGGGCGATCAGGTAGAGATTCAGGTTCCTTTCTCTGCCGAATCAATCACGGTATACTTGAACGGCTTACCGCTGCCGAAAAGGGTGAACGTCGGCGGAAGGACGATCCATGTAACTATCCCTTCGGGAGCGAAGACGGGTTACCTGGAATTGGAGCGGGACGGAACCCGTGCGCGCGCTTCGGAGCCGATTTCTATAAACCCTAACTAACAACAGGTAAGAGATGAAACAGGTAGAGGTAAAGACTAAAGCAAAGGTAGAGAGAAATACCAAAGACACGCACGTGGTTCTTCTTCTCTCTACCTTCGTTCTTGTCCTTACCTCTACCTGCTTTTTGTTTTTACCTTTACCTGTGTTCTTGTTCTTACCTTTACCTTCGCTTTTGTCCTTACCTGTATTAACCGTCTCTAACTGTTGCCGCGCATATTCCAGGGCCTCAGTCTTCTCTGTGATCTCCCCCGATATCTGTTTCTCGCGGATGACATCGAGGATCTTGCCCACTCGCGGCCCCTCGGGAAAGCCCATTGCCAACAGATCGTATCCGTTCACGAGGCGGGGCAGCGGCTCCTTACGCCACTCGTCGTACGCAGAGAGCGCCTCCGTACAACGTTGCCTGACGCGCGTGGTTGTTTCATTTTCCTCTCCGTTAGAGCTTCCGTACATATCCAGAAGGGTGAGAAGGAGAAGCGCGGGCGTAAGGTCCCCCATTTTATACACAAGGCGCCTGATGGCCTTGTCCGTCGCCCCTTCGTGACTTATGAGGAAAACCCTCATGTGGTGCTCGATGAGTGTGGATATGATCCTGATCTCGTGCGAGCTGAACCGGAGCCGCTCCATGATCGCAGCGGCCAGGTCCCTGGAGTGCTTTTCATGATAGAAGAAGTGGACACGCTTCTTAGTCTCGTCATAAGAGAAGGTATAGGCCTTGCCAAGGTCGTGGAAAAGCAGCCCATATGCGGCATTGTGCACATCTTGTTCTTCGAAAGTGTAGAGAGCTCTCGCCCTCTCCATATAGCTGAAGCCCTCTATGGTGTGGCCCAACGTTTCCAGTTCGAATCCTTTTTCCCGGTCCATCTGCTCCAGTGCGCCCAGTTCAGGGAAAAGCGCAAAGAGCAAACCTGTGTCGCGCAAGGCGGCAATGCCTATATAAGGGTCCCGAGAGAGCATGATCAGGTCAAGTTCATATTTTATTCTCTCAGGGGCTGCCAGGCGTATCAGTTCTTTCTGCTCGCTTATGGCCTTGAACAGGTCATGATCAAGCGAGAAATCGGGGAGCGTTGAGAGGTGACGCACTGCCTTCAGCATCCTGAGCGGATCTTCCTGGAGAGACTCCCGTCTGGGGTACCTGATGAGTTTCCGGCTTATATCCTCAAGCCCTCCGAAGGGATCGAAAATATCGCCTGAGACAGTCTCGTACCCGACGGCATTCATAGTGAAGTCGCGCCGCGCCAGGTCGCTGATGATGTCGCCGTGAAGAAAGGTGAGATCGAAGACCTCGCCCGCGCCAACAATCCGGTATGTCTGCACCGGCTTTTTCCCGAGGAGGAAGCCCTTTGCCTGGAAGAGCGCCTCTAGTTTAGCTGAATCCTCGGGCCGTTCCAGGGCAAAGTCATAATCTTTCGGAGCCTGCCCCAATGCCAGTTCTCGTATGGCTCCTCCCACAAGATAGATTTTGCCGGAGAAGCTCGAGGCAGAAAGCTTTGCTATGACGTCAAGATTTTTGATCCTTGCCCGGAGAAGCTCAAGCGAAACGCTCACGCCCAGATAGTATCTCCTTCTCTCCTTGTTTGCAAGCGCTTCCGGAATGCAAATCCCAAATCCCAATATCAAATCCAAACAATATCAAAGATCAAATTCAAAACGGCGAGCCTGTTTAATCTTTTTTGAAATTTGAAAGGGTATTGGATTTGTTTGGATTTCGGATTTAGATATTGGAATTTGAGGCATAGCGGTTGAGCCGCTTAAATGCTTCTATCTTGTCGCGGTCGTTTATGCGTGCCTTGTCGAGGCAGGTTTGGAGGAAGGCAATCGACTCTTCGTACGTCTTTCGTTGGACCGGGAAGGGGTGGCCGTCCTTGCCTCCGTGGGCGAAGCTGAAACGTGCCGGATCCTTGAAGCTCGGCGGGGCATTGTAGACGAGCTCCGAAACCAGACTCAAGGCCGCTATCGTCCTTGGCCCGACGCCATGGATCTGAAGAAGGTCCTTGAAGGTCTCAGGCTGCGATTCATGGAGGGTCTTGAACATGCGGCCAAGCCTGTTGGCATCTACGTCCTGCGCAGCTATGTAATGTCGTTCCGGCATGGCGAGGGCTATCTCTTTCCAGGTTTTCGACATCCAATCAGGGTCCTGTCTCGTGAAGTCCACCGTGGCGGCGTGTACGGGAGCGCTCTCTCTGGCAACAAGATTAAGGGTTTCTTTTTGCTGGTCGCACGTCACGCCGGTATGTGGTTCGCAGGTGAGATCAAGGTTCTCCCGCGAGAACCACTGGTAGCGTCGGGCAGTGCGGGTTTCCTCACTCATGCCTTGCTGGATGATCGCCCAGTCCCCGTCTTTCGAGAGAATGAAGGTGTGGTGGTAAATGTTGTAGCCATCCTGTATCAGGCTGTTGTCGATCTTTGCGCAAAGCCGGCTGAGAGCCACGAAAGGTGACGCGTCTATCTCCCACATATTGCCGTAAGTCGGTTAGTTCCTGGGGTGTCCGGCGAGACGTCGCTGCCTTTCCACCGCAGATGGCCAGAGGAAAATCGGAAGTAGTTGAGGCAAACCCTTCCTTCAGCGCACCGCAGAGCGTTGTAGTCAGGCCGCTGGAGTGCCAGTCGAAACCGACCACGCAGCCAAATGCCTGGAACCAGACAGGATCGGATAATCTCCTCAAAACTTCTCGGGGACCGAATTCGAGGAGGATCATTGATACAACCGCGGCAGAAAGCCGCTTCATCTTATCGAAGAGCCATCGCGGAGCCTTCCCGTAATGGAGCGGGAGCGTAGTAACGGCTCTTTTCATGCTTTCACGAGAAAAACCGTATCCTTCTCGTGCACCTTCTCCTTCACCTTGATGCCGACATCGGTGCCCGGACCAGCTTTTTGCACGCTCGCGTGCTCAACCTGCATGGAGTCGACCGATTGCTCGAAATCCGTGGAATGACCTTTTATGTGGATCTTGTCTCCCACTTGCATCTCTCCGCTTGTGATCCTGATCGCGGCAACACCGATCTTGCCAAAGTATTTCTCAACCGTTCCAATGGCAACCTCTTCCATGAATCACCTCCGGTTTTTTTCGAAATTGTAACACGCCGCGGCGGAAAATTGAAGTGCTAGGAGCAAGAGCTTCGCTACGACGCCGTTCACGCAGAGGCGAGAGGACGAGAGGGATACGCGAGGAGATATTCTTGGACTGATGTAAGAAAGGAAAACGCATCGAATCACATACTGCGATGCTGAATGTCGTGGACAACAAAGTCGGCTGCATCCGGCAAGGAGTTCGTCCATCGTCCGAGCCGAAGGCGAAGCCTCCATCGCCATTCCTCCGTGGACTCTCGGCTCGAAACGTAGCGACTGGGCGGATCGTACCCTCGGTCTCGCGGTGACTCAGCCGGGAAGAGCTGCCCCACCAGTCTGTTGAGCATCGCGCCGCCCTTTACCTCGGTCTCGAAGAGGGGCACCAGAGCGCGTACCTGATCGCCGAAGATCTGCCATATCTCTTCCATATGATCGTCCTGCATCTTGACGCGGTTGCGCACGAACTCCGCGGCGTCCTTGCCGACCTGATCCTTCTGGATGATTCCGTTGACGACCACCCCGCCTACCGGAATTCCAAATTCATGAAACCAGTTGATGAACCGGGTGATGACGGCGATCGGCAGGCTTTCGGGCAACGTGACGAAGAAGAAGGCGGTCAGGGCATCGTCAGTGAGCAGGCTCTGCGCCTTTGCCATGCGCTCCCTGAAACCGAGGAGGTACTCCATCAAGGGTCGGCTTCCTTTTTCTTCGTGAAAGAGAGCATCTCTCTGAGAGACGTTCGCCTCCTCCCGGCTCTTCAGCATCTTTTCCACCCAGAGGGAGTAAACCTTTGACATGCCTAGAAGCCGCCTTGCATTTGCCGTGGGGGCTGTGTCAAATACGTAGAAATCATATTCATCCTTGAACATGAGGTCGGTCATGTTCTCGAACATAGCCGATTCTTCGAAGGCCGGGTTCATGGTGGCGGACTCGACGAACTCATCCGCCTTCGTTGTAATGTCCGCGAACTTGAGAAACCAGTTGATCTTTTCGCGGATTTCCTGTTTGGATCGCTCGATCGTATCCCTTGTATCGATTTCGAAGGCGTAGCACATCTTCTCGTCACAGACCACGGCCGGTTTTCCAAAGACATCTTGTTCCATGAGATTCGAAAGGCTGTGGACGGGGTTCGTGGAGGCGAGCAGGGTTTTCTTCCCTTGTTTGGCTGACCATAAGGCCGCGGCCCCTGCCATAACGGTTTTTCCAACGCCTCCCTTGCCGCCAAAGAAGATGTACTTGAGCTTCGGATGCTCCTTCACGTACTGGATCATGCTTCGGGTTACCTGCTGCATCGCTAGACTCCTTTATGCGTCTCAGTGGTCCTCAAACATCTGTTGAGCCAGTTTCTCGATCATGGCAAGACCGGTGACGTCCCGTTCCATTTCCGGCACCCAGGCCAGGATCTGCCCCTTAAACGTGTCATCAATTACCTTGAGGTATTTATCCTGCATTTCCAGGCGGTTCTTCAGGTATTCAGGGATATTCTGACCCTTAAGCTCGTCCGGCAGAACGCGGTTCACGATGTAGCCGCTGAGCGGCACATCGAACTTCGCAAAGAGCCCCGCTGCCTTGAGCGTGTCATTTATGATCATCTCCTCGGGTGTCACAACAAAGAAGAATGCCGTTTTTTGCTTGTCCGTGAGGATACCCGAGGACTTGTTGATGCGCTCCTTGATGTAGAGGAGTTCATTCAGGATCGCATCCTCGTCGAGTTCCTTGTCCCGCCGCATGACCGCTGCCACCTGGTCATACTCCCTCATCTGCTGCCGGAGGCCCGTGATCTTGTCAATCCACGCATCATAGACGGACGCCATGCTCAGATAGTACAGGGCGTGACCGAGCGGCACGAGGTCGTAAATGTAATAGTCATAGCCGCCTTTCACGACGATATCGACTACCTCGTCGAAGATGGCGCTCTCCTCCATTGCGGGTTCAGCGGCAGCCGCCTGAATGTAGCTCTCGATCTCTTCGGGGATCTGATCCATGCCGTACATGTCGAGTATTTTCTGTCGTATCTCTTGCTGATATTCCTTCACCCGCCGGTCTGCATCGATCTCCTGGGCATAGAGGTTCGGCATGATCTCTGTGCGGCCCTTTTCCAAAGATGTTCTGCTGAAAGATGTCGCTCAGTGAAGCCTGAGGATCAACGGAGAAAACGAGCACCCGTTTTCCCTGCTTTGCGAGGTAATATGCGGTCGCAGCGGAAAATGTGGTCTTACCCAGTCCGCCCTTTCCGCCAAACATGATGTAATGCCTGTCAGGATATTGGTCGAAAATCTTAGTCAGTGAAATGGTGCACCCCCTTGAGAGACAAATTCCAAAACTCAAGCACCAAATCTCAAGTTACACGGAAATGATTCCAAAATTCGGAATTTGCAATTTCGATATTGGAATTTGCATTCTACTCCAGCGCGTCTACTAAATCCCTCTCTCTCAACATTCTTCGCTTCCACCCGAGGAGGCGAGGAAGCACGTGAGGCAATAACCTCAGGCCGTAGTAAGGTCTGAAAATCGGTATACCGAGCATGTCACCAAACATAACAACGGCTAAGAGATCGCCCATACTGGCCTTTGTTTTTAGAGCAAGAACGACATGTTCATGCCGTGCAAAGCCAAACAGGAAATCTCTTATTCCGTCAATGAAGCCTGCCTTCACTGTTGACTGCTCACTTTCTATGCCAAAGCGTCAGTAAGATCCTTCTCCCTCAGCATTCTCCGCTTCCACGTGGAGATCTGGGGCACCACATAGGGCAGCAGCCGCAGAGAATAATACGGTGGCAGTATGGGTACGCCCAGCATGTCCCCCATCGTAATCAGAATGAAGAGGTGCTCCATGCTGGCCCTGGACTTCAGGGCGAAGCGAGCTGAATCATGCGCTGCCACGCCGTAAACGAACTCTTTTACCGCCTGAAAGATACCGCCCTTCGTCTTCTTTTCATCGTCTTTGGACATACCACTCGTTCTCCTTACAAAAAATATAGTTTATAGCTCCCAGCTCTCCACAAAATCGTTGCGTTTCTCTCGTTGAACCAGAGAAACCAGATAAACCAAAGGAACCAGAGAAACCGCCGGGTCAAGCCTTTGCTGCAGCCGCCGCAGCTTGCCGTATCTGGCTCCTGATGCCTCTGTAACGGTTGAAAGCCTTAGCGCCTTCCACAGCGAGCGCTATGGCGGCAATAACCAGGAAGAATCCGACAAGTCCCATCAATGTATTTCCCACAAGAGCCTCACCTTTAACGGCTCCACTGAAAACCTTGTCAAGCAGGCTCCAGGACGTGTAAAGCAGCGCAGCTATGGTCGTCACAAACATGAAGATCATAGGGTAAAATGTCCAGGCTATAGGCTTACCCTCAGACATGAGCCATGCTGTCACGAGCATCAAGGCGAGGGATGCCATGAGCTGATTTGCGCCGCCGAAGAGTATCCACAGATACTGCCACCATCCTGTCATGATGAGTACTCCGGCCAGGATGCACGCTATGAATGTGCCGACATGGGCATTCCTGAACAGAGGGCCCACATCACTGAGAAGTTCTGACGTCGCCACCCTCATGAACCTGATGACCAGCTGCATGATAGTGACAGCCAGCACGATCATCATCACGCTGCCGTAAGAATTGCCCAGATTGGCCGGGAGCCCCAGTGCACCGAGGAATTTTGACACGCCGGCTGCGAAGATCACCCCTGGGCCCTTTGCGGCGGCCGCTCCATATTCGGCGGAGGACCCATAGATTGTTCCCGCGATTATCAGGGCAAAGAGGGCGAGCATCATCTCGACAAACATCACGCCGGCACCCACGGGGCGGGCATCAAGCTCACTCTCCAGTTGCCGCGCGGTCCCCGAACTTGACACAATGCTGTGCCAACCCGATATGGCCCCGCAAGCGATCGTGACGAACATGATAGGCCAGATGGGACCTATCTTGATGGAGAAGGCCGTATAAGCAGGCAAGGTAAAATTGGGATGGAGTATAAAAACGCCGATGACACCAAAAAACAAGCCAAGGAATACGATGTACGACGCTACGTAGTTTATGGGCAGTGCGAACCTCCATATGGGCAATACCGCGGCGAAATAACAAAAGACACAGGCAGCAATAGTCCAGAGGATCCTGCTGTTCGCGAGGCTTGTCCCGATCACCTTGTCCGAGGGAAGCTGGGTCCCTAGAAATATGCCGAGTAAAGCAATAATCACGCAGACGGCAGTTGTGAGGAGGATATCCTTTCGCCAGCGATAGATCATCTGACCCGCGAGCACACCGCCGACAGTGAGGAGCAACCATGCCATGGGAGCCGCTTTAAGGCCTATAACCGTGCTTACGACTACGTTTCCGAAGGCCCCGGCGATGAGAAGCAGATAGAAGTAGATGAATGAAAGAAGAATCATGCGTGCCCTGGGGGAGATGAGACGATGGCTCAGGCCCCCAAAGGAGGCGCCTTCGTGGCGCATCGCCACCATCGCACTCGTGTAGTCGTGAACCCAGCCGATGAGCAAGGCGCCACCCAGGATCCATATGAGTGCGGGAAGCCAACCCCACTGGATAGCAATAATAGGCCCTATGATGGGCGCAGCGCCTGCGATCGATTTGAACTGATACCCGAAAAGGATATTTTTGCTCGTCGGCATGAACTCCACACCGTCCATGTACATCTTGGCTGGTGTGGCCCTTTTCGGGTCTGCCTTAATGATTTTGCTGTCGATGTATTTTGCGTAGTACCGGTAACCGAAGAAGAACACAATAAAGCCCAGGACAAGAACCACGACTGCATTCATGTTCCCTCCTCCCCCAACGATGCGGGTTTTATGATGTGCGTTCTCTACCATTATCATGGAACGTTTGGGAGGCGTCAAGTAAAAAAATCTGATAAACTATAAAACTTCGGAAAATTCCATGGATACGTTTGATGTGATTGTTGTAGGGGCAGGCCATGCCGGCTGTGAAGCTGCGCTCGCCGCGGCCAGGCTTCGGGCCAGCACGCTCCTTCTCACCATGAACCTCGATCATGTTGCCTACATGTCGTGTAACCCGGCCGTAGGCGGCTTGGGCAAAGGTCATCTCGTCAAAGAGATCGATGCGTTGGGCGGGGAAATGGCCCGAAACATCGACGCCACCGGCATCCAGTTCAGAATTCTCAACACGACGAAGGGTCCGGCGGTGAGGGCGAGCAGGGCCCAGGCTGACAAGGCCAAGTACGGGCAGCGCATGAAGAAGGTGCTGGAGGCAGCCGACCGCCTGCTCGTGCGTCAAGCCACGATAGAAAAGATTCTTGTGGAAGAGGGCAGGGCGATTGGTGTTGAGACGGGCTGGGGAGAAAGGTTTTACGGGAAAACAGTTGTGCTCACGACAGGCACCTTCCTGCGAGGCCTCATTCATATCGGACTCGAACAGTTCGAGGCCGGAAGGATGGGCGACTTCGCGTCAGTGGGGCTCTCAGACTGTCTGCGCGAGCTTGGGCTTCGACCTGGGCAGGTTGAAGACGGGTACGTGCCCGCGGTTGAACGGCCGTACCATCGATTTCTCCGGGATGCAGGCCCAGGCTAGCGATGACCCACCCAAGCCCTTTTCATTCTTGACGTCAAAGATCACGCAACAGTTGGTCCCCTGTTTCATGACCTATACAAACGAGACTACCCACGAGATCATTCGGTCCGGGCTCGGCCGATCCCCCCTGTACAGCGGCAAGATCAAGGGCACCGGTGTCAGGTATTGTCCTTCCATAGAGGATAAGGTCGTGCGATTTGCGGAAAGAAAACGTCACCAGATCTTTCTTGAGCCCGAAGGGATCGACACCGTGGAATACTATCCCAATGGGCTTTCAACCAGCCTGCCGCTCGATGTGCAGCTTGCTATGCTCAGGAGCATCGAGGGCCTGGAGCGCGTGGAGATCACACGGCCTGGTTATGCCATCGAGTATGATTTTGTCTATCCCACGCAGCTTTATCCCGAGCCTGGAAACGAAGCAGGTGGGTCATCTTTATTGCGCAGGGCAGATAAACGGAACGACCGGGTATGAGGAAGCTGCGGCTCAGGGCCTCATGGCCGGGATCAATGCAGCCTTGAAGGCTCACGGCAACGGCGAGTTCGTGCTGCGTCGCGAAGAGGCGTATATCGGAGTAATGATCGATGACCTCGTCACCAAAGGTGTGGATGAGCCTTACCGCATGTTTACGTCCCGGGCAGAGTACAGGCTCCTGCTGCGGGAAGACAATGCCGACCTGAGGCTTACGGAGAAGGGCTACAATATAGGCGTTGCGTCGAAGGAGCGCTACGAGCGTGTGGTTGAGAAGCGGGCAGCAATGGAGCGCCTCAGCCAATTGCTCAGGGAAAGGAGACTCTTTCCCACGGCGGTAACCAATGAAATGCTCAATGGATTGGGATTGGAAGGGATAAAGAACCCCACAACCCTGGAAGAACTGCTTAAGAGACCCGGTATTACCATGGCCACGCTGCATCGATTGGCGGACGGCCTCCCCGGTATACAGGATGCTGTTGCTTATCAGGTAGAGTTGGATGTAAAATATCGGGGCTACACCGATAGACAGACGGAGATGATCTCCAGAGTAAGTAGGCTGGAGGAGAGAAAGATACCGCCTGACGTTTCGTATGGAGAGATTGCGGGTCTTTCCAGAGAGGTCATAGAGAAACTGTCAAAGATCAAACCCGTCTCCCTCGGTCAGGCGTCAAGGATTTCCGGGGTTACCCCGGCCGCGGTGAGTGCCCTTCTGATCCATTTCAAGAAGAGAGGGCTCCTCTGAGGGCGAAAGCTCATCGGAGGGCGCTCGAACAGCAAGAAACGAGTAAGAGAAGACCGGCAACGCAAGGTTAAGGTTGAGGTTAAGGTCAAGCAAGAAGCCGCAGCCAAAAGAGAAGAACGGCGGAAATAGGCGGAAGAATGGGTATGCACAGGACCTTAGAAGAGACATCGACTGACGTGATGGGGCTCCTCGCGCGTCACGATGTCGATGCAGCCGGTGTCGCTGATCTTGTCGCGCTACGGAAAGGAGATTCTTGGGTTTGATGAGCCCATCCTTGACCGGTACACGTGCGCGATCTCTTTCGGGCTCGTTATATCAAAGAACGTGCTTGAGACGATCAGCAATGGCCCCACGCTCTTTTACCAGCATCATTACAGGCAGATCAATTACCGGCTCGATATGATCGCCTATCTAGTTGCGAGGGAGATCGAGCAGAAAGGCTATCAAGGCCCTGCCGTTTGCCGCATCTCAGATGATTGACTGGCAGAACCAGAAGGCGCATATTTCGCACAAGAGAATGGGAGAGATCGCAGGCATCGGCTGGATAGGAAGGAATAATCTTCTGGTTCATCCGGTGTTCGGCGCTCAGGTGCGCTACAACACGGTCCTGACCGATATGCCGCTTGGGACCGGGGAGCCACTGGAGACGGGCTGCGGGGCGTGTACTGCCTGCATGCAGGCCTGCCCGGCTGAAGCCATCAAAGCTGAGAGGGAGCTTTTCGATCACAAGGGATGTTTTGCCATGCTCAAGCGCTTCAAGAATGAGCGCGGTCTCGGCCATCACATCTGCGGCATCTGCGTGAGGGCCTGTAGGGGGAAGCGATGAAGGCGATGATTGCTTTGGAAGACGGGACCCTCTTCGAGGGTCAGAGCTTGGGCGCCGACGGCGAGAAAGAGGGCGAATGCGTCTTCAACACGAGTATGACGGGCTATCAGGAGATCATGACCGATCCTTCGTACAAAGGGCAGATCGTCACCATGACCTACCCGCTGATCGGTAATTACGGTGTCAATGAAGAGGATGTGGAGTCGAAGGGGCCGAAGGTCGAAGGCTTCATCGTCAGGGAGTTCAGCAAGATCAAGAGCAACTGGCGGGCGAAAGAGAGCCTGATCGACTATCTGAGGCGGTATAACATCGTTGGCATCGAAGAGGTCGACACCAGGGCATTGACCAAACATATACGCGTGAAAGGGGCCATGAAGGCCATCATCTCCACGCGTGACCTTGACCCGAAGTCCCTGGTACGGAAAGCAAAGGAGTCTACGGGGATCCTCGGCATAGATTTGGTAAAAGAGGTGACCTGCGACGCGCCGTACGAATTTGAACCGCAAGGTGACTTCACCTGTGTCGTTATGGACTTCGGCGTCAAGATGAATATTCTCAGGATGCTCAGGAAAACAGGTTGCCGGGTGGTTGTTGTGCCGGCCCGGACCAAGGCAAAAGAGATCCTGGCCATGAAGCCGGATGGGGTGCTTCTATCGAATGGCCCGGGTGATCCGCAGGCCGTGCCCGATGTCGTTGACGAGATACGCAAGCTCTTCGGCAAGGCACCGATCTTCGGCATCTGTCTCGGGCAACAGCTGCTCGGCCTCGCATACGGCGGCGACACCTATAAGTTGAAGTTCGGCCACAGGGGCGCAAATCAGCCCATCAAAGAATTGGCCACGGGCAAGGTCGCGATCGCATCGGAGAATCACGGTTTTGCCGTGAACCTTGATTCCATAAAGAAGGAGAAGGTTAAGGGCACGCACCTTAATCTCAATGACGACACGCTTGAAGGCATAGAGCATGAGATCTACCCCATTTTCTCCGTGCAGTTCCACCCGGAAGCGTCGCCGGGCCCGCATGACTCCTGGGGTCTGTTCGCGAAATTCAGGGAGATGATGGACGCATTCAAGAAGGAGCGCCATGCCTAAACGGAAAGACCTGAAAAGCATCTTCCTCATCGGTTCCGGGCCGATCGTGATAGGTCAGGCCTGCGAGTTCGACTACTCGGGAAGCCAGGCCTGCAAGGCATTGCGGGAAGAGGGCTTTCGCGTGATCCTCATCAACAGCAACCCCGCAACCATCATGACCGATCCGGATATGGCGGACAGGACTTACGTGGAGCCTCTGATTCCGGAAGTGCTCGAAGAGATCATCAAGACCGAAAGACCGGACGCGCTTCTGCCGACACTCGGCGGACAGACGGGCCTCAACCTCGCGACCATCCTCGCGGAGCGGGGCATTCTTGAGAAGTACAACGTCGAACTGATCGGCGCGGACTACAAAGCAATCAGGAAGGCTGAGGACAGGGAAGAATTCAAGGCTGCCATGGAGCGCATAGGGCTGGAAGTGCCGACGTCAGGCTTCGCGCGCACGATGGAAGAGGCGCGCATGGTCG
This sequence comes from uncultured delta proteobacterium, assembly GCA_963835605.1. Taxonomy (GTDB): domain Bacteria; phylum Desulfobacterota; class Syntrophorhabdia; order Syntrophorhabdales; family WCHB1-27; genus JADGQN01. The sequence goes on along the minus strand of CAWIHO010000015.1, from coordinate 33,229 downwards.
CTAAAGAGGTCGGTTTCCCCATCATTATTCGGCCGAGCTACACACTGGGCGGGACAGGCGGCTCCGTGGCATACAACGTAGAAGAGTTTGAGGTGCTCGCCCTGCGCGGTCTCGAGAGCAGCATGATCAGCGAGATCCTGATCGAGGAGTCGGTCCTCGGCTGGAAGGAATACGAACTTGAGGTGATGCGCGACAAGAAAGATAACGTCGTCATCATCTGCTCCATAGAGAACTTCGATCCGATGGGCGTTCACACGGGAGACAGCATTACCGTGGCGCCGGCGCAAACCCTCTCCGACAAAGAGTATCAGGTGATGCGGGATGCGGCCATCAAGATCATCCGTGAGATCGGCGTCGAGACGGGCGGCTCCAACATCCAGTTCGCCGTCGATCAGAACAACGGAAGGATGGTCGTGATCGAGATGAACCCGAGGGTGTCGCGCAGCTCCGCGCTCGCGTCGAAGGCAACCGGATTCCCCATAGCCAAGATCGCGGCCAAGCTTGCCGTCGGCTACACGCTGGATGAGATACCGAATGACATAACGAAGAAGACCCCCGCATGCTTTGAGCCGACGATAGATTACTGCGTGGTGAAGGTCCCCCGCTTCACCTTTGAGAAGTTCAAAGGCGCTGACGAGACGCTCACCATCTCGATGAAATCGGTGGGCGAGGCCATGGCCATAGGCAGGACCTTCAAGGAGGCTTTGCAGAAAGGGCTTCGCTCCCTGGAAGTCGGCTGCTACGGCATCATCGACGGCAGGCAGCTCGGCCCGAACGACGTGGAACTGATAAAGCAGAAACTGACCATCCCCAACAAGGATAGGGTCTTTTACGTGCGCCACGCCTTCCGAAGCGGCATACCTCTGGATGAGATCTACGAGCTTTCAAAGATAGACCCATGGTTTCTGAAAAACATAGAAGAGATCGTTGAATTCGAGCGTGAGCTGGAACAGTACAAGAGCGATCTGCCTATCTTTTCGCAGGCGAGGGACAGCTTCTCGGAGGAATTGATGAAGCGCGCCAAGCGGTACGGATTCTCCGACAGGCAGATAGGCGAGATCATAGGCATGAATGAGCTGGAGGTAAGACAGTGGCGTCTGAAGCGTGGCATCTCCAGCGTATTCAAGCTGGTCGACACGTGCGCCGCCGAGTTTGAAGCCTATACCCCGTACTACTATTCCACGTACGAGATCGAGGATGAAACGAGGCAGAGCGACAAAGAGAAGGTGATGATCCTCGGCGGCGGGCCCAACAGGATAGGGCAGGGCATCGAGTTCGACTATTGCTGCGTGCATGCGGCCTTTGCTCTCAAAGACCTGGGCTACGAGACGATCATGGTCAACAGCAACCCGGAAACGGTCAGCACCGACTATGACACGTCTGACAAGCTCTACTTCGAGCCATTGACAATGGAGAATGTGCTCGACATCGTGGAGCGGGAAAAGCCGATGGGCGTGATTGTCCAGTTCGGCGGACAAACGCCGCTTAATCTCGCCGTGGCCCTGAAGAAAGCCGGCGTGCCCATCATCGGCACTGCACCTGAGATGATAGACATCGCAGAAGACAGGGAAAAGTTCAAGGCCATTCTGAAAAAACTGAATCTGACCCAGCCGGAGAATGGGACGGCCATGTCGGTTGCCGAGGCAAAGGAGGTCGCAAACATCATCGGTTACCCGGTCGTCGTGCGGCCATCCTATGTGCTTGGCGGGCGTGCCATGGAGATCGTCTACGCGGAGAGCGATCTGGAATCTTTCACCGAAAAAGCCCATGAGGCATCGCCTGACCATCCCATCCTGATTGATAAGTTTCTTGAGGATGCGATAGAGATCGATGTGGATGCGGTGGCGGACGGAAAGCGGTGTGTAGTGGCCGGCATCATGGAACATATAGAAGAAGCCGGCATACACTCAGGCGACAGTGCCTGTGCCCTGCCGCCGTACTCATTGAACGACGACATCATAGAAAAGATTAAGAAGGACACGTACAAGCTGGCAATGGAGCTTCACGTTGTCGGGCTGATGAATATCCAGTATGCGGTGAAGAATGATATCGTCTATGTGCTTGAGGTGAATCCAAGGGCGTCGAGAACCGTGCCCTTTGTGAGCAAGGCCACGGGCGTCCAATGGGCGAAGGTGGCGGCGAAGCTGATGGTGGGCAAGACGCTGAAGGAGCTGGGCATAGAACGGGAGGTCGCGATCGATCACATTGCGGTCAAGGAAGCGGTCTTTCCCTTCAACAGGTTTTACGGCGTAGACACGATCCTTGGACCGGAGATGAAATCGACAGGCGAAGTCATGGGTATCGATACCAATTTCGGGGCCGCTTTCTGGAAGGCGCAGCTTGGGGCCAACCAGAACCTGCCTTTCGAAGGCAGCGTTTTTATCAGCGTAAAGAACCAGGACAAGCGCCATGTGGTCTTCATTGCCAAAAAGCTTTCCGATCTTGGGTTCAAGGTATATGCGACCAAGGGCACGGGCAAGGTACTTGCCAATAGCGGCATAGATACGCAGCTGGTCTATAAAGTCTCCGAAGGCCGTCCCCACGTGGTCGACATGATCAAGAACGGGGAGATTCAATTCATCATCAACACCCCGAGCGGCAGGAATCCGAAGATGGATGAGGTGCTGATCCGGTCGGGGGCGGTGCAGTATAAGATACCGTATACGACGACCCTTTCAGGCGCCGAAGCAGTTGTGAACGCAATCGAGACGATGATGAAAGTTGGACTGCGAGTGAAACCGTTGCAGGATTATTACGTCTCGAAGGCAACCTAATAATCCTGCACGCCCTCGGGGAAACGAATACAACCGCCTGCCTTGTTGGCTCTCATCGTATGATCCCAGATATACGCCTTGGTACACCCCCGTTCCTCGAACCTGCCTCGGTATCCATCGAAATCCGGCCGGCGCGCAGGTTTCCGTTTCTCCCTTTTACGTAGTCCTCTCGCGGCCCAGCGAACCGCTTGGTGGCCAATCGGCCGATTGCTGGAACGATATCCACCATCCTCAAGGAAACGAAGTTTCCGGTCCTTCTCCGCTTCCTTGGTACGCGAATTGCAGAAAGCCCTTGTTATCACCTTCAGGTCGTTGTTTCGTTTGGAGTGAGATCGAGCGCAAAGGGTAAGGTGCTACCGTGAAGAACGGTGAGAAACCCATAGCCAACCCTTTCGTCATGCTCCGGGAGGAGTTTGACGACTGGGCCGTTCTCTTCAACCCCGATACCGGCCATGGTTTCGGCCTGAACCCCACCGGCGTCTACCTGTGGAAGCTCCTTGACGGGGAGCACTCCATCGATGACATGCTCGAGGCGTTGCGCCGGGATGCTGACGGTGTACCCCTAGAGGCGGGCGAACACCTCATCGCGTTCGTTGAGGAGCTTACCGAACAGGCTCTGGCGGGATGGGAAGGAGAACGGGTTCAGGATTACAGGAGACGCATATCATCCTGTCCCACATGCGCTGGAACGACGAAATTCAACTACGAACCCCCTAAGCTGGTCAACCTGAGTGGAGAGCGAGCAGCCCGCGGTTTAACTGCGGCGATGGGTCTGAAAACACCAGTGGTTGCACCGTTGGAAATGGAGCTTCCACGAATTGTGGCACAGGGCACATTATGCTTGACATGGCGGCGCCATGCACGCAGTGGGATTTCGCCTGCCACGCACTGCTGTGGCGGGTCTACGTTAGTTGATTCGTTGTATTACGGTGGTAGTCAACGATCAACATGCTCGTTGCCACCCGGCAGCACTGTAAGGTCAAGTCCGCCCAGCCTCCGTTTGCATCGGCGGAACCGGCGGCGTTTGACGCCCTACGGGCAGCAAATGTCTCCCGTCCAGCGTTAGGCACGTCCCCCATGTTCCCTCAGAATCACAGAATTTAGACGGTGCATGAGGCAGTATCATTATCGGTTGATCTTAGAAAGGCAGGGTTCCACGCGACGCAAGGAAGATTTGTAATTTTGGTGCATGGGTAATCCCCGGTGCCTATGCATCGGTGAGCAGGCTCTCTCAAGCGTAACCTCTTTCTGGTTACCTGGGTGTCCGTCCCATCCCGTGCAGTGCCTGCTCCAGCCTTTCCGTCTCAGACATGATCACCCGGACATAGGTTCCTTCACGTGATGCAGGGTCGATTGTTTTTGCGAGTCTTCTTGCGAATCTCCCCACAAAGGTCAGCCGATTGCGGATCTCATGGACAGCGCCTTCCAGCGTGCTCTTGGCGGCGTCCGGGGTGCGGCTTTGTTGAGCTAACGCATCGGGTGAGGGGAGGCTCTCGACGGACGTGCATTCCAGCACGCTGCTCGCGAGCTTCGTGAGCGCCCGGTTGGCTTTCTCCATTAATTCGAGCGCATCGTTCGTACTGTCGATTTCCACGTCGAAGGTTTCCGCGATTTCGCAGACATGCTCGAGAGCAGCGCCAACCGCTTCAATAGCAATGCTCTTGCCAAGACCGAAGAAGGTCTCGACACTTTCAAACATCTCGCTAAGGTCTGCTTGCGGTTCACAGATGATAGCTGACAGTTCGCTTGCTATTGCGCAGATCCTTGCGAGTTCGGGCAATCCAGCCAGGTTTTCCCTGAAAGCATAGGACTGTTGGCACGCCACGATACGCTCCGGAAACCTCCATGATCTGAGAAGTGCCTCTCCGATCTGACGATGGTGGACGCCGTATAACTCTTTCTCTGCGGCCAGGGTGGATGTGAGGGGATAACTGAGATTGATTCTTGTGTCATCAGCACACGCGCGGACGAGGACGAGAAGCCCGATCTCCAGCGTGAGCCCTGCCGTGAAGGCCTCCTCCGGATCACCTGTTTTCAGCGTATGAGCGAGCCAACGCGAGAGAAGACCCTGATAGAGGCAAAGGCGCCAGAAGCGTCCATAGTCGATGGGGCCTTCTCGCTTCAAGGGAAACGCATCTTTAAGCGAGACAGAGAGTGCGAAGAGGCGCGTGTGGTGAACGCCGATCCTGGCGATCGCCTGGAGCGCGGTGCCAGCCGAGTAACGAGATTGGAAGAACGCGCTGTTGGCGAGCTTCATGACGCGCGCGGTCAAAGACGGGTCCTTGGCGATCAGATCGGCGATCTGCCCGACTGAGCTCTCATCATTCGCCGCAAGCTCAATGAGGGCCGCGACAACGGGCGAGAGCGAAGGGAGGATGTGTTTTTCATCGAGCGTTTCGAGAAATGCGGTACCATCAAAATCTGCTTTTGCCATGTTTCTTCTCCTAACGGTAGTTATCGGATAAGCGGGCTCTATTCTAAAATCGGAGCCTCCTACTCCCTTCTCATCCTCGTGGGTTGGATGGCATGGCATGTGCAGACATGAAGCCACGAACAGGATAGTCAGGGCTACAGAGCCTGTGCCAGTTGAACACAAAGCAAATCGACCAGGCCTTTGTTGAAAAGCGTCTACCTGTAGTCTTTTTGGCAAGAAAGTTGCAGCTATTGCTGCATTTCGTGGTGAAGAGGAACCTCAATGCACGATAACTGTAGGGACGCTTCCCCTAATCCCGTGAACGCCCAAGACCGCTACCTCTTGCGGCTGGCCGATGGCCAGGGGTGGGAAATTATTGCCGCTCAAGGGGTGGAACCCTGGGTAGGGAAGCTGGCTTCTATCATGCAGCTTCCGTATTGTGAATCCGATGGCTATCCAAAACTGGTTTTTATGCGAAAGAGCTTGGAGAGAGATTGGTGGCGGAACCCGGTATCCAGGCTCACCCCGGCTCTAGCAGAAGACCTGCCGGAGAGGGGTTGGACTGCTCATGACCTCAGATCTCTTCAGCTCTGGCTCCATGACAACGTGCCGGACGTGATCTGTGAGATGGGAGATGAGGAGGATCACGACCTGGACATTGTGAGGATGTGGCTCGCTCTTTCTCCTATCTACGATCGGACCCTCGAGACGGGAGGTCTTCCGCTCCATGCCGCTCTTGTTGAAAGAAACGGAACCGGCGTCCTGTTGGCGGCTCCGGGGGGCACGGGAAAATCGACCTGTTGCCATCGGATCCCACCCCCATGGAAGGCCCTTTGTGACGATCTCACTCTCATGGTAGTGGATGCGCATAAGCAGTACCGTGTGCACCCCTTTCCGACCTGGAGTAACTATCTTTGGAAGCTTTTAGAGGGGACCTGGGATGTTCAACACCATCTTCCTCTGTCCGCGCTTTTCTTCCTGGAACAAGGTACGACCGATGAGGTCATTCCGGTCGGGCAGGGTCAGGCGTCGGTACTCGTCACAGAATCGGCTACGCAGGTATACCAAGCTAGCTTGAGAAATCTTCTCAATGAAGAGGAAAGGATAATCAAAGAAAAAATATTTGAGAATGCCTGCGCACTCGCCGGCACGATGCCGGTCTTCAGGCTTCGGGTGAGTCTAGAGGGGCGGTTCTGGGAGGAGATGGGGAAGGTATTGTTGTGATGGAACAAAAATATATTAATTATATTGGACCCAGTATGAACCCGCTCCTGAGAAATGGGGATGGTCTGCATATCGTCGCTTACAATGGGCGGGCCGTCAGGCCAGGCGATGTCATCGTTTTTGTTCCGCCGGGAGGCGAGACCAAAATCGTCCACCGCGTTGTATCTGTTGATGGGGACGGCGTCAAGACCAGGGGGGATAACGGCAAACAGGTCGATCCATGGGTGCTCACCGCGGATAACATTCTGGGACGGGTTACTTACATCCAGAGGAGAAACAGAAGGCGAAATATTTGCGGTGGGTTCAAGGGGCGCGTCATGGCATGCTCTTTCCGCTGCATGCATCGTGGTGACGCTGTTATCTCTTTTCTGCTCCACCCCGTGTACCAGAGACTTATGTCGATCAACTTTCCTGCGGAACAGGTTGCACCGTCTGGTTAAGCCGAGGGTCCTCTCCTTCAGACGGCCCGAAGGCATGGAACAGCAGTTGGTTGTGGGGCGTCGGCTCATCGGCAGACGTCGTCCCGGAAAAGGGTACTGGGAGATCCGGCGACCTTTCCGGCTTTGTGTGGACGAATCATTGCTACCCGATTATCTCCCCAATGAGTTGGCAAGTGAAGGATGCAAATGTACGCCAGCATGTGGAGAGAGGCCCTGCTCAGTAAGAAACTCTATAGAAAGTGAGGGATACCGATGAAGAGAAATCCGTTTGCAGTCGTGCTCGTGATGCTCCTCTTCTTGCTGGCGCTTGCGGCATGCCACAGGACACCCGCGCCGAAGCCCGAGAGCAAGAGAGAGACCATGGTCAAAGTGGGACCGGTCAGTATGAATCCACACCCCGCTTCCCTTGTGGGGAAGACCGTGGTACTCCGGTGGAACGGCCAGTGTAACGGAGATACCTTCCTCAATGGCCTGGCGGAGCTTCTCAAGAAAGAGGTGAAACAGATCAAGATCATTAAGATGTGGGAGGTCGACCCCAGTACGGCCGTTATATCGAATAGCCTGCCGAATAGCGAGACAATAGCCGACGAGATCGCGGGGCGCAAACCAGCGCTTGTCATCGCAGGCCAGGCCGACGTCGGCTGAGGTCACTGCATCTCATGGCTGGTAGTTGACCAGCTCAATGTTGAAAAGAAAGGCATTCCCACAGTTACGATCGTCACCTCCGCGTTCGAAGATCAGTTCAAGACAGTCATGAAGGAGCAGCAAGTGGCGGATATGGCCCGTATCGTGGTTCAACATCCGATAGGGGGTCTCAATTTCCAGGGGATACAGCAGAAGGTGCAGTCGGCCCTTCCCGACGTCCTGAAGGCAGCACGGGAATGGCAGCCGACGGGGACGTAGGGGGACATGGGAAGGAGGCTGTTGGTAGATGGCTTCCTCTCGCCTGGGGACAGAGACTTCGATGGACCTGGTTAAGGGGAGTACGTAACGAGTGTTTTATTCAGTGAGCGATACAGGCATTGTATATCTCGACGGTACGATTGTAATCTGAGATCAGAGGCAGGACCGCTTGCTTTCTGGAATTGATCTCATTGACGAACTCGTTGTACTTCGCAATTTTTTGATTGAAGTCCCTTGGATCCACGCTGAGGGCTCCGCCCGATTTATCAGCAGAGATTTCCTTATGGAGGGAAGCAGCCTGCTCGGCGAGATCAGACAATTCCGCGTTGGCTTTCGTGATGGCGTCCCGCAACGATTCATCGGGCGGTTCGCACTCTTTTCGCGCGCGGCTGCCCGGGCTCGCGGATGCGTATGTTGCGGGCCGTCGGTTGGCGGAATCGGTTCCGGCAGGCGGTGACTGCTCACCAAATATCTGGACCGCAACCCACACCTCCTCGCCCTTCATCCAGCCTCTTTTCACTCCTACGCCTATCTCGGAACACCCGTCAGACAGGATATTCTCCCGGTGGCCCGGGCTCTGCATCCAGGCCAGCACGATCTTTTCGTCGTTCTGGAAGTTGCCCATGGCTATGTTTTCGCCCAGGTGCTCATAGTGATAGCCGACTCTCTGTGCCACATCGGTGGCTCCCTCACCTGAAGGTGAGATATGCGCGAAATACTGTTTTCGGAACATATCGTCGGCACGTTCAGAGGCAATAGCACCGAGGAGGCTGTTCTCGGACAGCGGCGGTAGCCTTCCGTTTTCCGCCCGGGCTCTGTTTGTGCATTGGATGATTCCTGTTACGGAAAGACGCGACCCCTGAGCTGGAGAAACCATTGCCCGCTCAGGCAATGGCAGTACATCATACTTCAGCACCATCTCTCGTCCTCGCGGAAAGCAGACAAATATGAGAACGAGGGTCACTGCAACGAGTCCGAATATCGGCAGTTTCTTCCGGGACGATTCTGCGTAAGGCGCTGCAGGTTCCAGGAGCCGCTTCAGGAGCACAAAACCAGAAGCCGCATGCCAGCGCGTGTCACTGCCGAATCGAACCAGCGTGTCGCTCCGGATGGTGCCCCTTTGAATGAGAGATCCCATCTCCTCCAACGAGACGGGCCCTCTAACAATAGGGAACCGGCCGTTCGCTATCTGATAATACCAGTCTTTGTAGTCTGCCATGGCCTGGCTAGCGCTTGTTTCGCCGCGCTCGTCTATAGGAGTTATCGGAGGGTCGGCCTGGCGACTTTACCTTCTTCCTGTCCTATTGCAGAACCATCTCAACGAGGTGCGGCCCCGGCTCCGCGAGTGCGATGCGCAGCTCCCGTGCCAGTCCTTCAGCAGTAGTTACGGAGACGCCGGGAACCCCGAGTCCCCGTGAGAGTTCTACCCAGTCGATGGGAGGACTATCCAGCTCGATGACTCTCCTTGCGATGGGACCGGGTGACGTGACGCCGTCCCGGGCAAGCTGGTTACGCAGGGCGTTATACCTCCGGTTGGCGAAGATGAGGGTTGTTACGTTGAGGGCCTCCCGAGCTTGAGTCCAGAGTGCCTGTACCGTGAACATTGCGCTGCCATCGGCCTCTAAATTGATTACCGGCCGATCGGGAGATGCCATAGCTGCCCCCACCGCGCAGGGCATCCCCCACCCGATTGTGACGCCTGCTGGAGTGAGAATGGAGTGCGGTGCCACCCGTGGTGTCATCGGGTAGTAGGCCCAGGAAGAGGTGATCCCTTCATCCACGATAATCGCGCCTTCAGGCTGAAGGGCTGCCACTGTCTGGCAGGCCTTATCAGCGGTGAGTCTGCCTTCGGGCACATCAGGCGGCTCCAATTCAGCGATCAACCCGGCCGGCAGATGAGAGCTGCCGGGCGCACCAAGGGCTTCAGCCAGCCGCTCCAGTGCCTCCACGACGTCCTGCCCCGGGGCGGCAAGGCAGGTCTTTTCCTGCTCTTTACCCAGAATCCTGCTATTGAAGCCCTCTCGACCGGAGAATGTCACTGGTTCCTCCATGCCCGCGAGTACCACGCCCCGGTATTTGAGCATGTCTTGCTGCCCGGGGAGGTGAGCCGTGCGCTGCACGACCGGCAGGCCTGCGCCACGTTCCCAGCACACAGGAAAGATCTCCGTGAATAGGTCGCAGCCCGTCGCAGCCTTGATACGGGCCGCAGCGGAGAGGCCGCTTTTGTTCAGAGCTTTTCCTCCCGAGCATGAGCGCCGATGCGGAATGGTTTCGCAATAAGGCGCTTGCCCTATCGATGGCTTCCTGGTCAACCTTCTCCAGCGAGAAGCGGGCGACGTCCGCCACGTTGTCATTCGACTCGGCCGCTTGATAGTCTTGCGGCACGATCAGGCTTGCTATTTGCCCGTGCAAAGCCGCCGCTACAGCGTCCGCCACGTCGCGCGAGACTGCCTCGGCCGACCCGACTGTGCGGCGCCATCCGGATACGGTAGCAGCCAGGGCCTCGATATCGAGATGAAAGGTTGGGTTTTCCGCACGGTGCCAGGTCGCGTGGTCGCCGACGACGTTGAACAATGGTGTGCGAGCCTGCTGCGCATTGTGGAGGTTGGCGATGCCGTTTGCCAAGCCCGGACCCTGGTGGAACAAGGTCATGGCAGGCTTGCCTGTCATGCGCCCGTAGCCGTCCGCGGCGCCGGTGCAGACGCCTTCGAAAAGCCCAAGGATAGTCCTGACCCCGGGCACTGCATCGAGTGCCCTCACCAGCAGCATCTCCGTAGTACCCGGATTGATGAAACAAACCTTGATCGCCTGCTGCGATGGCGGTCTTTACAAGGAGTTCGGCGCCGTTCATGCGGTTTCCTCCAACCTGTTAGATTATGGTGACTGTAGTATAGTGAGTTTGGAGGTCGTTCGCAACCGGAGGGCGACCGCTGCGCTCATCCTCTAAAATCTCTCGGGATCGGAGCGAATTCCCGTGCATCAGGCCAGAACCTGTTCTTCGGCTCGCAGGCAATGATCCCTTTACGGCAGAGGTCTGACCGCCATTCGTATTTCATGACGATCTTTTCGACAGCGGCACGCTCAGGCTCGAAGTTAACAATGCGAACAGGCGAGTAAGTTGTCTCACCGAAGCCGGTGCCCGCCTGTTCGCTCTTCTTTTCGGCCCTGTCGTAAGAACGGCTCTCCATGGGAGCAGGAGATGCTGCCCCGGCAGGCGCCTGATTCATTCGGGAAGGCATCTCGAAGGAATGAATTGGTTCGGGAAGCCTTTCCCTGTATACGGCGAGGGCGATGGTGCCCATTGCCGAGGCGTCGGAAAAGACCTTCTCCGCGTACGAGTCAGACTGTTCGGTGAAGTAGAACCTGTTCGTCCTGTCCATGCCGGTTCGCCAGCCTTCGAAGGTGTTTGTTTCGTACGGTCCGAGAATATACATCTGCTCGCTGCGCCGCAACTCCGATTTCTTGCCGTCAATGATATTCCTGCCATCTACGGCGATCACCACGCCAATGCGCCTGTCCGATCTGTTGACAACCTGGACGGCGTATCTCTGGCCCTTTGCGGCTTCGACATAGAAATAGGTGCCGTCATCATGGACGCGCGGGTAGGTCCTATACTTTGTGAACTCCCCACCGCGATCTGAAACGATGCGCACGTCCACCATATTCCCCTTCCCCATGCAGGCGCATGCCGACGCGGGAATAGCCAGTGCCAAAAACAACAGAGTCAGAAAGATCTTTCGTACCATAATATTACCTCCTTAGTGGTTTTTTGCTTCTGCTCTATTTGACAACTGGGACCGGGAAAAAGTTCCTTCAAATTGACATAGGGCAGTTTCGTGTTCATCTTATACGATGAAAGCAAAACTGAGCCATCCAGGCGACAGCCTCGCGTTGAGGAGCCTGAGATGGACAACAATGGGAGGGGAGCGATGATCCCACAAATCAAAAAGATTCTTTACGCTACCGATCTAACGAAGAACTCGTCCTACGCGTTTTACTTTGCATCGGATATGGCGAGAAAACATGACGCAAAGATCGTGATTCTGCACTGCATAGGGACGATTCCTCCTTCGGTATATATGGAAGCAGGGTTTACCGATGCCGAGAGGGTCATGCAGAGGGCAAAAGAACAGGAGAAAGAGGAAGACGTTGCCGAGATCAAGAAGCAGTTGGAGGATTTCTGCCAGAAAGTGGAGTCACAGATTGGCCCGCCGTGTGTGAACTTGGTATCCGATATTATCGTGAGAGCAGGTTACCCTGTGGAGGAAATCCTCAACATTGCTGATGCACAAGGCTGTGATGTGATCGTGCTCGGGACCCATGGAAAAGGGTTGTTGAAACAGGCCTTTCTGGGGAGCGTAGCCCGGTCAGTGCTGGAGAGGACCCGAAAACCGGTCTTCATCGTCCCGCTACCGTCTGAAAAAACCGGTGTCGACTGGGCTGCAGTCTGAGCGGGGTTGACAGGTTGCTTTGGGCTGCTTACATACTGGATATGATTGCTTTGAACGCATTGGATAGAGAGGAGGGCATGCAATGAAGAAATTTTTGTGGTACATACCGGTGATCGCAGCTTTGCTTTCCGTTTCGTGCTCAACGCCGTGGAGTACGTACAGTGACGACATGTTTCATGGCAAACGGCTCTTGCGGGATGAGGAGTACGGAGAGGCAAGGGCTGACTTTTTAAAGGCCGCTGAGGCGCAAAAGTGGCCATCAGCCTATGCCTTTGCCGCAACCGCAAGCTACAAGATGGGCGACCTTGCGAGCGCGGAGCAGTACATAATGGAGGCTGAACGACTGGATGGAAAAGATTATTCGTATGTGCGCGTTCTTGGCTACAAGGCGCTCATTCTTCTGAAAGAGGGGAAGGAGAAGGAGGGTCGGGAAGCCTTGCAGCGATACGCGCAGACATTGCGCTCTATCTCTTCACCTAAAGGCGCGAGGCAAATCGAGATCTGGATGAGGCGGCAGCCGATGGACCTGGCAGGCCTGGAGAAACTGATAGACGATCAAGTGTATCAGTATGAGAGTGATATTGAGCAGTACCAGAGCACGGGAACAGGCTTTTACAACAGGGCCCCAAATTTCAGGGTAGGTCCATCGACCGTTAACTGATCTGAACAGGGCTGCTGTGGCTCGCAACCTTGCGCTTCCAGCATATTGGCCTCCGGCTTCATAAGGTGGGCTTGAGAGCGAATCGCTGCTGAGTTCTCCCTGCGAGGAGGACGAGGGTCATGTCTTGACAGACCAGCTATTTCCTTTTGAGATGGAAGAGCGGCTCAATTACCCGCACGGATGCAAAGTATATCCCCATCCTGGACGATATAAGTCTTGCCCTCGAGTCGCCACACGCCCGCCTTCTTACAGCCCGCAAAGCCGCCAAGGCCGATAAAGTCGTCATAGGCTACTGTTTCGGCACGGATAAACTTCTGATAGAAGTCCGTGTGAATGGTTCCGGCGGCGTCCTGTGCCGTCATGCCGTTTCTGATCGGCCATGCCCGGCATTCGTCATCTCCCACGGTCAAAAAGGAGATGAGGCCCAGGGTGTCGCGAGCGAGTCGAATGATCCTGCCGCGCACAGCCTCTTTTATACCGTATCCGGTCATAAATTGGGCCTGTTCGTCGGAGGTCATTGAGGCGAGTTCGGCCTCGAGCTGCGCACAGGCAGTGATTACCGGGACGTGTGCCGGCAAACGCTCCTTGAGACGGTCAGCGACGGCACTGTCGCCTAAGGTCTCTTCAGCGCAATTGATGACGATCATCATTGGTTTGCGGGAGAGAAATTGAAAGCCCCTCAGTCTCTTGTCCTCCTCCACTGCAAGCGGCAGAGTGTAGAGAGGCTGTTCTGTCTCCAGATGTGCGAGACACTGTTCGAGAAGTGCCTTTTCCTGGTCGAACATTCCTTGCGCCTTGTTCCCGGCCTGCTTCCGGATACGTTCCAGCCGTAACTCGATCTGGGCCATGTCGGACAGGATAAACTCATTATATACTGTCTGAAAATCATTGATGGGGTCGCCGGCATGTCCGTTCTCGAAGTGACGCACCACCAACAGGATGGCATCGCTCTTGCGCATCTGCTGGAGAGATTTGGCATCGAGTGTTTCGTTCTTAACCTCTCCTTCACGGATAGCAACTGTATCGGCGACCTCGATGCGGGAGTATACTGTTTTTTTCGGGTTGAAGATCTTCGTTAGAGCATCGAGCCGCTCGTCAGGCACCTCGATCGTTGTCAGCGGGGAGCCGGCGTTTCCCGCGCCATTGCCATTGTCACTGGCGAGCGCCCTGAAGAGCGTTGTCTTACCTGACCCGGCAGTACCGACTACTGAAATGTACATCTCTCTCACGCTCCTGAAACCGGTTGTCCAGCAAGCATATCTACCGGCTCACGCCCAGACTGCCAAGAAAAATACAAGTTGAGGTTGAGAAGCGACAAAAGCTTCCCCTTTCGTGAGTCAACCCCAGTCTTCGTCTTTACCTTACCTCAACCTTAGCCTTGGTCTGGGATTTGGTACGGGATGTGCTTCGGCTGCGTGGCAATATCATACACCAATTGGGCCGAGAGAGCAAGCAGCAAAACATTTTATGATCGATTCATTTTATGGTAATGATATGGAGAGCATGTTTCATATTGGGTAATAGAACCTGACGGAGGGACCGTAAGATGACCGAATTGCACACATGGTACGAAGAATTACAAATGGAGAGAACCCTGAAGGCATTGCGAAAGAATAATTTTGACGCGCAATTTGTGGCAAAGGCAACGGATGCTACCGGGGCGATATTTAAGATGATCCCTGACGGGTCAACGGTGGGGGTTGGCGGGTCAATGACCCTGAACCAGATCGGTTTTTTTGAAGAAGCCGCGAAGCACGCCATCAAACTCTTGAACCCGTCTGCACAACAGCTCTCGATGGAAGAATTTATACTGATGCGTCGACAGATCCTGCTGGCCGATGTTTTTCTTTGCAGCAGTAATGCCGTGACCGAGGACGGCAAACTTTACAACATCGACGGCACAGGCAATCGGGTCGCTGCGATGACGTTCGGGCCCAGAAAGGTGATCCTGGTGTGCGGAGTCAACAAGATCGTCAAAGACATCACCGAAGCCCACAGAAGGGCTCAGGAGTGGGCGGCACCCATGAACGCAAAGAGGCTCGCCTTGAAGACACCCTGCGCGGAGACCGGGGTATGCGCGGACTGCGCTTCTCCCCAGAGAATTTGCAACGTTTACGTTACTATGGCCAAGAGACCTTCACGAACCGACATAACCGTGCTCCTGGTCGGCGAACCTTTAGGGCTTTAATAAATCAGAGGGCTTTCACTTCATGGAACCGAGCAGCTTAGCCAGGAGATCTGCCTTGCCGTAACCGGAGATGGCTCCTTCAGCGGCATCCGGCTCCGCGCCTGCTCCCGGAGAGAACGTATAGCTTTCGTTGAGGCAGGCCCGAACATTGGGTGCGTCAACGAACCGCGATAGACGGTTAAACGTGTGTATGCCGTTATTCCTTCCCTCGTGATGCAGCAGGATATAAAGCTGCTCCTTTGCCCGGGTGACGGCAACGTAGAACATCCGATGCTCTTCCTCCAATTCCTCGTCGTCATGGGTCGCGTAGCTTGAAGGCATTACGCCGTCGATGGCGCCGATGAGAAAGACGTAGCGCCACTCCAGTCCCTTCGCGGAGTGAATAGTCGAGAGGATGAGCGGCCGCTCCCAGATAGTGTCGTGGAAGTCCTTAACGCCGCGTTCAGGGGGCTCGATCGCAAGATCGACCAGGAGGTCTCTCAGTGACGTGTACCTGCCGGCCACCTGTGTGAGCGCCTCCAGATCATTCTTTCTCAGGTACCAGTCGATGTCGAATTTTTCCCTCAGGATAGGGTCATAGTAGTCGACTACCGTCTGGCATCTCTCCCCGGCGCTGGTGGTGCCCTGCGCTTTCGTAATAAAGTTTGCAAGGCGGGAGAGCCCCTCGGAATAGCTGTGCCCCTGCGCATGTTTTTCAATAACGTCGTGGAGAATCGACTCAAGTGTCGTGCAGGGCGCGATCTCCTCGAGAAGCTTCTCCGCGGTCTTGGGTCCTACGCCGTTAACCAGGAGGAGCACCCTGTTCCAGGCCAGCTCATCCTTCGGGTTGACAAAGAGCCTCAGGTGGGCGATGACATCCTTCACGTGGGCGGTCTCGTAAAACTTGAGCCCTCCGTAAACCGTGAAGGGAACGTTTCTCTTGCTCAGTTCCGCCTGGAGGGGAATCGTGATGTAGGCTGACCGAAAGAGGATGCACTGGTGCGGCAGTTCCACGCCCTCGTCGAAGAGCGCCTTCACACGGTCCGCGACCCAACCGGCCTCCTCGTAGGCGTCTCTGAAGTGGATAAGATGGGGTTTTTCACCTTTTTCCTTCTTGACGGCCCTGAGGCACTTTTCGTACCTGTTCTGCATATTGTCGAGCACGTGCGTTGCCCACGTCCAGGATGGCCTGTGTGCTCCTGTAATTCTCTTCGAGTTTGATGATCCTGCAGTCGGGAAACATGACCGGAAATTTCATGATGTTCTCGTGAGAACTCCCTCTGAAGGAGTATATCGACTGCGCGTCGTCGCCCACCACGAGGACGTTCTTGTGCCCTTCCGCTAAAGAGTATGTGATCTCTCCCTGCATCGCGTTCGTATCCTGGAATTCATCGACCATGATGTAGCGGTAACGCTCGGCGAGCTGCGTGCGGATCTGCTCGTTTTGCAGAAGAAGCTTCAGATAGAGCAGCAGATCGTCGTAGTCCAGGCAATGTGAAGCGATCTTGTACTCTGTATATTTCTCACGCAGGCGCCTGATATCCTCCGTATACTCGCCGAAGGTCGGATAGTGCTTTGCCAGAACGTCCTCGATGCCTACTTCCTTATTGAGTGCCATGCTCAGTATCGCCCTGAGCATATCTTTCCTGGGGAACCTCTTCTTCCTTGAGTAGAATCCGAGCCTGACGGCGCACCGGTGAATCGCCTCTTCAGCATCCGCCTCGTCGTAAATCGTAAAGCTGGTCGGGAGACCAAAATAGTGGCTGTACGTACGCAGCATCTTGTTTGCAAACGAGTGGAACGTGCCGCCGTCGACGCCGTTGCATCTCGGGTCCTGTTTCGCAGCTCTCGATATCATCTCGTGAGCGCTCCGCCTCGTGAAGGTTAACAGCAGGATGGATGGCGGACTGACGCCGGCCTCCACCAAGTAGCCAACGCGAAACTCGATTACCCTCGTTTTACCGCTTCCGGCCCCGGCTATGACGAGGACGGGTCCGTCGATGGTCGTCACCGCCTCGTATTGTCTGTCGTTGAGCAGTTCTCTAATCTCTTCCTTCATCTTCGTGAACCATCATCAATATGACCAATTTTCGCGAAGACGTCAAGAGCGAGCCCACTCGGATGGCGGCAAAACCGAAGCCTACCTTGACAGAAGCATTCAGCCTTCCCATAGTTACTCTATAATACCAATTTGCATTCAAGATGGACGACCCAGCCTTCGGCCGGGTACCCCGGGCGGCAGCGAGGAGTGACGCAGGGTACTGAGCAGTACGTCGAGGAGAGCGACGTAGCGACAACGAAGGTATACGCTTGAAGGCGAATTGGTATAAGGTCTCATTCCACTGCCTCAAAGGCAACTTCAAACAGAAGGGAGAATGATATGAGAATGCTTATGCACGTAAAGATCCCCCACGAAGAGTTCAACGCTGCTGTGCGGGACGGCTCAGCAGGGCAAAAAATAAACCGTATCCTTGAGGAGACAAAGCCAGAAGCAGTCTATTTCACGGAGTACGACGGCGAGCGCGGAGCCATCATGATCGTCGACGTGAAGGAGCCGTCGAAGGTGCCCGCATACTCAGAACCGTGGTTTCTCTTGTTCAACGCAGACGTCGAGTTCCACATCGTGATGACGCCGGACGACCTGGGGCGCGCCGGGCTCGACACATTGGGAAAGAAGTGGGCTTAGCATCGGCCTTGATGGCCCTGTCCCTGTTCGTCTCTCGATTTGTGCATGAAAGAGTCACGCATACATAAGGCCATCGCCAGGCGGTGTCGCTCTCTTTTCTGACGCGTTCGTTCATCTCAGTTGACAAACATGTCCCCATTTTCGATAATAGCATCTGACTGTTGCAGCAGGTCAAGAGCCTCAAAATCAGCGGGCCTGTCCTGAAGCCACTCAACATCCCGGACTGAAAGGACTCAGCTTGGTCAAGATATACGTTGATGCCGACGCCAGCCCTGTGAAGAGCGAAGTGGTTAGGGTGGCCAAACGTTATGGACTCAAAGTCTACCTTGTCTCCAACTCCGAGATGCAGATAGGGCAGGATGCATCAGTTGAGATGGTGATTGTCAGTGGCACTTTTGACGCTGCGGATGACTGGATTGCAGAGCGTGTTACCGACCAAGATATTGTGGTATCAGGCGATATTCCTCTTGCTTCGCGGTGTCTGGAAAAAGGCGCTCAGGTGATAGATCCTAAAGGGCGCGTTTTCACCGAAGAATCCATCGGTGAGGCTCTTGCGAACAGACAGCTCATGGCCTACCTCCGCGACATGGGGAACATAACGAGAGGGCCTGCCCCCTACGGGAAGCGAGATCGTTCCCGCTTTCTCCAGCGACTCGATGACCTAATCCAGGCGGCGTCCAAAGCACAACGATAACGGGAACAGGAGCGGTACGTTATTCCTGGCTTGCCGGCATAAGGATACATTAAAATCATAGAACACGGTTCGTCTATTTCTGCTCTCCGTACCGCTCCTTGTAGAACTCTTGGATCTTCTGCAATTGCTCCTTCGTCATCCCCTCCTTGAGCCACTTGTGGCCCGGCTGGGAGAAGACGTGTTTTTCCAGAAGCTCGGCGGCAAGAGGCCCACCGGCGACCTGCTTTACCTCTGGGATAAACTGCAGGTAAAAGGTCTTGGCCACATCGTACACGCCGTGCCACCACACATAGTCCGGTCCGGACATGGATGCCCCATGGCGCGCCCGCCGTCCCTCGTGATGCCACAGCTCGTAGTACGTCCACTCCAGCTTCTCATCCATAGGCGCTGGCGTCAGCTTTTTAGCCTTGTACAGCTCATCCATGATGGCTGTGGCGGGTTTGGCGAATTTCTGATTGTATAGATCCACCAGATTGTCGAATTGCCTGTAGAAGTCTGTTATTTGGCCGCTGGCGTGACAGTTGCCGCACACGTCCTGCATGCGCTCCCGGCGTTTTTGCCAGCTGAGGATCTCCTTGACTTTGCGCACCGATCCATCCGTGGCCTTGACCTCCTCTCCAACATTCGGGAGCTTGGTGCCCTCCGGCAGATCGTCCTTCCAAAGATCCTCGTACACGATCATATTCAGCCTCGTGGAGATGGCGGGCCGGAGCGTCCAACTGATTCGTTCACCCACGTCGTGTGTTACCACCTGTGTTGGAGTCGCGCTCATGTGACAGGTCGCGCAGGTCGGTGCCGCGGTATAGTCCACTCCCACCGTCCACTTGTCCCGCTCGATGTTCAGGTTGTGCTTGTTGGCCTCCCAGAGAATACCATGTTTGGACTCCTGATAGACCTCGATCTGCGGGTGGTCCGGCCCCAGATGGCACTTCCCGCAGGTCTGAGGTTCCCGGGCCTGGGCCTTGGAGAAACGGTGCCGTGTGTGGCAGGCGCTGCAACTCCCCCACGTGCCATCCGGATTGATGCGCCCGATGCCCGTGTTAGGCCACGTCGCCGGATCGAACTTGCCTCCTGGGAGGACCCGGATTTGCGATCCGTGGCATTGGAAACATCCCGCCGCAACCGCAGGCGGTCCTCCGACCACCTCGCCCAGGAAATTGTCCAGCGATGCGAGGATTTGCCCGGCTTTGGCGTGGTGGCTCCCCTTCTGCTCGTTCACCTCTTTCTGGTGGCAGCGGGCACAGTCCTTGGGGGAGACGATCACGTGGATCAGTGCCCCGTTGTGCTCGAAGGCATCCGGGGCGCCCTTTGCGGCCCAATGGCAGTCGAAGCAATTGACCCCCTTCTGCCCGTGCGCCCCCAGCCGCCATTCCTCGACTAGAGCTGCATGCTGGGCGCTGTGGCACTCGATGCACGCCCGACCCTCTTTGGCCCCCCAACTCGCACGGGGCGACTGGGCCTGGGCCGCATTACTCCCGAAGACAGGCAGGGCGACCATCCCAAACAGAAGGAGCGGCCATCCTACACGAAGAAGACGACGTCTCATGGTTCACCTCCTGATCCATTTTTGCTTTTCATTTGTCCTCCATTCGCTTTGGCGTCTGCAGCTGGTGAGGCTCCATCTCGGTCTTCTTGCCCGCGAGTCCCATCTCCTCGCCGATGAGCAGAAATCATCTCGAAGAAGCTCGGTCATCCTCCACGGTGCGAATAGAATCGGCTATACTCGTGGAGTAACACCGCGTGTCCGCCGGTAACCTTATAAGGAATATCTAGTTCTTCGTTCCCGGAGAGTCAAGGGCGAAGTGTTTTGGGCGATTGCCTCGCAACCCAATCCTTTACGTAACATTATTTGTGAGGCAATTTACGGGGATGATAGCGCCTTTCTCAAAAACTCTCTGACAGGGACCTTAAAAATTTAATAGGAGTCTGACTCCGGGAGTGGTACAATGATGGGGCGGATCGCTGGCGGATGCGGTCAAGCCTTTTGAAAAATTGTTTGAGGGATGGGAGCAGCAGTTCCGTTGCAACCTCGCTTAAGGAAAAATCAACCATGAGTACGAGTCAACGCAGGATGTTAACCATTGATTTATCAAAGAGGTTGTCTGCAAGCGAGGAGATTCCCGACGCAATCATCAGGCAGTACGTCGGCGGAAGGGGTTTGGGCTCCTACCTTCTCTACAGGTTGGTTCCAGCCAAGGCGGACCCTCTGGGTCCGGATAATCACCTCATATTCACCGCCGGCCCCCTGAGTGGCACTGGGTTTTTCTATTCGTCCAAGGCGAACCTGACAACAAAATCTCCGCAGACCGGTATTTATCTGTACTCCATCTGCAGTGGCATCCTTGCCCAGGAAATGAGGAAAGCAGGGTACTGGGCCCTTGACATCAAGGGGATTGCTGAATCTCCCACATACCTGGTGATCAACGACGACCGGGTAGAGTTCAGAGACGCATCGTCTCTCTGGGGCATGGAGACGGCAGCAGCACAGAAGCTCATGCTCGGAGAATTGCCGGCAACGAAAGCTGCAACGGTGGGCACCGGCAGGGCCGGGGAGCAGCTCATCAAATACGCGGCCCTGTTCGGCGGCGGGGAACTCTATCGCTGCTTTGGTCGGGGCGGGGCAGGCGCCGTGATGGGCTCAAAGAAGCTCAAAGGCCTCGTGGTTACCGGAAGCGGGAAGGTTACTGTACTGAACAAGGATAGGTTTCGAACTGCCAAAGGAGAGATCACCCAGAGGCTGAAAACGGATTTCAAAACATGGGGAGAGTGGTGGCGTCGGTATGAAACGACCGCCGACCTTGCGACGACCAACGAACTGGGGATCATACCCACCCGTAACTGGCAGACAGGCCAGTTCGAGGGCTGGCCGGGTATCGACAAATCAACCACACCCATGGGCTGGCCGGAAAAGGTACGTCCCTGTGGGCCTTATTGTCCCAGTGCGGGGACCAGGGAAGTCATGGTGAAAGATGGCCCTTACAAGGGAGCGCACAGTGACCTGGAGTGGGAATGTGTCTATGCCTTCGGTTCCCAGTGCGGTGTAGATAAGATGGAAGCCATTATCGCTGCAAGCCAGCTTTGTGACGAGTTTGGCATCGATAACATGACCGCTGGGATTACCATCGGGTTTGCCATGGAATGTTTTGAGAAAGGGCTCATAGGGTTGAAGGACACGGATGGCATTGAGCTCCGCTTTGGCAACGATCAGGCAATGATAGCCGCCCTCAAGAAGCTCGTCAAACTAGAAGGCTTCGGCAAGCAACTGGCCAAAGGCACAAGAAGATTGTCTGAAGAGATCAAGGGGTCCGAAGGCTTTGCCATGCACGCCAAAGGTATGGAGCTTGGGGGTTATGAGTGCCGCGGCCTCAATGGTCAAGCTCTCCAATTCGCCATCAGTACGTGCGGGGGCTCTCACCATGCGTATGGGTTGCCGGCGCGCGCCGAGACCATGGATGGGACACGCCTTAATCTCGAAGGGAAGGGTGAACAGGTAAAGCATGCTGCTATCGGTCGGATCATTGGTGATTCACTCATACTCTGCACGTTTCCGGGGCCGATGTATACCCGGCAGATACAGGTCGAGGCCCTCTCCTCGATGTTCGCGGAGCCGTGGTCCGTGGCCGAGCTGGACGAGGCAGGTGAGCGGGTCATGTGCCAGGAGCGCCTCTTTAACGTACGCGAGGGGCTCTCCAGGAAGGATGATGTGCTGCCCGACCGCCTGCTGAAAGAGCCGAAGCCCGATGGTCCCACAAAAGGAGTTGTCGTTCCTCTGGAGGAGCTGAAAGATAGCTTCTATAAGGCCATGGGGTATGATCCCGCCACCGGGAACCCCACGGAGGCGGTTCTGAAGAAACTGGGCGTTGAGAAATAACCGGGAATATATGGGCTGCTCTTAGGAGGCTGACGGTTGAACATTCGGAAACTTCTCACGGCGTCTATCATGAAGTCTGGCCTTAATTCCGTGACGTTCTTAGGAGAACAGGTTCGTCACCAGAGAATGTTCTCGGGGTGGAAGAAGGCTGCGATCATCTTAAGGAGGAGTAATGGAGAAGCTACTTAGAACGGTCTTTCGGGTGAGCAAGGTATTAAATGGCATAGCGGCAGCTGCCCTCACGCTGATGATCGCCGTCACGGTTGTGGATGTGTTCTTGAGGGCCATTGGACATGCCGTTATGGGAGCGTATGAAATCGTTGGCCTGATCTGCGGACCGCTCGTGATCGGGTTTGCGATTCCTCTCTCCTCCTGGAACAGAAACCACGTTTCCATGGATATCCTCCTCCCTAAGCTGCGTAAAGGGAACAGGCATCTCTTGATTGTGATGACGCGGATCATCTGTATCCTTCTCTTTGCCTTCATAGGCTACAACCTCTTTTCGGTTGGCAGTGAGTTTCGTTCTTCCGGAGAAGTTTCGCAGACACTCCACATACCGTTCTACTGGGTGACCTACGGGGTTGGGCTCTGTTGTTTCATTGAGTGTGTTGTCTTCATCTGCGACGTCATAAAGATCTGGCGGGAGGAAACATGAGTGAGGTGATCGTAGGTATCGTCGGGTTGTTCGTCCTGCTGCTCTTATTTACAACGGGGATCGAGCTGGGGTTTGCGATGGCCGCGGTCGGTTTCGTAGGATTCAGCTATCTCGTATCGTTCCATGCGGCCGTGAATCTGCTGGGCAGAGACATGTGGGATGTGTTTTCATCATATGGCTACACTGTGTTCCCCCTGTTCATCCTGATGGGCCAGATTGGGTTCAATGCGGGCATAGCGGTCAGGCTTTATGACGCCGCGCACAAATTCATCGGTCATATCCCAGGAGGGCTGGCCATAGCCACGGTCATGGGCGCGGCGGGGTTCAAGTCTATCTGCGGGTCAGCGGCCGCGACATCCGCAACCTTTGCGAGCGTTGCCATTCCCGAAATGGACCGTTTTGGCTATGACAAGAAATTGTCGACGGGCGTTGTTGCATCGGTTGGAACGCTCGGTTCTATAATCCCGCCGAGCGTCCTGCTTATTGTATTTGGCATTCTTACGGAACAGTCCGTGGGAAAACTCTTCCTTGCCGGCATCATCCCCGGGCTTATCGTTGCATTCTTTTTTATCCTTATCATTTACGGCTGGGCCAAGCTCAACCCTGCCATTGCTCCCCGAGGCAAGAGGTTCACCTGGAAGGAAAGAAGGGCGTCCCTTCCCGAAGTGCTCTGGGTGCTCCTTATCTTTATGCTGGTGGTGGGAGGCATCATGACCGGCTTTTTCACGCCCACGGAGGCCGGCGGCATCGGGACTTTTGCAATTATCGTCCTGGCTGTTGCGAAACGGGACCTGAACTTTAAGAAGTATACCGCATCTCTCCGCGAGGGCCTGGGCACAGCCTGCATGCTTCTCATGCTCATTGCCGGCTCGACAATACTCGGGCATTTTATAACGAGGACGAATATCCCCCAGATCGCAGCAACCTGGATTGTTGGGCTGCCTCTCAACCGGTACCTCATCATGTTCTTCATCTGCCTCGTCTATGAACTGGGGGGCTCCTTTATCGATGACCTCGCCTTTATGGTCCTTGCTACCCCTATCTTCTATCCGGCAGTCCTCAAGCTAGGCTTTGACCCGATATGGTTCGGCATGGTGGTCGCCGTCACGGTTATGATCGGCATCGTAATTCCGCCGGTGGCAATCTGCGTGTTCGTGGTCCATAACATTACAAAGGTGCCCATCGGCGTCATTTACAAAGGCGTGTGCCCGTTTTTGCTATCTCTCGTTCTTGTCGGGATCCTGTTGTTTCTATTTCCGCAGCTTGCGCTCTGGCTTCCGTCCTTATTGATGAAGTAAGTTGTTAGTGTGGAGCGATTGAATGAGGAGAGATGGGATGACGAAAAAGGGTGAGGAGAATGCAGCAGCTGTTCATAAAAAAGCGTGGTTCTTTCTGTGACATGCGCAAACAACAATAAAGGAGGTGGAGTAGTTCTTCAAAATCAGCACACACAAAAAAAGGAGGATACTATGAAGAGAACAGCAACTTTTGTCTCTGCAGTCATTCTGATGCTTTCAGGGGCCTTGTCAGTGACCTATGCGGCGGAACCGATTAAGTTAACGTATAGCCAGTACTTTCCGACGACCCATGGAAATGCCGTCCTTACCGGTCAGTTCTGTGAAGAGATCAAAAAACGCACCAACGGGAGGGTGGAGATAACGCACTATCCCGGTGGGACACTTACCACGGCGCCCAAAATGTTCGAGGGTGTCGTGACCGATATTTCAGACCTCGGCTGGGGGGCCATCAATTATAACCAGGGACGGTTCCCCGTAACAGACGCAGCCGATCTGCCCCTCGGCAGGCCAAATGGCTGGGTGGCCAGTCAGGTCGCCGATGATTTCTACCGCAAGTTTAGACCGAAAGAGTGGGACAATGTCCATGTCCTCTTTCTGAGCGCGACCGGTCCAAACCTCATCTACACTATCCATAAGCCCGTGAGAACCCTGGAAGATGTGAATGGCTTGAAACTCAGGGGTATTGGTAAGATGGCGGAGACGCTAAAAGCCCTCGGTGCAGTGCCTGTACCGCTGGAAATGGCGGACCTGTACGAAGCGATGAGAAGGGGGGTCATAGAAGGCGCTATGATGCCTCTCGAAACGCTGAAGGGCTGGAAGACAGGGGAACTAGCGAAGTACGTCACGGCCTCGTGGATGGTTGGAAACACCAATAGCTTTTACGCAGTGATGAATAAGGACAAATGGAATAGCCTCCCTGCCGACGTCAAGAAGATTTTCGATGAGGTCAGCATGGAGTTCAAAACCAAGCACGCGGTCGCATGGAACGAGATAGATTCCGAAGGCCTCCAATTTTTTAAGCAGCAGGGCGGCCAGGTCATCCAGCTCTCTGATGCGGAGGCGAAGAGGTGGCAAAAGGCAGTAGAGCCGGTGATTGCAAACTATAAGAAGGATATGCTGTCCAAGGGTTACAAGTCAGCGGAAATCGATGGCTGGATCAGTTACATACGGGAGCGCGTGGGCTTCTGGACCGCGAAGGGGAAGGAACAGGGAATAAAATCACCGTGGCAATAAACGGTAGGTCTTTCCGCATCGCGTAAGATTGGAAGGTAGAAAAACCCCAGCCTTCTACTTCGCCGGGATAAGGGGCAACAGCAAATGTGATGGATGCTCCTTATCCCGGTAGATTTTGTGGGTAGTTGCCCTACCCGATGGCAAGTGAGAAGCATCGGGTGGCAGTAAGGCCGCCAGAGGATCATCGCTCGCTTCCTGGCTCCTGATTTCTAGTTCCATGCGATGACCTGCTTTGAATAGATTAGATATTGAGTAAATCCTTATCGCGTATCTGCAAATCTCTCCGGGTACGACCGGGATCGCACGGGTGTGCGGGTGGTGGGGCCGCCAGGGGTTAGACCTATCTTCGTCGACTTCCCTGTGCGATGCTTTAAGCCAGCCTGTGGTCAACGGTGCTCTGTTGCCAGATTGATCGAGATCGTTCAATTTCACGATGAAATTGGTATCGTCACTGTCGATCGAAGCATACAGGTACAGGACGCCCGGCCCTGTAATTTCAGTATCCTCGGCCATAGGCTCACTGGTGTACCTGAGTACCTGCACAAGGTTCGTTACCGTCAAAGGAGGCTGATAGAAACCATCGGGAGGGACTGAATTGACAGTGAGCGGCTCCGGTTCCTTCAACAGCCGATGGCGAGGCCGCAAGTAAAACTCCGTCCACTCTGTTCTCGCCAGAGGCCATTCATTTTCATACCGCCATTTCTTAGCGCCCTCTACAAAAACTTTTACCGGCGGTTGCTCCAGGATCCCGGTGTCAATCCCTTTGAGCCAGTAATCATACCACCGTATCATGAAATCGTGGAACTCGTGGAATGGTCTCTCC
This sequence comes from uncultured delta proteobacterium, assembly GCA_963835605.1. GTDB lineage: Bacteria > Desulfobacterota > Syntrophorhabdia > Syntrophorhabdales > WCHB1-27 > JADGQN01. Next base: position 6,936 of record CAWIHO010000015.1, on the reverse strand, counting down.
TGCATCGGGGGAAGGGGTTGGAGTTCAAGCCACTTGGGTCCTTTGAGAGCATGATAGCAATCGATGGTGCCATCTACCGTCCAGCCACGGCCCCATTTGACAGAGAGATAGACCGGTATTGTAATGCGGCCGGCCTTCGAGATGGGTGCATCTTGCTGGTAAAAGGGCCCGTCGCATGGGTTCAGCACCCAATCAATGAACTGCGGATGTGGTTGCGGATACTGGAGTATATGGATGAAGTTCGGGTAGTTTTTTACGTCGGTGTCTTGCAGCCTCTCCCGGATGCGACGCCCGAACTCATCCTTGCCCAGTTTCTTCATAGCGGCTGACGTGACATTCTTCCAGGCAACGCCGCTGTCTCCACCACGACCCTCGAGGGCTGCACGGGGCATCAACCACATGATTCCGCCATGATACGCCCACTCGTACATATCAAAGTGTCCCCCGTTGCAGAATATGGCCTTCAGGTGCGGAGGCTGTTCGGCCGCGGCAAGTATCTGGACGGATCCTAAATACGATATCCCCACCATACCGACGTTTCCATTGCACCAGGGTTGCTCGGCGATCCACTCGACGAGATCATAACAGTCCTTTCCTTCCCAATCTCCTCCTGTGCCCAGGAAGCCACAACATTCCCCCTCGGACTTACCCGTCCCCCGGGCGTCCGCGACGGCATGCACGTATCCACGAGGCACAATGTAATGCGTATCGCCGGCCTCGATGCCCCCGTCCCAGAGCGGGCTGGGCCGGGCCTGGGGAGGGAATGTCAGGCCCATCTCCTCCAACTCTTTACCATATTGACCGTAAGCCAGCAGCGCAGGGAACTTACCCTCAGCGTCAGGACGAAAAATGTCTACGGACAGCCTGACCCCATCCCGCATGGGAACGCACACATCCTTCTCAAGTTTTACCTGGTAGACCGGTTTTGAGCCTTGAACTTCCTTTTGCGCATTGCTCATGAATCACCCTCCTCGTGACTGGGGAAGTTTCGCCACGAATGGATTGCATCCAGTCATTTGAAAGATTTTACCGGATGTATAACGCAGGCGCAAGTCCATAAGAATCGTCATTTGGTTGCGGAAGCCGAAAAGAGCCGCTTATCGTGAATTTTAGATTCGCGCAGAATGGGTGTCAACAAGAAAATGGATGCCGCTCAAATGATAAACGATTCATCTTATGGTAATGTGTTGAGGATGATCGGCAACAGAACTACGGTATCAGCCGGGAGGGATTGTTAGTGAGAATAGGTGGTTTTCAATTACGCGACCCTGTTCCAAAGTGCAATGAGCCTTATGTCCTGGCTACTCTTCGGCCCTGGATAGATGTCAACAATGTTGGAAGTCTGGTCCTGAACGAACTGGAGGCGCGGTTCGAGGCTACGGAATTGGGGACGCTATCCAAACCGGGTCACTTCTACGACTTCACGAGATACCGGCCCACTATCCATCTCGAGGAGGGTATTCGTGACCTGTCCATTCCCAATACAACAATTCACTACGCGAGAAGAGAAGGACAGAATGATCTTCTCTTGCTTCGCCTGCTGGAGCCCCATGCCCATGCAGAGTTCTATATCAGTTCTGTTGTGAAGCTTCTCAAAACTTTCAAGGCGAGGAAATATATTCTTCTGGGAAGTATGTATGACACGGTACCTCACACCAGGCCCATACTCGTCAGCGGCTATGGAATGGGAGAAAAAGCGCGCCAGGATGTGAGGAAAGTCGGCGCCCTGCCCATTACGTATCGCGGCCCCTCAACCATTGCGAATCTGATCACGAAAGAGGCAGCCGAATCAGGGATTGAAGCAATCGTGTTCATCGTCTCGCTGCCCCAGTATGTTGTGCTGGAGGAGGATCATCTGGGGAAGCTCAGGCTGATGGAAGTATTGAACATGCTTTATAACATCCCCGTCGATGAAGAAGACTTTGACAAGGCTCTGGAGCAGCGCAAGGTAATCGGCGAGAGAGTGGAAAATGCGCCGGAGGTTAACATGCTTCTGCCACAACTTGAAAGCGCGTATGACCTGCGGATCAAAGCGATGGAGACAGAGGGAACACCGCACCTGACTTCCGTAATGGAAGAAATCTTCTGGAAAATAATGGGAAAAGATATAGGGAAAGCATAGTCCTCCTACCCCTAAGCCAGGTACACGGTGGTTTTGCCTCGCTGACTTGCGACTCTGCGGTCGCCAAGTAATCGCATAACGAGGCAATCCTCGCGCCGAGCTAAGGAGGGAAAACCATGACTGACACCACATTTCCAATCATATTGGCGCATGGCATCGCCAGATTTGATATTCTGCGGGAGATTCTACTAAACAAACTGTCAATATCAGAGGATGATGTTGGCGATGAATTGGACTACTTTAAAGGAATCAAAAGCTATCTTGAAAAAAATGGCTTTGAAGTACACCACACAAACGTCTCTTTTGCGGGGCCAGTAGATTTAAGAGCACGACAACTGAGTGATCAAATCAGCCAAATACTCGACGGAAGACCTCTTTGTAAAGTTCATATCATAGGCCATAGTATGGGTGGCTTGGATGCGCGCCACATGATAGTTGATATAGAAGGGATGGCGGAGAAAGTCGCTTCCCTCACAACTATCGGAACACCTCATTTAGGAACTTCCATTGCTGATTTTGGGATAAGTGAAGGCGGACATTGGATTATTGATATTCTCAAACCCATTATTAATTTAGAAGGATTTGAGGACTTAACAACAGAATCTTGTCGGAGTTTTAATATGCGTGCGAAAAATAGTGAAGCGAGCAACGCGGTCGTATACAGGACTTACGCCAGCTCCGAAGAACGAGATCTTGTGTTTCTTCCTTTACAGCCTTCCTGGTTCCTAATCAGCCACAGAGAAGGTGAAAACGACGGGTTGGTATCAGTGAAATCGCAACAATGGGATGAGAGATTGATTGGGAGCGATGGACGGCAAAAAACAATAGAACAATTCCGCTTTCCGATTCCTGCGGATCATCTGAATGAAGTTGGTTGGTGGGATCTGCAAGAAACCAATCCGGTATTAGGATTATTGAACATAGAGAAACAGAAAGAGGAATATGAAAATAAGATAAAGAACATATATTTACAAATTGCGAAGACCTTATAGAGGAATAACTTCTTAAAATTTTGTTTGGCTCCGTTCGGCAGAGATTTGGCACAGCCCAAGAGTGGGCAAGTGATGGGTTGTAGGAGGGTCCTATGAAAAAGGTTTTCTTGATCATGGTGCTTTGTCTGGTTGTTTCCGTTTCATACGCCTATGGAAGGGGCGGACATGGCGGCGGTGGTCATGGCGGAGGAGGACACGGGGGAGGATTTAGTGGAGGCGGATTTCATGGTGGAGGTTTTGGAGGACATTCCCCTGGATTCTCTGGTGGACGCAGCTTTGGTGGTGGATGGTACGGAGGAGGCCGTTACTGGGGAGGACGTGGCTATTACCCGTACAGAGGATACGCCTATCCCTACTACGCTTATGGGTATTGGGCTACGCAGTGTGATCCTTATGGCAGGTGCTACAGAGTCTGGGTGCCGTATTATTGAGGGTAAAGCCAGCCGCCTTGCCCATAAAGTTTTATATTTTTATTCCGATAAACAAGAAGCCCCAGATAGGATTATCAAGGCCAACCTAAGGAGGTCAAAATGGTTAGTACTGTAACGAGCGCAACCCAAACCCAACCCGCGGCCCAATCCACGCCAGTGAATCAAAAGTCGACTCAATCGAAGCCAGTGAATCAAAAGTCGACTCAATCGAAGCCGCAGCCCACCACGACGGACACCGTCAAGCTCAGTAATGCCGCTCTGGTTTTTGCGCAGGAAGCCACAGAAACTCCCACTCAAACCCTCAAAGAAGCCATGAGTGGCGATACTCAGGCTCAGAGACTACTCGCGAAAGAGGCTGCTGCAAAAGCGACAGCGACGTGAGTCATTCGGCATAAGTTCGTGTCGGGTTTTGGGTTTGATCCTTTGTTCGGCTCTTTCCTTCAGCACCCTGTCTTCCCAATCTAAAGGATACGTGCTACAGTGCTTGGTATAATATGTTGTAGGCACCATGTTGCACTGGAGCAGCAATGAATAAGATTGCGAAAGTTACGGTCTTCTTCTGGATCATGAAAATCTGTGCAACCACGCTTTCGGCAACAGGAACTCATATCACGGAAACTTAGTTCCGGTACCCGTGGCTGGCCCAGAGGCGCGGGAAGAGTCTTTTGGTCAAGGAGCCTCAAGAGACATTTTCGCGGTTCCTTCTCACAACCGGGCGATTGACTATTCTTCATCAAGGTACTGAAGATGGGCAAGACAGTAAACAAGACCGAAGAAGGCCGCCCAGGAGTCAGGCGACCTTCTCGACAAAAGGTGTATCAGCGGACGCCGGCGCTTTTTATGCAGTCCTCCATGAACGAGATAGCTTTAGATAGAGCCATGGCCCTGATCTCGTCAAACGACATGCTTCCCACTTCTGCTTTAGGCAACGGGATCATCACTTGCCCAAAGCTCATACCCTTAGCAGGTGACGCTTTCTCCTCAAAGCTTACCTGCACCTCAAGAAACCCGTATGTTGGGCCACGGTCAAACGTCTTCTCCACGTTGATTTCAATTTTTGACGCCATTTTCCCTCACCTCCTCCAGTCTGGTTTGTATCTCAGCACATCTTAGCACGCTACGCTTCCTTTATGTCACTACCCGCGTTCACCCTCGATACGATGTTCAAACAGTTTGTCAAAGAGGCGAGGGGCCTCAGGCTTGCGCATATCAAACACGGGACCGCTCTCTAGCGAAAACTGGCGAAAGAGTTCAGCCGGTTTAAGCAGACTTTTATCGACATAGAAGAAGGAGAGACTCGTCGATAGGCCGGGACGCTGTTACGACATGCCAGAGCGGGCCTTGAATACTGATGGATCCTCGGTGAAATCAGATCGATGTAATAATGTGAAGTCCGCGAGCACTGAGAGCGTGCCTTGCTTCCTGAACTATTCACTCCTCCACTTTGTCTTGTGATTCAAATTTTCAGACGGTAATCGTGAAGCTGTCAACAAGGTGCCCAATACGCCATCCGGGTGTGTTCGGGCAAATATTACAGCCACCTGGCTTAAGCCATTTTTTAATACCAAAAAGTGATTGACAAAACGTACACTGGCGATACAATGGCTCTATGACCCAAAGGTGAAGCCGCTAGTTCGCCCTTACACCTGTCGCAAGGGCCATGAGAGGAGGAAAATGAAATGACTATAAAGTATAAGGTACTGATCGCCGCACTCCTGCTATCAACCTTTATCACAGGGATGGTGCAAACGGCACATGCGTACACCTTTTACATTGACGACTTCTCGGTCTCAGAGAATGGCTCCGTGATTTTTGATGATACGTTTAGCGACGGCACTCCCCCCCGAGTGCCCCTAACTTCGTGAGCGGTAGTGCGGGTAACTATTTTATGCAAGGGACAATGGGGCCAGAAAATTCAAGTAGTCCGGGGAAGCTCACACTTGATAGTTCCGGCGCCATTCTCGGCACAGACGTAAACGGACAGTCCATTCTCTTCCAATTGGCTACGTTAAATACCATCACAGATCCCAGCGACCCAAGGGGTTTGAAAAGCAACAACACATTCTCAGTTACTGGGGTATTCGATCTTGTTCTACCCGGTGTGGTGGGGACAGCATACGGAATCCGGTTAGATGATGGTGCACCCACCAACGACGCAGACGATGTCGCTTTCCTAGGAGTGGCACGATCTGCGTCCGGCGTCATAGTTTCGCTGGAGCACGTTAATTTTGTGACTGGCACGACAACATTTGTGGATCAAGCCACACTAGACCCAACGCACGACAAAATTGCGCTAACGCTGACCAAGGCAGACGCGAACTCAGACGTGATCACGGGCTCCTTTGCGTACATTGATGGCGCGTCCATGGGGGCTGCTTATACGTTTACGGATACGTTAAGTATCTTTGGTGATGAAGCGTTTACCAGAGCGGAGTTTGAAGCCATTGTGAGAGTCCCCGAGCCCGCAACGATGCTCTTCCTGGGCTCTGGGCTACTCGGCCTTGTGGGGTTAAAGAAGAGGCTCAGGAAGTAACGTACTGTTCAATCTTCGAAGAGCAGGGGCAGGGCTCGGGGATAGTTCTGTTCTTTTGTTTTGGGGAACGAGACAACAAAAGCAGGGTCTTCTTTACTAGTGCGCATTCCTCGGCGTAATGCTTAACGCTCGCCAGAACCTGTACTGGCACAGTTGTAAGTGGATCGGCTTAATCTTATCGAATACCTTCTATTACCTGAACGTTTAACAGTTAATGCTTGCTAGTATCCCTGTCCCAAAACGATATATTGAAAATGTTCGACTCTTGAGGAAAGAAAGAAAATGCTGAAAGCTTATATTGATGGTGAATGTTGGCATCCTAAGAGATTATGCGGGTTACCTTGGTCTATTTCTGAGTTATGAAAACGGCAAAGATAGGCTCAAGAGTCTTCTCAAGCAAGATGCCGGTTATAAAAAAGGGGAAGTCAATTGTAGAAGCAGAGGTTTGACGTATCGGGCTACGCAAGAAGGTCTCCCTGGAATCGCGTAATCTCAAAGACGCACGGCAGTACCTTCGAAAACGGATGAGGGATGGACTCATGGGGGAAGTAGGGTATGGGAAGGGGTGTCATATCATTCCCTACCTGTCCGTGCCGGTAGAAAGGAACGTAGTGCTGGAGAAGGTACTCAATCTCCTGAAGAGGCGGAGGTTGATAAGAGGGTTTGAACTTGGAGAAACCGAGAGGGTTGTGGTAGCCAGGATAAGCTATTGACGTGGTAATACCTAAGCAAAGGCTTGCATAGAACTTCTGGGGAAATATTCATTTGTTACCAATACGGTGACGCATGGGTATTTCCCCTCACCTGAATCCTGATCACACTGACCTACCCCGTGTGAATTCCAAGTCCTGGGGTCTT
>CAWIHO010000014.1:0-12436 GCA_963835605.1 uncultured delta proteobacterium | reverse complement strand
TCGCAATCCAACCGTCCAGCGTCCGTCAGGTCAACCCCTGACTCTTACGATTGAGAGACTCGACCTCATGCTGCTTGGCTCTTCCGTTCGCTTTTCCTCAACTTGTAACCCGTAACTCGTAACTTGCGACGTAACGCCTTAGCCCTTGACTTACCTAGGGTTTCGCCTATATAATAATAGGCTTTATCGGGGGCAATCATGCGACATATTGAGTGCGGAAAGCTATCGTCAACTGATATAGGTCGGGACGTCGTCCTTGCCGGATGGGTATTCAGGCGACGGGACCATGGAGGACTCATCTTTGCTGATCTCCGGGACATAACCGGAATCATCCAGGTAGTCTTCTCTCCGGAGATCGCACCTGACGCCCATGGCGTCGCGCACGAGATCAAGCAGGAGTACGTCATCAAGGTGGAGGGTAGGGTCTCTCGAAGGCCGGAAGGGACAGAGAACAAGGATCTTGCAACGGGCGAAATAGAGGTTTATGTCAGAACGCTTGAGGTGCTCAATACCTGCAAGCCACTCCCCTTCCAGTTGGAGGAGGATGAGGAGCCTAATGAGTCGCTGCGCCTGAAGTACCGGTATATTGATATGCGCAGGCCGCATGTGCAGAAAGTCTTCGTGGAGAGAAGCAGGGCTCTGCAGGTCTTGAGGAATCACCTTGTCTCCCAAAGCTTCTTCGAGATTGAGACGCCTTTTCTCACGAAGAGCACGCCTGAAGGGGCAAGGGATTTCATCGTGCCCAGCAGGCTGAACCTGGGCCAGTTTTACGCCCTGCCTCAGTCGCCGCAGCTCTTCAAACAGATATTGATGGTGGCCGGGTTCAACAGGTACTTTCAGATAGTGCGCTGTTTCAGAGATGAAGACCTGAGGGCAGACAGGCAGCCCGAATTTACCCAGCTCGACCTGGAGATGAGCTTCGTCGATGTTGATGATGTGGTGGCAATCAGCGAGGGCATCGTGAAAGCGGTGTTCGAGGCGCTGCAAGGCAAACCACTCGAGACCCCTTTTATACGCATGGATTATGATGAGGCGATGGAGCGCTATGGCACGGACAAGCCGGATTTGCGATTCGAGCTTCCTATGGTTGAACTCACGGATATCTTTCGGGAGACCGATTTCGGCGTTTTCAAGAAGGTCGTCGGAGATGGAGGCGCTATTAAGGCGATAACGCTGCAAGGCCGGACCCTGTCGAGGAAGGATCTCGATGACGCAGTGGACATGGCAAAAAGCATGGGCGCCGGTGGACTCATATGGATGAGGAGAGATGCGGGGAAACTTCAATCGCCTATCGTGAAGTTCCTGTCGGAGCGGGAAACAACGGGTATTGATCAGGCGTGTGGACTTCAGGACGGAGACGTGCTTTTCGTGATGGCCGATGCCAGAGACAAGGTGAATGACTTAATGGGGAAGTTCCGCCTTTACCTGGGTACGAAGTATGACCTGGTGCGGAAAGATACATTTTCTTTTCTCTGGGTTGTCAATTTTCCACTTCTCGAATATAGCAATGAGGAGAAGCGCTACGTGGCGCGCCATCATCCTTTTACCTCGGCAAAGGATTCGATCATCAATTTCTCCGGGGACCTGGGATCGATACGCGCGAACGCCTACGACCTTGTGCTGAACGGGGTTGAGATTGGCGGAGGGAGCATCAGAAATTTCCGGAGAGATGAGCAGATGGCCATGTTTCGGCTCCTCAAGATCGACGAAGAAGAGGCGGCTGAGCAGTTCGGTTTCCTGTTGGAAGCGTTGGAAATGGGAGCGCCTCCTCACGGCGGCATCGCCTTTGGTTTTGACCGTATCCTTATGATGCTCATGGGGTTGGAGAGTATACGGGATGTGATTCCTTTTCCCAAGACGCAGAAGGGCACGTGCCTTCTGTCAGGGGCGCCGTCCAGGGTTTCGCAGAAGCAGTTGAACGAATTGAAGATCAGGACGGTTACGGTTAAGGAGTAAAAGGGGGAGGCAGTGAAGAAGAGCAAAGGTTTCATCTTCAAGAATATCGTCAAGAACACGAAATATCCGTTGATCGATGTGGAGCAGCCGGAACTTTTTCGAAACATATTTCCTTACACCGAGATGGTGCGTGTCAACTTCGACCATAAGATAGAGCTGATAGACCCACCGGACGAAATTTTTATCACGGACACGACCTTCAGAGACGGCCAGCAGGCAAGGCCGCCCTTCACGGTCAAACAGATAGAGGACCTTTACGACCTGATGCACCGTCTCGGCGGTCCCCACGGCGTCATCAGGCAGTCCGAATTTTTTCTTTACACCGATAAGGACAGGGAGGCAGTAGAGCGGTGCCTGGAGAAGGGCTACAAGTACCCTGAGATCACCGGGTGGGTAAGGGCCCTTAAGGAAGATTTGAGGCTCGTCAAGGAGATGGGACTCAGGGAGACAGGCATTCTTACGAGCGCCTCTGACTACCATATTTTTCTCAAACTGAAGAAGACCAGGGCTGGGGTTTTCAAAGATTACATAAAGATCGTGGAGGCCGCCCTGGAACATGAGATCATTCCGCGCTGCCACCTTGAAGACATAACGAGGGCAGATATATACGGGTTCTGCGTCCCCTTCGCACAGGCGCTGATGAGCATTTCCGAGGATGCGAAGGTGCCGATAAAGATCAGGCTGTGTGACACCTTAGGTCTTGGCATAACTTATCCCGGGGCAGCGCTTCCCCGCTCCATAGGGAAAATCATCAGGGCCATGATCGACGATGCGGGTGTGCCTTCGGAACGCCTCGAATGGCACGGCCACAACGACTTTTACAAGGGATTTATCGGCGCGGTAAGTGCCTGGCTTTACGGCTGCTCGTTCGTGAACGGAACACTGCTCGGCATCGGGGAAAGAACCGGGAATACACCCATAGAGGGACTCGTCATGGAATACATCTCTCTTGCGGGTGAGGATAACGGCTGCGATACCACGGTCATTACCGAAGTGAGGAACTATTTTGAAAAGGAGATGGGGCAGCACGTCCCAAGAAATCAACCCCTCGTTGGCTCTGACTTCAACGCGACATCCGCTGGTGTCCACATAGACGGGCTCGCCAAGAACGAGGAGATTTACTCGCCCTTTGACACCAAAAGGATCCTCAACAGGACCCTGACCATTAACATTACCGATAAGTCAGGCCTTGCAGGCATTGCGCACTGGATAAACGCGCACTTTGCGCTCACGGGACAGGACAAGATAGAGAAGACCCATCCGAATGTCGCAAGGATCAATAGATCGGTCGTACAGAGATATGAGCAGGGCAGGGTAACGTGCATGTCGGATGAGGAGATGGAGCATCTCGTGCGCCGTTACATGCCTGAGATATTCCCGTCCGAGTTTGATGTCTTGAAGAAGAGGGCTTTTGACCTGGCCGCCCATCTTATCGAGCGGTTTATCGAGGATGCGGCGATCAAGAGCATGATGCCCGAAAAGCAGGAAGGAGTCCTGAAGGAGCTGGTAGAAGAGTTCCCTTACATTCAGTTTGCCTATGTTGTCAACTCGGAAGGTGTGAAGGTCACGAGAAATATTACGCAGGTCGTTGACAGGGCAAAGTACGCCAAAATCGATCTGCACGAAGATTTCTCAGACAGGGAGTGGTTCATAAATCCGATGAAGACGGGAAAAGTGAGCGTGACAAGCCTCTACACGTCCCGTATCACGGGTGCTCTCTGTGTAACGGTCTCCGGACCGATCCGGGACGACCTGGGAGAGATCCTGGGGATTTTGGGACTCGATATACGATTCGAAGACCTGACTAAGGCTGAGGAATAGAGGCGTCATCCATCAGCGGTCGTCGCAGAATGCTTCTGCTATGCCCGGAGACAGAACAGGAAGAATAATGGGTAAGACGCTTGCGGAAAAGATATTAAGTATGAAAAGCGGTCGCGATGTGCGGCACGGTGAATCCGTGATTGCACGCGTTGACAGGATACTGCTGCAGGATGGGACGGGACCACTTGCGATAAGAGAGTTTGGGGCCATAGGGTTCAAAAAGCTTTTTGATGCTGGCCGGGTCAATTTCTTTATCGATCATGCATCGCCAAGCCCGCGTCTGGAACTCTCCAACGACCACCTCCTGATCCGGAAATTTGCCGAGGAGTTCGGTGCAAGGGTCTACGACGTCGGAGAGGGTATCTCGCATCAGGTGATGGCCGAAGCACACGTTGCTCCGGGAGAGGTACTCATCGGGTCCGATTCTCATACATGCACCGGCGGCGCACTCTGCGCCTTTTCGACCGGTATGGGATCTACGGACGTGGCCGTGGTAATGGGTCTTGGAGAGACGTGGTTCAGGGTACCCGAGACTCTGAAATTTGAGCTCTTCGGGACCTTCCGGAAGGGCGTATGCGCGAAGGACCTGATGCTCTCTATAATCGGCATGATCGGCGCGGATGGGGCCACCTACAAGTCGATGGAGTTCGCAGGGGACGCAGTCAGTCGCATGGGCATGGAGGAACGGCTCACCATCTCCAACATGGCGGTCGAAGCCGGGGCAAAGGTCGGCCTGTTTCCTTCCGATGAGGTTACACGTAGCTACCTGAAAGAGCACGGTAGAGAAAAGGCGTATGCTGGGATTGAACCTGACGCTGACGCGGTGTATGAAAAGGTCTTTCGAATTGACCTCGCATCTCTTCTTCCAACGGTCAGCCTGCCGCACCAGGTGGACAACACGAAGACCCTCGACGACCCTTCGGTAAGAGGCGCGCGCGTTGACCAGGTCTTCATCGGTACCTGCACGAACGGCAGGATTGGAGATCTTCGCATCGCGGCAGCCATCCTGAAGGGAAGGAAGAAAGCAGAAAAAGTCAGGCTCATCGTCTGCCCGGCGTCCAAGCGGGTCTATGCCCAGGCACTTGCCGAAGGTCTATTCGCGAGCCTGCTGGAGGCTGGTGCTGTGATCCTCCCACCAGGCTGCGGGCCGTGTATTGGGGTGCACGGCGGAGTACCCGGCAATGGGGAGGTCACCGTTTCAACGGCAAACAGGAATTTTCTCGGGAGAATGGGTAATCCGGATGCCGGGATCATCCTTGCATCGCCAGCCACAGCGGCTGCCAGCGCCTTATCCGGGAGCCTCACCGATCCTCGGGAGGTTTTGTGATGGTCTTGAAAGGCAAGGCATGGACGTTTGGCGACAATATTTCAACTGATCAGATCATACCCGGACGGTTCTTCCACCTCAGGTCCGACCTGAATGAGCTGGCAAAGCACGTGTTTGCCGACATTGCTCCGGGCTTTCACCAGAAGGCACAGAAGGGTGACATCATCATAGGCGGGCAGAATTTTGGGCTTGGTTCGAGCAGAGAGCATGCCCCGATTGTTATAAAGCTGGCAGGCATAAGCGCTGTCGTGGCAAAGTCATTTGCGCGGATCTTCTATCGAAACGCGATCAATGTGGGTCTCGCAGCGATCATCTGTGATGTCGATGGTATAGAGCAGGGAGACGAACTTGAACTTCAGGTAAATGATGGACTGCTCGTTGACCGGACGAAGAGCCTGGAAAAACGGTTCAGCCCCCTGCCCGCGATTATGCAAGAGATCTTGAACCAAGGCGGCCTCGTCAATTACGTAAAGAAGCAGGGAGGCTTTCGTTAACGTGGCGGAAATAGATTTCCACAGAAATCTATCTAGCGAGCACGGCGAGCGAGAGGGGGAGGCTCCGGCGGCTTTGCCGCGGGAGGGGGCGACGCGAGCCCCAGTGATAGTGGAGATTCCTTACATCCAGGGAGATGCGGTGGGCGCGGACATCTGGGCCGCCTCCCACGAAGTCTTCGAGGAAGCCGTGCGCAAGGCTATGGGGGGGCAAAGCGCATCGAGTGGATAGAGCTCATCGCAGGTGAGAAGGCGCTTGCCATAGAAGGAGTACTCCTGCCCGAAAGCACGCTCAGCCGTATCCGGGAGCGCAAGGTAGCACTGAAGGGTCCGCTCACAACGCCGGTTGGCGGAGGCTTTCGCAGTATCAATGTCTATCTCAGGCAGATATTCGATCTTTACGCGTGCGTGCGGCCGGTCAGATACTTTGATGGGCTTCCCAGCCCTCTCAGACATCCGGAGCGCGTTGATTTCGTCATCCTCCGCGAGAATACGGAAGATCTTTACATGGGCATCGAGTGGGAAGAGGGCAGCGAAGAAGCCCGGAGCATGCTCACGTTTCTGAGGGAACAAGCGAATGTTTCCCTTCCTGTTGACACGGGCATAGGGATCAAGCCGATAAGCAGGGGGGGCACAAGGCGTTTCACGAAATGGGCCATTGAGTATGCGATCAGGAATAAAAGAAAAGTCATCACGGTGGTCCACAAGGGCAACATCATGAAGTATACCGAGGGGGCCTTCCGTAAGTGGGCCTACGAGGTGGCGCGCGAATATGCGGAGTGGTTGACCTTTGATCATGAGAAGGGGAAGATCCGATTCAATGACAGGATTGCGGACAATATGTTTATGCAGACAATCCTGCGTCCCGAGGAGTACGATATTCTGCTCTGCCCGAACCTGAACGGCGATTACCTGTCAGATGCGTGCGCTGCCTTAATCGGCGGGCTGGGTGTTGCGCCCGGTGCCAATATTGGCGATGAGATCGCGATCTTTGAGCCAACTCATGGCAGTGCGCCAAAGTACGCAGGCAAGGACATGGTCAACCCCACGTCCTTTCTCCTCTCCGGTTGCATGCTTCTCCGCCACATCAACCTTCCCGAGGCGGCCACCCTTATTGAGCACAGCCTTGAAACGACCATAAAAGCCGGATTCATGACATACGATCTGGCACGTCAGAGGGAATCGGTCAGGCCTGTTTCATGCTCGCGGTTCGGCCGCGAAGTAACAGAAAGGATAGCACAAACGTGATGGAAGACATAAAAAGCCGCATAGAAGCTCTTCAGCAGAGGATGGAAACCCTCCGAGGTTATCTTTGACCTCGCTACCACCAGAAAAAAGATCGAAGAATGCGATAGCGCGATAGCCAGGCCCGATTTCTGGGAGGACCAGGAAAAGGCCCAGGCGATCCTCAAGGAGCGTGCACGCCTCCAGACCGAGGCGGAAGCGTGGGCAGCGAAAGAGAAGGATCTTGAGGAGATCTCCATCCTCCAGGACATCGTCAAAGAGACAAACGATCCGAAGGATGCCGCGGAGCTTGCGGAAAGAGTCGACGGGCTCGATAAGCTCCTCGGCCGGTATGAGATAGAGTGTATGCTTGGCGGGGAGGCGGATAAAGAGAACGCCATAGTCTATATCAATGCGGGCGCTGGTGGTACCGAGGCGCAGGATTGGGCGGAAATGCTGTTCAGAATGTACCTCATGTGGTCTGAGAAGAAGGGATTTGAGTCACAGGTGGTTGACATACTGCCGGGGGAAGAGGCAGGTATAAAGAATGTCACGTTTATCGTTTCCGGCCTCAATGCTTACGGATACCTGAAATGCGAGTCGGGTATACATCGTCTGGTCCGCGTTTCTCCCTTTGATGCAAACAATAGAAGGCACACCTCGTTTGCCTCCGTCTACGCTTACCCTGAGCTTCCCGAGAGCGTGCAGGTCGACATCAAAGAGGAGGACCTCAGGATAGATACCTTCAGGTCGAGCGGTCCCGGCGGCCAGCATGTGAACCGGACGGAATCGGCGGTTCGTATCACCCATATTCCATCGGGCATCGTGGTGCAGTGCCAGAACGAAAGGTCGCAGCATAAGAACAAGGCGATTGCCATGGCTATCCTCAAGTCGAGGCTGTACGAACTGGAAAAAAGAAAGCAGGACGAGAAGATGGCCATCCTGAACAAGGAGAAGAAGGAGATAGCGTGGGGCAGCCAGATCCGTTCGTACACACTTCACCCTTACAAACTGGTCAAGGACCACAGGACGAAGCTTGAGGAACATAATGCGGAAAGTGTACTGAACGGAGAGCTGGATGCGTTTATGAAGGCGTGCCTTTTATACTTGACTTTTGAGCAGAAAAGCGATTAATTAGTAACCAATGGAAGGCCTTTTCGGCGACAATAGACTTGGAGAATTGGAGGAAAAAATAGACGCACTTGTGACAAACTACAGGGGCGTCAAGGTTGAGAAGGAGAAACTGGCAGCCAAGATCGACTCTTTGGAGGCGGAGAATCGGGAGCTGAAGGAGAAGATGACGGAGATCCAAGGCCAAAAAGAGATAGTAATGCGGAAAGTGAAAAGTATTCTGGAAAAGGTGGAGAAGGTAGAAGGGTAATGGGCAAAAAAGTAGAGGTGAGCATCCTGAACCAAATTTACACGTTCGTGGGTGAAGATGAGGAGCAGATTCTTCGGGCAGCAGAGTTTGTCGACGCAAGGATAAGGGATGTCATAAAAGATTACAGCATTGTTAATACTTTGAACGCTATGATGATGGCGATGATGCGCATTGCGGCTGAGTATCTGGAGATAAGAGAAAAAGTGGAAAGAGTGGAAGATCATACACTGAGGCTCTTGCAGAAAGTTGAAGAGTTCGATGTACCCTGCGGTGTGCGTGATAGATGGCAAACTTAGAGCCAACACCTCAGAACCGGGAGCTTTCTCTTGTTGCGGTGTGCAGACTCGCTTCGTGCGAGCAGCCTGATGCAACTATGAGGCACCCACTTTGCTAGAGAGGTTCAAGAATTGCTGTTTACACGGCATCGCGGGGGCAGTTTCAGGGGTAGTGTTGAGGAAAAAGAACGTTGACATAAATAGTTCGAGCGTTGTGTGGGGGCTTCGGGCATAGGTTGTCTACCATAACGTAAATAGCCGCTTTTCCTCGTACTACCCCCTTGCAAGTCGTGCGGAAGGGGGTGCCATTGGATACAATCCTTATAATCGAAATTAGCATTGTCGCTATTGTCGGTCTTTGCCTAGGCTATATTCTTGCCAAGTTTGTCCAGCGCAAGAAAGTAGGGGAATACGAATCGATTGGCAAGAAAATCCTGGAAGATGCGAAGAAGGAAGCCGATGTACTAAAAAGAGAGGCATCGGTGCAGGCCAAGGACACAGTCCTTCAGGCCAGAAATGAGCTGGAGCAAGAGATAAAAGGCAGACGGGCAGAAATCCAGAATGTCGAGAAACGGCTTTCACAAAAGGAATCGAATCTTGACAAGAAAGTTGATCTCCTGGAAAAGAAAGAGGATGAGCTGTCAAGGAGGGAAAAGGGTATCTCAAGCAAAGAGGGACAGCTCGACGGCAAAATCAGGGAGCATGACTTCCTGATTAAGGAGCAGAGGGGGAGACTGGAGAAGATATCAGGGCTGACGACAGAAGACGCAAAAAAGATGTTGCTGCAGACGCTGGAAGACGAGGCCCGGTATGAGGCTGTAAAGGTCGCTAGAAAAATCGAGGAGGAAGCCCGAGAGAAAGCGGACAAAAAGGCCAAAGAGATCATAGCCTTGGCGATTCAACGTTATGCCGGCGAGTACGTGGTCGAGGACGCGGTCTCCGTGGTTTCGCTTCCCAATGAAGAAATGAAGGGGCGCATCATAGGGAGGGAAGGGCGGAATATACGGGCTCTGGAGGCAGCTACAGGCGTGGACATCATCATTGACGATACGCCGGAGGCGGTCATTCTTTCATGCTTCAATCCGATCCGGCGAGAAGTGGCACGCATTGCCATAGAGCGGCTCATCAGCGACGGCAGGATACACCCGGCGAGGATCGAAGAGATAGTCGGCAAGGTGGCTGAAGAGCTGGATGACAAGATCAAGTCAGCGGGCGAGCAGGCTGTTTTTGACGCAGGCGTGCACAACGTACATCCGGAGATAGTCAGACTGTTGGGGAGGCTCAAGTTCAGGAGCAGTTACTCTCAAAATGTGTATCAGCATTCTCTTGAAGTGGCCTTTATTTCCGGGATCATTGCAGCAGAGCTCAAGGTAAGCGTTCCTGGGGCAAGGCGTGCCGGGCTGCTGCATGACATCGGGAAGGCAGTTGATCATGAGGTCGAAGGGTCCCATTCCGCGATAGGTGCTGATCTGGCCAAGAAGCATGGGGAGAGCGAAGAGATTATCCATGCAATCCTCGCACACCATGAGGAGGTGCCCATGGCTAGCCTGCTCGATGTGATTGTCCAGGCGGCCGACGCTTTGTCAGGGGCCAGACCCGGGGCGCGCAAGGAGATGCTGGAGACGTACATCAAGCGGTTGGACGAGCTTGAGCGCATCGCGAGTAGTTTTGGCGGTGTCGAAAAATCGTACGCGATTCAGGCCGGCCGGGAAATCAGGATTGTCGTAAGCAGTGATAAGGTTACAGATGACGGAATTTTTGTCTTGTCGAAGGACATTGCGAAGAAGGTGGAGACGGAGCTCTCCTACCCTGGACAAATCAAGGTGGTGGTCATCAGGGAGACGAGAGCTGTAGACTATGCCAAATGACGCTCTTACCGTTGTTTTCATAGGTGATGTCATGGGGAAGCCGGGTCGGGAGGGCGCGATCCGGTACCTGAAGGGGGTCAGCGCCGACTTCAAGATCATCAACGGTGAGAACCTAGCGGGCGGTCTCGGCATCACGCCCAATCTGGCCGAGGAGATGCTCGCAGCCGGTGTTGACGGCATTACAACGGGAAATCACGTCTGGAGAAAGAAGGAGATCATCCCCTACCTGATGGGCGAGTCCAGGGTGATCCGCCCCCTTAACTACCCTGACGGGACGCCTGGCTTCGGCTATACCCTTCTGACAAAAAATAGCAGGCAGCTTTATGTGGCGAACATTGAAGGGCGCACCTTCATGAGCCCCCTGGTCTGCCCCTTCCGCTCGATGGAGGAGTTCTTGGCATTGAAGAAGGAGGGCATTCCGGCCATCGTAGATTTTCATGCGGAAGCAACCTCGGAAAAGATTGCGATGGGATGGTTCCTTGACGGAAAAGTGGCTTCCCTTGTTGGGACGCACACGCATGTGCAAACAGCCGATGAGCGGGTTCTACCTAACGGAACGGGTTATATCACCGATGTCGGCATGACAGGACCCACGAACTCGGTCATAGGGATGGACAAGGAAGCCATCCTGGAGCGGTTCCTCACCCAGCTGCCGCAGAAATACGAGGTGGCGAGAGGAGACGTGGAAGTCCAGGGGGTGCGCATCACTATCGACCGAGCGACGAACCTCTGTATCAGCATTGAGCGGATCAAGGAGAAGGTAGGCTGAAGTGGACCGAGACATCGAGATTGATAAAGAGATTGGCCAGGACGTTGAAAGGGAACTGGAGATCCTGAAACGGGGGATGGTTGATCTCATAAGCGAGAAGGAGTTAAGGAAGAAGCTCGCTGATGCGCGAAAGCAGAAGAGGCCACTACGCGTGAAGCTGGGTATGGACCCCACGGCGCCGGACCTGCATCTGGGCCACACTGTCGTGCTCCAGAAGTTAAAGCAGTTCCAGGAACTCGGCCACGTCGCTATCTTTCTTATCGGAGACTTCACTGGCATGATAGGTGATCCGACCGGCAGGGTCGAGACGAGGCCCGTGCTTACCAAAGAAGAGCTGATGCAGAACGCGGAGACTTACAAGAAGCAGGTCTTTAAGATCCTTGATCCGAAAACAACAGAGATGCGCTTTAACAGCGAGTGGTTTGAGGCTATGAACGCGGCCGATATGATCAGGCTTTGCGCGCACTACACGGTGGCAAGGATGCTGGAGCGGGAGGATTTCAGAAACCGCTACCAGAACAACCTGCCTATCAGTGTGCATGAGTTTCTCTACCCGCTCGTCCAGGGCTATGACTCGGTGGCATTGAAGGCTGATGTGGAGCTGGGCGGCCACGATCAGATTTTCAATCTTCTTGTGGGCAGAGACATCCAGAGGGCCTACGGCCAGGAATCGCAGGTAGTGCTCACGGTGCCGCTTCTTGAGGGTACGGACGGCGTCAACAAGATGAGCAAAAGCTACGGCAACTATGTCGGCATAGACGAAACACCCGATGTGATTTTCGGCAAGTTGATGTCTATTTCCGATGAGCTGATGCTCAAGTATTACGAACTCTTGAGTGACATAACCCTGGAGGAACTTCAGACCTTGAAAGAAGGCATTCGCACGGGGACTATACACCCCAAGCAGGCAAAGATCAACTTTGCCCACGAGATCGTCAAGCGGTTTCATGGCGCCGAGGCTGCGCTACAGGCTGAGCGGAGTTTTGAGAAGGTATTCAGAGATCGTGAAATTCCGGAAGAGATTGAAGTGGCGAGAATCAAGAAGGGCAAGGACGCCATCTGGATCCCGCAACTACTTGTCAGTATAGGCATGGTGACGTCTACGTCCGAAGGCAAACGCATGATCACCCAGGGCGCGGTCAGTATCAACGGGAGCAAGGTCTCTTCAGAGGATCTTCCGGTCTCGGACATGGGTGAGCTTATAATCAAGGTGGGGAAGAGAAAGTTCAAGAAAGTCCTCTTCGAATCCTGATACCAATTCGCCTTCCATTACATAGTTCGCAGAGCCGGCGGGCGGCAAGCTATTGATTGCCGCGTCATTTGG
>CAWIHO010000013.1:0-10975 GCA_963835605.1 uncultured delta proteobacterium | reverse complement strand
GCTCGGCCACGGGCCCTTCTCCAGTTCATTCAATAAAGGGGTTTCGTCCGCCCCATACAGACCTCCTTGAGCAGCAACCTGTTATTTGTGAAAAGGACTTTGCCTAAAGTGCTACAGTATATCTTAATATCATTAAAGCGCAAAGGCAACCTGCGGAAAACTGCCTGCTTCATTGGTCTGAATATTGATAGCAAGAAGCAGGCGCGATACGCAACGCCGTCCGTGTATGGAATATCTGCGGGCCGTCGAGCGCTAGAGCGTGTTCATACTATGTGCTTTCAACATGCTATTGGTCTTCGGCAACCTCTCTGTACTTCGCTACCTTTTTTGCAACGAAGGGCGTGACCGCCGTTATCAAGAGGACAGCGGCCAGACCGAGGGTCACCGCAGAGATCGGACGGGTAAAGAAGGCGAGGAAACTTCCCTCCGAGACGAGGAGCGCCTGCCTGAGATTAAGGTCAAGCATAGGACCCAGTACGAAGGCAAGCACCAGAGGCGCCCCTTCATACTCGAACTTCCTGAACAGGTATCCGACGACGCCGAAGATGATCATGACCATGACGTCGAATACGCTGTTGTTCATGCTGTAGGCACCGACAAGGCAGAAGAGGAGAATGAGTGGATAGAGGAGTTTTGCCGGAATCTTCAGCACTTGAACCCACATGGGAATCAGGGGCAGATTCAATACCAGGAGCATGACGTTCCCCAGGTACATGCTGCTTACAACGCCCCAGAACAGGTCAGGATGCTCTTTGAGAAGAAGCGGCCCCGGGGTGACACCGTGGATGAGAAAGGCCCCGAACAGAACGGACAAGCTTACATTTGGCGGAATCCCGAGAGTAAGAAGGGGAATGAAGGATGAAGAGGCTGCCGAGTTGTTGGCTGACTCGGGAGCAGCAACACCCTCGATCGCACCTGTTCCGAATTTTTGGGGTTCCTTCGAGAGCCTCTTTTCAAGGCCATACGACATAAATGATGCGAGAACAGGGCCTCCGCCAGGCAGGATGCCCAGGAAAAAGCCCACAAGAGTGCCGCGCACCAGGGCCCACTTCGATTGAATCCAATCGAGTTTTGATGGGAAAAGATTCTTGAACTTTGTCTTGATGATCTCCTGAGTGACCGTCTGCTCAAGGTTGACGAGCACTTCGCCTATACCGAAGAGGCCCATGGCCACGGGCGCTATGCCGACTCCGTCGAAGAGTTCCAGCATGCCAAACGTCATCCGTGGGCTGGAAGTGATAGGATCCAACCCGATATTACTGAGCATCAGTCCGAGACAGGCCATCATGACCGCCTTCAACATCGATCCGTGAGAGAGATAGGTCACAAAAGTAAGCCCGAGGATGATGAGGGCAAAATACTCGTGAGGCCCAAAATCAAGGGCAAACGCCGACAAGGGCTTCGCAAAGAGCATAAGGCCGATGATACCGACAGTCCCGGCAATGAAGGAACCGAAGGCGGCCATACCGAGGGCCGGTCCCGCCCTTCCTTTAAGTGCCATCTGGTAACCGTCCATACAGGTGATAACCGAAGCGGCTTCACCGGGGATGTTTACCAGAATAGATGTGGTTGAGCCGCCGTACATCGCCCCATAGTATAGGCCGGCGAGCATGATGATGGAGCCGGTCGCCGATATTTTAAAGGTGATGGGGAGGAGGATCGATATGGCGCCAACAGGGCCGATACCAGGCAATACGCCGACGAGCGTACCCAGTACGGACCCGATGAAACAGTAGAGCAGGTTGTCAGGCTGCAAGGCCACCGAAAACCCGTACAACAGGCTATTCAGCGCATCCACGGCTTACCCCCACAATAGCGGTTTTGAATTACCATCTGAACGGCCCCCTGGGGAACTCGATCTGCAGCGCATAATGGAAAATGACATAGGTTAATGCCACCGTGACGAGGGCGCTCCCAATGACGACCCAGACCTTCATTCTGCCTACGCCGTAAAGGACAGCCATGAAAGCCGTTGTTGCTATGATGAAGCCCACTTTGACCAGGAACAGGCAATAGAGGACGAGGGCAATGACGGTTATAACGACATTACTCCAGGTTAATCCCTGCCACAGCTCGGCAATGCCCTTTTGCCCGCCACTGCGGGCGACCGCCTTGATCATAAGCACTATGGAGAGCAACCCGAAGAGGATACTTGACCAGAAGAGCATGAAACCGGCCCCTGGTGTGGAGACCGTTCCCACGCCGAGCTCTAAAGCCTCTGTGAGAACGAAAACCGCAATTGCCAGCCAGAAAAGCCCGCTAATCAGGTCACGTTTGTTCATGCGTTCGCTCGACTCCTGGTTTCTTTAGTTTATTTGGTTTCTCTGGTTTCTTTGGTTAAACGAGAGAAACGAGCAGAAAAAACTAAATGAACCAGAGAAACTGTTAGTACGGTTGTGTGGCCGGCTCCTTGATGAGACCTGTTTCTTTTAATGTCTTGTCAAGTCTTACCCACGAGTCCTTCAAGAAACGGTCATAATCCTTACTGTTGTAATAGACCGGTAGCAGGTCAAGCTTGTCCATGACCGTCTTGACCTCCGGGCTGTCTTTGGCTTTAGTAAAGGCACTTTCGAGCTTTGCTACCACATCGGCAGGCAGGCCGGCCGGCCCGAAAACAGAGAAGACGGTTTCGTTCACGAAATCGTAGCCCAGCTCTTTAAGCGTCGGCACATCAGGCTGTTTGGGATTTCGTTTCTCCTCGGTGTAGGCAAGTATCCGCACCTGGCCGGCTCTGGCATAGGGAACGTGTTCAGGTCCCGAGGAACAGACATCGACATGTCCTCCCAGGAGCGCGGTCATGGCATCGGCAGTTCCCTTGTACGGCACATGTATCCATTTGATCTTTTCCTGGTGCTCCAGGTAGGCCATGGCATGGTGCTGGGCTGAGCCCACGCCGGTGGAGCTGTATTTTACCTTGTTCGGGTTCTTTTTGGCATAGTCCAGCAGTTCCTTCAGCGTTTTCCACGGGGCATCCGATCTGACGACAATGGCGTTCTGCGGGGTGGCGTAACCTATTATGGGCGTAAAACTTTTCAAAGGTTTGTAGGTCACTTTCTGCATCTGAGGAGCACGGACTATCCCGGTGCTTGTACCTGCACAGAGCGTGTATCCGTCAGGCTTTGCATTTGCCACGAGTGCCAGCGCGACCGTCCCGGCTGCTCCTCCCTTGTTGTCCACGATGATGGGCTTGCCCAGATACTTTTCGGCCGCCGCCGCCATGGCCCTGGAGGCCATATCCATGGAACCGCCCGGGGCAAAAGCCACGTCCATGGTTATCGGCCTTTCAGGATATTCGGCTCTTGCGTCCGAAAGAAAGAGCGATGCGAGCACGAGAGCAGAGAGCGCCACCGCCATGAAAAATTGTTGTGATTGCCAATGCGTCTTCACAGAGCCTCCCTTATTCCTTATTTCCATGGTTATTTAACACGCTGTCAGGTTATTGTCAAACCTGCGCTTTCTGGTGCTATTAGCGGGGCTTACATCATCCATTGCCCGACGCGGTTACCCGGCTTGCCCGTGGAAATCTATTTTTTCTTTGCTGCCAGTTCCGGGAGCTGCCCGGTATGGAGGTTGAGCGCGTGAGAGGCAAAGGTCGCGGCAGATTCTGCAATCTGGGCGATCTCTTCTTTGCGTTTAAAGTTAAACCAGAACGTAATCCAGGTCATCATCCCAATCAAGAATAGCGCTGCCCATGACGGCTTCAGTGCGGGATCGATCTTCCCAGCCGCTTGTAGACCTGAAATCGTGCTCCTGAGAAGGATGTAATGGTTTTTCCATTCTTTTTTGACCTGGAGAAAGTATTTATCTTTAAAGCCGAGAGTTTCGTGTATAAGGAACCTAAGTTCGGGATGCAGACAGATCATCTTTGTGTAGGCCTTAATCATATAATGGAATCGTTGCTCCAGGTCATCAATTGCCTGTGCCTCCGCAAGATAAGGTCTCAAATCTCTGTTCAGATGGTCGCGATGAAGCGAAAAGAGGAGGTTTCTCTTACTGCCAAAGTAGTAGTAAAGTGTGGGCTTTGCAAGCTTCGCTGCTGAGCAAATGTCACTAGTTGACGTGGCGTTGTAACCCTTCTTCAGGAAGAGTTGCAACACGGTTCGTAGAATATCTTCCTTTTTCTTGTCCGAGTCTTTTCTCGTTCTTTTTTCTCTCATACGCCATCTCCTCGCGAGCGTAACTAAAATTGTTGACCCGTCTGAGCGCGAAATTAAAACTATACCGACGGTTAAGTATAATGAAGAGAATTCTGCCTTGTCAATCTTTAGTGTGCGGAAGTGTGCGGAGTTTAGTGCGTAGTACATAGTGTTTGGTGTATAGTGTTTAGCGTATAGTGTGCAAAGCGACCTGGCTGACACCGAACACTAGTCACTAGGCACTATATACGTACTGAGGGGATTGAGCATGCCGCCGGAAATTGATTACGAGAAATGCATTGCCTGCGGCGCCTGTGTCGATGTGTGTGCCGAAGACGTTTTCTTTGGTACCGGCGGGTTAGCCGGCCGGGATGAGGGAAAAAACCCGGGGTGACTTACCCTGAGGCATGCTGTCACTGTTACCTGTGCGCGCAGGCGTGCCCTGAAGGGGCGATCACCATTAGAACGCCTTGCCCCGTACAAATGAACAGGTCCTATCGCTTCTGCTGTTACGGACGTAGAACCAGATGACCGAGAGAAACGGAGGAAACAGGGAATGGCTGAAGAACTTTTGCTGAAAGAGCTGTGTCGGTATCAGATCGGAACATGGGCAGACATCATGTACCGGAATGCCCTCCTGTATGCGGAGGATGATGCCTTTATTTATGGAGCGGAACGGGTGACTTTCGCCCAGTACAATGGGCGAGTTAACAGCCTGATTCACGCGCTCAATGATCTTGGGGTCCGCAAAGGCGACGGCATCGGTATTTTTTCATGGAATTGTCTGGAGTACCCGGATGTATATGGGGCGGCGATGAAGGGCGGTTTCATCATATCACCGTTCAATCCCCGGTTACTGGCGAGCGAGATAGAGTATCTTGTCAACTATTCGGAAGTCACTACGCTCTTTGTTGGCCCGGAGCTGGTAGAGACCATTTCCTCGCTCAGGGACCGTTTCCCGGGCGTGAAACATTATGTGGCTCTCGAGAGTCCGGCCGCCGGCATGCTTTATTACAATGACCTTCTTGCGAAAGGTTCAAAAGAAGAACCAAACGTCCAAATCAAGGAGGACGATCCCTTCCTCATCTTTTATACCAGCGGGACAACGGGTGTGCCCCGCGGGGCTTTGTACACCCATAACCGCACCATCGATAATGCCCTCGTCAAAGTCAGTCAGTTAGGAGCTGAGGCTGGAGACAAACATATTATGGTCCTTCCTCTTTTCCACATCGGCGGTCACAGCCACTTCTGGGCTTTTTATTACGCGGGCGGGAGTAACGTGATCATGTCACAGAGGTCTTTCGACCCTCCAGCCACCTTGCAGACCATTCAGGACGAGAAGGCCACGGACATCCACATCGTACCGACCCAGCTCGTCGCCATGCTTGCTGTCCCCGATGTCGAAAAATATGACCTCACCAGTCTCAAACGTATATGGTATGCCGCCTCACCCATGCCGGTCGAGCTGCTCAGGAAGGGCATGAAAAAATTTGGGTCCATCTTCATGCAAGGCTACGGGCAGTCAGAGTCGGGACCCGATATTACATTTTTTAACAAGAAGGCCCACAATGTGCTCGACAAATCCCCCAGGGAACAGGAGATCCTGGCTTCCTGCGGCCAGCCATGCCTCAACGTACACGTGAGGATAGTAGACGAGAATGACAAAGACGTGCCTCCTGAGACGGCGGGAGAGATTGTTGTGCAGAGCAAGAAGGTGATGCGTGAGTACTGGCGTAAACCGGAGGAGACGAAGGAAGCCATGGCAGGTGGATGGCTCCACACGGGCGACATGGGCTATTACGACCGCAAGGGTTACATCTACATCGTGGACAGGAAGAAAGATATGATAGTGACGGGCGGAGAGAATGTCTATCCGCGGGAAGTGGAGGAGGTTCTTTACCGGTATCCGGCAGTCCAGGAAGCGGCTGTCATCGGCGTTCCCGACGACGTGTGGGTGGAGAGGGTGCATGCCGTCGTCATCTTGAAAGAGGGGCAACGGGCTACCGCGGAAGAGATCATGGGTTTCTGCAAGCAGAACCTGGCGCGCTACAAAGCCCCGAAATCCGTCGAATTCGTGCCGGCGCTGCCGAAGAATCCCCAAGGCAAGATCTTGAAACGTGAGTTAAGGGAGAAATACTGGAAGGGTAAAGAGCGGCGAGTGTAGGGAGAGCGTTCTTGGCGGCAAAGGTGAAAAGAAGGTAAAGTCTATCTCGTCGGCGCAGGTCCCGGCGATATCGGGCTCATGACGATAAAGGGACTCAAGTGTCTGCAAAGGGCCGATGTAGTCGTCTACGACTTTCACATCAACGCCCAGATACTCAACCAGGTGAAGCAGGAAGCTGAGTTTATTTATGCAGGCAAGCGCGGCGGTCACCACGCCATGACGCAGGATCAAATCAACGAGGCGCTTATCGATGCGGCCCGGCAGGGGAAGATCGTCTGTCGTTTAAAAGGTGGAGATCCCTTTGTTTTTGGGCGCGGTGGAGAAGAGGCGGAGGTGCTTGCAAAAGAGGGGATCCTTTTCGAGATCGTTCCCGGCGTCAGCTCCGTGATCGCTGTACCGGCGTGCGCTGGTATCCCTTTGACCCACAGGAAATACGCGTCCTCCTTTGCGGCGATCACCGGCAACGAGGCAGCCACAAAAGCCGGCAGTTCAATCTACTGGTCCGGACTCGCGAAGAGCTACGATACGCTCGTTTTCCTCATGGGCACGAAAAACGTCTCGACGATTAGTCGGAAGCTTATCGAAGGCGGCAAGCCTGCAGGTACACCCGTCGCGCTGATCCGCTGGGGAACCAGGCCTGACCAGGAAGTGGTCGTCGGCACACTGGAGAATATCGCCCGGCTGAAGAGGGAGAGCGCCATGAGAGCCCCAGCCATAATGGTGGTGGGCGATGTGGTGCGGCTGAGGGAATCATTAGCGTGGTACGAGAAGAAGCCGCTCTTTGGCCACAGGATATTGATTACGAGGGAATATTCATCTGACTATGAGCCCCTCGAGGAACTCGGCGCCGAGATTTTTGAATTTCCCACTATTAAGGTAGTGCCTCCTAAGAGTTATAAGGAGCTGGATGGCGCGATCAAGAGGATTGAAACGTATAACTGGCTCGTCTTCACGAGTGCAAATGGCGTCCGCTATTTCATGGAAAGGTTCTTCAAGAATGGGCGAGATGTGAGAGACCTGAAGGGTCTCCGGCTTTGCGCGGTAGGGGCGAAGACAGCAGAGGCTATTGCCGGCTACGGGATGAAGGTAGAACTTGTGCCGGATGAATTCAACGCAGAGGGCCTCTCGGACACCTTTCTGCATTTCTACGGTTCGGGATCGAGGGCCCTGAAAGGTGTGCGTTTCCTGCTGCCGAGAGCCGAGGAGGCCCGGGAAATATTTCCCGCGCGGATAAGCGCCATGGGAGGTCAAATAGAGACTCCGGCCGCATATCGAACCGTCAAACCGGAGAAGCATGGCAAGCTGCTGAAGCGGTTTCTCTTTGAGGGTAAAATATCGGTGGCGACCTTCACGAGTGGCGCTACGTTTAAGAATTTTCTCGACATCGTGGGTCGCGATGCACTCCCGTTGTTAGAAAGAATTACGATTGCCGCTATAGGCCCGGTGACCAAAAGTACGATCGAGAAAAGCGGGCTGAAAGTGCATATATTACCAGATGAAGCGACCATAAGCGCGATGGTGGATGAGATCATTAAGTGGGCAGAACGACAGAGAAGGGGGTAGGGTGTAGGGCGTGGATAGATAAGCTGTTGCGTGTTGCAGGTTTCGAGACTAAATGAACGAGATAGACTAGATAGACCAGATAAACTAGAGAAACCAGAGAAACTCTAAGATGGGGGAGCCGATGAAGCCAAAGGGGAAGGTAAAGGATCTGCAGGCAGAGATCGTGGATGCGATGAAAGAGTGGCAGAAGATGGAAGACGCATCTCTTGCCTCTACGGGGCGTATCATCGAGAGAACGACGAACCCGATCATACGTTTGACGATGGAGATTATTCAGCGGGATTCACAGATGCACTACAATGTGGAGAAATGGGTTGCAGAGAGCCTTCAGGATACCGCTATCTCACTGGCCCCCGAAGAGCTGAGGAAGGTATGGGCAATGATCGAGCGCCATATTGAGCTGGAACAGAGGATGATCGATACCGTTAAGAAACTGCTTCCCTCGCTTAAGGGGAAGCGTATGGTGGTGCAGGAGTACCTGCTCAACTATCTACTTGAGGACGAAACCAAGCACGCGAACCTGCTCAGGCGTCTGGAAGGCATCAAGAAGGGCATGCTGCCCGTAAAGGAAATCGCCAGTGTGCCGGTGACAAGGCAAAAGCCTGAGCTTGCAAGGCACAACAGAGGGGCCGGATGGCGCAGACAGGCTCATAGACGAGATTGACCTTGTGAACCCCGTTATTTTCTGTTCATGCCGGCCGGACGTCTGGCGAGGCCCTGCGGCCGGTTTCCGGTATCAGGAAACCGATGAGCGCCCAAATGATTGCTGTGCCCGTGAGCATGTAAAGGGCTAAGTCAAAACTTCCGGTTATATCCACAATACGGCCTGCGAGCCAGGGTCCGACAAGGCCTCCCACATAGCCGATGGAGAGCACGGTACCACTGGCCATTCCGGCATATTCGTTCGGCAGCAGCTCCAGGGGGAGTGCAAGTATCATTGCGAACGTGCCGCTCGTCGCAATTCCGACGAGTACCATCAAAGGCCAACCCAATGGGACGGGTATATATATCGCACTCCACGAAGCAAATGCCAAAAGGAGCGCAGAGCCCCACATGAACGGTTTTCTTAATCCAACCTTGTAGGAAGCCCACGGCATCAGGAAGATAACGGGAAAACCTACCCAGCCTCTGCATGATGCTATGAGCGCGGCCAACTCTGGAGTGGCCCCCTTCTTCATCATCAGTGCGGGGCTCCATCCTGACCATGTGTAAAAATGGATGTCATTGAAAAACAGCAGAAGAGCGATGAACCACATATTCTTATCCTTCCATAGGGAATAAGAAGGAAGATCAGTACGGCTGACTTTTGCCGTTTGGATAGAGGTGCGGGATGGAAGGGGCGGATCTTTTGCAGCAATCCACCACAGGATAGCCGCCATTACAGCAGGGATGCTCCAGATCACGAAGGTGCCCTGGATGCTATTTGTCAAAGGGAAGATTAGAGGCAACGTAATCGCAAGTGCGATGGCCCCGGCTGTTGTTATCCCCGTTGAATAGACTCCCGTTGCTAAACCGACTTTCTCGCGCGGAAACCAAAGGCCCACGAGCTTGGGCAGATTCGGATAGATGATACTGAATCCAATGCCATAAAGAGAGGTAAAGGCCAAAAGCGAGCCAAAGCTCTCGGAAGTCCCTCTTAACAGGCTTCCAACTGCCATCACGATGGCCCCGATACCCACAGCTCTTTGCGAACCCAATCTATCAGCGAGAAAACCGCTCGGTATGGCAAGTACTACAAGCACAGTAACCGGTATGGAAAAAAGAAGGCCCACAGCAGCGTGGCTCACGCGTAGTTCCTCCTTGATGATATGGGCTATCGGAGGAATACAAAGCATAGGGGTATACATGGCAAAACCGAGTAGCCACGCACATGCAACCATGATCCAGGCACTCTTGAGGCCATTCGTTTCAGGCTTGGCCATTGGCGGATCGATCCTAGAGGCGGACTTGCGCATTAATTAAGAGTTCCAGACATTGGTACTTCCATCACCCGAATCTGATGGTAAAGGCTGTTCCCTCTCTACTAACCCGAAGGGCAGAATTCCACGGACTTGCCCGTGAGTATTTACTCTCGACTGCTAGGGGAAAGAGAGATACCCATAGCTTGCATCCCTCCGAGCCTCTAGTTTAGCCCCTGCTTCAAAAATTGGCTGTGACCGATTTGTTGCGGAAAGCTTATTTGAACTTTCCGCAGCGAGCGACGCCTTTTCCACGAGAGGTTTCAGCGTAATGTCGACTCGCTCGGGAACTAAATGATACCCGCCTCCGGAGATCACATCAACCCCCCAACAAACGAGTCCGCCGGGCAACAGAATGTTTCCTGCCGAGGCTTTTGATAAGGCAGAGCGGACGGGCAGGGTCACCGTCTCGTAGCCTTCCTTTTCAATGGTTAGGACGTCATCCTTCTTTCGTTTCAGGCTGACAGTGCACGGCGTGCTGCACGTTGCGCCATCGGCCGACCTGACTAACGCTCCGGCCGGAATTGTCGCGCAGCCGATAGTTTGGGAGGTCCCGTGACTCACTATCCCACAACCCGCTAACGCAAGCAGAGCCAAAACCAACAATAAGGCCTTCACCCTACCTCCCTTTTTTATTTCGGAATTGCAGAGAAACGGATTTCCCTGTCTTTCTGGGGGGTTTTGCACCCCTTGTCTGACAGGCCTTACACACGCCCTTGAAGCAGCCGAGCAGTTCCTCCACGATGTACCCGTCGAGCTGCAAGGAATCAGCATGTGTACAGGAGAAATTCATGTCGATAATCTTCCCGCATGCCCGGCACAGGAAGTGACAATGGGGCTTCCCAGCCAGTTCATACCGAGTGCCCTCGCCGGCGATCGTCAAAACGTTCACGAGCCCAGCCCTGTGCAAAGCATCGAGCGTGTTGTAGACGGTGGTTTTAGAGAGACTGGGCATCTCTCGCACGAGAAGCAGGTAAAGCTCCTTGGCATCGGGATGGCCCATCTTCTCAAGGGACTCCAGGATTCTCATGCGTTGATACGTAGATTTGATGCCGCAGGCTACCAGAGTTCCTTTAGTCTCAACACAGTTTGTACTCATTACAATGTAATATATAATACAAAATAGGCTAGAAGTCAAGCGGACGTGTTCGGGA
>CAWIHO010000012.1:0-25959 GCA_963835605.1 uncultured delta proteobacterium | reverse complement strand
CGAAATCCTTTCAAATGTCGTTTCCAGTCAGGTTGAACTGCATAGCCCATTCGGCGGGATCGTGCCTGAACTTGCGTCGAGAAAGCATGTGGAGCTGATAGACCGCATCTATGAACGTGCGCTTTCCGATGCGCATGTGGCACTTGATGAGATAGAGTGCATAGCTGTGACAAATGGCCCGGGCCTGATCGGGTCGTTGCTTGTTGGCCTCATGTTTGCGAAGGGCCTCTATCTTTCGACATCGACACCGATGGTGGCAGTGAATCATATCGAGGCGCATGCAATGAGCATTTTCCTGGAGCAACAGCCTGAGTTTCCCTTCATCGCACTTATTGTTTCCGGAGGTCACACGGTGCTTCTTCTCTTTGAGGAACCGTGTCGCTATCGCCTTATCGGGAGCACGCGGGACGACGCTGCCGGCGAGGCCTTTGACAAGATCGCGAAGTACCTTGGCCTTGGCTACCCCGGGGGCAGAGCCATAGAAGAGATTGCAGCAGCCGGCCAGCCGGACGCGATTCCCTTTCCGCGGCCTATGCTTGATGAAAACAACTATGATTTTTCTTTCAGCGGCCTGAAGACGGCATTTATCAACCGGGTCAAAAAGCATGGTATTACGGAGAACAGCCGCCCTGATCTCCTTGCCTCTTTCCAGGAGGCGATCTGCGATGTCCTCTGTCGAAAGACAATCAATGCTTCGAGGCATTACGGTGTCAGCAGCATCGTCGTCGGCGGAGGCGTGGCGTCAAACGGGCGTCTGAGGGCGCTTTTCTCGGAATGGGCCAATCGCGAAAAGATTTCCGTGCTTCTTCCCTCACGTGACCTTTGCACTGACAATGCAGCCATGGTGGCCATCACAGGGTCCTTCTACGCGGAAAGGAATCTTTTTTCGCCTGAAACGGTAAGAGGTTTTTCACGCATGGCGCGGGGGTAGAGTGGCGCTGAAGAAGAGCCTGTCACAGCACCTGCTGAAAGACAAGAACCTGCTCAATAAACTGGTGAAGCTGACAGGCATCGGCCCGGACGACGTCGTCGTAGAAATTGGTGCAGGTAAAGGTGACCTTACCCGTTGCATCATCCCGCATGCCCGTTTCGTCCACGCCATTGAATTGGACAAGCATTTCAAAGGCCCCCTTGGGCTCTGGAGCATCTCTTTCCCAACGTCAAGGTGACCTTTGATAATTTTCTGAATCTACCCCTTCGTCCTTTCGTGAAAGGCCATAGAATTAAAGTGATGGGGAACATACCTTATAACATCACGGGAGACATACTTTTCAAGCTGCTCTCTGAAATGGACGTGATCGAGAGCGCCCATTTGACCATGCAAAAAGAGGTAGGTGAACGGCTTGCGAGCAAGCCCTGTTCCAGAAGTTACGGCGCGCTCTCCGTGATATTTCAGCTGTACGCTTCAGTGAAACTGCTCCTTAAGCTGAAGCCGTCTCTCTTCATCCCTCCTCCCGAGGTGGAAAGCGTGTTCATGGCCATCATGTTCAATCATGACAATATCGAGCCCGACCAAGGCCTGGTTGATTTTATCAAAGCCTGTTTCCGCTATAAGAGAAAATACCTGAGGCATTCGTTGGAGCCTTTGTTTGGCAAGGACCGCATGCAAGCCCTGTATGCGTTCATGGATTTTGAGCCTTCGGTTCGGGCGGAGGAGGTTCAGCCGGGAGTCTTCGAGCGCATGTACGCCTTTGTAAAAACGGGTCATGGGTCAACGTGTCGAGGGGCCAGAACAGATAGACAGTAAGGAATAGACTAAATAGACAAAGCTAGAGAAACTAGAGAAACCAGAGAAACTAGAGAAACCTCGGTGTTGTGGGCGGCGCGCATGCTTATGTTAAAGAAGGAAGCCAGATGGAAAAAACTAAGCGGGTGGTTATGCGGAGGGACGCGATAGGTTTTTTCAAGGCGATACTGGAGTCATACGAAGAGATCGCGTTGCTGACCGTCCTTGACGGCAAGAAAGGCAAAGTGGAGATGATCTATCCATCCAGCGTTGAAGAGACCGTGAGGGAAATCATGGAAGATATGGCAAGGTATGATATCGTGTTCCAGGAGGTAAACCATGCGGAATGAGGCCGGAATGCTCGACGCAATGCTCAGAGGAAGTGCGGTATATGCGGATATCTTTGCAGAGAAAAGGACCTACACGCACATTCAGGTGGAATCGGAAAAAATTGAGAAACTTGAAAAGGGGCTGGATCAGGGCGTGGGCCTGCGGGTGATTACCCCGTGGAAGATGTTTCTTGCATCCACCACCTCTCAGGATGAAGAGCACCTCCTCGACCTCGCCCGTGACCTCGGGCGTATCTCAGGGGAGAAGGCTGCGGGGCAGATCAAAGAAGAGCCATCCGTCAAAGGGCAATATCCCTTTTTTATCGCGATGGATCCAGGAGATGTGGAGACCGAGAAAAAAGTGGCGATGGTACGCAAGATAGAGGCTGCGGCCAGAAAAATGGAGAAACGCATCAAGCAGGTGAGGGTGATGTACCGCGACACGAGGCAGCAAGTGAGGATCGTGCCCAGCGAAGGCTCGCCCGTCGGTGATGACAGAACTCAGTTGATCATGACCTTACTGATCATCGGCGAGGCGAACAACCAGGTGCAGACCGCATACGACGCGATAGGGGGCTTCTACGGATTCGAGTTCTTCAGCGACGAGCGCCTGGAGACCTTCGTGTCAGGAACGGTGAGAAGGCTCGCCGGTCTGCTCGATGCCATTGAGGCGCCCATGGGCACGAAGACCGTGGTTCTGGCCTCTGAAGCGGGTGGCACGATGATTCATGAAGCGATAGGCCATGGGCTGGAAGCTGACCTGGCGATGGAAGGTCTTTCTTGCTACAAGGGCATGCTAGGCGCTCAGATGGCCAGTCCGTTGATCAACATCGTCGATGATAAGACGGTTCCGCACATGCGCGGCACTTACGCTTACGATGATGAGGGGATTCCGGCGGAAAGGACCATTCTCGTAGAGAACGGCGTCCTCAAGAATTATCTGTTCGACCGATTCCATGCCTTCAAGTACGGCATGAAGCCGACAGCCAATGGGAGGCGTGAGTCCTTCGGGTTCAAGCCGATACCGAGGATGAGCAATACGATGATCCTCCCGGGCACTTCCGATCCCGATAAGATCCTTGCGTCGGTGGACCACGGAGTGCTCGTGAAAAAGATGGGAGGAGGGCAGGTCGATACGGTGCGGGGAGATTTCGTCTTCGAGATACAGGAAGGATATCTCATTGAGAAGGGACAAATTGGCCCGATGATCAGGAACGCCACCATGATGGGCAACGGCCCTAAGGTACTGCGCGACATCGACATGATAGGGACTGACCTCGGTTTCGGCATCGGCACGTGCGGCAAGGACGGCCAGGGCGTGCCCGTAGCTGATGCGCAACCGACGCTCCGCATCCCGGAGATCATTGTGGGGGGAAGGCAAGGGTAGCAACAGTGCATAGTGATCGGTGTTGATAGCACCCTGCTATGGTACCTGGCTTTAGTGATTTCTGAAAAGAAGGGAGAGGACGGAGATCATGGATGTGCTTGATGCGGTGAAGGAGAGGAGGTCCGTTACCTTCTTCGAAGCGGGTCGGACTATTCCTGGCAACACATTACAGGAGCTCATAGAGCTTGCCAATCTTGCCCCGTCATCTTTCAATCTTCAGCCGTGGCAAGTCGTTGTCGTACGGGACCCGGAAAGAAAAAAGGTACTCCGCAGATATGCCCTTGACCAGTCTAAGATTGAAGAGGCATCAGCGGTGCTGATCATTATTGCGGATCCTGATGTCGAGGTGAATCTTAACAACATGCTGGATAGCTGGGAGGAACTCGGATACACCAAGAAGGCGACGAGGGCGACCATTACTGACATGGTGAGGCGACGTTACGGGCGCGAGGGTAGTTGTGAGCAAAAAATATTCGCCGCGAAAAATGCAGCTCTGTTTGCCATGAGCATCATGCTTGTGGCAAAGGGATTGGGTCTCGAAACCCATGCGATCGATGGATTTGATGAGACGCCCATGAAGAAGGCTTTCGCCATCCCGGATGATAAACTGGTGCCCATGCTTATTGCAATCGGGTATCTGAGACGTGACGCTATGCTATTGCAGCGAGCCTTTCGGCGGCCCTTCAAGGATTTTGTGAGCTTTGAGCTTTACGGTGCAGGTAAGGTCCCAGGTTAACCCTGAAGTCACCGTATTATGTGGGCGATCCTCTCCCACCGTATGTGGTGAATAAGATCCTCTGATCTGCCGTCCCAGGAAAAATAAAGAATGACCGCCTTTCCCACAAGCTCGTCCTTCTTCACGAAGCCCCAAAACCGGCTATCGAGGCTGTTATCCCTGTTGTCACCCATGGCGAAATAGGAATCTTTGGGTACAATGACGGGGCCGAAATTGTCCCTCTCGGAGAGATTACCCGGGATAATGCTGTGGTCCGCAAACCGGGCGTTTCCATCCTCCACCTTCGACCCGTTGACATACACGACCTTGTCTCTGATTTCAACGGTGTCGCCTTCCTTCGCGATCACCCTTTTTATGAAATCCTTCGAGTGGTCCGCGGGGTAGCGGAAGACAATGGTATCACCGCGCTTTGGCTGTCCGATGTTTAGAAGCACGATGTCCGTAAAGGGTACTTTCATCACGTAGCTCAGCCTGTTCACCAGGAGGTAATCGCCCACGAGGAGCGTAGGTTCCATCGAACCTGACGGGATCGTGAATGCCTCCACCACAAAGCTCCTGACGAAAAAAGCGAGGAATACCGCTATGAGGAGCGACTCTATATATTCTCTTGTCCTGCTCTTTGCTCTCATTCTTACTCCTTAAAGCACGGCTAACGCCGAAAAAGTCACGAGTTCTTATTTTACCTTTTTTTCTCCTATTTTTCATCTTTGCCATGATTCGTGCCAAGGCTCGCCAGGATCGAATTGGACGGGAGTCGTATTGGTTTCAGAGGAGCGGACCCTCGCTTGCACCCTCCCGAAACAGG
The DNA here is from genome assembly GCA_963835605.1 of uncultured delta proteobacterium. Taxonomy (GTDB): domain Bacteria; phylum Desulfobacterota; class Syntrophorhabdia; order Syntrophorhabdales; family WCHB1-27; genus JADGQN01. Next base: position 20,976 of record CAWIHO010000012.1, on the reverse strand, counting down.
TCTTACGTTAGTATAAATGACGCATCAGGAAAGTCGAGTTCGACGCACGACGGAGGAGGCGATATGGCTAAATTTGTGCTTGATCCTGATCACACCGCCGCCGAATTCACCATCCGTCATATGATGGTGACGTGGGTGAGCGGTCATTTCAGTAAAGTATCAGGGACGCTCTATTTCGATCCGCTGAGAATAGCTGAATCCTCAGTGGAGGCCGAGATAGACGTTGCCAGCATTTGTACCGGGGTGGAGAAACGCGACGAGGACCTTAGGAGCCCTAATTACTTCGATGCCGAAAAGTATCCCAAGATCACATTCAAGAGTGCCCGCGTGGAATACGCGGGCATGGATCACTGCCTGGTGCACGGGGACCTGACCATACACAGCGTGACGCGCCCAGCGACCCTGGATGTGCGCTACGCAGGACCTTCACATTTCCAGGATGACGACCGGATGTATACCACCTTCGGTTTCCAGGCCACAACCAGAGTAAACCGCGAAGATTTCGGCATGCTGACGAACATGGAATTGGAGCACGGCGGATTTATGGTCGGCAAGCATGCGTATCTGACGCTCAATGCGGAAGCAGACCTGGTAGAGGAATGATACCAATTCACCTTCATGTGTATACCATGTGAGGGCGCCCTCACGGGTTGAGAACGTTCGGAGGGCGCCGGTCCGCTCTATTTAACGTTTTCCACCGGATAACCTGCTTCGTCCCACGCCTTGATGCCGCCGGGCTGCCGGTAAACGTTCTTGTAGCCCAGCTTAACGGCCCACATGGCGCCGTTGTGGCTGCGGGTGCAGGTGGTGAAGCCGCAGTAAAACACAATCAGACGATCTTTGTCCGGCCCGAGCAGCTTCTCAAGGTCGGCCTTGGTCTTCTCGTCCATCTGGGCCATTTCGGGTACCGGGAGCGGGAAGTTGACTGCGGCCGGGATGTGCTGCTTCTTGTAACTGTCTTCATACGGCATGGTGTCGACGACCAGCATCTCCTTTTTCTGGTCGATCCAGCCCTTCAGCTCCGGCGTCGTCACGACCCTGTAGCAGCCCCGAGCGACTTCCTTTTCGAAGTTCACAGCGACCTTCTCTGTTTCCAGCTCTTTTGAGCCCCAGGCAGCAAGAGTGCTGCCAGCCCATGCGAAACAGAACGCCATTACGAGAACAGGGACTAAGACCATTGCTTTTCTTGACATCATTTCAGTTCCTCCTTTTTATGTGGTCAATTTTTGTGCAGGCTTATCTGAGAGGCGGTGCCGATTACGGACCAGCCGCGAGCAGTGGAGAAAGGCGGCCCCGCCGATCAGCGCGAGGTCCCGGTAGAAGGCGCCTACCAGACTGTTCCGGCCCGCCAGCTCCTCCGGACCAAAGCAGCCGCAGTCTATATTCAGCTCATTCAGGACGCCGTATCCGAGGACAAAGACGAACAGGAGCAACAGGCCGGAGACCCCATAGATACCGGCGCCAAGATCAAGGATGAGGGCAATTCCGGCAAGAACCTCGATGGCCGGGAGTCCCGCGGCGACCACGGGTAGAAAGGGTTCGGGCACAAGGTCGTAGTGGGAAATGGTCCTGGCGAACGCCTTCGGGTCCATCAGCTTCGAGGCCCCCGCGTATATAAAGACAGCCGCCAGCGCTACCCTTACGAGCAGGTACAGCCAGGGCGAAAGCAGCACTCTTCGAGCGTATCGGCTGATCCGCAAGATCCTCAGTCCTTTTCTTTGATTCGCCGCCTCTTAAATATATAGTCATCAAAAGGAATAAGACCAATGAAATTTTTCTATAAACGACCCTCCTTTCATGAAATCCTTCGGATCCGCATGGCGGGCAACAACCGGCTGCGCACGTTGTGCGGTCTCCAGTTACGTGAGCATTTCGTCGTATTCCTTGACAATCATTTACGGTTTTTCAATAATAATAGTCCGATAGATCGTGAGGCAACTGAGTAGAGGGGGTGTTCAGTTGATAAGGCGCATGTCGAAGAGAGGGTTCCGTGCATCGATGACCGTGGTTGTTGCGCTGCTGCTCGGCTGCACGTCCTCCTTATCCACGTACATCGACAATATGTACTGGGGCAGAAATCTGCTCAGGGAGGGGCAGTATCAAAAGGCCCTGGAACGGTTTCTCGTGGCCAATACGTACCAGTCGGCCCCGGTCGCCCTTGCGTTCGCCGGTGTCGCCAGTTATAAGATGGGTGACCTTCAGAGAGCAGACGGGTACCTCACCCCAGCGCAATTGATCGGCGAGCGGAGCGACGCCTATTTCGTCATCGTCGGGTACAAGGCGCTTATCCTCTTTGCGGAAGGGAAGCGGGGCGAAGGACTGGCGGAATTGGACGTCTATATTGCCGCCTGCAAAAAGGTTCAGCCCATATCGCCCAGCATGAAGGACGTTGAGTTCAATATCACTTACGGCCGCTACCCCCCATCGGCGAGCCTTAAGTCCGTGGTGGCCATGGCCTCGTCCGGTCAGATTGATGTCCGGCTGCTGGAACAACTGATTGACCAGCAGATGAACGAGAGCGAAATCGTATACAGCAAGCTGTGAGGCGCTTGCCCATCGGCCCGGCTGACATAAAACCCTCGGCCCCGCACACCGGCTCGTGCGTCATGACTGCGCAGATTATAGCACGAGGAATCTGCCAACCTGCTGCCCTGCTCATGGTATAATTCAAAATAATAGATTTCACGGCACTTTGAGGGAGTTTCAGAAGGTTCGGGCATGAGCAAGAGAACGAAATTGCAGGAACCCGTTATTCCTTCGGGGCAGCCGGATGCGCGCCTCTCGGAGCTGGAAACGCTGTCGGCACGACACGCCGAAGCAGAGCGCGCTCTCCAGGAGAGCGAGGCACTCTATCGGGCCGTGGTCGAGAGCGTGACCGATGGCATTGCCATTACGGTCGGCACAACGAGAGCCTTTGTCAACAAGGCGTTTCTCGATATCCATGGTCTCAAAGATCCATCCGAGGTGGTGGGATTGCCTGTCGATCAGTTTGTTCTTCCCGAATACAGGCAAGAAGTGAGGGAGCGGACCCTCGCCCGCGAGCATGGCGATCCGGTTGAGACTATCGCGGAGTATAAGATCCAGAGGCCGGATGGGGAAGTGCGCACCATACAGGCGTCCGTCGGGACCATCTACTTCAAAGGGGAAACGGCCGCGCTGGCGGTCCTTCGTGATATAACGGAGCAGAAGCGGGCGGAGGAAGAGATTCGAAATCTCAATGAGGCGCTTGAGCGGAAGATCAGCGAGTTGAATAAGAGCAACCACGACCTGGAGGCCTTCAACTATTCTGTCTCTCACGACCTTCGCATTCCCCTGATGGCAATAGACGGCTTCTCAAGGAGACTTCTCGAGCACTACGCGGATGGGCTTGATCCCAAGGGCGTGCAGATGCTGGGCCTCATCAGAAGTGACGTGGACAAAATGGAGCAACTTATCAAAGATCTCCTCGCGTACGCGCGCCTCGGACGGCAGGAGATAGGCCTGGCTGCTGTCTCGATGGAGCAGGTCGTTCGGGAGGTCCTGGACGGGCTCGCGGCCATACATTCCGGACGGAAGGTTGAGCTGCGGATGGGGAAGCTGCCCCCCGCGTGTTGCGATGAGTCGATGATACGGCAGGTCTTTGTAAATCTGCTATCCAATGCCTTCAAGTTTACGAAGTACCGGGAGATCACTCGGATCGAGATCGGCGGCTCAGTAGAAGCCGGCGAAAACCTTTACTGGGTCAAAGATAACGGTGTCGGGTTTGATCAACAGGATGCGGAAAAGCTTTTTGGGGTTTTCCAGCGGTTGCATGGTTCAGACCGTTTCGAAGGCACGGGCATCGGCCTTGCCATTGTCAAGAGGATCATCGATTTTCACAAGGGACGCGTTTGGGCCGAAGGGAAGCCGGACGTGGGCGCAACCTTTTACTTCACGTTGCCGGCAGACGGACACGGTCAAACAAAATAAGTCTATCTGGTCCATTTCGTCTATCTTGTCTTTCTGGTCTTCACAAGGAAACGGACCGGACGGTTTAAGTAGACCTGAAATAGACCAGAAGACCAGATAGACCGAATAGACTATTTCTCTATCGTCTGGCCGTCCTTCAGGACGCCTTCGCGGAAGTCTTGCTCTCGCACCTCTGAACCGATGATACAGTTGGTTCCCACGCGGGCATTGTCGGGGATAAGTGCCTGTTTACCCACCAATGTGAGGCCGGAATAGACGTGCGTCGGATAGGTCATATTGGATACTGAAGGATTTCCGAGGCCGACCACGGCCTTGCGCCCGATGATCACTTCCTTGTCGATGATACAGCGCTCCACATGTGCCCCTGCTCTCACGATTGAATCATGCATCACTATTGAGTCTTTGACCAGAGCGCCTTTTTCGACCACCACCCCCGGGGAGAGCACGGAGTTCTGAACCCTGCCCATAATGGTGCAATGTGAGGAAAGAATAGAGTTTATAACCTCTGCCCCGTTCATGACCGTTGTTGGGGGACGGTCGTAGTAAATATGTTCGGTGGCCAAATTGGTTTTGATGTGGGTTAGGTGAGGGCTCAGCGCTGATTGAGGGTCGAGCAGATCCATGTTGGCATCCCAGTATGCCTGTATCGTTCCCGCATCACGCCAGTATCCATGAAAAGGGTACCCATAAACTCTCCCTGCTTTCAGCGCTCTTGGTATTACATGCTGACCGAAATCCTCCTCTTTTGTCTCCTGCAGCGTCCGGATGAGATACTCCCGGTTGAAGACATAGATACCCATGGACGCAAGGTTTGAACGTGCCTTTTGAGGCTTTTCCTGCCAATCGATGACCCGGTCTCGTTCGTCGACGATCCCTACCCCGAAGTGCTGCGTCTCTTCCCAGGGCACGGGAAGCATGCCGATCGTCACCTGGGCCTTCCGGGCGCGGTGGAACCTGACCAGAGGCGCATAGTCCATACAGTAGATGTGGTCACCGGAGAGGATGAGGACTTCTTTGTAATCGCCCGCCATGACGAAGTCGAGGTTTTGCCGCACGGCATCGGCTGTGCCTTTGTACCAGTCCCAATCCTTTTCCCCTGTTTTCGGCGGAAGGATTTTGACCGCCCGCGTCCGGCCGGAGAGGTCCCATGCCGACCCATCTCCGACGTGATCCATTAAAGAGAGGGGCTTATACTGGGTCAAGATGGCGACCCGTGAAAGGCCGCAATTTGCCGCATTGCTCAACGTAAAATCGATGATCCGGTACATGCCCCCGAAAGGTACCGCGGGCTTTGCCCTGTGGCGTACCAGTATATTGAGCCTGCTTCCGACACCGCCTGCCATCAGAATGGCGACTACGCCTCTCATTTAACCACCTCGCCTGAAGCATACTCGCTCTTGGAGAAGCGGTCGGGCTTGAGATTCGGATGGACAGTCACTCCTTGATGGATGATCGTTTCGTCAGGAATAGAGGTTCGCGTCCCGACCACGGAGAGGGCGCCATGAGGGTCATCGCCAACCCTTGCTCTTGCTCCTATGGTTGCTTCGATATCGGTTATGGTGCGTATGACCTGCGCTCCTTTTTTGATGACCGTGTCGAAGAAGAGAATTGAGTCTTTGACCACTGCGCCCTCTTCCACGATCACCCCGGGGAAGAGCACGGAATTGATGACTGTTCCCTGTATGGTGCAGCCGGAATAGAAGAGAGCATCCTCGATAAGGGCAGATGGGCCTACAACGGTAGGTGGGCAGTCGCGGATGGCGCGGTCTGCCATATTGGTCATCACCCGCCACGACGCGAGGTCGATTCGCGGGTTCTTCCCGAGCAGGTCCATGTTGGTCCGCCAGTATTCTTCAAGCGTTCTCGAATAGCCCCAGTAGCCATAGTGCTTGAAGCCGAAGACCTTGAGGTTCTCAAGAAGGGGAGGGATGATGTCTTTGCCGAACTCGTGCGAATCCTTTGTGGCATTGGCCTCTAAAGCTTCGTAAAGGACCTGCGGGTTGAAAAGGTAAATGGTCAGAGACGCCCAATCGAGCAACTGCTTCTTAGGCTTTTCCGCATACCGCGTGACTTTTCCACCTCTACGGCTCCAGCCTTCAATGGTTGCCTGCCCGAAGCGACTGGCGCCTTCTTTTGGCAGAGGAGTGAAGCCGATCGTCACATCAGCCTTTTTTTCCAGATGAAACCTGATGACTGCTTGATAGTCCATCTTGTAGATGTGATCGCCTGAGAGGATTAATATCAGGTCCGGTCGGTTCATCTTGATGAAATCGAGGTTCTGATACACGGCGTCCGCTGTGCCCTTATACCAGTCGGAGGCTTCCCGTCCTTTGAAGGGTGGGAGGATGGTTGCAAAACGGTCTCTGCCTACCATGTCCCATGGCTGCCCGTTTGCTATGTGGCCGATCAGGCGCAGTGGACGATACTGGGAAAGGATGCCGACCTTCTCTATGCCGGAATTCATCAGATTGCTCATGGGAAAGTCTATGATCCGGTAGAGGGCGCCGAAAGGCAGCACCGATTTCGGCCTGAAATAGGTGAGGACACCCAACTCGTCCACACGGCCGCCGGCAAGCATCAGTGCAAGGACATTAGCCATCGTTGTTCCCTAATACCAATTTGCCTTCAAGTGTATACCTTCGTTGTCGCTGCGTCGCTCTCCTCGACGTACTTCTGAGTACGCCTGCGTCGGCTCCTCGCTGCCGCCTCGGTCTCCATCTTGAATGCAAATTGGTATAAAGCTTAATATAGGCCTATACCCTATAGTATAGCAAACGCACCGTAGTTTCAAAGGGAAAGTTGAACGCTGCGGGATCAAGGAGGTTTTTCCGTATCACTCACCGGTTTTTCACGATCTCTTGAACTTTTCGTTCAGCATTCTTTTGAATCGTGGAGCGTAGATAATGTCAAAGGCCTCCTCTTTGTCCGGGAAAAGGCGGAGGGCATGTTTTTTGACGCCTTCCACGATGTTGATTGCCTCATCGTGGGTTATCTCCTGCGTCCTGATGTACTGGAGTGCAAAATCAACAATGAACCGCAATCGCCGGATCTTCTTGTTCTCTTCCGTGATTGCCTGTTTCAAGTCGTCGTCATCCATGTCGCACCGGCGAAAGTAACCCTCTCTTAATCATCGCTTTCAGCCTTCTTTTCCAGAAACAATTGCGCAAATATCCAGAGCCCGATCCCGAAGCTAATCGACGTATCCGCTATGTTGAAAGCGGGCCAGTGATACTGTTTGTAATACACATCGATGAAGTCCGTCACGTACCCGTAACGCAGCCGATCGTACATGTTTCCCAGGGCCCCTGCAAGGATGCACGTGAGAGAAAATGTCACCGTGCCAGTATGCCGGTATCGCACAAGGTAGTAAACCAGGCCCGCTATGATTATGATGGGGAAAACAAGAAATATGTGAGCCGCGGCGCCGTTTTGCGAGAGGAGACCGAAAGCCCCTCCGTAATTCCGCGCATGGACGATCGACAGATAAGGTGCGATGTCCGTGGAGCTAAGATACGGCAGATGCTCGATGACCACGGCTTTGGTCCATCTGTCCGCAACAACTATGAGCAGAACGATCAGGAAATAACCGTATCTCTGCATCGTTTGCACAGGTTGGGGAATTCCCCCACAGTCTGAATATCTGTTGAATACTGCCAGCAGCGCTGGCATTTTTCTCCATCCGCGCTGGAGACAATGATCCCAACGCCATCACCGGAAGCGAGCTCAACCTGGGAAACAATCAGGAGGTCCTTGAGTTCGTCACCCAGTTTGCTCAAAAGCTCATAGTCTCCGGCAGGAACCTCCAGCCGGACCTTTGCGTCGAGGGGATGGCCAATGGTTTTTTCTATCCTCTTTTCCTCGATCTTTTTGTTCACCGCTTCTCTGATTTCCCAGATGCGATCCCACTCCCTTTCGAGCTTCTCATTCACGTATGCCCTATTCACCTCGGGCAGCGCACTGAGAAGCACGGATTCTTCCTTTACGAATGGCTTGAGGTATGACCACATCTCCTCGGTGGTAAAAGAGAGGATGGGCGCAGCGAGCCTCAAGAGCGTGGTGAGCGTTTCAAAGACTACGCTCTGAGACGCCCTTCTCTTGATTGCATCTTTCTTTTCCACATACATCCTGTCCTTGACGATATCGAGATAAAGCGCGCTCAGTTCTATAGCGCAGAAGTTGTGGATCGCGTGGAAGATGGCGTGAAAGGCGTAGGTTTCATAGGCTTCTCTCACTTTTTCGATGAGATTCTGAAGGCGTGAGAGCATCCAACGGTCCAGATAGGAGAGCTGTTCGTAAGATATTTTGTGCTGTGTGGGATCGAAGTCTCCATGGAGATTTGCGTGGAGAAATCGGAACGTATTTCGTATCCTTCGGTACGTCTCCACGATCCTGTCGATCATCTCCTTTGAAATCTTGATGTCATCCCTGTAGTCCTCGTACGTCACCCACAGGCGGAGGATCTCGGCGCCGTATTTCTCGATGATCTCCTCAGGCGCAATGATGTTGCCCAGGGACTTGGACATCTTCCTGCCTTTTCCGTCAACCACAAATCCATGGGTGAGCACGGACTTGTACGGAGCCACACCATTGTTGCCGATAGAGACGAGCAGCGAGCTATGGAACCAGCCCCGGTGCTGATCGCTCCCTTCCAGATACATGTCGCAGGGAAACGTTAGCCCGGGCCTTACCTTGAGGACGGCCGCGAAACTTGAACCGGAGTCGAACCAGACGTCAAGGATGTCTTCCTCTTTCACGAAGGTGGTATTGCCACACGTGCAGGTGACACCCTCGGGCAGGAAAGCGGAAGCCTCTTTTTCGAACCAGACATCCGCGCCATCCTTTCGGACGGCCTCCGTGATGATCCGGAAGGATTCGCGGCTCCAATAAGGCTTCCTGCATTGCTCACAGTAAAAGATCGTGATCGGTACACCCCAGCTTCTCTGGCGCGAGATGCACCAGTCGGGTCTCTGAGAGAGCATGTTATAGATGCGATCCCTGCCCCACGCGGGAATCCACGTCACCTGATGATCCAGTGCCTCCAGAGACCGCTTCCTGAGGCCCTGCGCATCCATCGATATGAACCACTGTTCCGTGGCCCTGAAAATCACGGGTTTTTTGCAGCGCCAGCAGTGCGGATATGAGTGCTCGATCTGCTCCGTATAGAGGAGGGCCCCGAGCGCCTTCAGCTTTTGTATAATATGCGCATTACTCTCGAAAACATTCATGCCTTTGAAGGCTTCAACCTCTCCGGTAAATTCGCCATTCTCGTTGACCGGCGAATAGACATCGAGGCCATATTCGAGTCCGGTCTCATAGTCCTCCTCGCCGTGGCCGGGCGCGGTGTGGACGGCGCCGGTACCCACGTCCTTCGTGACGTACTCCGCAAACACGACGACGGACGGCCGGTCGATGAACGGATGCTGAAAGGTGAGTTCCTTGAGTATCTGAACGGGAACCTCCCCGATGACGCGGTAATCAGGGATACCGGCCTTTGCCATGGTATCCTTTACGAGCTCCTCAACCATGATGTAGATCTGCTCTTTTGTTTCGACCGCGACATACTTAAAATCGGGGTGGATAGCAATGGCCAGGTTTGCCGGCAGCGTCCATGGCGTCGTGGTCCAGATGAGCATGAATATCGGCTTTTTCGGGTAGTCTTCGAAGACCTCATGTGTTGTGCGCAACGCAAATTTTACGTAGATGGAAGGCGAGGCCTCCATCTCGTATTCGATCTCTGCCTCGGCCAGAGCGGTCCTGCAGCTGATGCACCAATGGACGGGTCTTTTTTTCCTATAGATCTCTCCGCGATCGAAGAACTGCGCGAGCTCGTTGATGATAGTCGCCTGGTACGCGTAATCCATGGTGATGTAAGGCCGTTCCCAGTCCCCGATGCCTCCGAGCCTCTTAAACTCCGCTCTCTGAATATCTATGAATCGTTCAGCGTATTTCCTGCAGTACCGCCGAAACTCGGCCTTCGGCATAGGCTGTTGCTTTCCCTGGATCTCCTTTTCCACCTGGTTTTCTATGGGAAGGCCGTGACAGTCCCACCCTGGGACGTAATCGGCGCGTAAGCCCGCCATGAACTTTGACTTGACGATGATATCCTTCAGTATCTTGTTCAAGGCTGTTCCAAGATGTATATGCCCATTGGCGTAAGGCGGCCCGTCGTGCAGGATGAAAGCCGGTGCACCCGCACGCGCCGCGAGGAGCTTCTCGTATAGCTTGATCTCGTTCCAGAACTGGAGGATCTGTTTTTCTTTAACGGGCAAGTTCCCTTTCATGGGGAACGGCGTCCGGGGCAGGTTGAGTGTTTCCTTGTAATCCATGCTCTCTGTCCTCTCTAAAGCCGCTTTTGGTGGTTGAGTGGGATGCTTTGAAAGTCTATACAAATTAGCACAAAAAGGGCTTCTGCGCAAGGCGTAAGGGCTGTAAGAGTTAAATGCAGTGAGCAGTAAACAGTGAGCAGTGAGGACCTCCGATGGACCGAAACACCGGCCGCTATTCAGTGCACTTACTGTTTACTGATCACTGCTCACTGCTTACTTCCGATTGAATTGCTTGACAGCAAGGAGATTCTGCATTAAAGATAGTCTATAAGGAGAGATCATGGCATACGAACTCGTCCACAAGACAACCAGGCGACTTTCGGCTGGTAAGTTTTATCCTTTGGGCGCAACGCTGATGGATGACGGAGTAAATTTCGCCATCTATTCCCGGAACGCCCGCGAGGTATTCCTTCTGCTTTTTGATGCGCCTGACGGGGAGCCTACGGACATTGTTCAACTCACCAACCGGGCACGGTATTGCTGGCACACCCTTGTTCACGGCGTCAAGGCAGGGCAGCTTTACGGGTACAAGATCAGGGGTGACTATAATCCGGCGAACGGATCGAGGTTCAACGAGCAGAAGCTGGTGATGGACCCATACAGCAGGGCGCTTACCGGCAAATTCAAGAACATTGACAACCTGCTGCTCGGTTATGACGCGTCCTCCTGGGGAAAGGATCTCACCAAGGACGGCCGGGATAACACGCGAATGGTCCCCAAATCAATAGTAGTCGATGACAGTTTCGACTGGCAAGGCGATGCGCCACCAGACATTCCTTGCGAGGACCTTATCATTTACGAAGCTCATGTGAAAGGGTTTACGGCACATCCTTCTTCCGGCGTGAGCAAGCCGGGTACGTACTTGGGCTTCGTGGAAAAGATCCCCTACCTGAAGGAACTGGGCGTCAATGCGGTGGAGCTGATGCCCATCCAGGAATTCTATATTGAAGATTTCCTGCTCGCTAAAGGACTGACGAACTACTGGGGCTACAACACCATCGGTTTCTTTGCTCCGGAAAGCTCTTACGGGACAGGCGCTTACCCAGGCTGCCAGGTCAATGAGTTCAAGACGCTGGTCAGGGAGCTTCACAAGGCGGGCATAGAGGTGATCCTGGATGTCGTTTACAACCATAGCGGGGAAGGCAATGAACTGGGGCCGACCATCTGTTTCAAAGGTGTGGACAATAGTACGTACTACGCGTTGGCCGGAACGGGCGACGAGCCCTTTCGGTATTATATGAATTACACAGGGTGCGGGAACAGTTTGAATATGTCAAATTCCCATGTCATTCGGTTTGTCATGGATTCCCTCCGATACTGGGTTCAGGTGATGCACGTCGACGGTTTCAGGTTCGATCTCGCATCGGTCCTGGGGCGGGAAGAGGGTTTCTTTCGCACGTCCGCCTCTTTTTTTGAGGCGGTCTCTCAGGATCCGCTGCTCAACAGGGTGAGACTCGTCGCGGAACCCTGGGACATCGGCACGTACGAGGTAGGTAACTTTCCGATCGACTGGTCGGAGTGGAACGGGAAGTTCCGGGACACGGTCCGGAAATTCGGCAAGGGCGATGCAGGGCAGGTTGAAGACCTGGGATGGAGGCTTACAGGCTCTGCTGACCTTTATGGAAACGATGGAAGGTCTGCGTACAATAGCATCAACTTTGTCACCTGCCACGATGGTTTCACGGTCAATGACCTTGTCTCTTACAACTACAAGCATAATGAGTCCAATCTCGAAAACAACAACGACGGGACCAATGACAACAATTCGTGGAACTGCGGTTTCGAAGGGGAGACGGACGATCCCGATATCCTGAAGCTTAGAAAACAACTGGTGAAGAACTACCTCTGCTACCTTATCTTCTCGTCAGGTACGCCGATGATGCTCGGCGGCGATGAATGCATGAGGACACAAAAAGGCAACAACAACGCCTATTGCCAGGACAATGAGCTGAGCTGGTTCGACTGGCGGCTGGTAACCAGGCACGCGGACATGGTTGAATTCGTCAAGAAAGCGATTGCCCTCGAAAAAAGATTCAGCGTTCTTCGAAGACGAAAATTCCTGCTGGCTGAGGACCTGGATGCAGACAATGTACCGGATCTAACGTGGTATGGATTCAATCTCGATAGCCCGTCCTGGGACGACGCCGAGCTCCGCACGCTCTGCTATCGGCTTGAAGACTGCGAAACCGACTCAGAGAGCGGTGACTACCATATATTTTTCATCTTGAATGGAGACTGGAGGCAGCAGGACGTCAAGCTCCCGCCCTTCAGTGATGGGAAGCGCTGGTATAGGGTGATCGACACGAGCCTGCCTTCCGGAGAAGACTTCCGCGTTGCCGGCGCTGAAGTGGTGATCGATCCGCCCGAGTACTACATCGCCAATGCCAGAAGCACCGTAGTACTTCTGGGTAAATGATCCTGTGCCCGAATTCAGACGTTCTCGAAAAAAGTTTATCAGAACCGCTATTCACAGCCACCAGCCCCGCGACACTTGATCAGTCAAGGGATTTCTGAAAGCGAAGAACGCTGATCGTCAGCATGATGATGCTCAGCAGACCCATTGCGGCCATCTCCTGCCAGAGGGCACTCAGCCCGGTCCCTTTGAGATAGACGCTCCGCAAGACGTCCTGGTAATAGCGGAGCGGATTCAGGTAGGTCAGCCACTGCATCGCCTCGGGCATGCTGCTTATAGGCGAGCCGAATCCTGAAAAGAGAATTGCGGGCATGATGAAGAAAAATGCCGTAACCATCGCCTGCTGTTGTGTCCTCGATACGGTAGAGATAAAGAGGCCGATAGCGAGCACGCACATAAGAAACAGAACCGTGCCGAGGGCCAGCACACCTATACTGCCGCGTAAGGGAACCCCGAACCAGAGTGTGCCGAACGCCGAAATCAGAATCGCATCAAAGAGTCCGATAAGGAAGAAGGGAACGGTCTTCCCCAAAATAAATTCAACTCGCCGGATGGGCGTAACCATAATCTGCTCGAGTGTTCCGATTTCACGCTCCCTCACGACAGAAAAAGCGGTCAGGTTCACGACGATCATCAGCATCAGATTGCCGATCACGCCGGGTATGAAGAACCAGCGGTCCGATATATCAACGTTATACCAGGGTCTCGGATCAAGGAGAATGCGCGGTATGCCCGATAGAAGCATCGGCGCATTGCGCTGCAGGCGGGCCGTCTGAAACTCCAGGGCGAAGTTTGTGGCCACCTGGTTAACGTAGCCGAGGCCGATAAGCGCAGTGTTCGAGCTTGAGGCATCCACAATTACCTGGATGGGTGCGGTCTGCCCCTTGCCGAGTAAACGCGCGAAGCCCTCATTGATCTGTATCGCCAGGATCACATCGCCGCGATCTATCAGCAAAGGGATTTGCTTTCGGTCCGCGGGCGTCGCGCGCACCTGGAAGTAGTGACTTGCCGTAAAGCGGGAGATAAAATCGCGGCTCACCTGGGTATTGTCGTAGTCCACGATGGCGGTGGGCACATGTTTGATCTCCAACGTGGCTGCGTAACCGAAAATGAGCATCTGCAATATCGGCGGAACGATAAGTACAAAGCGGGTCCGTTTGTCGCGAAGGACCTGGATAAATTCTTTGATCAGCATATGGCGCAGACGGCCGAGCATTGTTCCCCGCTAGGTCAGCTTTTTCTTGAAGATGCGCGTAGCCATAAAAACGAGAAGAGACGACAGAAACGCCAGGGCAAAAAGTTCCTTCAGCAGTAACGCGATCGGCGACCCTTTCAGGAAAACATTACGGATGATGTCCATATAGTACCGGGCCGGCATGATATACGTCACTATTTGAATCCCGACAGGCATTTGATCTATCGGAAAGAGAAACCCTGAAAGCAAGAAGGCCGGAAGGAACGTGGCAAGGAGCGCAATCTGGCTCGCTGCGAGCTGGGATTTTGCCACGACGGAAAAGAAATATCCCAGGGACAAAACCACTATCAAAAAAAGAGTGGAGGCGATAAAGAAGATGCTCCAGCTTCCGCGGAAAGGCACCCCGAACCACAGGATACCAAACCCGACGCAGAGGCAGGTATCGAGCAAGCCGATAACAAAATAAGGAGCCAGCTTCCCGAGCATCAATTCCAGCTCAGTCACAGGGGTGGAGATAAGCTGTTCCATCGTACCTCTTTCCCATTCTCGTGCAATGGTCAACGCTGTCAGAAAGACTCCAATGACGGCCATTACAATGACGACAACCCCGGGGACGATGTTGACCATGCTCTCAAGGTTCTCATTGAACCAGGTCCTTGCCTCTACGCTGATAGGCGGATTCATTTCCTTCATTGCGTGACGGCGGACCCAGTCGACTTGAACCCGTTGGGAATAGGCCTGGATCACAGCCTGGCTGTAAGCAATCGCAATGTTTGCAGTGTTGCTGTCTGTCGCATCGATCAACGCCTGTATGCTCACCGGTATGCCCGCATTGAGTTTGAGAGAAAAGTCGTGCGGAACGACTATAGCGAGCCTGCAGGCTCCATCGTCAAGCGCTCGAACAAGCGCCGGATAGTTATTCACCGCCTTCACTATTTTGAAATACTCCGATGCCTGGAACTGCTTCAGTAAGTCCTGGCTCTGTTGGCTGCCTTCTCGGTCGAAGACGTATACAGGCAAATGCTTTACATCAAGACTGATACCATAGCCGAATGCAAGCATCATCGCGACCGGCATTGCGACAACGATACCCACACTCCTGGCATCGCGCACAATCTGAAGCACTTCTTTAATGGCTATGGCGGCCAGTCTGTGCAGTTTCATTGCACTTTCTTCTCTTCCGCTGATTCCGCCTGCCTTGTCGTGAGCGCCACGAACACGTCCTCCAGCGTGGGGCTGATCGGTTCGATCTTGGAAACGGCAATCTGATGCTCGGAAAGATACTTAGCGAGGCCTGGAATAGCCTCTGCCGCCTTGGTCACCACAACATGGATCGCGCTGCCGAAAATAGCGGCATCCAAAACGCCCGGCCCGGTCTGGAGCACTTCCAGTGCATGACCCAAAGGCTCGCACTCCACCAGGAGAAGCTCACCCTTCATTGCCCCCGATTTAAGTGCAGATG
The DNA here is from genome assembly GCA_963835605.1 of uncultured delta proteobacterium. Classification (GTDB taxonomy): domain Bacteria; phylum Desulfobacterota; class Syntrophorhabdia; order Syntrophorhabdales; family WCHB1-27; genus JADGQN01. Next base: position 5,632 of record CAWIHO010000012.1, on the reverse strand, counting down.
GCGAACCCGAGGCGACGACCTTACCGCGATAGATCAAGACGAGTCGGCCGCAGTATTCCGCCTCATCCATATAGTGGGTTGTGACAAACACCGTAACCCCGTCCGCGGCCATTCGATGAATCAACTCCCAGAACTGTCGCCGTGAAACAGGGTCCACGCCTGAAGTCGGTTCATCAAGGAATAGTATCGAAGGTCGGTGCAGCACCGCGCAGCCTAAGGCCAGACGCTGCTTCCATCCGGTGGCCAAAGTCCCTGTCAATGCGGACTCGCGGCCTTTCAATCCGGCCATCTCCAGTACCCAATCGGCACGTTCCGCGTATTACCGCATCAGGCACACTGTACATACCCGCGAAAAACCGGATGTTCTCTATTACTTTCAAATCATTGTACAAAGAGAACTTCTGAGACATATAGCCGATCTTCTGACGCACGGCTTCAGGCCGGCGCGCGACGTCCAGGCCTGCCACCATGGCCTCACCCGACGTAGGGCGCAGCAAGCCGCAGAGTATCCGTATCGTCGTTGATTTACCGGCGCCGTTAGGCCCCAGGAAACCGAATATTTCTCCTGGTTGCGCCTCAAGTGACTGATATGGTCAACGGCAACGAAATCGCCGAACCTCTTCACCAAATCCTTGACGACTACGGATGGAGCAGCCGTTATCCACTTCCAGCCCCCGCATTTCTACTCTCGACTGCCTGGACGAAAAGGTCCTCGATGGTCGGAGCGACTTCTTCGATGCGCTCAACGGGCAGATTCGCCGACTCAATCCGCGCACGAAGCTCGGGAATTCGCCTCTTTGCATCGTCCACCATGAGATGCAAACCATCTCCCACCAATACCAGATTCGATACCCCCTCGGAGTCTCTCAGCAGATCCCTCAACCGCCTTGGCTCAGGCGAGATCACGACAACAACATCTCCGGATAGATTCTTCTTCAGCTCTGTGGGGGTATCGGAATAAAGAAGTCGCCCTTGATGCAATAATGCCACCCGGTGGCATCGCTCTGCCTCATCGAGGTAAGAAGTCGAGATGAGTATTGCAACATTTTCGCCGAGCAGAGAATAGAGTATGCGCCAGAAATCGCGGCGGGAGACCGGATCCACGCCATTCGTCGGTTCGTCAAGAAGGATCACCTGCGGCGTATGTATCAACGCGCATATCAATCCCAGCTTCTGCTTCATGCCACCGGAGAGCTTTCCCGCAAGCCGCTTCCGAAAGGGCTCATGCCTGCGGCCTCAAGCAAGGTCGAGGCGCGGCGCTCCCTGTCGGCGCTGGACACACCGAAAATACCGGCGTAAAAGCGAATGTTCTCGTTTACGGTCAAGTCCTCATACAGGCCGAACCGCTGCGACATGTAGCTTATGTGATGTTTGACGCGTTCAGGGTCGCGCACAACATCAAACCCCGCAACGGCCGCCGAACCGGAACTTGGTGTGAGCACACCGGCAAGCATGCGCATCGTTGTTGTCTTCCCCGCGCCGTCGGGCCCCACCAGACCGAATATCTCGCCCGGCTTTACGTCGAAGCTCAGGTGGTCTACGGCGACAGACACCGGGAAATTCCATGGTTAATTCGTCTACTTTTATGGCGTAGCCGGTATCAGGCATGAACGGATCAGCGACCCGCCACATCGATCTCGGCGTCGGCAGGCATGCCGGGCTTCAGCTCGTGATTGGGGTTATCCAGATCGATCTTGATCCGGTAGACTAACGTAACGCGTTCCTTGTGTGTCTCGACGCTCTTTGGCGTGAATTCAGCCACCGATGAAATGAACGACACACGGCCTTTGTAAGTCTTGCCCGGAAAAGTATCTGTTCTTACCGTAGCAGATTGCCCCCAGCGGACCCGGCCCAGATCTGTCTCACTCACGTAACCGCGCAACCAGAGATGGTCCAGGTCGGCAATCGTAACAACGGGCGTTCCGGGCTGCATCACTTCGCCAAGCTCAGCCTGCCGCACGGTCACAACCCCGGTCTTCGGCGCAAAGAGCGATGTGTATTCGAGCCGGATGCGCGAGAGCCCCAGGTTTTGCCTCGCTGTATTCACATTCGCCCGGTTTATCGCAATCTGCTCCTTGCGAGTGCCTTCCAAAAGCTCATCGTACGTTTGCTTGTTGCGCTCGTAAGTGGCCTGGGCACGTTTAAGATTCGTGGCTGCAACATCCCTCGCTTCAGCAGAAACCGCGGCGTTCCTCTCGTAAAGGGCCTGATTACGCTGGAAGCTCAACCTTTTTCAACTCCATATCAGCCTGGGCATCGAGCACCGCCTGTTCCGCGGCCTTGATTTCCTGAGTGCGGCTTCCGGCCAGCGCGAGATCCAGTTCCGCTTCGCGGGAGCGGAGAGCCGCTTCATCCACACTCACCTGCTGCATATAGTCCTTGTTGTCGAGTCGCGCAATAAGGTCTCCCACATGAACAGACTGACCTTCCTCGACGAGCAGCTCATCGAGACGACCCTGGACCTTGAATCCCACCAGACTTTCGTGGGCTTCGATGTTGCCTGAAATCTGTAAGACGTTTGCAGGAGGCTTACGTGCGGTCCAGCGTGCATATAGAATAATGATCGAAACGACAACTATGATGAGAACAAGTAGTGCAATAATCTTCTTCCTCATGGCTGCCAAAACCTCTCCTCCGAACTATATCGGGCCATTACCATTCCGGAAGACGGATCTCTGATTTCCGCTCCTCGGGCGCAAGCTGTTTATAAGATGCCGGCGCGAGCAACGCGCCCCAGTTGGTCCGTTTTGCCATCTCTTCCTTCACCTCGGGAGGCACCAATTCTTTTCCCTCCCGTATCTCCCATCCGCCTCCGAGTCCCCTGTAGACTCCCACCAGATTGGTGGAAAGATTGCCAAGGGTGACGGTCAGGTTATCCTGCTCATTCAAGAGGGCCTGCTGGGCGATCAGGACGGTGGTGAAATCTTTGAGTCCTTCTCGATACTGCTCGACGTGCGAGATCGAAGCGCGGTTTTGGCGGCCGCCGCGCTCCGGGTGAGAAACTCGGCCCTTTCCTGAGCCTTCAGAAAAGCGACGAGGGCATCCTCCACTTCCTTGTGGGCCTTGAGTACGGTGTTCTGGTAGACGATCAAAAGCTGCTGGAAGCGGGCATCCTGCATCCGGACATTGTTCGTAATGCGGCCATAATTGAAAATGTTCCACTGGACAGAGGGACCAAACTGGAAGGTGCGGCTATTCCAGTCGAACATATTGCTCAGTTTAAAATCGTTGACGTTGGTCGAGAGAAAGCCAAACATCCCTGTCAGAGAGAAAGCGGGGTAGAGGTCCGCCTTGGCCACGCCGATCTGGGCGCTCTGGGCCGCCGCCTGGTACTCGGCGCTGCGAACATCGGGCCGTCTGCGGAGAAGATCGTTAGGGATGCCCACCACTATCTCGGGCGGCGAAACGGGAATTTCCGAAGAACCTTCCAGAACCTCTGACAGTCGCTCGGGAGCATACCCAAAAGGAGGCTGAGACTGTTCTTGGCCTGCCGCAACTGGGTCTCGAAGGCAGGGACGGAAGCCGAAGTATCGTTGAGCAGCGTCTTCGCCTGCTCCACATCCAATCGGGAGGCCATGCCGTAGCTGAAACCGGTCCTCCGCAATCTTAAGACTTTCCTTTTGAGTCTCGACATTCTGACGGGCAATACTAAGCCTCTTCTCAAGGGTTCTGATCGCGATATAGGAATTTGTCACATCGGCCGTGAGACTCACCAGCGCGCTGTCATAGTCGGCCACTGTTGCGAGCAAATTTGCATCGGCTGACTCGATGGCGCGTCTGAATTTTCCCCAGAAGTCAATCTCCCAACTGGCACTGACCCCGATCTGGTCTTGCCAGTAGTCGAAAAGGTTGTTCACGCGAGGCGCGGGGCTGGACCCCAGGAGGGCGCCTATTGCTGACCGTTCGCTTGTGCCCGACGTCCTGGAGCGAGCCGGAAGCCTGCTGGGCCTGGGGGTAAAGCCTTCCAACGGCGATCCCGAGCTGGGCGCGGGCCTCCAGGACCCGTACTCCGGCAACCCTGAGAGACAGGTTTCCGCGATACGCCTGGTCGATGAGCCGGTCCAGTACCGGATCGTTAAACGCCTTCCACCAGTTACTGTACTCAGCCGGGCCTGTTTTGACGCGCCAATCATCCGCATCGAGCCAGGTAGGCGATACCGCGGCCTTGGGCTTGACGAAGTTCGGTCCCACGGAGCATCCGGAAAGAAGAACAGCAATGAAGAGTGCGAGCCAGACCATCCTTGCGCTCCTCAGTTGGTTAACGCCATTGTACCGATGGTTATGTCCCATTTCTTCCCCGATTTGCGAAGACCGCATCTAGCTTCTCCATGGCGAAACCCGGCGTGACCATGGCTATCCCTCTAAAAATCGGGTCTTCCCTGGACAACGTGCGCGCGCTCCCGATACTTTGACATTTTTGCCCTTCCTTTCTCGGTCATTATGCCCGTAAGGACCACCCTGATGATGGCCAAGAACCCGTCTAGGCGGTGTGAGCCCCATCTCCTTCATCTTCTGCGGAGTCAGGATGGCCTCTATTGCTGCCAACAAGATTTCGATGATGAAGTTTGCCGGAAGTCTTTACATATCAATCCCGCTTTTCGTCCCTCTTCCAGGACTTTCCCGAAATACCGATGAATCATCTCCAGTCGTCGCGTCTGGACGAGCATGAACATGTCGGGCTCTTCCCTTTGGATGTCCCAGAGGAAGGAGGGCTGGATTTCTTCAAGGTGCTGTCGAAGACATGCGCTGAGTTCCTGCAGCAGGGCCGGAAAGCTGGAAAGGTCGCCGGACGCTATACGCCCCAGGTCTACGTCTATGTCATGCAATTTGTCACGCAACACGGCTCCGAGCAGGGCAACCTTGTTCGGGAAATGCGCATACAGCGTCTTTTTGCTCATGCCCAGATCCGCCGCCAGATCATCCATGGTGATAATGCGAAACCCGTGAGCCAGAAAACGTCGCCTGGCGTTTGCGATTATCCGGCGGCGAACAGACTGAGCCGCCAGAGTCCTCGCTGGAACGTTCATTACTCAACACTGACTTACGGGCAGCCATATACTTAGGAAACTATTATAGTACTTGTAGTTTCCAAAGTCAAATACAAAATTTTCATGGGCAACCATCTGGAAATTAACTCACTCTATTTGCTCAAACCCATTTGAACCGATAGTACCAATCGAACCACGGTCTTGAAAGCGAGGTCTTGAGCCTGCTTCTATGACCTTATCATCGTGAGGAGCATCTTGAACCTCGCGAGAGCTTTAAGCGCATGGGGCTGGTTGGCCGGCATGACGATCATGTCGCCTGCCCGCAATAGTGCTTCTTGCCCGAGATCGTGATTTCCACCTCACCGTCAAGCACCGACACCATCGCGTCGAAGGGCGCTGTGTGCTCGCTCAGCCCTTGACCGGCGTCAAACGCGAACAGGGTCACTGTGCCCGTCGGGCGGCTGATGATCTCCCGGCTGACGATGGAGCCTCCCTGGTACGCGATTAAATCAATGAGCTGTGCTGCCTGCGATTCCTTGCCCTGTGCTTCGCTCATGGTCTCATCCTCCCTTTCGATCTTGTTCTTTAACTTTATACATTTTGTTAACAATGGCAAGGGACGAAATTAATTTGTGCGATTCCCT
>CAWIHO010000011.1:0-20414 GCA_963835605.1 uncultured delta proteobacterium | reverse complement strand
ACGCGGACAGTGAAGGAGAGCGAGGAAGGGCCGATCATTGTTCCCCGGAATGGCAAACCCGTTCCTGCTCCGAAGGTCTATGATAAAGCGGGCGCAGAGGATCACTACAGAAAAGGATTAAATTACTTTCTCGCCGAGGATCTGCAGGGCGCGATCAGGGAATGGGAAGAGACGCTGCGACTCGATCCCGAGCACCCGAAGGCAAAGAGGGATATCGAGAAGGCGCGCAGCCTGCTGGTAAGCATGGGATCAAAATAGTTTTTTTATCTTCGAGAGCACGCCCTTTGGAGCTTTCTCGTCCGATGTGTCCCTCATCTTCTTGCCGTCCTCTCTTTCGCGGCGATGCCGGAGATTCTTCAGCGGCAGGTTCCGTGACTTCAGCCATGCGCCCTTCCCCTAGAAAGCGGAAGACAGGCCCTTGCGGACTCAGGGCAACATTGTCGTAGAGCGTGAGCGCGGCCTGAAACGGTATGGCCCGCTGGTTGAGTCTGAATCATGTTCTGCCCCGTCAGATCCTTTATCCAATACTGGCCTTGACTGAAGAAGACCTGCGCATGAGCATCGAAGATGCCAGAGTGATCGAGCACAAAATCGCTCTTCAGGCTCTTGCCGATGGTGATCGGCAGTTCCTTGAAGGAACGAATGGTGGGACCATACTGGATGACGAGGGGAACAGAGGCCGGCTGGACCGATATCTCCGGAGGGGTCGACGGCTGCGGTGGCGTAGGAACAGGCCCGGGTGCTTCAACGGGTGGCGGAGCCGTTTCTGTCTCGACCGGCACTTCTTTCATCTCTGTCAGGAAGCTCGCCTTCGGCCCTCCATCGGCGAATTCCAAAACGTCTCCGTTTTTTAAGAGGGTCTCGGTGATCTTCTTTCCGTTCACGAATGTGCCATTTGTGCTGCGATCGATCAGCCTGAACTGATTACCTTCCCGTATGATTTCAGCGTGCTTTCTGGAGATAATGGTCAGATCTGTTGGGAACTTGAGATCGGACGACGGATGGCGACCTATGGAAATGGTCTCCTTGGAGAATTCCTGGATTTCCCCTTTCATAGGGCCATGGATATGGACAAGCTGGACTGTGATGATGGGAGGCCGTTTCATATGATACGTTACATTATGCCCTATCGTTTTTTGCCGAGTCAAGCGGATAGTTGTTTCCAATCCAGCGGTAATCCGGTAATATTAGAGTATGTCCAGGATAAACTGCGCAGGTAAGTCAGACATCGGGCTTAAACGCTCGAACAATGAGGACTCTCTCGTCATTGAACCGAGTGTGGGCCTTCTCGTCGTGGCGGACGGAATGGGCGGAGCCGCCTCCGGCGAGGTTGCCAGCCAAATATTCACCGATACTGCCCGCGAGGTCTTTTTTGCATCTGAAACGAAATCGGATGAGGTCGCCTCCGCATTGGTTCAAAAGGCCTTTCTGCTGGCAAACGACAGGATACTTGCCATGGCGGCGGAGAATCGAGAGCGCAGGGGCATGGGCTGTACCGCGGAACTGCTAGCCTTTTACGACAGGAACTATATCCTCGGTCACGTGGGAGATAGCCGTACCTACATGTTGAGACAGGGGAAACTGAAGCAGATGACCCGGGATCATTCCCTTATTCAGGAGCAGATAGACGAGGGTCTTATTCCTCCGGCTGAGGCCAGGACCCATGCCCTGAGGAACGTGATCGTCAGGGCAGTCGGCGTAAAAGAAGCGTTACCCGTGGACCTTATCAGGGGTATAAGCCAGCCGGGCGATATATTTCTGCTTTGTTCTGACGGGCTGACTGACATGCTGGTGGATGATCAGATTCAAGAAGTATTGTCCCTCTCCTTGAGTGTGGATGAAAAAGCGAAGAAACTTATCGAAGCAGCAAACTCGGCAGGAGGGTACGATAACGTTACCGTGGCCCTCTGCGAAGTGATTTAGAAAAACAGGAAAGAGATAGAGCAGGCTAAAAGGTAAGGACAAAAGCGAAGGTTGAGTAGAGACCGGTCTTTTCTCTCAACCTTCGCTTTTGTTTTTTCCTCGACCTGTTCCTGTCCTTACCTGCCCCTGATCTCAACCTTCGTTCTCGTTCTTTCCTGCTATCTCTATTGACACAAGAACGATATCGTAATAAACATAAGTGCCCGTTTATAAGTGATTGATGACATTTGCTCTGAGCATCCAAGACCTGACATATCGATACAGAGGGCAGAAAAAGCCTGCGCTCGATCGCGTCTCCCTCGATGTCGCGCACGGCGATTTTCTTGTGATCATGGGTCCGACAGAAGCGGGGAAGAGCACGCTGGCGGCCACTATAAACGGTCTTGTTCCCCATTTCTTTAAGGGCCGCTTCGATGGCGCCGTGACCGTGCTGGGCAGAAGCACTAGAGAAACGAGCGTGGCGGAGCTGTCAGGGCGCGTCGGCATGGTTTTTCAGGATTTTGAGGCCCAGCTTTTTTCGACCAATGTGGAGCTGGAGGTGGCGTTTGGGCCTGAGAATCTCGGCGTGCCGCGCGAAGAGATCGTGCGCCGGGTAGACGAGAGTCTTCGGCTGGTGGGACTGGCCGGTTTAAAGCGTCGTTCCCCCGCGACACTCTCCGGCGGGCAGAAGCAGAAGTTGGCCATAGCTTCAATCCTGGCAATGAAGCCCGAGCTACTCGTGATGGACGAACCAACGACAGATCTTGATCCGGAAAGCAAAAGAGAGATTTTTCGTATCACGGAGGAGTTGCGCTTCAGGGAGGATATGACCCTGGTTGCCGTCGAGCAGGAGACCGAAGAAGTCCTCAACGCCAAGAACATCCTTTTGCTAAAGGACGGTCAGCCGGCAGGCTACGGTCCAGCTTCGGAGATGCTGCGGCAGGTCGATCTGCTTGAAAAGGTCGGTGTGAGGCCGCCGGCCATCCCCGCGTACTTTCATCGTATGGGGTCTGGGACCTTGCCCCTGACGATCGATGAAGGCCTCAAAGAATTCACCGCACAAGGGTGGCGCATTTCCGAAGAGGCCTACGCAAGTCTTGTCGAGAGTGAGTCGCGACGCAGCGCGAGATCCGGCGAAACGATTATTGCATGTGAAAATCTAGAATATACATATCCAGGCGGCGTAAAGGCACTGACCGGTGTTAACGTGGCAATACGACGCAAGGAGATAGTTGCGATTATCGGGCAAAACGGGGGCGGAAAGACAACGCTTGCCAAGCATCTTAATGGTCTTTTGCTTCCCGGCAGCGGCCGTGTCTGTGTGAACGGCTTGGCTACAACTGAGCAGACGCTGTTTGGGCTGGGGAGGACTGTCGCGTACGTATTTCAGAATCCGGATCACCAAATCTTTTCCGAGACGGTATTTGATGAGGTGGCTTTTGGTCTGAGACAGCGCAAGATCAGCGGTCAGGAGACCAAGGCACTTGTGGAGCAGTCGCTAGCCGCCGTCGGCTTGACCGGCTTCGAGCATGAAGACCCGTTCAGCCTGACAAAGAGCGGGCGTAAGCGCGTCGCTGTCGCCTCGGTGCTGGCGCTGAAACCGGACGTCCTCATCCTCGATGAACCCACGACCGGCCTCGACTATTCGGAGCAGCGAAGCATGATGGAGATGATAAAGGGTCTGAATCAGCAGGGGTGCACCATCATCTTCATCACACACCACATGTGGATCGTGGCCGAGTATGCCCATCGCGTGCTCGTGCTCAAAGAGGGTCAGGTCTTGATGGACGGCACTCCCCGCGAAATTTTCGCCAAACGGGAGCTGGCTGACGCCGCACTGACCCCGCCCCGTGTGACCGCATTCTCCGCGGCCTTGGGCAAGACTTTGCTGAGCGTGGATGAACTGGCGCTCTGCACGTTGATGGGAGAAGCGCGACGGTGATAGGTCAGGAGATCTACCTCCAGAGGGAAACGTTCTTCCGCGAGCTTGACCCGCGTACCAAGATCTTCACGCTTGTCACCTTTTTTGTGATTATCCTTTACTTCGAAGACCCGCTCTGGATTGCCCCTTTGAGCTGCCTCGTCCTCGTGCACGGGCTCGCGTCCGGATCGATGATAAACCTGCGGCCGCTCAGATATATCCTTCTCGCCCTCAGCGCCTCCAGTATCATCCTCTGGAATCTCTTTGCCAACGGAACGACACATCTCTTTTGGATAGTCGAACGCGAGTCGCTTTACTACAGCATCGGAAGGACACTTGTCCTCCTCTCGCTCGTCGTAGAGGGCATTATTTTTTTGAGCACGACGAGGTATGAAGAGCTTACACTCGGCTTGATCAGGCTGGGGCTCCCGTATCGAGCGGGTTTTGCTATCTCGACGGCCTTTCGTATGATACCGATGATCGTCGCGAGTGCTTACGCCGTGGCAGAAGCCCAGCGAACCCGCGGCCTCGATCTTGATAGCGGCAATATAGTTAATCGCGTAAAAAAATACCTCCCCCTTCTGGCACCCGTTTTTCTCTCCATGATCAGGAGCACTAACACTTTTGTCATGGCGTTGGAATCGCGGGGATTTGGTGCTCGAAAGAAGCGGACTTTCTATCTGCAGATCGGATTCAAGAAAAAGGACATCCTCTGCATTGCATGCCTTGCACTCTTGTTTGCCGCAGCCACTTATTTTAAAATTGCAGGATACGGAGCGATTGCAGGATTGCGGAGATTTTGAGGACGGCTTTCGGACAGGGCCCAGGGATAGATGAGAGAAGTCTTCTCCATGTGGAGGCATACGCGGATGGTGGTCCTGGTGGCCTTATCGGCAGCCATCTATGCTGCCGTATTGATCCCGTTCAAGGGGGGCATCCCGATAATACCCGGCATCACCGAAATACGGCCTGCAAACGTCTTCCCTACGGTCTTCGGGCTTATGTTCGGACCGGCAGGCGCCTGGGGGTCAGCCATCGGCAACGGCTTGGCCGACCTGATGGGAGGCACCCTTACATGGGCCAGTGTGTCAGGGTTTTTCGGCAACTTCATGTTGGGTTTTATTCCGTACAAATTATGGGGCGCAATCGGCCTTGTGCCTGCACAGGATATGAGCCAGAACGTAAATTCCCGGAGAAAGCTCGGAGCCTATGCGCTTGTGGCAGTGGTTTCTTCAGCAGCGTGCGCCATGATAATCGCCTGGTATCTGGACCTCATCGGCCTCATCCCCTTTGCCTTCCTGGCCATTGTCATCACGGTAAACAATCTCATTGCCCAGTTTTTCCTCGGCCCGCCGCTTCTCCTGCTCCTCTATCCCCGGGTCAGGAGATGGGGCCTCATCTGGACGGACATCATGAAACCTGAAGAGGTATCCGGAGGCTTTTTCAGGTTCGCCGGAGCAGCGCTCATGATCGTAGGTGCATTGGGTGGCCTCGGGATCGGTCTCGGCATCTCCACGGACCTTTACGGTCAGCATCTCTTCGGCTTCGCCGCCGGGGCCAAGGGAAGGGCGGGTGTTTGGCTCGCTGTTCTGCCTTTTCTGTGTCTCATCGGGATCGCAAGCTTCATGCTATCGGGGCGGGAACAATTTACCGATGAAAATAATTCCTAGCTGATTAGTTCACTAGCTGACCAGCTGATGCTAAAGAGGTTGGCGCGGCTGTTATCCTTCATATACTTTCCACGGTAGCAAACGTTGCTCACTATGCCATTTTTGACTGCACCTAGCGGATATTGAACATATTCCCCACAATCTGGCCCTCCGCAAGTATAGTGCTCCATCAGCTCTGAGTCTCGCCCACCCAATCAAGTCCCAAATTCCAAACAACGTCGAATACCCAAAGCTCAAAACAGGGGCTGTCGCGCCCATTACAGGACCCTGTTTCGGAGATTCGATATTTGAAATTGTTTCCGGGTACCCGCTTGCGGGTGGTTGATGCTTGGAATTTGGGATTTTATGTGCTACTGATGGCGGGCGCGGAAAAAGGGAACAGGAATTGCATGGATCCTTACGGAAGGTGCAGGAGGGTACATGCCCGGACCCAGGATCTATACAGAGGCATGGCAGCGGCTCAAGATCGCCGCCAAGGAGACCGAGGCCAGGGAACCGGAGGAACCGCCGCATGTGGCCGATCCTCCCGAGAAACCTAGGCGCCTAAGAGGCCCGAGACCATTCGTCGTAGCAATAGCCGTGTCCGTGCTCCTGTCGATCCTTACGGCAAGCCTTTGGATCGATTCACAGGCACGATTGATGACTGCCGCCCGTGACGTTGCAGACTTCAGGACGCGGCTCGAACTTCTCCAGGAAAAGATGAAAAAGGTGGAGGACGAAAGGCAGCGTCTCGAAGAAGAAAATGGAACGCTCTCCATGCAGTACGAGCAGCGGGCAGCCGAGCTTGCCCAGCTGGAGCAGGAGCTTGGCGCACTGAGAGCGCAGAAGGAAAAGTCCAATACCAATTTGCATTCAAAAGTAGACCAAGGCGGCAGCGATCCGGTTAAGGCCTCCGGTGTGCCAAAAAAGGCTATTCAGGAACCGGCTCCATCGACACTGCGTGAGGAGCAGGGCGGTGCTTTGAAGCCGCAGAGACCGGAGCAGCGAGACGTCGAGGTCCACACGATCAATTAATTACCAGCGTACCTTCTTCGCGGATCAAGTATATCGCTCAAGCCCTCTCCGAGCAGGTTGTAGCCCATCACCGTGAGAAAAATGGCTATGCCCGGATAGAGGCTGAGCCACCACGCTATCTCGATATTATCCTTTGCTTGAGCCAGGATATTTCCCCAGCTGGCCGTGGGCGGCTGTACGCCGATGCCAAGGAAGCTGAGCGCTGATTCGGTCAGTATCGCGCCGCCAACTCCCAGAGTAGCCACAACATACACAGGGGCAAGCGCGTTTGGCAGGATGTGGCCAAAAATGATCTTGCGGTTGGAGAGCCCCTGGGCTTTGGCTGCCATCACGAACTCTTTGCTCTTGATACTTAGAAATTCTGCCCTGACAAGGCGCGAAATGCCCATCCAGCTGGTAAGGCCGATCACCACCATAATGTTCCAGATGCTTGGCTCCAGGAAGGCAATCACCGCAAGTATCAGAAAAAAAGTAGGGAAGCACATCATGAGATCGACGAACCTCATGATGATCTCGTCCACGACTCCGCCGTAATAGCCGGAGAGGGCGCCCAGAACCAGACCGATGAGAGTGGCTATGCCGACCGAGACAAACCCCACAAGAAGGGATACGCGGCTCCCGTAAATCACCCTTGCCAATACGTCCCTGCCCAACATGTCAGTCCCGAATGGGTGCGAGAAGGACGGTCCGGCAAGCACGTTCTTGAGGTCGGGCTCAATAGGGTTGTGGGGTGCGATCATCGGGGCCAGAATTGCGCAGAAGAACATCGGAATGAGGAGGATAAGGCCGGTCAGAGCCAGCCTATTTCTTGCGATGTTTTGGACTAGTTCCATGTGCGAATGCGTGTTTGAAGACCTGGGATATATCCCGGGTGTAAATGAATTTTAACCCGGCTTTGAGGCTCTTGTCTATCTGAGCCACGTCGTTCCTGTTTTTTTCGGGAACGATCAGCGTGGTAATGCCCGCGCGTTTCGCTGCAAGCGTTTTCTCTTTTATCCCACCAACGGGAAGCACGACACCTGTAAGCGTGATCTCCCCGGTCATTGCCACATCGTTGCGTATCCGCTTGTTCCAGATGATCGAGGCGAGCGCGGTTGCCATGGTGACGCCTGCCGACGGCCCGTCCTTGGGAATGGCTCCCTGGGGCACGTGGAGGTGAAACTCGTGCTGCTCGAAAAAATCGTCTTTGATGCCGAGCTTCTTTGCATTGCTTCTGATGTAACTGAGGGCCGCCCGCGCTGATTCCTGCATTACCTCGCCCAGATTGCCGGTGAGCATGAGCCCTTTCTTGCCGGGCATTACCGCGGCCTCGATGAAAAGTATATCCCCTCCAGCCTCGGTCCATGCCAACCCTGTGGCAATACCGGGACGTGACGCGCGGAGCGCGGCCTCCGGGAAGACAGCCTCAGGGCCGAGGTAGTCAGTGATGTTTGCGCGCGTGATCTTCTTCCCGGCCTTCTTTGTCTGGAGACGCTCAACTGCGACCTTGCGGATGATCTTGGCGATCTGCCTTTCCAGCGAGCGTACGCCTGCTTCCCGCGTGTAATGGTCTATGAGATAGAGCAGGGCACTCTCCTCGAATTCGAGTGTGCTTGCATCTACCCCGTGTTCCGCAAGTTGCCTGGGGATCAGATATTCCTTCGCTATGCGCAGTTTTTCCCCGCTCGTGTAACCCGATAGCCTGATAATCTCCATCCTGTCCCGCAGGGCCGGCTGAATGGTGTCGATGATATTTGCCGTGGTGATGAACGTCACCTTCGAGAGGTCAAAAGGGAGCTCCAGGTAATGGTCACTGAAGGATGAGTTCTGCTCCGGGTCGAGCACTTCCAGAAGGGCACTGGACGGATCACCCCTGAAATCGGTGCCCACCTTATCAATCTCGTCGAGCATGAATACGGGGTTATTGCTACCAGCCCGCCGGATGCCCTGTATAATCCTGCCCGGCATCGCCCCGACATAGGTCCTTCTATGGCCACGGATTTCCGCCTCATCTCTGATGCCGCCAAGCGATATACGGAAAAACTTCTTTCCCATGGCTCGCGCTATCGATTTTCCCAGTGATGTCTTTCCAACTCCCGGCGGCCCCGCAAAGCAGAGGAGGGGCGCCTTGATGTCAGGCTTTATCTTGAGTACAGCGAGGTATTCAACGATGCGCTCTTTCACGTCCTTGAGATCGTAATGGTCTTCATCCAGTATCCGCCGCGCCTGTTTGATGTCCAGTTCAGATTCCTTGTGTATCTCCCAGGGGATTTCTATGAGCCAGTCAAGGTAGGTCCTGATCACACTATATTCCGCTGAGGATGTGTTGAGCATACTGAAGCGGGAGATCTCCTTCTCGATTTCCTCTAAAACATACTCAGGGTAATTTCGTCCCTCCATTTTCGCCCTGATCTTACCCACCTCGACAGCCGCTTCGCTCTCCTCACCCAGTTCCTTCCTGATGGCATTAAGCTGCTCCCTTAAGTAGTGTTCCTTTTGCAGCTTTCCTATTTCCTTCTGGACCTCCGACTGAATCTTGCCGGAAAGTTCAAGAAGCTCCAGTTCCCTGCCTTGAAAGAATGAGAGCCTTCGCAGCTTGTCTTCAACGTTCTCAAGTTCGAGTATTTCCTGCTTCTCTTCAAGATTCAACTTCAGCATGGTAGCGACAAAATAAGCGAGTTTGATCGGCTCGTCGATGTTTGAGGCTGCTATTTTCAACTCGTCTGGGGCCTGAGGCGTGAGGTTAAGAATCTTCTGGTACTGGTTGCTTACGGTCCGCATAAGCGCTTCCACGTTCTTGGTGATGTCTTCATTCTCCTGAAGCACTTCAATGGTAGCCTTGGGAAATGGTTCCTTCTGGGTGAGAGCAACCTGCTTGATCTTCGCCAGTCCCTGGACAATAATGCGGATGCTGCCATCGGGGAGTTTGAGGAGCTTGTGAATCACAGCTGCAGCGCCCACGGGAAAGATCGTTTCTTCGGATGATGTCTCCTCTTTGAGGACAGCGCCGAATATGCCGATCATACGATCTTTCGACATAGCTTCGTCAACCGCGAGAGAAAAGGACTTCTCAGACACCGCTAATGGAACAACCGTATAGGGATATACGACGGTTTCCGTTGTTATCAGGACGGGGAGCTCCGCTGGGATCTCAGGGTCCTTCTCCTTCAGTTCCTGCATCTTAAGTCACCTTTCAGCCAGTTCCACGACGACCTCTGCTGGCTTCTTCCGCGCATGTATAATCAGAAAGCCGTCCTTGTAGGATGCCTTTACTTCTTCGATCCTGACCGTTTCAGATACGACGATTACTCTCTCGAATTCTCCGTAGTTGATCTCCATCTGATGGTACGTGTGTATCTGCTCCCGGTCCTCCATCTTTCGCCTGCCGGAGATACGGATCCGGTTCCCTTCCTGGATGATGCTGATCTCCTTCCTCTTTACACCGGCGAGTTCCAGTTTGATAATAATCTCGTCCTGCAGCTCGTATATATCCAGAGGGGGCTTCCATTTTCCGCTCATAGCGGCCGGGACATGTAGGCTGCCCGTGACAAGCTCAAAGAAGTCCTGTTCCATGCGGCCGGCCAGTTTTTTCAGGTCCTCAAAAGGGTCAAACGATTTTCCTTTTGCCATCCTTACGCCGCTCTATTTAGCCTCTGACAGGGCCCAGACAACAAAGCAGGTGGTCTGGGTATTCTTCTTGGCTTTTTTATCGAACTGCTGCGGCGAGTCGCTGATATACGCGCCGTCGGGTAATTGTACTTTGCCCAGGTAGTCCGCCGCTTTCGCGACAGCATCTTTTTTGCCCGGAACTTTGTCGAGGCCCATGATCGCGTACGCCGTCACCTCCGGGTCTTCCGGTGCAGGCGGTACCATTGAAAAGCCGCCTGAGGGTTTCTGAACCTTGAGTAACCATGCTACCGCGTTCTTCACGGGCGCAGATGCCGGATCAGCTTCGTACGCAAGCAGGGCTCGGATAGCCCAGCCAGTGCTTGCAGCCAGGGATGGGGAGCCTTTGGGCATGCCATAGCCGCCATCCGGATTCTGGCAGCCCGTCAGCCATTCCAGGGCCTTCTTCACCGTGGCATCCTCCTTAGGGTAGCCCAGATCAGCGAGGGCGCAAAGGACCACAGATGTGTATATGGTAAGCGGCGGGCCTTCGGTGCCGATGCGCCTGAAGCCACCCGCTGCATCCTGCACTCTGCGCAGGTACTCTACGGCGTTCATGCAATTAACCTGTCCCTTTTTCACCTGGCTCAACGCCAGCAGCGCGAAGGCGGTGTTGGCCGTGTTGTTGTTCCAGTCTCCGTCAGGCTTCTGGTCCTTCAGGATGAAGGCAACCCCCTTTTCAACCCTTTCTTTTTCCAGCCCATTCATGGCAAGTACTTTGACCGCCCAGCTCGTTGGCTCGACCTCCGGAGGAAACTCCTCTTTGAGCCGTGACCACGCACCGTTAGACTCCTGCATAGAAACAATATAACCCAAAGCCTTGGGAAGCGTGTCTGCGCCGAAAACAAGCGAGGGGATTAGAAGCAGGGAGAGTATCAGTCCATAGAAGACTTTTCTCATAGTGCACCTCTCGTTACTGGTTTTTGGATAGCGGCGAATCGCATTCTCTTATAGCATTATCTAGGCATGCATTCAATAGATTTCAAGGGCACGCGTGGCCCTTCCGCTGCGCCTCTACTTACATTGCGAAGCGAAAGGCATCAATTGACAATTTCCATAAACTGGTGAATAATGATTACTACCTTTCATGGATGTCACTGCCTTCCTTGCCCTCAGTGCAGGTATTTTGTCTTTCTTCAGCCCCTGCGTGCTTCCCCTGGTTCCTTCATACCTGATTTTCATTAGCGGTGCCACTATAGATAGTTATACGGAGCTCTCCTCCGTACAGCATAGAAAAACATTGCTCCTGCACTCAATCTCCTTCATATTCGGATTTTCACTCGTCTTCGTTTCACTTGGCATTTCCTCTTCGCTGCTGGGCAACCTTTTTTCAACCTACGAGAGATGGATTGTTAGGATCGGCGGCCTTCTGCTCATTGTCTTCGGTCTCAATATGCTCAATGTCCTGAAGATTCCCTTTCTAAACCAGGAAAAAATGTGCCATATGAGAACGAAACCAATAGGGCTTCTTGGCTCTTTCTTGATCGGCATAACCTTTTCTCTGGGCTGGACCCCTTGCATCGGCCCGGTGCTCGCATCCATCCTTCTCATAGCCTCGACGACTTCCACAGTGACTCAGGGGATGTATCTGCTCAGCCTTTACTCCCTCGGTCTCGCCATACCCTTCTTTGTGGCGGCGCTCCTCGTGGGCCGGATCCTTTATCTAATGCAGAAATACGGCTGGGTGGTGAAGTACTCTTCTTACGTGATCGGTGGGTTACTGATCGGTATCGGGGTCTTGCTCGCGTCTGGCTACTTTGCCCGGCTCAGCGAGACACTTTTACGCCTGTAAGGTTCAGTAAGGTAAGGACAAGAACGAAGGTTTCTTTATCTCTTTCCTGTTTCTCACAGGTCAAGTTTTCTAAGATCAGCCTGGAATGTTTCGTTGAACTTCTTGAGGACCCTATTTTCTATCTGTCTTACCCGCTCCCTTGATATTTTGAACCGCTCACCGATCTCCTGGAGGGTCATCGGTTCTTCGGCCATGATCCGTCTTTCAAATATCAAGAGCTCTTTGTCATTTAACATCGTTTTAAATTCCTTAACTTTCTGTTCCAGTATGTCCCTCTTTTCCTTTGCTGCGACCACTTCCTCGATGTTCTCATCGCTCTGCATCACATCCATCAG
This sequence comes from uncultured delta proteobacterium, assembly GCA_963835605.1. GTDB lineage: Bacteria > Desulfobacterota > Syntrophorhabdia > Syntrophorhabdales > WCHB1-27 > JADGQN01. Next base: position 8,135 of record CAWIHO010000011.1, on the reverse strand, counting down.
CGTCTCTTCACCCTCATCGTAAAGGGGATGGTCGAGAGACATGTCGGTGAAAGCCAGTCTCTTTTCCATGTCTTCGACTTCTTCGGCCTTCACGTCGAGGGTGCTCGCCAGAAGCTGCGGTGCGGGGACGACTCCCTGCGCCTCCAGCTTCTTCTTCTCCTTATTCAATCTGTAAAAAAGCTTCCTCTGGCTCTGAGTGGTGCCAACCTTTACTATGCTCCAGGAATCCATGATGTGCTTCAGAATGTAGGCCCGTATCCAGAAGGATGCATACGTTGAAAACCTCGTGCCCTTATAGGGATTATATTTCTTGACCGCGTGGACCAGCCCTACGTTTCCCTCTTGTATCAGGTCGAGGATGTTTAAATACGTATTGTAATACTCCAGCGCTATCTTGACCACGAGCTTCAGGTTTGATATCACCAGCATTTGGGCGGCGTCGTGGTCCTTGTGATCAAATGCTTTCACGGCCAGTTCCAGTTCCCGCTCTCTTGTTAGTACAGGATGCTTCGATACTTCGGCGAGATACCGCTTCAGCGGATCGAAAGGCGCCGGAAGTTCCCGGTCTTCGAGATCCTTGACCTCCAGATCTTTTGCTTCTTCGAGGAAGCCATCCTCAGGGTGCTTCACGCCCGTCCCCTTCGGACCTTGATCAATTCAGCCGCTATACTTACAGCTATTTCCTGAGGCGTCTCAGAATTTATAGCTATCCCTATCGGTGCATAAACAGTTTCAAGCATTTTATCGTCAAACCCTTGCTGTTTCATGTAGTCCATAACCATCCTGGTCTTTCTCTTACTGCCAATCATTCCCACATAGCCCGTGGGTCTCTTCATCACCTGCTCCAGAACAAGCGCATCATGCTTATGGCCCCGCGTCAAGATTACCACATATTCGTTCCCATGGAAACTGAGCTGCTCAAACACGTGCGTAAAATCGTCAACGATGACGCGTTCTGCCTCGGGAAATCTCTCCTTATTTGCAAACTCCTCCCGATCGTCTATCACCGTCACGTTGAAGTCCACCATGGTGGCAACACGTGACACGTACTGGGAGACATGTCCTGCACCAAAAATATAGAGAACGGGAGATGTCTGAAGAGGTTCAATAATGGTATTGCCTAAGACTATGGGTCTTTTCTCGCAGACATACCGCTGAAAATCAGCCCTCATCCCCTCGTCTACCGGGTCACCGGAGACCGTTCCATCTTCCTTGACGAGGCTTTTCCAAAATCCCTGGTCTGAAAATTTGGTAACCAGCAGGGCGCCTGTGCCTTGCCGCTCCAGATCGGGGATAGCTCCGTATAAGGCCCTGTACTTTTCTGCCACGGGTTCCACAAAGATATCAACATTGCCGCCGCAGATCATCCCTTCATCTTCGAGCTGCTTCCCATCCATGGTGTAATGGAGGAGCTTCGCCATTCCCGTTTTTATGACCTTGCGTGCCTCCTGCCACACCTCCGCCTCGGTACACCCTCCGCCGACTGTCCCGTAAAACTTTCCGTCACTACCAACAAACATCTTGGCCCCTTCTTCCCTCGGGGCCGCGCCTAGCTTCTTCACGATGGTGGCAAGAGCCCCACCGCTGCCCTTCTCCAGATAGTCATCTATGATACTGTACAGGTCCATCGTCACTCCAAGCTGAAATCATAATGCATATCAGGCTTCGGGGCGATTGTAGTGATGCATGATTGCCTCGAGCACACCACCTGCAATGGCACGCGCCTTGTCCGATATGGTGTAGCAGTTGATGGGTTCTGCCCTCGGGTCTATATCCCCGAGCTTTTCGCCTTTTTCGACCTCTATCTCCCGAATAAGCCCCCGCAGGATGCCTCCGATCAAAGCTTGCACGGGCTCTTCACCGACATACAGGATGATAGCTCCCTTGCTAACAGGGTCGCCCAGCGCCTTTACATGTTTGACAAGGCCGGCTTTCGGGGCTCTGAGCACGCGTTCTTGCTTGTACCCTTCCGTAGAGCCAGGCATGCCGGTGTATGGCTCTGCCTGCCCCCCGTAGATTACCTTCCCAAGGTTGTGACCTCTATTGCTTTCGACGACCGCGTGCACGTCATCAGGCGCTCTAAAGTCAGGGCCAACGCCTATCACCAGCGGTGCCTCGGCCTTGCGCGTCCCCGTATTTCTCTTCGCCATCATCGCATCGACCACTACGTCCGGCATTATCTCTCCAACGATGCTCCATGATGGATCAACTATCACACCAACAGAGCCGCTCTTCCAGAGGAGGTCGAGAGATGCCACGCTTGAGATACGTTCTGCCCGAACCCCTTCGACCTCCATGAAACCTTCGTAGACCGCCTCGCAAAAAGCAACCCCCCGTCGAACGGCAAGCGGGTGCACTATTTCCGTCATGACTATCCTCGTAATCCCCGCCATGAAGAGGCGGTGAGCAATGCCCGTGGCCATCTCTCCTGCGCCCTTCACAACTATTCTCAGCGCTCGCATGCTGTATGCTATCGGCCCTTTCCGAAGAAACAGTTCGGGTAATGACACTCCCCGCAGCCCATGCAGAGACCTCCATGACCCAATTTCAGTATATCACTTTTGGTTATAGTGACACCAGCGAGGACCCAAGGAAGAACTATGTCCAGAATCGTGTTCCTGCTGTAATAGACGCACGCAGGAACCCCGAGGATATATTTCCCCTTCCGGCGTGCAACCAGAAACATGGCTCCTGGGAATACCGGCGAGCCGTAAAGTTGTATCCGGGCCCCTGTTGCTGCGACGCCTTCCTTCGTCACGTCGTCGGGGTCCACGGAAAGCCCTCCCGTCGTGATAACGAGATCGGCCCCCTTCTGAAAAAGGCGTATGATCGCGTCCCTGATGGAGCCAACATCATCGGGCGCAAACTCTTTTCCTATGAGTTCCAATCCGTAATTCCTCAGCCTCTCTTCAACGACGGGAGAGCCATCCTTTATCCTGCCGCTGAAAACTTCGCTCCCCGTCACAACAAGACCGCCTTTCATCGGTTTAAACGGGAGGATCTTTATGACCCCCTGCTTGCCTATGCTCTCAGCCTTTTTCAAAGTTGTCTCGTCTATGTACAGGGGCAGGATGCGGGTGGCTGCCACCATCTCCCCAGCCTTAACAGGAAAGCGGTCGGGTACCGTCGTGAAGGCCACGTGCTCCACACTGTTCAACGCATAAAGTTTTTTCGTATTGACGGAGACAAGGCCGTCCACGGTGCTCGTGATGTTGATCCTACCCTCTTTAGGAGGCGTGAGCGCCATGTGTTCACTCATTGCGGCTTCAGCAATCCGCCGTGCAGCTTCGTCCTCATGTACCTCCTTTTCGCCGCCCTCCACCACATATACGTAGCATTTCCCCAAGTCCAGAAGATGTTCCACGTCCTCTCGCTCGATGATCCTTCCACGCTTGAAGGCCACGTCCTTCTTCTTTTGCGGTATTATCTCCGTTACGTCATGCGCCAGTACGAGTCCGACGGCATCCTGCACCTTAACCTTTTTCAATCCTGTACCCTCTCCTTCTCAAAAGATCGATATCTCCATCCGTGTCGAGATCGAGGAGTATTCCCTCGTCTCCCTCCACATAGAGTATATCCTGACTGTGCTTCTCAATGATAGGCCTTAGTGCGGTATCGCCTTCAAGAGAGCGCATCTCGTCGAGATACGGCATCACATCTATGAGTACGGGATGGCCCTTCTGCCCCTGGTAGACCGGCATGATGATCGGATGCGTCCCTTCAGCGAATGGTTTGATCATGCGCCGAAGCGTTTCTTTTTCCACAAAAGGTTTATCGCCGAGGTGCAAGAAGAGACCATCGGTGCCTCAAGATATGGCAACACTGCCCTGACTGACGTTGACATGCCCGCGGCATACGAGCTGTTATGGACAAGCACAACCGGGACATCGCGAAGCAGATCCTCGACGCGTTCCCGCTCAAAGCCCGTGACCACGAAAATCGTGCCTATTCTCAGTTCCAGAAACGTGCGAAGGGTCCGCGTCAGGACCGGCTCTCCGTCCACGCTCAGAAAGAGCTTGTTAAAACCGAGCCTCTTGGATGAGCCGGCAGCCAGAATTACCGTATCGATTTTTTTTATATCGCGCATGCGTTCAGGAGATCGAGCTGATTTGATCTGATAAGAATCAGATTACGCCAAACAGGCAGAAAATATCTTGCCGTTCAGTTATCAGTCCTTCTTTATCTGTTTATTGAGATCGGCAATCAGTGCGTTTACGTCAATGCCGTGAACCTTCGCGCCCTGTTCAATGTTTTCAAAAAGCGCTGCTTGACAGCCCACGCAGCCCAATCCATACTGCTCGAAGGTAGCACGCGTTTCCGGGTACTTCTGCACGACCTCTTCAATGGTCATCTGTTTACTTATCATCGCAAGCTCCTTTAGTTCTCCCGTTAAAATACGTCGGCTGAAAAGATGTATATGCTGGCTCCCTTCGACTTCCAGGCATCTTTGGGTAATCCGGCCTTCATGCACGTATATTCGAGAAAAGTGATCCTGTCCCAGCCGTATTCCACCGCTACCTGGGGTAGAAGCAAACCTGTGTCAAGCCCCTTCTCGATGTACAAGCCGTGCACACCTATTTCTATCTCTTCGACGTCGTCGATCTTCCGCATCGGGGTCAAAACGGAAATCTCAATCTCCGTCTCCTTCCATTGACTGGCATCGAGCGGGGCAAACCGCGGGTCATAAAACGCCGCCTGTCTGGCCATCTCTCTGATCGTCTCATCGAGGGGCAGAAAGCCCTTGATGTGGCCTATACAGCCTTTCAGCTGGCCGTGCGTCTTCAGGCAGACAAAGGCCCCCATTTTCTCCTTCAGCTTTGGCGGCACGGCCAAGGGCTTTTCCTTTTTGCCGAAAAGGCTGCTCTCTATGGTCTCTTTGACCATCTCTTTCATGAGCGCCTTTTCATCTTCGGTAAAATGTAGGTCGGTTCCTACTTTCCTAGTTCCCACGTCCGTTACCCATCTTGTAAAAAACAGCGGAAATGTATCCTACCACAGACGCTTTGTCTCCCGATACATCCCCCGAGTTGGCGTACTTCAACACTTTACTCCCATTCGCTCCCAGCTTCTGCGACACCATCATGGTCGTGATCATAGGACCCGCGCCGCATGCCTCGCACTTATCCGCGGCAAGATCTCTGACGAACCCTTTGACGTCGAAATTATTCAGGTTTCGTGCCACCTCTCCATCCAGCTCGATCGCATGGTTGTAAGGGTAATAGTGAGACAGGTCGGTGCTGCCGACAACAAGGAATTGCTTCTTGCTTTCTTGCATTACCCGGAAGAGCGCCGAGGCCAACGCGTCACACAGGGCAGCGTCTTGATCTCCCATGATAAGCGGAACCATCCGAAACTCCTTTAACACAACCTGCAGAAAAGGAAGCTGTACCTCCAGGGAATGTTCCCCCTGGTGGGCATGAAAATTCGGCTGAATTACGCCACTGCTCTTCAGCAACTCGGAAGCGAACTCCTCATCGATCTTCACGATCCCGAGCGGCATCCTATAACCGCCCTGCTCCTGGAGGGCCACCCCTTCAAAGTGACTTCTATGGCTGGGCGCTATTATAATAACTGTATCATATGTCCGCTTTAACAACACTTTGTATCCCCAGGCGGCTACAGCGCCGGAATACATGTAACCGGCATGCGGCGCAATTAGCCCCTTGATCTCGCCCTTTATCTCTGCCGGCGAAGCTTGCTCAAGGTAGAGCTCGACATCATGGGCAAGAGCCTTCGGGTTGGCCGGATAAAACATGCCGCTGGCTGCTGGTTCTCTTATCATCGCCCTAATATTTTAGACCATACGGCAGGATAGTCAAATGAAATGTGCGGAGATGGAAACCGGTCTATCTTGTCTTTCTGATCTTTCTGGTCTCCCGAAGGAGACAGACTAGACGGACTAGATAGACTAAATGGACCAGATAGACCGGACGGGTTGGGCAGAATCAGGATATTTTGAGGTAGTTCGGTGATCGTCTCCGCTCAGGCCCTATGTAAGGGAGTCCCGCGCCCCGTATGGGCGCCTCGTTTATATCGACCCACTCTGCGTCTGAGGGGCGATAAAATTCTTTGATACTGTTTGACGCAATGAGGTAATCGAGTATTGTATCATCCACATAGTCATAGCTGTTGTCCTGGTATCTAACGTGTATCATGGCTCCCCTCCCAAACGCCTCACTGCGTCCTTGACACAATATAAGCAGTCTACCACTTTATCTGGCCAAAACAATTGACCAAAAGGCTATTTTGGTTAGGAAAAACGGCTGAAGAACTAAGGAGCAATCTGTACCTGGTCACCAAATCGCTCGGCAAGGGCCTTCGAGAGAGCGTCTGCCGCATTCTCGTCAGGCAGCTCGACCATGAGTTCGCCGCCGTCTCCCACAACGAGCCTCCCGAACTGCTTAACCACCTCCGCTACTTCGTTCGGCTCCACCGTCCACCAGCCGCGCGTGCGCTTCAGGAGTTCTTCGCCTTTCAGGGGCTGCGGTGTGACGAGATCAATGCTCCTGAACAAGGCAATCCACCCGATCTGCGCCGGCGCTTTCAAAACCGGAGAGACAGGGTCATGGTAGATGCGGCATCGGCCGAAAAGGCGTGTGCGAATCACCCGAGTATCTCCTGAATTATCTGCTCGAAAGCCTCGTTGCGAGTTAGCACTGCAGGGGGCACCAGGATTCTGCCTCGTTCAAGGATGCGTGCCAGACAGTGCGCATAGAGTAAGGCCGCCTCTTCCTCAGTCTTGGTCAGGCCGCGCCTGCCCGCCCCGGCCCAAGCTTGTTCAAACAGGTGCAATGCTTGCTCCCGCCACACGCGGAGTCTTCGGTCGAGTGGCAGGAGTGCGGTGGCTTCGAGCATTTTTTTCTGAAGCGTTTCCATCTGCGCAAAAACGCGCCGCATGCTACGCACTGCCGGATCGCGTCCAAATTCGTCGCCGTCCATGCTCAGACCTTGATAACCAGCGGCCAGCCGAACCCAACGAGCCCGCTCTTGCCGGCAGCTGATGGCTAATGGCTATTTTCTATCTAATGGTAGCAGAGGCGGGTAAGGGTGTCAATCGGCTCCGAGACAGGGTCATGGGGCAAGCGATATGGGGCGGATATCAAAGCGGCAATGGCGGCCGGTAATAGTCATCACTAATCGATGGTTAGTGCCAAGCGATCCGAAAGTGAGACTCAGGGCGATGAAATGCTTAGGGCTCGGCCGCGGAAGCCTGATTGTTTGCTGCCGGCTCCGTCACCTGATTTTGTTGACCTTAGTATGACAATTTAGTAAGCTCCACGTGCAGCCTTACATCTCAACCTTTACGGATCGTTCGTACAAAATGCGCCGCTACTTCGTTTTCGTCACCGCCGGATTAAGCCTCCTGATGTATTCCATCGATGCTACGGCGGTGGCTGTAGCTCTGCCCCGGTTCATAAAAGAACTCGATACCACGGTCCTGTGGGCAGCATGGACTATGTCAATTTTTTTTATTGGGGTCGTCATGGCCATGCCCCTAGCGGGAAATCTGAGCGATAGCTTTGGCCGTAAAAAGGTTTTTCCGTCTTTTCCTCATTCTTTTCACTGCCAGTTCTCTCGCGTGCGGCCTTCGCCCGATATCTACACCCTGATAGCATTCAGGTTCTTTCAAGGCATTGGAGGCGCATGTTTTCTTCCCACCGCATCAGGGATTGTGAGCGATCATTTTCCAGAGAATCGGGACGGGGCCATTGGGCTCTTCACCAGTATTTTCCTTATAGGTGGTATTTCGGCCCGAACCTGGGCGGATGGATCGTCCGTCGCTATTCCTGGCGATACGTTTTCTACATCAATCTGCCGATCGGCATCGGTTTGATGATCTTGATCATGGTTCTCCTTAAAGACTCAAAGGTTTTTCCCCGGCCTCGGATCAGATTTTCTAGGAGCCTCGTTTTTCAGTGGAGCGATACTCTTTCTTATGTTCGGCCTGAACCTCATAGGCGCGGGCTTCTCCGGCCTCTACCCTGCTCTTGCCGCTCTCTTTTTAGCCCTCAGCTTCTCGCTCCCGTACTATTATTTTTCCGTCAAGAAAAAGAAAGAGATTAACCCGATGCTCGATCTTGCCTTGCTACGATCAAGACCTTTTCTGGCAGCAAACCTGTTAAATCTGGTTATAG
>CAWIHO010000010.1:0-26301 GCA_963835605.1 uncultured delta proteobacterium | reverse complement strand
TTCGCCAGTCCCTGGACAATAATGCGAATGCTGCCATCGGGGAGTTTGAGGAGCTTGTGAATCACAGCTGCAGCGCCCACGGGAAAGATCGTTTCTTCGGATGATGTCTCCTCTTTGAGGACAGCGCCGAATATGCCGATCATACGATCTTTCGACATAGCTTCGTCAACCGCGAGAGAAAAGGACTTCTCAGACACCGCTAATGGAACAACCGTATAGGGATATACGACGGTTTCCGTTGTTATCAGGACGGGGAGCTCCACTGGGATCTCAGGGTCCTTCTCCTTCAGTTCCTGCATCTTAAGTCACCTTTCAGCCAGTTCCACGACGACCTCTGCTGGCTTCTTCCGCGCATGTATAATCAGAAAGCCATCCTTGTAGGATGCCTTTACTTCTTCGATCCTGACCGTTTCAGATACGACGATTACTCTCTCGAATTCTCCGTAGTTGATCTCCATCTGATGGTACGTGTGTATCTGCTCCCGGTCCTCCATCTTTCGCCTGCCGGAGATACGGATCCGGTTCCCTTCCTGGATGATGCTGATCTCCTTCCTCTTTACACCGGCGAGTTCCAGTTTGATAATAATCTCGTCCTGCAGCTCGTATATATCCAGAGGGGGCTTCCATTTTCCGCTCATAGCGGCCGGGACATGTAGGCTGCCCGTGACAAGCTCAAAGAAGTCCTGTTCCATGCGGCCGGCCAGTTTTTTCAGGTCCTCAAAAGGGTCAAACGATTTTCCTTTTGCCATCCTTACGCCGCGTCCTTAATTGTGAATCTATTTAGCCTCTGAAAGGGCCCAGGCCACAAAGCAGGTGGTCTGGGTATTCTTCTTGGCTTTTTTATCGAACTGCTGCGGCGAGTCGCTGATATATGCGCCGTCGGGTAACTGCACTTTGGCCAGGTAGTCCGCCGCTTTCGCCACAGCATCTTTCTGGCCCGGAACCTTGTTGAGGCCCATGATCGCGTATGCCGTCACCTCCGGGTCTTCCGGTGCAGGCGGTACCATTGAAAAACCGCCTGAGGGTTTCTGCACCTTGAGCAGCCATGCTACCGCGTTCTTCACGGGCGCAGATGCCGGATCAGCTTCGTAGGCAAGCAAGGCCCGTATGGCCCAGCCAGTGCTTGCAGCCATGGACGGGGAGCCTTTGGGCATGCCATAGCCGCCATCCGGATTCTGGCAGCCCGTCAGCCATTCCAGGGCCTTCTTCACCGTGGCATCCTCCTTGGGGTAGCCCAGTTCCGCGAGGGCGCAAAGCACTACCGATGTGTATATGGTAAGCGGCGGGCCTTCGGTGCCGATGCGCCTGAAGCCACCCGCTGCATCCTGCACTCTGCGCAAGTACTCTACGGCGTTCATGCAATTAACCTGTCCCTTTTTCACCTGGCTCAACGCCAGCAGCGCAAAGGCTGTGTTGGCCGTGTTGTTGTTCCAGTCTCCGTCAGGCTTCTGGTCCTTCAGGATGAAGGCAACCCCCTTTTCAACCCTTTCTTTTTCCAGCCCATTCATGGCAAGTACTTTGACCGCCCAGCTCGTTGGCTCGATCTCCGGAGGAAACTCCCCTTTGAGCCGTGACCACGCACCGTTAGACTCCTGCATGGAAACAATATAACCCAAAGCCTTGGGAAGCGTGTCTGCGCCGAAAACGAGCGAGGGGATTAGAAGCAGGGAGAGTATCAGTCCATAGAAGACTTTTCTCATAGTGCACCTCTCGTTACTGGTTTTTGGATAGCGGCGAATCGCATTCTCTTATAGCATTATCTAGGCATGCATTCAATAGATTTCAAGGGCACGCGCGGCCCTTCCGCTGCGCCTCTACTTACATTGCGAAGCGAAAGGCATCAATTGACAATTTCCATAAACTGGTGAATAATGATTACTACCTTTCATGGATGTCACTGCCTTCCTTGCCCTCAGTGCAGGTATTTTATCTTTCTTCAGCCCCTGCGTGCTTCCCCTGGTTCCTTCATACCTGATTTTCATTAGCGGTGCCACTATAGGTAGTTATACGGAGCTCTCCTCCGTACAGCATAGAAAAACATTGCTCCTGCACTCAATCTCCTTCATAGTCGGATTTTCACTCGTCTTCGTTTCACTTGGCATTTCCTCTTCGCTGCTGGGTAACCTTTTTTCAACTTACGAGAGATGGATTGTTAGGATCGGCGGCCTTCTGCTCATTGTCTTCGGTCTCAATATGCTCAATGTCCTGAAGATTCCCTTTCTAAACCAGGAAAAAATGTGCCATATGAGAACGAAACCAATAGGGCTTCTTGGCTCTTTCTTGATCGGCATAACCTTTTCTCTGGGCTGGACCCCTTGCATCGGCCCGGTGCTCGCATCCATCCTTCTCATAGCCTCGACGACTTCCACAGTGACTCAGGGGATGTATCTGCTCAGCCTTTACTCCCTCGGTCTTGCCATACCCTTCTTTGTGGCGGCGCTCCTCGTGGGCCGGATCCTTTATCTAATGCAGAAATACGGCTGGGTGGTGAAGTACTCTTCTTACGTGATCGGTGGGTTGCTGATTGGTATCGGGGTGTTGCTCGCGTCTGGCTACTTTGCCCGGCTCAGCGAGACACTTTTACGCCTGTAAGGTTCAGTAAGGTAAGGACAAGAACGAAGGTTTCTTTATCTCTTTCCTGTTTCTCACAGGTCTAGTTTTCTAAGATCAGCCTGGAATGTTTCGTTGAACTTCTTGAGGACTCTATTTTCGATCTGTCTTACCCGCTCCCTTGATATTTTGAACCGCGCACCGATCTCCTGGAGGGTCATCGGTTCTTCGGCCATGATCCGTCTTTCAAATATCAAGAGCTCTTTGTCATTTAACATCGTCTTAAATTCCTTAACCTTCTGTTCCAGTATGTCCCTCTTTTCCTTTGCTGCGACCACTTCCTCGATGTTCTCATCGCTCTGCATCACATCCATCAGCGTCTCTTCACCCTCATCGTAAAGGGGATGGTCGAGAGACATGTCGGTGAAAGCCAGTCTCTTTTCCATGTCTTCGACTTCTTCGGCCTTCACGTCGAGGGTGCTCGCCAGAAGCTGCGGTGCGGGGACGACTCCCTGGGCCTCCAGCTTCTTCTTCTCCTTATTCAACCTGTAGAAAAGCTTCCTCTGGCTCTGAGTGGTGCCAACCTTTACTATGCTCCAGGAATCCATGATGTGCTTCAGAATGTAGGCCCGTATCCAGAAGGATGCATACGTTGAAAACCTCGTGCCCTTATAGGGATTATATTTCTTGACCGCGTGGACGAGCCCTACGTTTCCCTCTTGTATCAGGTCGAGGATGTTTAGATACGTATTGTAATACTCCAACGCTATTTTGACCACGAGCTTCAGGTTTGATATCACCAGCATTTGGGCGGCGTCCCGATCCTTGTGATCAAATGCTTTCACGGCCAGTTCCAGTTCCTGCTCTCTTGTTAGTACAGGATGCTTCGATACTTCGGAGAGATACCGCTTCAGCGGATCGAAGGGCGCCGGAAGTTCCCGGTCTTCGAGATCCTTGACCTCCAGATCTTTTCCTTCTTCGAGAAAGCCATCCTCAGGGTGCTTCACGCCCGTCCCCTTCGGACCTTGATCAATTCAGCCGCTATACTTATAGCTATTTCTTGAGGCGTCTCAGAATTTATAGCTATCCCTATCGGGGCATAAACAGATTCAAGCATTTTATCATCAAAGCCTTGCTGCCTCATGTAGTCCATAACCATTCTGGTCTTTCTCTTGCTGCCAATCATTCCCACATAGCCGTGAGGTCTCTTCATCACCTGTTCCAGAACAAGCGCATCATGCTTATGGCCACGCGTCAAGATTACCACATATTCGTTCCCATGGAAACTGAGCTGATCAAACACGTGCGTAAAATCGTCAACAATGACGCGTTCTGCCTCGGGAAATCTCTCTCTATTGGCAAACTCCTCCCGATCATCTATCACCGTCACGTTGAAGTCCACCATGGTGGCAACACGCGACACGTACTGGGAGACATGACCTGCACCAAAAATATAGAGAACGGGAGATGTCTGAAGAGGTTCAATAATGGTATTACCGAAGACTATGGGCCTTTTCTCGCAGACGTACCGCTGAAAATCAGCCTCGATCCCCTCGCCTACCGGGTCACCGAAGACCGTTCCATCTTCTTTGACGAGGCTTTTCGAAAATCCTTCGTCCGAAAATCTGGTAACCAGCAGAGCGCCTGTGCCTTGCCGCTCCAGATCGGGGATAGCTCTGTACAAGGCCCTGTACTTTTCTGTCACGGGTTCCACGAAGATATCAACATTGCCGCCACAGATCATCCCCTCATCTTCGAGCTGCTTCCCGTCCATCGTGTAGTGGAGCAGCTTCGCCATCCCCGTTTTTATGACCTTGCGCGCCTCCTGCCACACCTCTGCCTCGGTACACCCTCCGCCCACTGTCCCGTAAAACTTTCCGTCACTACCGACAAACATTTTAGCCCCTTCTTCCCTCGGGGCCGCGCCCAGCTTTTTCACGATGGTAGCAAGCGCCCCACCGCTGCCTTTCTCCAGATAGTCATCTATGATGCTGTACAGGTCCATCGTCACTCCAAACTGAAATCATAGTGCATATCAGGCTTCCGGCCGATTGTAGTGATGCATGATTGCCTCGAGCACGCCACCTGCTATGGCGCGCGCCTTGTCTGATATGGTGTAGCAGTTGATGCGCTCTGCCCTCGGGTCTATATCCCCGACTTTTCGCCTTTCTCCACCTCTATCTCCCGAATCAGCCCCCGCAGGATGCCTCCGATCGCAGCCTGCACGGGCTCTTCATCGACATAGAGGATAGTAGCTCCCTTGCTGACAGGATCGCCCAGCGCCTTTACATGTTTGACAAGGCCGGCTTTCGGGGCCCTGAGCACGCGTTCCTGCTTGTACCCTTCCGTCGCGCCGGGCATGCCGGTATAAGGCTCGGCCTGCCCCTTGTAAATGACCCTCCCCAGGTTGTGGCCTCTATTGCTTTCGACAACCGCATGCACGTCATCGGGCGCCCTGAAGTCAGGGCCAACGCCTATTACCAGCGGTGCCTCGGCCTTGCGTGTCCCCGTATTTCTCTTCGCCATCATCGCATCGACCACTACGTCCGGCATTATCTCTCGAACGATGCTCCATGATGGATCAACTATCACGCCAATAGAGCCGCCCTTCCAGAGAAGCTCGAGCGATGCCACGCTTGAGATACGTTCCGCGCGAACGCCTTCGACTTCCATGACTCCTTCGTAGACCGCCTCGCAAAATGCAACCCCCCTTCGCACGGCAAGCGGGTGCGCTATTTCCGTCATGACTATCCTCGTAATCCCCGCCATGAAGAGGCGGTGAGCAATGCCCGTGGCCATCTCCCCTGCGCCCTTCACAACTACTCTCAGCGCTCGCATGCTTTACGCTATCTGCCCTTTCCGAAGAAACAATTCGGGTAATGGCACTCCCCGCAGCCCATGCAAAGGCCTCCATGCCCCAATTTCAGTATATCACTTTTGGTTATAGTGACACCAGCGAGGACCCACGGAAGGACTATGTCCAGAATCGTGTTCCTGCTGTAGTAGACGCACGCGGGAACCCCGAGTATATATTTCCCCTTCCGGCGTGCAACCAGAAACATGGCCCCCGGGAATACCGGCGCGCCGTAAAGTTGTATCCGGGCCCCTGTTGCTGCAACGCCTTCCTTCGTCACGTCATCGGGGTCCACGGAAAGCCCTCCTGTCGTGATAACGAGGTCAGCGCCCTTCTGAAAAAGGCGCATAATCGCGTCCCTGATGGAGCCTACATCGTCGGGCGCAAACTCTTTTCCTATGAGTTCCAATCCGTAATTCCTCAGCCTCTCTTCAACGATGGGCGAGCCATCCTTTATCCTGCCGCTGAAAACTTCGCTCCCCGTCACAACAAGACCGCCTTTCATCGATTTAAACGGGAGGATCTTTATGACCCCTTGTTTGCCCATGCGCTCAGCCTTTTTCAAAGTTGTCTCGTCTATGTACAGCGGCAGGATGCGGGTGGCTGCCACCATCTCGCCAGCCTTGACAGGATAGCGGTCGGGTACCGTCGTGAAGACCACATGCTCCACACTGTTCAACGCATAAAGTTTTTTCGTATTGACGGAGACAAGGCCGTCCACCGTGCTCATAAGGTTGATCCTACCCTCTTTAGGAGGCGTGAGCGCCATGTGTTCACTCATAGCGGCTTCAGCAATCCGCCGTGCAGCTTCGTCCTCATGTACCTCCTTTTCGCCGCCCTCCATCACATATACGTAGCATTTCCCCAAGTCCAGGAGGTGTTCCACGTCCCCTCGCTCGATGATCCTTCCGCGCTTGAAGGCCACGTCCTTCTTCTTTTGCGGTATTATCTCCGTTACGTCATGGGCCAGTACGAGACCGACAGCATCCTGCACCTTAACCTTTTTCAATCCTGTACCCTCTCCTTCTCAAAAGATCGATATCTCCATCCGTGTCGAGATCGAGGAGTATTCCCTCGTCTCCCTCCACATAGAGTATATCCTGACTGTGCTTCTCAATGATAGGCCTTAGTGCGGTATCACCTTCAAGAGTGCGCATCTCGTCGAGATACGGCATCACATCTATGAGTACGGGATGGCCCTTCTGCCCCTGGTAGACCGGCATGATGATCGGATGCGTCCCTTCAGCGAATGGTTCGATCATGCGCCGAAGTGTTTCTCTTTCCACAAAAGGTTTATCACCGAGGTGCAAGAAAAGACCATGATCCGCTTCAAGGAATGGCAACACCGCCCTGACGGACGTTGACATGCCCGCGGCATACGAGCTGTTATGGACAAGCACAACCGGGACATCGCGAAGCAGACGCTCGACACGTTCCCGCTCAAAGCCCGTGACCACGAAAATCGTGCCTATTCGCAGTTCCAGAAACGTGCGAAGGGTCCGCGTCAGGACCGGCTCTCCGTCGACGCTCAGAAAGAGCTTGTTAAAACCGAGCCTCTTGGATGAGCCGGCAGCCAGAATTACCGTATCGATTATTTTTATGTCGCGCATGGTTCAGGAGATCGAGATGATTTGATCTGATAAGAATCAGATTACGCCAAACAGGCAGAAAATATCTTGCCGTTCAGTTATCAGTCCTTCTTTATCTGTTTATTGAGATCGGCAATCAGTGCGTTTACGTCGATGCCGTGAACCTTCGCGCCCTGTTCAATATTTTCAAAGAGCGCGGCTTGACAACCGACGCAACCCAGTCCATATCGCTCGAAGGTGGCGCGCGTTTCCGGGTACTTTTGCACGACCTCCTCGATGGTCATCTGTTTATGTATCATCGCAAGCTCCTTTAGTTCTCCCGTTAAAATACGTCGGCTGAAAAGATGTATATGCTGGTTCCCTTCGACTTCCAGGCGTCTTTGGGTAACCCGGCCTTCATACAAGCGTATTCGAGAAAGGTGGTCCTGTCCCAGCCGTATTCCACCGCCACCTGGGGTAGAAGCAAGCCTGTGTCAAGCCCTTTCTCGATATACAAGCCGTGCACGCCTACTTCTATCTCTTCGATGTCGTCGATCTTCCGCATCGGGGTCAAAACGGAAATCTCAATCTCCGTCTCCTTCCATTCACTGGCATCGAGCGGGGCAAACCGCGGGTCATAAAACGCCGCCTGTCTGGCCATCTCTCTGATCGTCTCATCGAGGGGCAAAAAACCCTTGATGTGGCCTATACAGCCTTTCAGCTGGCCGCGCGTCTTCAGGCAGACAAAGGCCCCCATTTTCTCCTTCAGCTTTGGCGGCACCGCCAAGGGCTTTTCCTTTTTGCCGAAAAGGCTGCTCTCTATGGTCTCTTTGACCATCTCTTTCATGAGCGCCCTTTCATCTTCGGTAAAATGGAGGTCCGTTCCTACTTTCCTAGTCCCCACGTCCGTTACCCATCTTGTAAAAAACAGCGGAAATGTATCCTACCACAGATGCTTTGTCTCCCGATACATCCCCCGAGTTGGCGTACTTCAACACTTTACTTCCATTCGCTCCCAGCTTCTGCGACACCATCATGGTCGTGATCATCGGACCCGCGCCGCATGCCTCGCACTTATCCGCGGCAAGATCTCTGACGAACCCCTTGACATCGAAATTATTCAGGTTTCGCGCCACCTGCCCATCCAGCTCGAGCGCATGGCTATACGGGTAATAGTGAGAAAGGTCTGTGCTGCCGACAACAAGGAATTGCTTCTTGCTTTCTTGCATCACCTGGAAGAGCGCCGAGGCCAACGCTTCACACAGGGCAGCGTCTTGATCTCCCATGATAAGCGGAACCATCCGAAACTCCTTTAACACAACCTGCAGAAAAGGAAGCTGTACCTCCAGGGAATGTTCCCCCTGGTGGGCATGAAAATTCGACTGAATTACGCCACTGCTCTTCAGCAACTCGGAGGCGAACTCCTCATCGATCTTCACGATCCCGAGCGGCATCCTGTAACCGCCCTGCTCCTGGAGGGCCACCCCTTCAAAGTGACTTCTATGGCTGGGCGCTATTATAATAACGGTATCATATGTCCGCTTTAACAACACTTTGTATCCCCAGGCGGCTACAGCGCCGGAATACATGTAACCGGCATGCGGCGCAATCAGCCCCTTGATCTCGCCCTTTATCTCTGCCGGCGAAGCTTGCTCCAGGTAGAGCTCGACATCATGGGCAAGAGCCTTCGGGTTGGCCGGATAAAACATGCCGCTGGCTGCTGGTTCTCTTATCATCGCCCTAATATTTTAGACCATACGGCAGGATAGTCAAATGAAATGTGCGGAGATGGAAACCGGTCTATCTTGTCTTTCTGGTCTTTCTGGTCTCCCGAAGGAGACAGACTAGACGGACTAGATAGACTAAATGGACCAGATAGACCGGACGGGTTGGGCAGAATCAGGATATTTTGAGGTAGTTCGGTGATCGTCTCCGCTCAGGCCCTATGTAAGGGAGTCCCGCGCCCCGTATGGGCGCCTCGTTTATATCGACCCACTCTGCGTCTGAGGGGCGATAAAACTCTTTGATACTGTTTGACGCAATGAGGTAATCGAGTATTGTATCATCCACATAGTCATAGCTGTTGTCCTGGTATCTAACGTGTATCATGGCTCCCCTCCCAAATGCCTCACTGCGTCCTTGACACAATATAAGCAGTCTACCACTTTATCTGGCCAAAACAATTGACCAAAAGGCTATTTTGGTTAGGAAAAACGGCTGAAGAACTAAGGAGCAATCTGTACCTGGTCACCAAATCGCTCGGCAAGGGCCTTCGAGAGAGCGTCTGCCGCATTCTCGTCAGGCAGCTCGACCATGAGTTCGCCGCCGTCTCCCACAACGAGCCTCCCGAACTGCTTAACCACCTCCGCTACTTCGTTCGGCTCTACCGTCCACCAGCCGCGCGTGCGCTTCAGGAGTTCTTCGCCTTTCAGGGGCTGCGGTGTGACGAGATCAATGCTCCTGAACAAGGCAATCCACCCGATCTGCGCCGGCGCTTTCAAAACCGGAGAGACAGGGTCATGGTAGATGCGGCATCGGCCGAAAAGGCGTGTGCGAATCACCCGAGTATCTCCTGAATTATCTGCTCGAAAGCCTCGTTGCGAGTTAGCACTGCAGGGGGCACCAGGATTCTGCCTCGTTCAAGGATGCGTGCCAGACAGTGCGCATAGAGTAAGGCCGCCTCTTCCTCAGTCTTGGTCAGGCCGCGCCTGCCCGCCCCGGCCCAAGCCTGCTCAAACAGGTGCAATGCTTGCTCCCGCCACACGCGGAGTCTTCGGTCGAGTGGCAGGAGTGCGGCGGCTTCGAGCATTTTTTGCTGAAGCGTTTCCATCTGCGCAAAAACGCGCCGCATGCTGCGCACTGCCGGATCGCGTCCAAATTCGTCGCCGTCCATGCTCAGACCTTGATAACCAGCGGCCAGCCGAACCCAACGAGCCCGCTCTTGCCGGCAGCTGATGGCTAATGGCTATTTTCTATCTAATGGTAGCAGAGGCGGGTAAGGGTGTCAATCGGCTCCGAGACAGGGTCATGGGGCAAGCGATATGGGGCGGATATCAAAGCGGCAATGGCGGCCGGTAATAGTCATCACTAATCGATGGTTAGTGCCAAGCGATCCGAAAGTGAGACTCAGGGCAGTGATATCTTAGGGCTCGGCCGGGGAAGCGTGATTGTCTGCTGCTGGCTCCGTCACCTGATTTTGTTGACCTTAGTATGACAATTTAGTAAGCTCCACGTGCAGCCTTACATCTCAACCTTTACGGATCGTTCGTACAAAATGCGCCGCTACCTCGTTTTCGTCACCGCCGGATTAAGCCTCCTGATGTATTCCATCGATGCTACGGCGGTGGCTGTAGCTCTGCCCCGGTTCATAAAAGAACTCGACACCACGGTCCTGTGGGCAGCATGGACTATGTCAATTTTTTTTATTGGGGTCGTCATGGCCATGCCCTTAGCGGGAAATCTGAGCGATAGCTTTGGCCGTAAAAAGATTTTTCTGCTTTCCCTCATTCTTTTCACTGCCAGTTCTCTCGCGTGCGGCCTTGCGCCCGATATCTACACCCTGATAGCATTCAGGTTCTTTCAAGGCATTGGAGGAGCATGTTTTCTTCCCACCGCATCAGGGATTGTGAGCGATCATTTTCCAGAGAATCGGGACAGGGCCATTGGGCTCTTCACCAGTATTTTCCTTATAGGTGGTATTATCGGCCCGAACCTGGGCGGATGGATCGTCAGTCGCTATTCCTGGCGATACGTTTTCTACATCAATCTGCCGATCGGCATCGGTTTGATGATCTTGATCATGGTTCTCCTTAAAGACTCAAAGGTTTTTTCCCGGCCTCAGATAGATTTTCTAGGAGCCTCGTTTTTCAGTGGAGCGATACTCTTTCTTATGTTCGGCCTGAACCTCATAGGCGGGCGCTTCTCCGGCCTCTACGTTGCTCTTGCCGCTCTCTCTTTAGCCCTCAGCTTCTCGCTCGTGCTATTATTTTTCCGTCAAGAAAAGAAAGAGATTAACCCAATGCTCGATCTTGCCTTGCTACGATCAAGACCTTTTCTGGCAGCAAACCTGTTAAATCTGGTTATAGGTGCCGCTGTTTTTGGAATCTTTGCTTTCATACCACTTTACGCCACCTCAGTGCATAAACTCTCAACATTAATGAGCGGCGTGATCCTGACACCTCGATCTTTGGGGGTGATTTTCGCCTCGGTTACCACCAGCTTTCTGCTTAGGCGATGGGGATACCGATGGCCCATGGTCTTAGGTTTGAGTATCGTCTCTTTTGCAACAATTCTCCTTGTGCCGGGCCTGGATATACGAAGGATGATAGGTCTTCGATTGAGCATTGTAGAAATGCTCTCGTTCCTCCTACTGATTGCCGGAATTGGTACAGGAATGGCACTTCCCGCCTCCAATAACGCATGCATCGAGTTGATGCCCGAGAGGGTCGCCACCATCGTTGGGCTTCGGGGCATGTTTAGAACTGTTGGTGGAGCTTTGGGTGTCTCCCTTGTTACCCTTATACTCCATGTAAGTTCTAACCCCGGCAATGGCTTCAGGTTTACCTTCATCTCTTTCAGCCTCGGAGTTATGTGTGCGCTTCCTCTCATCTTTCTCATGCCTACCGGAAGGAGAGTATGAGTACGAGATTCAGACAGGTGCTCATGTCATATTATTGACTCTAGTCGCCTCCACTGGTGTTCTTCGTCCATGTCTGGTCTGCCCGGTAGCTCACGAGGGCGTCGATTGTTTTACCGCCGCTTACTGCCTACTGCTCACTGCTCGTATGCGGTACGCCTCGATTACCCTTGACCCTTGCTGCTTCCCTCTTACCCCTTAACCCTATTTGACCTTCCTGGCACAAGAATTGAAGTGACGATATGTTGCGAAGACGCAATAAGGAGGTTCTATGCATGACGTTGACGATGTGAGGCAGGTCTACCGAGGTATGATCGTTCCCGCTTCAACTTCCACGAGGACAGCCTCCGGGTCCTTTTCCGAAGTTCTGGCATCACAGACGTCCAAAGATGAGGCATTCGACAAGGCTGTCAGCTTCGTGCTCGAAGACAAAAAGGGATATGTAGCGGGCGAGAACCCGATGAAGTATGGCATCATGCAGACAACGCTCAAAGATTACGACCCAAAGGGAAAAATAGCACAGAATGTAAGCCAACTCGATGAAGCAAAAGCCAAACAGATTTATCGAAAGATTTGGGAAAGGGCCGGCTGCGACAAGCTACCCTACCCCTTGAGTATCGTACATTTTGACACGTATGTGCAGAGGCCCCGGACAGGGGTTGAGGCATTGAAAAAGGCTCAGGGGGACCCACAGGCGTACCTCGATGTCAGGAAATCGCTTCAGGATGGGATCAAAGCCTACGCACCGAACAGGGCTCAAATGAGGAGTCACGTGGATCAGCTGGCTTCCTACGTGAAGCTCAGCACACCGGCCGCGGGGGCCGACGGGCAACCCGATACCGCCGACACAGCTCAAGTCACTTCCAAGAAAAGGGTGCCCAGCAACTTTGAAACCGCCGCTGCTTTCATCATAAAACACGAGGGCACGAAGATTGTTCAGAACGATAATGGCAAGGGACCTGCGAAATTCGGTATCTTGCAGACTACCCTCAAGGACCTTGATCCGACAGGCCGCATAGCCAAAGATGTGAGCCAACTGGACGAAGGAAAGGCAAAGCAGATCTACAAGAAGATCTGGTACCGGGCTGGCTGTGACAAGCTCTCTTACCCGCTCAATATCATACATTTTGATACATTTATGCACCGGCCAAATACCGCGATCCAGGCGCTCGGCAACTCGGATGGCGATCCGCAGCTCTACCTGGAATTACGCCAGACCTCGTTGAGAAGTCTCAGGGGCTACAAGAAATTTGCAAATGCCTGGGAAGGCAGAATACGCAACCTTACAAAGCTCCTGGTTAACCCGTCAAATCAAGCGGCGGATAAAAAACCTGCGCCCTTACAGCCCTTAGAGCCTGAGCGCTCCAGCTAGTGCCAGGTCGCCTTCTCAATATAGCTTCGTTGCCTTCGCCCTGTCTCACTCCGACGTACTTTAAGTACGCCTCCGTTCGTCACGGCTTGAGCGCCTCGCTCTATTTTTAGAATCCGACCTCGCATAGCTCATCGACATTGTCATGTTCGAAATACGCGGGGGATTACAACGCGAGAGATTGCTGTGCTAGTGAGGTAAAACTTCGGTGACGGTGAGACCCACTTCTGCTGGATTCTTCACGACCCGCACACCCGCAGCTTCCAGCGCTTTTATCTTTTCACCGGCGCCACCCACACCGCGAGATATGATGGCCCCGGCGTGTCCCATCCTGCGTTCTGGAGGCGCAGTGAGGCCCGCTATGAAAGCAACCAGAGGTTTTGTCATCCGGCTCTGATAGAATGCAGCAGCGGCTTCTTCTTGCGTGCCACCGATCTCGCCGATCATCACCACGGCAGTGGTCTCCGGGTCCTCCTCGAAAAGCTCGAGCAGATCAACAAAAGAAAGTCCGATGATAGGGTCCCCACCGATGCCAACGCAGGAGGACTGGCCGACACCGAGTTTCGAAAGCTGGTCAACCACCTCATACGTGAGGGTCCCGCTGCGAGAAACAATCCCGACGTGCCCCGCTCTATGAATGTAGCCTGCCATTACGCCGACCTTCGATTTCCCGGGCGATATGACACCCGGCGTATTCGGGCCAATCAACCTGATCTTTCCCCCTTTCAAGTAATGGCGCACTGCGATCATGTCCAGGGTCGGTATGCCCTCCGTGAGGCAGACGATCAAGCTAAGGTCCGCTTCCGCGGCTTCCATGATCGCGTCGGCTGCAAACGGGGGCGGAACAAAGATGGCAGACGCATTGGCGCCCGTCACGGCGACGGCATCCCTGACCGAATTGAAGACAGGCACGCCTTCAACGGCCTGCCCTCCCTTGCCGGGCGTAACACCCGCTACCACCTTCGTGCCGTATTCAAGCATCTGCCGAGTGTGAAAGGCCCCTTCAGCACCGGTGATGCCCTGCACGACCACACGCGTATTTTCGTCGATGAGAATAGCTCACCGCTATATTCCGGCTCAACGTCGCTAAAGTGTCAAACGAGATTAACGAGTTGACAGCCGTTTGTGCCGGCCTTTAACTCGTAACCTTGTAACTCCGTAATCGCTTTGGCCTTTAACCTGGCTGCTTTTAAGCAGCGCTTGAGACCATCTCTCGCTGCTTCTTTCATGCTGCTCGCGGTACTGAAAGCAAGGCCCGATTCCGCGAGGATTTCTCGCCCCATCTCCACATTTGTCCCTTCCAGCCTGATAACGACAGGCGCCTTAATATCAAGCTCCCGTGCCGCATCGGTCACGCCCTTTGCGAGCGTATCACATCTCAGTATCCCACCGAAAATGTTAATGAAGACAACTTTCACATCCCGATCAGAAATCAGTATGCGCAGACCTTCTCTGACCATCTCTCTCGTCGCCCCGCCACCCACATCGAGGAAGTTTGCAGGCTCAGCCCCTATCAGCTTGATAAGGTCCATCGTTGCCATGGCCAGACCGGCACCATTCACCATACAGCCCACGTTGCCACGCAGCTTTATGTAATTGAGGTTGTGCCGGGATGCTTCGACCTCCAGCGGGTCTTCTTGAGACGGGTCACGTAACAATGACACATCGGGATGTCGAAATAGGGCATTGTCATCAAAATTCATTTTGGCATCCAGGGCGACAAGCTTCCCTTCCCCGGTCAACACAAGGGGGTTGATCTCAACATGGGAGCAATCCTTATCCATGAAAAGGCGGTACATACTGGTAACAATGGCGCTCATCTGCCTCATGGGCTTTCCGTCCAGCCCGAGTGCGTAACAGAGCCGAGAGACCTGGAACGGGCGCAAGCCCACCCCTGGGTCTATCCAGTCACTCAGTACCTTCTCCGGCGTCTCATGCGCCACCCGCTCGATATCCATCCCTCCCTCAGCGCTGGCGAGAAGAACGGCACATGCACGAGCCCGGTCAATCGTCAGGCCGAGATAGAATTCCCGATCCACCCCGAGCATCTCTTCTATGAGCAGCGTATTGACCGGTCTGCCTTCCACGCCGGTCTGCGGCGTCACAAGCCTTCTGTCAAGAAGCAGGGATGCCACCTCACTTACATACTCTAAATTGTCGACGATTTTGATACCGCCTGCTTTTCCACGGCCACCCGCGTGGATCTGGGCCTTAACGACTACAGGGGCGCTGCCGATCGCTTTAGCGGCCTCGACTGCCTCATGCGGTGATTTCGCTACTGCGCCTTTAGGGACGCCGATCCCGTATGCTTGAAGCAATCCCTTGGCCTGGTACTCATAAATCTTCATTTTCCCACGTGTCCGGCTCGGGTGCTGGCCCACGCTTTTTCACCCGTTTCGCCGCAGCCATGCCGGCTTTTAACGCATCTCGATTGAGCTTCTCAGTCCCCTTCGGCACGCGCGCCAGCACAGCGGCCTCAACGGCCTTCTTTGAGACGATGGAGGTGAACTCGCTGATCGCCCCGAGCGCAACGATGTTGGCCACCATTTCTTTTTTGAACCGATCGCGTGCGATGCGCGTGAAAGGTACCTGGATGGCGTTCGCCACAGGGATTGTCTTGACAAAGGTGGAGTCAACAATGAGCATTCCATCAGGTTTCAAGTCCTGATAGTACTCATCCAGGGCCCCCTGGTTCATGGCTACAAGGAGGTCCACCTTCATGGCCTTGGGGTAATCAATCTCTTCGTCGCTCACGACCACCTCGGCCTTACTGGAGCCTCCCCGCGCCTCCGGCCCGTAGCTCTGTGTCTGGGCTACCTCTTTGCCATCGTAAACACCTATAGCCTCGGCAAGAATGATCCCCATCATGATCAAACCCTGGCCCCCGGAACCGCTCAGGCGAATGTCATACCGAAAACTCATGCTCCCTTCCCTTGTCCCAGTTTTGCGCGCTGTCTGATACGATCGTATTCCTCCGTGTAGACCGGCAGCTCCCTGTCAGCGAGCACGCCGATGAGAAACCTGTCTTGCATTTCCTCAGGCTTCATCCTGGCAGCAGATTCCACGGTTACGGCATGATCCCGCTGCCACTGAAGCATCTCCACGGGCCCTCCCAGCCGATTCAACTTTCCATACTGCGTGTTACAGTGGGCGATCACTTCAACAACCGAGAAGCCCTGCTTGAGGAATGCCTTCTCCATAAGCCCGTCGAGCAGTTTGGCGTGGTAAACAGTGCCTCTTCCGACGAATGGAGCGCCCGCGGTTACAGCCAGCTCGGATATCTTGAACGAGTGCTCGATATTAGTGTACATGGAGGTCGTTGATCTCATTCCGTATGGCGTGGTGGGAGAATACTGCCCGCCCGTCATACCGTAGACACTGTTGTTCAGGATGATCGCGGTGAGATCGATGTTTCTCCTTGCCGCATGGATAAAATGGTTCCCCCCGATAGCCACTGCATCTCCATCCCCCATGACGACAATTACTTTCAGGTCAGGCTTCGCCAGCTTTATACCGGTGGCAAAGGTAAGGGCGCGCCCATGGGTCGTATGGAGCGTATTGAAATCGACGTACACGGGCAATCTCCCGGAGCAGCCGATGCCGGATACAAGCACCACTTCATCCTTCTCATAGCCAATGCGATCTATGGCCCGGATCAGGGCACCCAGCATGATCCCTATCCCGCAGCCCGGACACCATACGTGCGGAAACTTTTTGTCATGGCGTAAGTATTTATGGATCAGCTTCGTGAACTCTTCCATTACGCCACCTCCAACATGCGGTTGAGTATCTCTTCCGGGGTGATGATCGTGCCGTCAACCTTATTAAGCGTGTGAACGCGCGTATACCCCTGATTGACCCGTTTGACCTCCCGGGAGATCTGGCCCATGTTCATTTCCGGCACCAACACCGCTTTCGATGTCTTGAGTACCGGTTCAACCAGGCTCCTCATGAAAGGCCATATGGTTGTGAGCTTGACAAAGCCTGCCTTGATGCCCCTCTCCCGCGCGTCACGCACAGCCCTCTTCGCCGATCGGGCCACGCAGCCGTAAGCTATGACGGTGATTTCGGCCTCATCCACCTGGTCTACCTCGCCCATCTGGATCTCCGGAAAGCGCTGACTGATCTTACGGAAGAGGCGTGCGATAAACGGGCCAATCTCATCCGGCCTGCTTGTGGGGAAGCCGCGCACGTCGTGCGTCAGCCCGGTCACGTGGTATCTGTATCCCTCGCCGAAACTCGCCATCGGAGGCACACCGCTAGGCGTGTCCTCGTATGGGATGTACCACTCGGGGGGCACCTTCGGTTTCACACGGTCGAATATCTCCACCTGTCCCTCTTCAGGCAGCACTACTTTCTCGCGCATGTGAGCGACCACTTCGTCAAGCAGAAGGATTACCGGGTTCCGGAATCTCTCAGACAGATTGAAAGCCTTTATGGTCAAGTCAAAACACTCCTTGACCGTTGAGGCAGAGAGCACGATCATGGGATGGTCACCATGGGTGCCCCAGCGTGCCTGCATCACATCTCCCTGAGCCGGAAAGGTAGGGAGCCCCGTGCTCGGCCCTCCCCGCATTACGTTGACGAGCACACACGGTACTTCAGCAATACACGCAAAACCAAGGTTCTCCTGCATGAGCGAAAATCCGGGTCCGGACGTAGCAGTCATCGATTTCGTGCCCGCAAGAGACGCGCCTATGACAGCGCCGAGACTCGCTATCTCATCTTCCATCTGGATGAATGTGCCATCCAGCTGGGGCGCCCTTACAGACATGATCTCGGCGATTTCCGTCGCAGGTGTTATGGGGTAACCGGCGAAAAACCGGCACCCTGCCCGCAATGCCCCTTCTACCACAGCTTCGTTCCCTTGCAGCAAGACCTCGTTAAGGTTTCGCTTCTTCACTGTCCCCTTGCCTGCCTTTCTTTTTTCTCGTGCACCGTGATCGCAAAATCAGGACACCGGAGCTCACACAGGCCGCAACCGGCGCACTTTTCCGGATCCTTCACGTAGGGCGCGCCCGTTTCGTCCCGCGCGAGCGCCCCTGTGGGGCAGAAAGCGACACAAATGCCACACGCCTTGCACCATGCCTTATAAATGTCGATGTTCGGTGGTTTCTTCTCTTTAGCTTCATTGTCGGTTTGGGCCATTGAAACCTCAGTCTGGTATACAATAGCAAACTGTATACCACGACAAACTAAACAGCATAACGCTCAAGCCTGTCAACGGTTTTTTTAAGTCAAGTCTTCTTGGTCGGCCAGAATAATAGTGTCAGGCGCACTCGAGTAGGAAGCTTGGTAGAAGGCGGGTGCCGCCTCAGGGTCTGGAACTGGAGTCGAGGAGTATGGTAACCGGACCATCGTTTGTGAGGCCGACGTGCATCATGGCCTGGAATACACCTGTCTGGACATTGGTCACTTTCTGTTTCGCCCTCTCCACAAAAAGCTCGAAAAAGGATCTGGCAGCACCTGCATCCATGGCTTCAGAAAAGGACGGACGCCTTCCTTTTCGACAATCACCATACAGGGTAAACTGAGAAACAACGAGAAGGCTACCCCCTACGTCAAGGAGTGACTCATCCATCTTGCCTTCCTGCGTCTCGAAAATCCGCAGGTTCACGATCTTGTCCACCATCCATTCAATGTCACGAGCGGTGTCATGCTTTCCAATGCCGAGAAAGACGAGGAGACCCCGGCCGATGGCGCCCACGCTTTCATTCTGAACCAGAACCTTAGCCTCGCTCACTCTCTGAACAACCGCCCGCACGCCCGGACACCAGTGTATCAGTGTACAGTGTCATGTGTTAAGAAAACTACCGTTACGGGTTACGAGTTGCGGGTTAAAGCTAGTCGATCGGTTACAGCTCGTCCACTCGGAACCACTGAACTACTGTCACTGATCTTACTTTTCTTTTTCTGCTCTTTCCTTATTCGCCTGCTCTATGACCTTTTGCGCGATGTGGGCAGGCACTTCCTCGTAGTGACCGAATTCAACGGTGAACGTGCCGCGCCCACCGGTCATGGAACGCAGATCAGGGGCATACCTCAGAATCTCTGCCATGGGTGCGGTGGCCTTCACTACCTGGCTGTGCCCCTTCGACTCAACACCAACGATCCTTCCCCGGCGAGAGTTCAGATCACCCATGATATCACCCACGTTATCTTCGGGAACGATGATCTCCACCTTCATGATGGGCTCAAGCAGGACCGGGTTTACCATTTCCATCCCTTTCTTGAAGCCCATGGAAGCCGCGATCTTGAAGGCCATATCGGACGAGTCAACCTCGTGATACGAGCCGTCGTAGAGCGTTACCCTGAAGTCCGTAACAGGGTATCCGGCCAGTACGCCCTGTTCCATCGCCTCTACGATGCCCTTCTCCACCGATGGTATGTAGTTTTTGGGAATAACGCCTCCGACAATTTTATCAGCGAATTCAAACCCTGTTCCTCTTGGCAGCGGCTCCAGTTCAAGCCACGTGTCCCCATACTGCCCCCTGCCGCCCGACTGACGTTTGTATCTGCCCTGCACCTTGGTGCTGCCCTTGATCGTTTCCTTGTATGGCACCTTCGGCTCTCTCAGCTCCACGTCAACGCCAAACTTGCGCTTCATCTTCGCCGCCACCACCTCCAGGTGGATTTGTCCCATACCCGACAAGAGGAACTCCCTCGTCTGGTCGTCCCTCGAATAGCGGATGGTCAGGTCTTCCTCCATCAACCTGGCGAGAGACGTGTTCAGCTTGTCTTCATCGCCCTTTGTCTTAGGGTGGAGCGAGAACGAGATCACCGGTAACGGCAGGGTCACCTGTGGGTAGACGATCGGGCGTTTCTCATCGCAGAGCGTATCGCCGGTCCCCGCCTCCTTCAGTTTTGCCACAGCCGCTATGTCGCCGACCGACACAAACCCCGCCGGCTTCTGCTTCTTACCGACGAGATAGAAGATCTGGCCGATCCTCTCCTTCTCATCCTTAGTTGAGTTGAGTACGCTGCTGTCGGGGTGAAGCTCCCCTGAATAGACCTTAAAGAGCGTCAGCTTGCCGGCGAAGGGATCGGTGATCGTCTTGAATATGAAAGCGCTGAACGGATCCGTTACGGTCATCTTCCGTTTTGCCGGCTGCCCCTTGGCGTCCAGACCTTCCACCTCGCCTTTGAGGAGTGGGTGCGGAAAATACTTGACGATGTTGTCGAGCAGGGGCTGGATACCCATATTCCTGGAGGCCGATCCGCACATAACAGGCACGAGCTTTCTCTTCCAGATTCCCTCCTTGAGACAGCGCTCTATCTCTTCGTCCTTGATCTCTTCTCCATCGAGGTAACGCTCCATCACCGCGTCATCCATTTCGACAGCGGTTTCGATCAACTTCTCTCGATACTTTGCCGCCTCTGCCGCTAAATCTCCCGGGATCTCGACCCGGTCGAACGCACCGGACTGATCATCTTTGTACAGATAGGCCTTCATGGAAATCAGGTCAATAACCCCTTTGAAGCCTTCTTCCTTGCCAATGGGCAAACCCACAACGACCAGGTTCTTGTCAGCGAACGCCTTGCGCAGGTCCTCAAGCGTCCTCTCGAAGTCTGCCCGCTCCCGATCCATCCTGTTGATGAAAATCGAGACAGAGACGCCAAACTCCTCGGCATACCCCCACACTTTTTCCGTCTGGACGCGGACCCCGGAAACCGCGCTCACCACGATGACAGCTCCATCGAGAACCCGCATGCAAAGCTTTGCATCGGCAATGAAATTATCATCCCCGGGTGTGTCAACCAAATTGATCTTGTATTTGTCCCATTCAAAGCAGGCGAATGACGAAGAGATCGTGGCCTTCTTTTCTATCTCTTCAGGCTCGTAATCCATCAGCGACGTGCCGTCGTCAACCTTGCCCAATCTATTATTCTCTCCGGCCAAAAACAGCATGGCTTCGACAATTGACGTTTTGCCCTCTCCTACGTGCGAGAACATGCCGACGTTTCGGATGACGTCAGGTTCATACTTTTTCATCTGGGCTCCTTTCGAGGATATTAAACAGAAGTGAACGGCATGAAGTTTACCTGTCTCGCGGCAAAAAATCAAGAATTAAACGCAGTTTAGTCGTTTTCATTTGTTGACTTCAGCCGATCTTCTGTGGTTTATTACTAGGTTCGAAAAAACTTTAAGGTGATTACATGAAGCGTACATTCCAGCCTCATAACAAGAGGAGAAGAAGAACTCACGGTTTTCTCGTCAGGATGAGAACAGAATCGGGGAGAGACGTCATCAGAAGAAGGCGCGCCAAGGGAAGACACAGACTTGCCGTTTGATGGAATTCACCCTCAGCAAAAGCGAAAGGTTGGGCAGAAGAGAATTTCGGCGCGTAAAATGGAAGAAGCGCGGCAGTACGCCCCATTTTCTCCTCTTCAAAAGCAGGAATGAAGACTCCGGGAAAAGGTTTGGTGTGGTTATCCAGAGAAAAACAATCAAAGGGGCAGTAGTGAGGAACAGGATACGGAGATCAGTAAAGGAATTCTTCAGGCTGAACAAACATCTCTTTGAGGACTGCCATGATTATTACGTACGCATAGTCAGGATGCCTGAGAGGAGTTCGCTGGGATGTTGTCAGCACTGAGCTGCGGGCTCTGGTAGCCAACACCGTCAAGCAATGAAATTTATCGTTTTGAGTCTTCTGAAGCTTTACAGGCTACTCGTGTCACCCTACGTGCCGACCACGTGCCGGTTCTATCCCATCCTGCTCTGCTTACATGCTGGAAGCGGTAGAAAAGAAAGGCATCTTCAAGGGCACGCTGTGCGGCTTACTCCGGATCCTCAAATGCAACCCTTTTCATCCTGGCGGCTTCGACCCGGTAAAATAATGGAGGTACTACATGGAAAAAAGGACGCTGATAGCGCTCCTCCTTGCTTTAGTTATACTCTTCGGTTTCCAGTATTTCTTCGCACCGAAGCAACAACCGGCCCCACCCAAGGAGGCCGCGCCATCTACAGAAGCCGCGGCGCCAGCGAAAGCTGAGCAGGCACCTGCAAGGCCTTCTGCCCAGGCAGTCACAAAAGCAGAAGTCCCGGCCCCTTCAGCAGCGACAAAGGCAACAAAAACGTACGTCGTCGAAACGCCTCTCTTAAGGGTGACGTTCAGTGACCTTGGCGGGGCCGTCACGAGTGTTAGGTTACTCAAGTACAAGGAAAAGCTGGGGTCCCCTGAAGGAAAGGAACTCTTCGAAGATATCAAGCCCTATGGGCAGATGCCAGCCCTCACGGAGTCCCAGAACGGCGCAGCAGCGACTGATGCGACTGCGTTCTCACCCGACAAAGAGGATTTGATCATCAAAGATGCGCCTGAGACTATTACATTTACAGGCGCCTTGACTAACGGGAAAAAGGTGAAGAAAATCTACACCTTCTATCCGGACCGTTACACAGTCGGCCTCCAGGTGACCATCGAGAATCTGGACCCGGAGAGAACCTATCTTGATCTCGCCATGATTTCAATGAAGGAAAAACCGAGGTATTCCTTCAAGGGCCCTTTTGTTTACAATGGCAAGTCGCTCGATCAGATTTCTAAATTGGAAAAGCCGGTCGACGCTGACAAGACTTACACTTATGCAGGGTTCGATGAGGGTTATTTTGCTTTTATCTGGATCCCCGAGGAGGCGAGCAAGCCTGCCCTGAAGATAGAAGAGCCGCACGAGAACATTCCTATCGAGAGACTCAAGCTTGACAAACCCGATGTCTCAGGACAGCTCTATTTCGGGCCCAGGGACATAGGCATCCTTAAAGCGCTCAACATAAGGGCGGAAAAAATAGTTGATTTCGGTTGGTTCGACATCGTCGCAAAACCGATGCTCTGGGGCATGAACTGGGCCAACAAGTTCACCCACAACTACGGTATCGACATTATTCTTCTTACCATTCTCATCAAGATTATCTTTTATCCGCTCACCCTGAAAAGCTACAAGTCGATGAAAGAGATGCAGAAACTCCAACCGCAGATCGCGAAGCTGAAAGAGAAATTTAAGGACGATAAAGAGAAGCTGAACAGGGAGATGATGGACATTTACAAGAAAAAAGGCATCAATCCTCTTGGCGGATGTCTCCCTATGGTCATTCAGATTCCCGTCTTCTTTGCGCTCTACAGGGTGCTCATAGGTGCCATCGAGTTCAGACACGCGCCATTCATGCTCTGGATCAACGATCTGGCATCGCCCGAGGACCTTTTTTCGCTTTCGGTGGCCGGCTATACGGTCCCGTTGCGAGTTCTACCGCTGATCATGGGTATCACACAGGTCCTTCAGCAGAAGATGACCCCTACGACCGCAGACCCCATGCAGGAAAAA
Organism: uncultured delta proteobacterium; assembly: GCA_963835605.1. Lineage (GTDB taxonomy): Bacteria > Desulfobacterota > Syntrophorhabdia > Syntrophorhabdales > WCHB1-27 > JADGQN01. The sequence goes on along the minus strand of CAWIHO010000010.1, from coordinate 3,007 downwards.
ATGATGCTTTTCATGCCAATAATATTCACCTTTTTGTTCTGGGGTTTCCCGTCCGGTCTCGTACTTTACTGGCTTGTCAACAACGTGATATCCATCGCCCAGCAGATGTACATCAACAAAAAAGCGGCGTAAGGAGGAGACATGGATTTTGTGGAAGTTGAGGGCAAAACGTACGAGGAAGCAGTTAAGAAAGCAGCAACAGAACTAAATGCAGACGTCAAAGACCTCGACATCGAGGTGAAGGAAGTTGATACGAAGGGTATCCTTGGCCTGCTCGGGAGCAAGAAGGTTCGGATCATCGCGCGAGTGCACGAGAAACCTGAAGAGACGCCGAGGGATATCCCTGAGGGTACGCCTGAGGAGTTTGGAAAAAAATTCTTAGTGGATATTGCAAACTTTCTTGGCATCCCCTTGGAGGTGAAGATCGCAAAGGCCAATGAGAGGATACTTTTTCTCCTCGAGTCTGACGACGAGGAAACCCTCGCCGGCAGGGAAGGCGAGGTGCTGGAAGCGCTTCAGCATCTTGTAAGGCTCGCCATAGCAAAGAAGTTCAAACAAAACCTGAAGCTGCTGCTCGATGTCAACGACTTCAGGGAAAAGAGGAAGAAGACTATCATCGTCATGGCCAAGAAACTTGCAGACAAGGTAAGAAGGGGCGGAAAACCGATCAAGACCAAACCGCTAAACCCTTACGAGCGGCGGATCATACATACGCTCTTCAAGGCCAGCCGCGGAATCAGCACGTCCAGCGAAGGAGACGGTCACACCAAGAGGGTCATCATCTCTCCTTCCGGAAGAGGGAATGCAAGATCCTGATACCATCTGCGTCATATCCTCCGCACTCGGCGAAGCCGGAATAGGCGTTATACGAATGAGCGGGCCCCAAGCCCACTCTATCTTAAAAACCATCTTTCAGCCGAAGAGACCGGTCGACTCGTTCGCCTCCCGTCGCCTCTACCTCGGCCTCATTGTAAACCCGGAGACTCACGAAATCGCGGATGAAGTCTTCGCCGTTTTCATGAATAAGCCCTCCACGTACACGCGGGAAGCCATGGCTGAGGTTTACTCCCACGGCGGTATTGCATCCCAGAGGCAGATACTTACATTGATGGTTCGACACGGGGCACGCATCGCCGAGCCGGGCGAGTTTACGAAGCGGGCGTTCTTGAACGGCAGGATCGATCTCGCCCAGGCGGAATCGGTGCTCGATATCATCCGGAGTGAATCCGATGAAGAGACGGAAAGCGCTTTGCGCCACCTCACAGGCGTGCTTTCTGAAAGAATTGGCGCTGTCAAAGATCAAGTGAAGCAAGCGCTCGCCAACACCGAGGCGATGATAGACTTCCCGGAAGAAGAGCTTGAGGTAGATGGTCAGGAAACTGTCGCCTTGCTCGAGAAAACACGGGGCAAGCTGCGGGATCTCATTTCTTCCTACGTGCAAGGCAGGGCAGTCAAGAACGGACTTGAAATCTTGATTTTGGGAAGGACAAACGTGGGAAAATCGAGCTTACTGAATGCCCTTCTGATGGAGGAAAAAGCCATAGTCACTCCGCTGCCCGGAACGACGAGGGACCTCATCGAAGATGTGCTTCACGTCAAAGGCGTCAAGTTGAGGATCATAGACACGGCTGGTTTGAGAAAGCCTCTTGACGCGGCCGAGGAGCAGGGTATTGAACGCGCCAAGAAAAGGATACCAGGGGCAGATGTCATCCTCTGGGTGCTTGACAATGCTGAGGGCTACCTCGACGAGGATGAGCAGATTTATCGGGAAATAAAAGCAAAAAAGATAGTAACCGCTATCAACAAGTGCGATCTTCCGCGGAAGCTGGAGAGAGACCGGGTAACCGTGAAAAAGCTGACGCCCATCGATGTTTGTGCACTGACCGGCTCAGGCTTAGAGACACTGAGAGAGGCGCTGTGCGAGGTGGTTATGGGCAGAGGGCACAAGAGTCCTGCAGTCCTCATTACCAATGTCCGCCATCGAGACGCTCTCATCAAGACCGATGAGGCCGTGCAGCGGGCCATCTCGTGTATCCAACAAGAAGAGCCTCTGGAGTTTACAGCGTTCGAACTGCGCGAGGCCCTTGCCCGGCTGGGAGAAATCACGGGCGAGACGTGCACCGATGAAATATTGAACGACATTTTCAGCAGGTTCTGCATAGGCAAGTGATCCCAAGTTGCCTTCATCGCGTACCTTTGTTGGCTGCGTCGTCAGTCTCCTCGCCTCTCCAGGAAGTTTGGCGTTCCGCAGATGATCGCGTTTCTCCTTGTCATGAGTGAGCGGTAGGCCGTAAGCGGCAAGCAGTAAGCCGTAAGGAACCAGATGACGGGAGACACTAAAGAAACAAAGACGAACTATTACGGAATATACTTCCTGAAAATGTCTCACCTCACTCTAGCAAGGGGATACGGGACATACCTGAATGGCACCTTAACGCTCAGCCTGGCCTACCCTTCCCTAAGTCGTGCCGTAAGGCGGGTATAGGCACGAAATAGGCACGAGACCCTGCAACGACCCCATCACTTTAAGCCAGTCCATTCCTGAAAAACACTTGAGGGACGGCCGAAATTCCGACCAAGGAATCCGCCTCTGCTCTCGATTGATTATCAATCAAAGCCCTTTCCTCCTCCTGGATCTTTGAAAAAGTAGTACCGGTATACAGGAGTCTCTCCCCAGAATTTATATACAAACTGATTTTCTCTGATATATCGCTTTCCCTCCACACGGACCTGGCCTTAACCATCTTGAGGCAGAAAAGTTCAAAACGGTTCCCCTTCCCTGTTTACCCCATATACAATCTTCTTGACTCGATCTGTGACCTTGCTACAATTGGTGCTTAGGCAGGCAAAACTCATACAAGGGGGCTGTATGGGCCAACCGGATGAGCAATCCACTGGGCAGTTGAGAATTGGTGATATTGCATCCCTGTTGGGCATTACCCAAGATCAGGTGTGAATAAGCGGCCAAGATGAAAAAATGTCCATTTTGCGCAGAGGAAATACAAGA
>CAWIHO010000009.1:0-58061 GCA_963835605.1 uncultured delta proteobacterium | reverse complement strand
CTCATCCGCCAGGGCGGAGCGCAACGCTTTTGGGTATATTTTCCATCGAATGAAAATCGAGCACGCCGCGCTGGTAGACCCACTGATAGAGCTGTCTTGCCCTGTAGCTTTTTGCGCCCATCTTTTCTACGACAGCCTGAAGTTCTTTAAGGGTGTGATTAAAAAAGTTGTCCATGTTGCTATTACCGGGGCTCGCGTCGCCCCCTCCGCCGGCCAAGCCCCACCCGCAAGCGGGTACCCGGCCTCCCCCTCTCGCTCGCCGTGCTCGCTAAATAGATTCCTACGGGCCACGCACTCGGCTCCTGGGTGCGGGGGTCTTTTGCCCGCGGGCCGTATGCTGCTCACAGTGGCACGGGTTTGCCCGTGGAAATCTATTGAACCAGCCAGGGTTGCAGAGGAGCAATGGTTTACAACCGGTTGTTCAGTCTAGATAAGTTACCAGAAGGGCTGCTGTTTTTCAATGGCGCTCTTCGGCCCCACCTGTTGATTTGTACGCTCCGGAGTTGCTACAATACGGGGTGCTGCTTTCGCGCATCAGGGAGAGAGTGAAGAGCTACCGCGCACACCAGCTGGAGTGTGCCACCGGCATACGGGCATCCGTGATGGTTCCTCTCTTCGAGAAGGAGAACGGTCTCCATATCCTGCTGACGAAAAGGACGGACAGGATGAAGGTCCATCCGGGTGAGATCTCCTTCCCCGGCGGAATGTACGAAGAGGCGGACGCCGACACGATGAAAACCGCGTTACGCGAATGCTGTGAAGAGATTGGAGTCAAAACGGGTGATGTAGAGATCGTCGGGAGACTGGATGATATGACGACACTTACAGGCTTTGTGATCACACCCTACGTAGGTATCATCCCATACCCCTATACCTTTAAGATCAATCAAAAAGAGGTGGCCCACCTTATCTACCTGCCGTTCGAGCACCTCAAGAAGAGCGATCTCGTTCAGGAGCAGATGGAGTACAGGGGAAAAACGGAAACGATCGATTGTTTTTACTACGGCGGCGAACGGATATGGGGTGCAACATGCAGGATCCTGACGAAACTGAAACGAATCGTCCACGATAGTTAATTCAATGACGAGTAAATTCAATCTGAAAATCCTTCTTCTGCTGTCAACAGGCCATTGCGTCGTCGATATCTATCAAGGGGCCCTGCCGGCGGTCCTGCCTTTTCTCAAGAATGAGCTGGGCCTCACCTACACCGTGGCAGGCATAATCCTGATAATGGCCAACATAACATCCTCAGTTCTTCAGCCCGTCTTCGGGTTTCTTTCCGACAAAAAGGAGAAGGCCTATTTGCTGCCCGCCGGCGTTCTGGCTGCGGGGGTCGGGTTTGCGCTTGTTTCCGTCCCATCGAGCTTCCTTCCAGTCCTTCTGCTTGTCACGCTGAGCGGCCTTGGGATCGCAGCGTATCACCCGGAGGGTTATAAGACCGCATACTTTTATACGGGGCCTCGAGCGGCAACAGGCATGTCGGTTTTCTCCGTTGGCGGAAATGTGGGCATGGCCCTTGGCCCGATCATCTCCATCCCGGTTATCAGTTACCTGGGCTTCCGCGCTTTGCCCGTGGTGATGCTCCCGGCCCTTGCGTTCGCCGCAGTCATCATTTGCCTGCGCAAGACAGTGGCGCTGCCGGAGCGCACGGAGCATGCCAAGCAGGGAGGCGACGACAAGCTCGGAAGGGCCGCATGTCTTTCCCTTGTCACGGTGGTCTCCATCGTGATCATGAGGTCATGGATGCAGATGGGTCTTTTGAGCTATATTCCATTCTACTACATCAATTACCTTAAGGGCGACGCTGTCTACGCCGGGAAACTGATCAGCGTCTTTCTTCTTGGCGGCGCGGTGGGAACACTCGCCGGCGCGCCCCTGGCCGACCGGTGGGGCTACAGGTTTTTTATATCTCTGTCTATGGCCATAGCTGCCCTGACATTTCCGTTGATATTCCTTCTCGAGGGGTTCCCTCTGCTCTTGTCCATGACCCTCTTCTGGCTCGGCATGGTTCTCGTTTCGACCTTTTCCGTAACCGTTGTGATGTCACAAAGACTTCTTCCGGGACGCTTAGGGATTGCCTCAGGCCTGACCACCGGGTTTGCGATCGGCGCCGGCGGCATCGGGGTCACGCTGCTCGGGGTTGTGGCTGACCGCTTCGGCGTGCCATTTGCCCTGAAGTCAATCTTCATATTTCCTGTTGTGGGATTCATACTCAGTCTACTACTAAAGTACCCCGTGCGGGAAAAGGCATGAAACCGATTGTCAGTATCGTCGGAAGGCCAAACGTAGGCAAGTCAACGCTCTTCAACAGGATGCTCGGATACCACAAGGCCATCACTGAAGACACACCGGGCGTTACGCGGGACCGGAACTACGGGGAATTCGAGTACGCCGGAAAAGGCTTTATCCTCGTCGATACAGGGGGGTTTGAACCGGAGAAAAAGGAAGAGATCACCTCTCTGGTCAAAGAACACATCTATGCCGCCGTGGAAGAATCCTCCATAATCATTTTCCTGATGGACGGCAAAGAGGGCCTACTTCCGCAGGACCAGGAGATCGCATCAATCCTGCGGCGATATGAGAAGCCGGTATTTTACGTAGTCAACAAGCTAGAGTCGCCCAAGCGCGAAGCGGCGATTTCAGAGTTCTACGAGCTCGGTGTAGATAAGCTGTACGCGCTGAGTGCCGCGCATGGCACAGGCGTAGGGGATCTATTGGAAGATCTTGCCTCCCGGGTCGAGGCGGAGCCGGAAGAGGAAGCTGAAGAAGGGCTCAGGATCGCCCTGGTGGGCCGGCCAAACACGGGGAAGTCTTCTATCGCGAACAGGCTGCTGGGTGCTGAACGCATGATTGTCAGCGACCAGCCGGGCACGACGCGAGATGCGGTCGATTCAGCGCTTTTGTTTCGGGAGAAGAGATTTGTCATTATCGATACCGCGGGCATGAGGAGAAAGGGCCGTATCTCGATGCGGGTTGAAGAATACTCTGTTGCGAGTGCTATCCGAAGCGTCGAACGGGCAGACGTTGTCAATCTTGTTATCGATGCCCAGGAGGGTATTGCCCATCAGGACGCGGGCATAGCCCATCTCGTCATGGAAAGAGGGAAGGGCATAGCCCTCGTTATCAACAAGTGGGATCTGGTTGAAGGCGAGGCGCACGAAGCAGAGTACCTTGAAATGGTCCGGCAAAAACTTCCCCATGTCGATTTTGCTCCCGTGATTTTCGTCTCCGCCCTGACGGGCAAAAATATTATGAAAATACTCGAAACGGACCTTCAGATTGCGAGAGAGCTTACGCGAAAGATCGCCACGGCCAAACTGAACAAAACCTTCGAGTCCTATTTTCAGCGATTGAGCCTCCCCTATGCCGGAAGGAAGCAGCTCAAGGTCTTTTACGTGAATCAGGCACGGACTTCCCCGCCAACCTTTATCCTTTTCGCCAATTTTCCGGCATCTATACCGGAACACTACAAGCGCTACCTCGAAAACTCTTTGAGAAACACGTTCGGCTTTAAGGGGGCCCCGATCCGGCTCTTCTTCAGGAAGCGTTAGGAGACGGGATGGAGTGTAGATAACGATGCACAGTTGCGCGGCGCTGCTCGTTGGTGATAGTGCGTGGATGATGACCCTGCCGGCCATTCTTTTTTTGTGGAGAAAGAAGCGCGCCCCGACTGAAAATAGGGAAAGGGATCATCCAAAGAAGGAAGAGTCCAGGGATCGCGGGGACTGGCTTTACGTGGGCAGGGATGAAGACGGAACCCCTTTCTATCTCGACCTAGAGAGCCTCTCCCGGGAGTCTGACGATGCCGTGAGGGCCCGCATGTGGGTCAAATACAAGCCGCTCAAAGGAAGTGCTGCGTTTATTAACGCAGAGTCTTTTCTCCAGACAGCGGGGAAAAGCCACGAGCCTTTTGACCACATCCGGCAGAGGCTGGAAATAGATTTCACGAAAAACCTGGTCAGTGATCTCGAACTTGTCTTCCACGCGCCGGATGGTCGGGCCATCGACTCCGTAGAGTATCGCGCCTCTGAATGGAAGAAGATCGTCCCTGGAAGCCTTTACGAGCTTCTGCAGAAGACAGCCGAGGGCGCATGGAGGCCCGATCGTTTTCCTGCTGATCCTGAACTGCGCCTCAAATTGCAGGAGAAGCTGAAGGAGATAAACGTAGCACTTGAAGCTTTTGAGACGGCCTCGCCGGAGGGCAAGGAGCCATCAGGAAACGACGGGCGGACCTAGTGACGGTTTTTCGGAAACTCCCCTTGGAGAGTTGAATGGTCTGTAAATATGTATTACATTACCTACTAGAAGACTTTACAACCTTGACAAAAAAGGGGGAATCATGAAGAGTTGGAGGCTCACAATTTTTCTTGTGATGGCCTGTACGCTCGTTTTGCTTGCAAGCCAGACAGCGTTTGGTGCGATCAAGATCGTCAAGTTTAATGTACCGAGTTGCGAATGAGAGGTGACCGAACACTGGGCACGGGATGCCCTGTATAGAGTTAAAGGCGTGAAGGACGTGGATTCCAACTGGATGGTCCACTGGATGAAGGTAACCTACGACGACCAGGTAACAAACTTTGACGCCTTGGTCAAGGCCCTTGCAAAGGAAGGGTTTCAGGTTGAGGGCCAGCCAGAGTACCTGGAGCCCGAACCCCCGGAGGAAGATTAGTCGGGAGGGGAGACCTTCCCTTCTCACCAGCATTTTGTTTTGACCTGTTTGTGATGGCGAAAGCGAGGCCTAAACGACGGACTGTGGCCCTTCAAGGGCTGCCGCAAGAGCCGGGCGGGAGGCGGTTGAACGCATTACACATACGTATTATATTAACAGCAAGTGTTACGACGCTTACGAGAGGAGGCGACCATGAAGGCCTGGAGGCTCACAATCTGTCTTGTGATGGCCTGCGCGCTCGTTTTGCTTGCTGGCCAGAGATCATTTGGCGCGATAAAGATAGTAAAGTTCACGGTGCCGAGTTGCGAGTGACCGGTTACCGAAAAATGGGCACGTGATGCCCTGTGGAGAGTCAAGGGCGTAAAGGACGTGGATTCCAACTGGATGATCCACTGGATGAAGGTAACCTACGACGACCAGGTAACAAACTTTGACGCCTTGGTCAAGGCCCTTGCAAAGGAAGGCTTCTATGTTGAGGGCGAGCCTGAGTATCTGCAGTAGACTGCGCGTGCGCTCAACCGCTATCCTGGCGGGAAAACATGCGAGCCACATCGGGTGTCAGCGGGCGTCTGGCGTAAGCCAGCACGTTTGAAACGAGTTCGCTATAGTTCGCTTTGCCAGCTATCACATCGGCGACAGCCTCGCAGAAGGCCTGCCCCTTAAGGCGAAAGAAGTAGTTGCGGATAGCAGCAGGGCCAACACCCACGACGATGACATCGTACTTCATTGGAGTATACTTCACCTTTCCATAAAGCCCGCACCACCGTCAACAGGTCTATTTAGTCTGTCTGGCCTATTTGGATTGTTTGGTCCGGAGACCAGAAAGACCAGACGACCAGATAGACGAGATAGACTGGTCTATTGGATGTCCCACGGTGGAGGAAAATTCGGGTAATTGAATTCAATGAGAAAGGGTTCATCCCACCGGATATGGTGTACAAACAGGTCTCTCAGGTCATCGAGACCTTCTACTCTCTTCGCCGGGATGTCAAAGGCCCGGGCAAGCTGAACAAAGTCAGGGTTTGTAAGGCGCATCGATCCTTCCAGCGCGTACCGCTGCTTCATGTAATGCTCGAGCATTCCAAAACTGTTGTTGTTATAGACAAGAAAGACCACGGGGACGTTGTACTGCCTCACGGTGGCCAACTCTCCGAGCATGGGAAGTCCGCCCCCATCGCCCACAACGCAAAGACACGGTCTGTCAGGCCTGCCGAGCTTTGCTCCGATGCTCGCCGGAACCGCATAGAATATCGTCGAGGAGCCCCTGCCTTCCAAGAAGGTCTTCTGTCGCAAGACAGGAAAGTAATACTCCGCCCAATAGGAAATAAGGTTGAGGTCCCAGACAGAGACCGTATCCTCTGGGATAACATCGCGAAGGAGGCTTATGATCCTGAAACCCGGCGCGTGCTGGAAGAGTTTGGCCTCTTCTTTCCTCTGGAGCTCTTTCAACTCCTGGAGGTGCCATGAAGACCTCCTCCCCTTCATGACCTGGCAAAGCCCGTCCACGGAGGTCTTGATGTTACCGGCTATACCAAGCTTCGTTGGATAGTTCCTCCCTATCCACGTATCGTCGACGTCGATATGGATAAGCTCGCCTATTTTTACACCACGCTGTTTCGCATCCGCCGCCCGAAGCCTTGTGCCGATGGCTATGACGATGTCAGATCCCTCCAGGATATCTTTTGTTACGCCCTTTCTCATCACGCAGCCAAACGTCTCCAGCCGATCCTCGCTTAATACGCCTTTGCCCGCGGTCGTGGTGAGAAACGGTATAGCGGACTCGCTGCACAGGGTTTCAAGTGAGAGACGCAACTCGTCGCTCATGAGTAAGCCTCCGCCGATAATTACCGGTCTTTCTTTGCCGGCCAAGACCTCCTCTAAACCGGTCAGATCAGGCTCCTGCGGCATGGCTTTACCGCCGCTAGCGGAAAAGGGCACCTCCTTTTCGAGCATCGTGTACGGAATCGAAATGAGCGCGGGGCCCGGCCTGCCTGAAAGCGCGGCGTCGTGCGCTGCCCCCAGCATGGGGAGAAGCGACTCTTTCCGCTCAACCATAAACGTCCCCTTGGTGAGATGCGTGAAGATCCGTTCGGGTTCGGCAAGCTCGTGCAGTATGCCCTTGCCGATCTCTTTCCTCTCGGTATCGATGTGGATGATCAGGAGCGGCACCTGGTCTCCATGAGCCTCCAGACACGCTGAAACAACGTTCACAAGGCCCGGACCGGGCGTCACGACGAGAGTCCCGAGAGAACCCGTGGCCTGCGCGTATCCCACCGCGGCAAACGCGACAGCCGACTCGTGCCTTCCCATCACGGCTTTCACGTCAGACTTCACAAAGCTCTGGTTGAGAGGAAGCGTGTGGATACCGGGCAAATGAAAGAGGTGGCGGATCTGTTTGCTGGCCAGAAAGGCAACGATCGCTTCTTTTCCAAGCATGATAACCCCGATTTTTGGAGTTTAACATACTGTCTCTCGTAGTTAAATAAAAATTTACTTGACACGCCGGAAAATATCGACTAGTTTAATCACTAGTTTAGTACAGTAAACTTTTGGTGACGTATATCTGTTAGCATGAAAATTGGCGGTTCGAGCATAGGCGAAAGGATAAGCATGATGCGGCAGGCCAAGGGGCTTACGCAGGAGGAGCTTGCGTCGAGGGCTGACCTGACAAAAGGTTTTATCTCCCAGGTGGAACGGAACCTGACTTCGCTTTCCGTGGAGAGCCTGCTCGCCATTCTTGATGCCCTGGATGAAAAGCCTTCTGCGTTCTTTGATGAGACGTTTGACGAGAAGATTGTGTTCAAGGTGAAGGACCGGGTTGAGCTGGAGAAGGAGGATGTGGCGAGTTTTCAGATTCTCGTGCCTGCGGCACAAAACCGGCTGATGGACCCGGCATTCGTTGCGCTGAAGCCGGGAGAGAAGATGGAAGAAGGACCGCACGAAGGAGAGGAGTTTGGCTTTGTTCTATCCAGGGGGCATAGAACTGTCGCTCGGCGGCAAGACGTACAAGCTGAAACGGGGAGAGTGTTTTTACTTTCGGGCTTCAAAGCGGCACCGTATAGCAAACAGGCGAAAGACGAGGGCCCTGGTCCTGTGGGTATCTTCGCCTCCTAACTTTTAATGCCGAGAAGGCAATTAAAATTTCAAAGGAGGGCCATGGGGTGAAAGCATTGAAACGGCAGGTAACGACAGATACCTGGACTGAATTTGGGACATGCCGGAAAGAAGTACGCGTCGGTCCATCGGTGGAGATGAAGATGGGTCAACCGGATTTCCTAGGCAAAGAAATCACCCACGAATCCTGCTGGGTACTAAAGACTTTGGGAGGTGGCCAACGTGATTATTAAAACACCCACGAAGTTTTTTCTTGTCAGCGGTTCGTCCGAAGGATTCTCGCTGCTAAATGCATTTGATGGTGCCCTTCTCGCTTCAGGTGTCGGAGACACCAACCTGGTGAAAATGAGCAGTATTCTTCCTCCGGGTTGCGAGGAGATCAAGCCACCTCCGGTTCCAATGCCGCAAGGAGCCCTTGTGCCGGTAGCCTACGCATCTCTTTGCAGTGATGTTCCGGGAGAAGTTATATCTTCCGCTGTGGCAATAGGCATACCGAAGGATATAAATCGCGCCGGCTTGATCATGGAGTATTCAGCAAGAGCAGAAGAGAGCGTGGTCGTGGAGAAGGTCAAGAAGATGGTGGAAAAGGGCATGGAGCTGAGGAACCGGGCAATAAAAGATATCATGGCTATTTCGGCCACCTATAGAGTTGTCGCTATCGGCGCTGTATTCGCCGGCGTAGTTCTGTGGGATTAGCGGACAGAGTCGTTCCCTCGTCGAGTCATTACCATAAGAAAATCCACGCTGCAGCTTTCGTTCTACCGACATTTCTCGGAGACGCTCTATAATGAAAGGCGTCTTCAATAGCCGATTCATAGGGTCAGAAACACGTGAGGAGCTTGCCGGCATCTTTTTGCTGGGCTGCCCGCTGGATGCTACATCTTCTTTTCGGAGCGGAACAAAGTTCGCTCCCGAAAGCATTAGAAAGGCATCGTGGACACTTGAAACTTACAGTCCATACCTGAAGCAGGATTTGGACGAGATGATGTTCTATGATGCAGGCAATCTTGAACTTCGTCCGGGCGATTTACTCTATTCGTTTGAACTTATAGAGACTGCCGTGACCGAGATAGTGGAAAAAGGGAAAAAGATTTTGGTGCTGGGTGGTGAACATCTTGTAACCTATCCTATCTTGAAGGCGCTGAAAAAACGTTTCAGAGAGATACAGATTGTCCATTTTGACGCCCACTGTGATCTGAGAGATGAGTATGAGGGGCAAAAACTTTCCCATGCTACAGTTATGAAGCGGGTGAAAGAATTGGGAGGAGTAGAAATTTTTCAGGTGGGTATACGATCCGGGACAAGACGGGAGTTTGAAGAACTCCTTCCCGTCGAGTCACCCGCATCACTTGCTGCGCGCCTGAACCGGAACATACCGATCTACGTGAGTTTCGATATGGACGTCTTTGACCCGTCTCTGGCTGCGGGGGTCACAACCCCGGAACCTGGAGGCTTGATGTTTAACGAAATTATGCAATACTTTTCTGTTTTCGTGGGGATGAACATCGTAGGCGCAGACATAGTCGAACTGGCTCCTGATTATGATACGACTTTTGTTTCTTCCATTACCGCCTCAAAGGTTGCAAGAGAGATGCTCATGCTTTTGCATTCGCAGGGAGACGCTGCTTCGCCTGTAGCGAGATAGATAAGACAAATGCAACCTGTTCCGGGAGAGCGTTTATGAATGGCATAAAGAACCGTGGAAGAATAATGATAATCGGGGCCGGGGGTGTCGCGACCGTTGCAGCGCACAAATGCGCGCAGGTTCCTGAAGTCTTCACGGAAATATTGGTCGCTAGCAGGAGACTCTCCAAGTGTGAGGCTATCAGGAAAACTATCAGGCAGAGATATGACAGAGACGTCCTGATAGCACAGGTGGATGCTGACAAGGTATCGGAACTGACCGCGGTAATAGATAGATTCAAACCGGATGTTGTGCTTAACCTCGCGCTTCCCTATCAGGACCTGCATATTATGGACGCCTGCCTGGAGACAGGAGTGCACTACATAGACACCGCCAACTATGAACCACCGGATGAGGCGCACTTTGAGTATAGCTGGCAATGGGCTTACCAGGAAAGGTTCAGGCAGAAAGGGATCATGGCAGTGCTCGGTTCAGGATTCGACCCGGGTGTGACGAATCTCTTTACCGCCTATGCTCAGAAGCATCTCTTCGACGAGATAGAGTATCTGGACATACTTGACTGCAATGCCGGATCCCACGGCCATGCCTTTGCGACAAACTTCAATCCTGAGATCAATATCCGGGAAGTAACGCAGGCAGTAAGACATTGGGAAAACGGGAAATGGATTGAGACGCCTGCGATAATCGAGGAAGGCAGCACGCATTTCAGCTTTGATTACCCGGTAGCCGGAGCAAAGGAAAGCTATCTTCTCTACCACGAAGAACTGGAGTCGCTTGTCCGGCACGTAAGAGGACTGAAAAGGGCCAGATTCTGGATGACGTTCTCCGACAATTACCTCACCCACCTGAGAGTGCTCAAGAACGTGGGCATGACACGCATAGACGAGGTTGACTACGAGGGGTGCAAAATTGTTCCGGTAAAGTTTCTGAAAGCATTGCTTCCCGAACCTGCCTCTCTTGGAACAAAATATACAGGCAAGACAGTCATTGGCAACGTCATGACCGGGAAGAAGAATGGGAAGATTATTACCCGATATATCTACAATGTCTGTGACCACGAAGAGGCCTTCAAAGAGACCGGAACGCAGGCAATTGCGTATACGACCGGTGTCCCTGCGATGATCGGGGCGATGATGGTACTCACAGGTGTCTGGCAGGGGGCTGGCGTGTATAATATAGAGCAGCTCGATCCTGACAAGTTCATGGAGGCACTGAATAAATACGGTCTTCCCTGGCAGGTGGTTGAGCATACAGCGCTTCCTAACAAGGTTTGAAGCTGTCTGATGGCCGCCGACAAACAAGCTGAACAAGCAATCCGGGCAATTTTGGCAAAAGATACAGGCGCTGCAGGCATATATCACGCCTTATCCGGCGATGCGAGAAAAAAAGTACTTGAGACACTAAGCATTAGCGGGCTCAGGTCGCTGACGCGCTTGATCAAAGACGCCAAGAAAAAAAGCTTTGAGGCAGCAAACAAAAGATTCCTCAGGATCGCAGCCGGTAGTATAGCGACCCCGGTTTACCTCCTGGACGAAACCCTTATCGAAGAAAACATGCGGATCATGAGATATGTAAAAGACCGCACAGGTTGCAAGGTCTTACACGCGTTGAAATCTTATGCTTCATTCGCAACTTTTCCGATGATGAGCAGATATCTGGACGGAACGTCTGCAAGTGGTCTGCATGAAGCCAGGCTTGGCTATGAAGAATTCAAGAAGGAGGTGCACACCTTCGGAGCAGCGTACAAAGAACAGGAAATAAGGCGGATCCTGAAGTATTCCGACTCCATCATATTCAATTCGTTTTATCAGCTTGAGAAGTTCGGGGGACTCGCCAGAAAAAGCGGCGTGGAAATTGGCTTGAGAGTGAATCCGGGACACGCCGAGGTCACTACGGAGATGTACAATCCCTGTGCGCCCTGTTCGAGGCTGGGAATAATGTACGACGCATTCAGCGAGGAATTCCCAAAGCATAAGAGCATAGTGGATGGGCTGCACTTTCATGCCATGTGTGAGCAAAACTCAGACGTGCTTGAAAGACATTCTGAACGCGTTCGAGAAACTCTATGGACCATACATTAGCGGGCTGAAATGGGTGAACTTCGGAGGCGGCCATCATATAACGCGTGACGATTACGATCTGGAGCGTCTCATCAAGCTCGTAAACGCGTTCAAGAAAAAGTACGGCGTGCAGGTATACCTCGAACCCGGTGAAGCGAGCGTCTACCACGCGGGTGTTTTGATCACATCTGTTCTGGATATTGTAAGAAACCAAATGGAGATCGCGATACTGGATGCATCCGCAGAAACGCATATGCCGGATGTGCTGCTTATGCCTTACAGGCCCCACATAATGGAGTCAGGCCAGCCGAATGAGAAGAGATATACCTATAGACTCGCAGGACCGAGCTGCCTTGCAGGGGATGTTATGGGCGATTATTCCTTCGATAAGCCTCTAAAAAGGGGAGACAAGCTGATTTTCTCTGATATGGCCCTCTATAGCATAGTGAAAAGCACCACCTTTAACGGAATAAATCTCCCTGGTATCGCGGTGATAACGGATAGGGGAAAGATAGAGGTTGTGAAGAAGTTTGGCTATAAGGACTACAGGGGCAGGCAATCATGATTGCCTGATGAGCAGGTAGAGGGGTCTGTCAGTGACTCGAGACAGATCACATGCCTTATCTCGGCCGGCCTCTATATTCTTATCTACCCGCATAAGCTCCTTGGAAAGCGGGCATTTCTGTAATGGCTCTTGAAAATGTTGCGATAATATGGTATAAATCCATATCCTTATTGGAGCTTACCTTACTTTCCCGGA
The DNA here is from genome assembly GCA_963835605.1 of uncultured delta proteobacterium. Classification (GTDB taxonomy): domain Bacteria; phylum Desulfobacterota; class Syntrophorhabdia; order Syntrophorhabdales; family WCHB1-27; genus JADGQN01. The sequence goes on along the minus strand of CAWIHO010000009.1, from coordinate 45,813 downwards.
GCGAACATGAAATATCCCATAACAAGAGCGGGCTACGATAATCTCAAGAAAGAGATTGAATTCTTGAGGAACACTAAAAGGCCCAAGATCCTCCTCGCAATTGAAGAAGCGCGGGCGCACGGCGATATCTCAGAGAATGCCGAGTATGAGGCAGCTAAAGAGGAACTGCAGTTTCTCATGAAGAAAATCGGAGAACTGGATGAAGCGATTAAGAACTCCGAGATCCTCGATGTGCGAGAGCCCCAAAACGGGACGATCGAGTTCGGATACCGCGTCAGTCTGAAGAACCTTGATACGGGTGAAGAGGTAGCCTACACGGTCATGGGACCATATGAGTGTGACATTCAGAAGGGAAAGATTTCGATCAGCTCACCCCTGGGCCGCGCGCTCATGGGAAAGAGTGTGGGAGATGAAGTGACGTTCTCCGCGCCAGGCGGGGAACGCACGTACGAGATCATCAAAGTCGGCTAGGCCAGGGGCCGGCGTCTTCAAAAGTCCAGCCACGGCGCTGCCAAATGTTTTCAGCCGGGTGCGCGCGATGTGCGGACAACCCAGGCTGCACATGACATCCTGCGCGGGCGGCCCGCTCCGACCTACCTGATACTGCGCCTCTGCTCCTCGCTGCCGCCCGGGGTACCCGGCCGAAGGCTGGGTCGTCCATCTTGAATGCAAATTGGTATTACACCCCCTCAAAGCACTCACTTGTTGCTTGACATCAAAATTTACAAAGAGAAAAAAGCTTGACAAAGAGACGTAATAAAGTTGTACAATGGAAGTGCCTGTTTCGTAAGCAAAACGGATAAAGAACCGGTAGGTTGTTGCTGGGGGGGAGCCGAGAAGGTGAAGCGCACCGATCGAGATGTGCCGGATTCGTACTTCACCTCGGGCCAGCCTTCTCTGGGTCTTACTCTGGTATGGGCCACAAAGGGTCCAATCGAACATGGCCGGACGAGAATCGGGCCACTTCCAGAACAATCTGAGGCATCTGCATTCACGAGACCTGGAGGTATCTGATGAATGGGGTGGAAAAGGCAGGTCAAGAATTGGGGAACGAACCCCAAGCCGGGGTTCAAAGGATCACCAAGAAACGGCTGATTGACAGTCTTAACTGCGTCAACTTCCGGGAAGATCCTATCATCGTACATTTTGAGCATGTACGGTACGGCAATCCCTTATTCCTCCGAGCCTATCCTCAACCCTGTTCTGGCGACACGTTGCATTGCCTTTGGGCCGAGCCCTGTCCTGCCAACATTGCAACATCGTACACTGCCCGAAACTTTATGGTTGACAGGGGGTTGGACCTTCTCATTGTCGACCCTCAATCAAGCGAAATGAGCGATGCAGGCATAACATTTGTCCTTCCCGAAGATTGTCGGGGACTGCGCTTGAGGAGGGCGAGGAGGTATGCCTCTGAGGGCGTCCAGGTGACCCTTATGCAGGATGCTGCGACTTTTTCGGGGATTCTTGATGATTTTACCACCCTCTCCTTTCGCGTCCTCGTTTCGATTCAACCGCCTCAGACATTCGAATGGATTAACGAAAAAGCGCCTTTGTATGTGGTCTTCTCAGATGGGAAGACCGTACTCTATACAGGAGAGTGCAAGATAATCAGGCAGTCGGAGTCGAAGCGGGAACGGGCATTGGTGCTTGAGCCGCTTTACGGCAAACCCCGGAGTGACAGGCTTAACGGCGACGGGCATGCGCTTGTGCCCCGGTGGAGCGTTGCCTTCAACCACCCGCTGGCCAGGAAAAGAGTAAGTCTCGAGGTGGACGAGATCTCTACGTGCTGGTTTTCCGTGATCGAGAATTATGAGAGCGCAGTCCTCTTCCCCGGTCTCGTCATACCAGAGGTCGAGATAGAGATTGCTCCGGGCTTTTCGCTAACATGCAGGGCGCAGGTCAGTTCCGGGGATGTGCAAGACGGCGATGCGCAGCAGACGATGAAGTGGTGGATCGTAATCCTGGACATGAGTATTGAGGACCAGGGCAGACTTTTTGCTTTGCTCCAGAGAGCACAGCATCAAACATCGCATGTGTGCGGCAAGGTCGACCTGGAGGACTTGCTGACGTTCTTTTTCGACACGGGCTTTGTCTATCCGAAAAAATACGCGACGCTGCATATGTACAAGGAACGGTTTCGGGAGACGTACAAGAAGCTTTATCTCTCGAATCCGGCAATAGCGAGGCACTTTATCCAGCTGGACAAGGGTGTCATCCAGGCTCACCTTTCTATGATCCGATTCTACGAGAATACCTGGCTGCTTCACCATCATGCCGCCATCGGGCAGAACGGCGCGGGTTTAAGAGTACTGAACCAGGTCAGGGATTACGTAACCGATTACCGGGGCCTTTACTCAAGCCACATGGATTACCTGATGTGCTATTTTCGGCCCAATAACCGGTTCCCCAACAGGGTGTTTGGGGGATTTGCCCGCGCCCTCTCCAACCCGAAGCAGTGCTCGATCGATTCTTTCGCTTACCTCAATTTTCACTTTGAGAGCCATCATAGCGGAGGAGAAGGCGACAGCGGCTGGAGGCTCGACGTTGCGAAGGCCGAAGACCTTGCAGAGCTCTCTACTTTCTATGACTACGTATCGGGTGGCCTCATGATTAAGGCCCTGGACCTTGAACCGGATATGAGAGATACAAGTACCCTGAATGCATGAATATGAAAAGCTCGGATTTAAGAGGGAGAAACATCTCTTTTCTCTCAAGAAAGATGGCCAGTTGAAGGCTCTTGCTCTGGCTGTCGTCTCAGATACGGGTTTGAACCTGTCGAACCTCACGAACTGTGTGCACGTTTTTATTATAGATGAAGAAGATCTGCCCGTAGACGTGCTCTATCGCCATCTTGCCCTGCTCTCCCCGCATTATGCTGAAGACGAGATTCCGATACTCCTGCATCCGCTTTCCTATGTGGAGAATCAATCCATCCCCTACGAGAAAGTGTATAACCTGTGGGCCTTTGACACGAAGTACGCGGAAAGGTTCTATCAGTATATGGATAGACTTATGAGCGGAAAGAAGGGCGTCGAGAGAGACGGAAAAGCCATTCAGGGCATAGTTAGGCCATTGGCACATTCCTCGGTTGTGCCTCCAGCCTGAGCCATCAAGACACGACGAAACAAAGATAAATCCCCACGGGAAGGCTCCGTGGGGATTTATGTAGTGAGCATCGCGAGCCGGGTACCCGCGTGCGGGTGACGTGGAACCGGGTACGTACGAAGTGGGTAGTGGGTGTCCCAGTAATAGAGGCGAACCATGGAAGATGTTGTTTATTTAATGGAGAGCGAAGAGGAAAGTATCCGGCTGGAAGCAAAGACAGATCCTGCGGTCGTGGAGCAGCAGGCCCTCTGGGCACAGATACGTCCGGGCATGCGTGTCGCAGACCTCGGTTGCGGCTGTGGCAAGACGACTGCACGTGCTCCACGGGCTCGTCCAGCCCGGGGGTACGGCTGTTGGCGTCGACGTTTCGGAAAAAAGGCTCGAATATGCGCAAGACAACTACGCGCGGGAGGGCATCGAATTTATTCGCGGCGACATATGGCAACCCCTGGACGAATTAGGGAGCTTCGATTTCGTATGGGTCCGCTTCGTCCTTGAGTACTTCCGCTCGAATGCTTTTGAGATTGTCCGCAATGCGTCACGCATCCTGAAGCCGGGAGGCACCTTGTGCCTTATAGATCTGGATCACAATTGCCTGAGCCACTTCGGCCTGTCAGAAAGACTTGAAAGGGCCATTGCCAAGTGTGCCCGCGTTTTGGAGGAGAAGTTCAATTTTGACCCTTACGCCGGGAGAAAACTCTATTCCTATCTCTATGATCTTGGTTATGAGCACGTAGCTGTCAGCGTAAGTGCCCATCATCTCATTTATGGAGCACTCGGCAACGTGGATGCCTTTAACTGGGCGAAGAAGATAGAGATAGTGAGCCGAAAGGCCGGCCTTGCCTTTGATGAATACAAGGGGGGACGCGAGGAGTTCATGGAGGAATTCACGCGATTTTTTTCTGATCCGCGCAGATTCAGCTACACTCCTCTCATATGCGTGCGGGGATGCAAAAGCCCGCCTTATAAAATCCTAACCCCTAAACCCGATCGCAACGATGGTGCCCACCCTGATTGTAGCCCGATAAGTTGCAATCACGATGATGGTGCTCAAACCGATTTTTTGTAATAGTGGGATTTCTCCCAACCTCTTTTCAAGGCCTTGTTGTAATTATAGACCGCATAGAAGCTGTAGGCGTTCCTCAGACAAAAAAGAGACTTCAACGTTCGTAGTTGAAACGTCGGGAAAGAGTAAAGGCGATTCTTAACGTGATTATTGCCTTCGTAGATGATCTCTGCCGTAGTTCCCCTGGGCCGAACCACCACATGCGACATGCGAAACTTTTCCCAGTCTTGCGGGAAATCCTTGTAGAGCAATCTATCCTCAGCCAGTACCCGTTCCATAAGTGCAGTGCCCGGCAGAGGAGTGAGGATTGTGATCTGGAAAGCGTCTATGCCGGAGCGTAGTAAGAAGTCAGCGAGCCGCTCGTAATAGGAGGCAGGCTCGTCATCACTACCGAGAATAAAAAGTCCGACTACCCCTATGTGGTATTTATGAAAAATCTCTACCGCCTTGCCGTAACCCTCGACTCCGGCTCGCACGTTTTGGTGCTTCTTCATTCCTCTGAGGGTCGACTCATCGATTGCTTCGAAACCGACAAATGCCGAGGTCCAGCCTGCCCTTGCTCCTAACTCGACAAGGCGTTGGTCGTCCGCTCCGTCGATTGCACACTGCATAATCCACTTTTTGTTAAGTTTATTCTTGATCATGCCGGAAAATAATTCCTCTGATGCGAGCTTATCTTGTTTCGTATGGCCAATAAGGTTGTCATCCAGAAAAAATATCGGACGGTCACTTTTCATGCTTGCCAATTCATCCAGCACGTCGTCTACCTTACGCCTACGGTATTCTTTACCTAGGTACCTGGATACAGAACAGAATTCGCAGTTGTAAGGGCATCCGCGAGAGGTTTGGATTGAGTCCCACGCATAATCGGGATGAAGCAGATCACGGCGTGGCCTGACCCCGGGAATACTCAGATCGACTTTGGAACCTTCGTATCTTTGAGAGAGGCGGTTCTCCTCAAAATCTCGAAGCACTTGGCCCCAGATGTTCTCCACCTCGCCTATAACGACCGCATCGACGTATCGCACTGCCTCGTCCGGCGCCATGGAGGCATGGACTCCCCCCATGATCACTTTGGTCCTTCTATCGCGGTAGGTGCGGGCAATTTCGTATGCCCTGTTCACGGTGGCCGTAAAAGAAGTAATGCCAACGAGATCCGCCTCCTCAAATTGGAACGGTTCGAAGTTCTCATCGACTATCCGCACATCCCAGTCCGGTGGTGTCGCTCCGGCCACATAGGCAAGACCTAATGGTGGATAAAGAGTGAACCGGCTTAACGACATTCCACTTCTCCGACCGACTGGGTTAATGAGCAATAGTTTTTTCATGCAGGTCTCCTTATGACATCGATCGATTGGAGACGGAATGACCAACTACTTGAAGACCGTAGTACCATGCGTATTAATTATGCGAAGCCACGGCGAACGACGCAAGATAGCCCGCTGGAAGAGACATATGTTCTTCTCAGTAACCACAATACCGTTCTTCATTCTAATATCGGCCACATTCGAGTACGGGAACAGGTTAAGGAACGGAATCGCCAAAGATTATAACAGAAACTACGCCCAATGTGAATCTAAAGGCATCCTGAAATAGGCAAAAGCAAATATCGAGCACAAGGTTGTGTGGGGAAGCAGACCGGACGTTCTGGCCCTATCCTCGGAACTCGATCGTGAACGTAGTACCCCCACTTCTGTCAAGTTCGATGGTCCCGTCCAGTTGTTCGACCAGCGAGTTTACCAGGGTCAGTCCCGAGAGATGGCGAATTCCGAGGGTCTATGTTTTCGGGGAAGCCGATACCGCTGTCACTCACGGTCAGCATGATGCGGTTTGTGTCCCGTTTTTGCATCTGAATCGTAATCTCTCCTTCCCCCCCCTTCGGAAAGGCATGCTTCAGTGCGTTGGAGACAAGCTCATTGATGATGAGACCGCAGGGTATTGCCTCGGTGATGCCGAGAAGGATATCGTCAATCTTGACCGTGAGCCGAACGGAACTCTCCTCAGTTCTGTAGAAATGCTGGAGATCGGACACAAGGCTCCTCGTGTAGCCACCCATGTCAACGCTGGCAAGGTTAGGTGACTGGTAGAGCCTTTCATGGATGAGCGCCATGGACTTAATGCGGGCACGGCTTTCCTTGAGCGCCAGGACAGCCCCGGGATGTTCTGTTTTCGCTGCCTGCATATAGAGAAGGCTTGAGACAATCTGCAGATTATTCTTCACACGGTGGTGGATCTCCTTGAGGAGCACCTCTTTCTCCTTGAGCGATGCCCGGATCTTCTCCTCCCCCTCCAGCAGCGCATTGAACTGTCTTTCTTTCATATCGGTTACCATTGCATTCTGGATACTTATGCCGATCTCCGGGCTGAGCGCCATGAGGAGATCAATGTCGCTCTGGAGCAAGATCCGTTTTGTTTTCACATTGTCAACGGCGAGCACGCCTATTGCATCATCGACACAGACTATGGGGCAGCAGATAAAGGATTTCACTCCCATCTCCTCAGCGAACTCCAGGCTGTGGGGAGAGAGGTCATGCGAAATCTCATCAATGTCGTTGATGAGGAAAGGTTTCGTCTCCCGAAAACAGACCACCAGAATTCCCTTCGAGTCCGGTCTCAGTCTAAAGCTGGTCCTTCGCAGGGCAGATAACTGCTCATCCGTATAGCCGAAGCCTGCCCCGAAAGTGAGGGCCATCTTTTCCTTATCCGCGAGAAGGATCATGCCCCGGTCGTAATCGAGCCGCTTCTCCAAGATCTGCGCCACGTCCTGGAGGATGCCATCGATATGTCTCTGCTTGGTCAGGGTCAGCCCTACTTCGTGTATCAGCCGGGCATTGTTGTAACTTACGTTGAGCTTGTCAAAGAGCGTATCTGTAGAATCCGTCAGATTCTGCACGGCCGTGACCAATTCCTCCTTTTCCATATTCCAGACTCTATGGGACAAAGCAAAGACCGCCACAAGAGAAACGATCATCGAAGCGACCCACGCCTGCGCCATGGAGAAATAGAGGAACCCGAGAGAGAGCGCGAAGAGTGACGCGGCCAGATAATTCCTTGCCTTTTTCCAGACGTCTGACCGGAACGCATGCCACGTGATGATATACCGGCAGTATCTGCCTCCCTTGAACGCGCATTCCGTATGCTCAATTTTTGGAAGTTTGTGCTTGAAGAGGGCAAAGATCGATTCGAGATACCCCATCCTGTTCTCGCACTGGTAGGGTTTTTCATTTGTCCCCGGCCTTGGCGTCACCTTGATTTGCACCTTGTTCGGGCCTAGTCTTGTCGCTTCCCAGACGCAGGACCTCACCAAATTGCCGGCAGCCTTTCCTATCATCTCGCAGACCTTTGCGGGGTTCACGAAGCCCAGTGCGTAACTCTTCACGACCCCCAGAGAGTCCGTTGACACCGCATACCTGCCTGCTTCCCGTGCAATATTTTTATTTTTCGTCAGTACTACCAGTTTTTCGTGAAAGAGATCTACTTGCTCCTGGTTGAACCAGTAGTCCTCGTCTTGAACCTGGTAGGGTTCCATTTTGGCATAGTACAATAGCTCATTTATGTCGATGTGATCATAGTACCGTTCGATAAACCTCACAAAGCTCGCGATAATCCTGCTGTTGTATAGGGGAGCATCCGGTTGGCACGGCTCCATGGTCGCACGTGTGATATCTTCACTATTGGTTGCCTTTGGTCCACCCTCTCGACCGGCGTTTCTTTTCAATGGCGACACGTTATTTTCTGTGGGTTGAGATGTTTTCTTAAAAAAAAGGGGGTCAAAGTGGGAGCTTGCGTGGTCGTCAACATTTTGGCGGCCGAGCTGGTGGTCCAAAGACGAGGGCGGCCGTCGTCTTCTGGTCTTGCCAAGGAGCCACCTCCCCTTCTCCCTCGCCTCGTTATCAGCTTTCGGTGCGCCGCGCATAAAAAGGCCTTCACACGGTGAGCTTACCTGGCGTACGATAAAGTGAAAAGGATCATGTTGATGAACTGGTCGTATGTGCCCGCAGGTGCGCCTACGATATTACCTACCGAACTCACTTTGTTGAAGAAGGTAGCCTGATACGCGAGATTTGCCTTGAAGGGGCCTCGCGTATATCCGATGCCGCCGGTAAGGATATGCTTATCCGCATCCGGAAGGTCAGGGGTCAGGGTGCGCCGCGGGACAGCGCTCATGTCATACGTGTATCCCAGCTGTGTCTCGAAGGACTTGGACCACCGGTAGTTGGCGCCTATGGCGAAGGTAAAGGCATCGTGCCAGTCTTTGAGATAGATGACCGGGGGCCTGCCGTCGGAGAAGTGGGCCGTATAGTGGTCGATGTAGACCAGCCCACATAGGTCACATCGGTCTCGAGGGTAAGGGCGCCGATGTTCTTCGCGAGACCTGCGGTCATTTGCCACGGAAGGGTGATCGTAGTCGAGGCATTCGTGTCCCTGAGCTGGGGCATCAGTGCCTTGAAAAGGGCTGGCGTGTAGAAATTGGCGGTGCCGTCGTACTTGATTTTCACCGGGCTTCGCGCCGTAAAGGAAAGGGTATAGTCCTGTGGCAGCTTCACGCGTATACCGGCATTCGCACCGACGCCACTGCCATCTCCGCTGAGTTTGGCCTCACCGTCGGGAAATGGGGTGAGCGGGATGGCGCTTTGAAGGTCCACGGAACTGTCCACATAGGAGACGCCAAAGCCCGCGGAGATGCGGTCGTTAAACTTGTAGGCAACCGTAGGGGTCACGAAGGTTGATTTCAGCTCCGAGAAGGTCGCCGAATATCTGCCGATCCAGGTCCTGCCCCAGTCAGCGGAGAGACCGAAGGGGGAATAGACGCCGATCCCTAAGGACCATTGGTCACGGGTATACTTGGCAAAGAAGCTCGGCACGTGATGGGTCGCTGGCTTCAGGTCCGCAGTCGTGCCGGTTGCCGCGTCCTTAAAGGTGCGGCTGGGCATAACCATCGTATCGTTTATGCTGACGCCGAATCCGGGCTGATCTGGAAGGAGAGCGGGATTGTAGAAAATTGCGGAAGGATTATCTATGGACGAAGTAACTGCGGTCGCCATGCCGTCGGCCTTCGCATCCTGATTGTATATGATGAAGCCGGACGCGAGAAGCTGCCCGGGGTAGAGGAGCAAGGCTATCAGGAAAAAGATTGGCGGCAAAGATCTTACTTGGAGCAGGAGCGCAAAGGTGGTGATCGGTTTCTTCATCTTTTTCATGATCGTGTCTGGTCCTTTCCGTTCGGTATGGTCCCACGCAGGGCGATGACGCCATGGGGGATACACAAGAGATCAGTGCAACTTGCGTGCCGGGGAAGCGCTACCGCGATAGCCGTAGCAACGTGTCGGAAGCGGACTAACTTCTTGCACAATTGTTCGCAGTCATGAGCCAAAGGCACCGAACGGGAGAGACGGCGCAGAGTCGGTTCGAAGAGTGTGCAAAACTAACGTGAAGAAGTCAGCAGCCGTATCCTTGCTGGATAAACCAGCGTCCGCGGAGAAATGCAGGTCGTCATGGTGGTGACTGTCTGATGTCAGAATTCCCGCATTTGGTGATTTGTCTGCTCCAAAATGGAGTACCACCGCTCGAAGAGTTTCGAGGAGATCCCCTCCGTCTCGCGGCCCAATCCGTCCTGCTCCGACGTTGATGATTTCCTTTAGACGGTAATGCCCCCGTCCACCACAAAACTTTGACCCGTCACAAAACTGGATGCGTCTGAAGCGAGATAGACCACCAACGCCTTCAGTTCGTCGGGGTCTCCCTTACGCCCCATGGGGGTTATCCTCAAAACCGTCTCGTCGTATTGCTTTACAAATGCTGCGTACTCCGGTCCCTGCGTCGCGGCAGTCAGTTTTGTGCCCTGAAACCAGCCGGGGATTACAGCATTGGCCCGGATTCCATCCCTCGCATACTCGACCGCCGTCTCTTTCGTAAGACCGATCAGCCCGGTTTTGGCAGTGACATAGGGGGCGTTGGGCTTCAGTTCACAGATGTTGAAAAAGGGTCTCAGTGCGTATGATGAGGCTATATTGATGATGTTGCCCCTTCCCTGCCTCAGCATGACCGGAAGGACTGCCCTGGTGCAAATGAAGACGCCCCTTAGATCTATATTGATCACCCTGTCGAAGACCTCGAGAGGCATCTCATGGATCCGCATCCCTTTTGCCGTTACACCGGCGTTGTTTATCAGGATGTCGATCGCCCCGAGGTGGGCAACTGTCTCCTCGACCATGTGTTGGACCTCGTCGGGACGAGTCACATCAGCTTTCACGACCAGAGATCGTCGCCCCATTTTTTTTATCTGCGCGGCAGTGTCTCGGGCCGTTGCCTCGTCAATGTCCCCTATGGCTATGTCCGCGCCGAATTCCGCCAGGGCCTCACCAAACGCCTTGCCCAACCCGATCGCACCTCCCGTGATAAGGGCAACCTTTCCACTCAGATCGAACATGGCGTGGGTCGCCCCCGTCTTTTCCTGCGATCCTTTCATGTGACCTCCCCTCTTCACGCGGCGCGTATACAGTTGAGTATCAGAGGCTTGCCGGTGGAAATCTATGCCCCTTTGTTTACCTCACCCAGCGGGATGCCCAAAGCGTCAGCCACCCCTTTGCCGTATGCCGGGTCAGCCTTCAGGCAGTTGCCTATGTGTCGGAGCTGGATCTCCCGCGGCGCCCCGCCGATCGAGCGGGCGGTGTTTTCAAAGAGGGCTTTCTGCTGGGCGGGGCTCATCAGGCGGAAGAGTAAGCCGGGCTGCGTGTAGTAATCCTGATCGTCTTCGCGGAAGTTCCAGTGGTCCGCGGCCCCCTCCAGGGCCAGGGGCGGCTCGGCGAAGTCCGGCTGCTGTTGCCATTCACCGTAGCTGTTGGGTTCATAGCCGAGGGTACTGCCGTAATTGCCATCCACCCGCATGGAGCCATCGCGGTGGTAACTGTGGTACGGGCAGCGGGGCGCGTTGACCGGGATCTGGTGGTGGTTTACACCCAGGCGGTAGCGCTGGGCATCGCCGTAGGAAAAGAGTCGTCCCTGCAGCATCTTGTCAGGCGAGAAACCGATGCCGGGCACGACATTGGCCGGGTTGAAGGCAGCCTGCTCGACCTCGGCAAAATAGTTTTCAGGGTTGCGGTTCAGTTCGAGGACACCTACCTCGATCATGGGATAATCCTTGTGAAGCCAGACCTTGGTGAGGTCGAAGGGATGGAAGTGATATTTCGCCGCATCCTTTTCCGGCATGATCTGCACATAGAAGGTCCAGCGGGGGAAGTCCTTCTTTTCGATGCTCTCGTAGAGGTCACGCTGGTGGCTTTCCCGATCCTTGGCAACAATCGCCTCGGCCTCCTGGTCGGTCAGGTTCTTGATCCCCTGCTGGGTCTTCAGGTGGAACTTGACCCAGTGGCGCTCGTTCTTGGCGTTGATGAAGCTGAAGGTGTGGCTGCCGAAACCGTGCATATGGCGGTAGGAAAAGGGAATGCCCCGATCACTCATGACGATGGTGACCTGGTGGAGCGCCTCGGGCAATGACGTCCAAAAGTCCCAGTTGTTTTTGGCGCTCCGCATGTTGGTGCGGGGGTCGCGCTTCACGGCGTGGTTGAGGTCCGGGAACTTGAGCGGATCGCGCAGGAAAAATACGGGCGTGTTGTTCCCCACGAGGTCCCAGTTGCCCTCCTCGGTATAGAATTTCATCGCAAAGCCCCGGATGTCCCGCTCGGCATCGGCGGCGCCGCGCTCGCCGGCCACCGTGGAAAAGCGCAGGAAAAGATCTGTCTTTTTACCGATTTTGGAAAATATTTTGGCCTTGGTGTACTTGGTGATGTCATGGGTGACGGTAAAGGTGCCATAGGCGCCGGACCCCTTGGCATGCATGCGCCGCTCGGGGATTACCTCCCGGTCGAAGTGGGCGAGTTTCTCCAGAAACCAGACATCCTGCAGGAGCACCGGGCCGCGCTTCCCTGCGGTCATGGTGTTCTGGTTATCAACGACTGGTGCGCCGTTCCTGGTGGTAAGTTTTTTCTTTTGGTCTTTCATAAACTCCTCCTCTCGATTCGATTGGGACTACGTTATAGGTCACGAACCTCCCTTGCGTGGCTCGTCCTTGCGACACTCGCGACACAGCCCGTAATACTCCAGCCTGGTGCCCGTGACTGAGAAGCCGGCTTTCTTTGCTACCCCCCGCCGGTCGACGGCGAAAGGCGCTTTATAATCGAGAATCTTCTTGCACCGTTCGCAGATCAGATTGATGTGCTCTTCAAGATTCCCTTCGTAGCGGTTTTCCATCTTGTCAAACTGAAGCGTTTTGATGATGCCATGGCGGGAAAGCTCGTCGAGCGTCGCATAGGTGGTCGATAGGCTCAAACTCCTTTTTTTCTTTCTTGCCTCCTCATAGATGAGGCGGGCACCAGGATGCAGATCTCTCTGCTCAACCAGCACGTCGATGATAGCCAATCTCTGAGGGGTAATTTTCAATCCCATTTCTTTTAGCTGCTTGATTATTGATTCTTTGGTTATCTTGACCAAAGCGGAACCATTCCTAATTATGATGTAACGTAATGACTCTCCCGACATGTGTCAAGTCGTTCTTTCAAGAATATACACAGGCCCATTTCCTGTGTGGTCGATACCTCGTTATCATATAAACAGACCTTCCCCTGATCCGTGCCCTTTGGCCCATTTTCTGCGTCAGGCGCTGTTAGAGTTTGATCTCTTTCGATCGCTCAAGCCAGTTCTTGTATGAGCCGTAGAATTCGACTATGTGACGGTAACAGAAAGGCGTATGCTGGATGTCTGAATTTTTGAGCATCCTGGAGTATACTTCGGCTGCATCGGTTTGTTCAACGGTGCCGCGTATGGCCATAGAAGCCGCCTGCGCAGCGTAGTAACCGCTCATCATTCCATGGGCGATACCGGAGCAGCCTGAAGCCTCCCCGACAAAGAGCAGGCCGGGCAAGGCTACGCGTGAGTAATGGAAGCCCATCCGTTTTCTGTTGCGAAAGCCGCTGATGTAAATTGGGTACGAGCGGGAGAGCTTAAGAGACAACAGATTGTCTGTGCGCGATTTCATGTCATGGTACGCTTCAACGGAAGAAAAGGAGGCGAGCGTGATCCCCGCGGCATGCGGCCAGAGGGATCGCCCTCCAAGGGTGGGGTCACTCGATTTATAGATTTCGATGACGCCCGGTGTCACATCCATCACGTTTACCAATTCCATCTGTATGCCGCTATACGTCTCTGCTTCAGGCTCCTGCGCCAGCTCTCTCGCAGCAAAGCCGCCTGACCCGGCCGATTTCATGCCATCTGCGCAGATTGTAACGCGCGCCCTGATCTCTGGCAGCCGGCTGGACGAGGTACACACTCCAACAACCTGCTCATCTTCCCGAATGAGAGACGTTGCCCTGGCGTTCAGAAACAGACGGGCGCCTGCCTGGATAGCGAGCTTCCCCACCTCTCTGTCAAACAGCTCTCTGCGCACAAGGTAGCCTCCCCATCCTGTGTCCGGAACATCCTCCAGTATTTCTCCCGATGCAGCGTCCCTCACGACGAGCCGTGAGCCTCTCTGGTAATTCAGACTGTCCCTGAGTTGATCGAAAACCTCATACATGAAGGTGCAGCCGAGAAGCCAACCGCTGCAGTGCTTTGTGTGGCCTAACGAAAGGTGCTCTTCGAGGATGACCGTATCGAATCCCTGGTCTGCGGCTCTTTTCGCAGCCCAGAGGCCAGCGGGCCCACCGCCGATGATGAGGATGTCACAGTTCACTGCCCCCCCTTCTTGCTAATACATTTTCTTGCGAAGGACACACGATGTCTCAATCTGTCGGTCCGGTATGGCCCAGTACTTCCTCAAAAGTTCATCCTTGTTTTCCATCATATCGAAACCGTGCTTCTTATAGAAGGCGATTGCCCACGAAGCGGCCTGCCATGTTCCGATCAGCAGATACTCTGTCGAGACCCTGTTTTGCGCGTAGTCGAGGAGCATCGATCCTATGCCCTTGCCCTGGGCCGTGGTGAGCACGTAAAGATGCCTGATAAGGGTAGTGTCCTTGACCGGTTCTTTGCCGATGACCCCCAGGAGCTCGCCTTCTTTCACGTACCCATAGAAGCGCATCCGTTTCATCTCGCGCCGCACCTCATCCATTGGCATGTACGGTTCATGCCAGCGGTCATCGGGTATAGCGCCTTTGTATCTCATGGCCCCGTCGTTAACCACCTTGAAGATCTGCTCCTCGTCCCGTATCTCGATGATCTCTTCCATGACGTCTCCCCGTTCCCTGCTCATTTCTAACGTAGCGCAACCTCGTAGAGATGGCAAGGAAAATGGGCAGCTTGATGTACTGCATGCGATTGTGGTAAAATACCTCTCTTGATAAAGAAACTCGTGCTCTCCTTGCACCTTTCTTAGTCAAAATCTTTATCCCAGAGGACACAATATGCAGATAGCGAAACAGAAAGCGGTCACGGTAGAATATACCCTAACGAACGACACAGGTGAGATCCTGGATAGTTCCAGGGACCGCGCGCCGTTGACGTACGTTCAGGGAATGGGCGGCATGATATCCGGGTTTGAAACGGCCCTGGAAGGGAAGCAGGCTGGAGACAAGTTTTCTTTTGAGGTTGCTCCTGCGGATGGTTACGGAGAGCAGGATAAGGCCCTGCTTTTCAGCGTGCCCAGGGACCGGTTCCAGGGGACGCCCGATTTGGAAGTGGGCATGCGCTTTCAGGTCCAGACGCCGAATGGAGCCATGATCATGGCCGTCGACCGGATCGAAGACGATTCGGTGGTCCTCGACGGTAATCATCCGCTTGCCGGCAAGAAGCTTCACTTTGATGTAGAGGTTGTCGGAGTGCGGGACGCAACGGACGAGGAGCTGACAGAGGCACAGAACCCTGCGCATGGATGCGGCTGCTCGTGTGACGACAGCAGCTGCGGTGAAAGTAGCTGCAGGTGACAGTACGGCTGGTGGAGAGCTGCCTACTTCGAAAGAGCAGGGTCAATGGACGAGCGTTGGCGCCCCCGATCATGGCCTGTCTCGGAGCTCTGGGCTTTGTATGCCTCTCGCGTCCCGCAAGCGAGCGGGCAGCGCAGTTTATCTTGTGAGACTTCAGCGCCGGTTAGGGAAATCGTCCGGAGACGAGGGCAGTGTTCCCTTGGTGAGGCTTCTCAGTTTCCTGATCACCTCGTGCCCTTCACCTAACAAAGGAAGAAGGGATGCAATTGTACGACCAAGGGTAGCGTCGCACAGATCCTGAAATTCTGCCTTTGCTTCGGGAGGAAGGGTCTGGTAGCCCTCTACTACATGGTCGACCCAGGCCGGTAAGTATCGTGGGTCTACCTTTTCCTTCGGGTAGACATAGCCTTCGAGCGCCCCTGCTTTGGCCGCGAAATCGTAGAGCATTCTGTAATTGCCCATAGATACCTCCTCAGGGCCTACCAACAGCCCTTTGCTTTATCTAAGGATAATCAATTTCTCGTGCGAATTGAATAGATTTTTTCATACGATATATTTGGCCCTGACAATTTCTTGCTTTTTTCGGCGTGGTGTGTAATACTGGCGGGGATTGGGGGGTTCCGCAATCGCCATAAAAAGCAGGAGGTAGTTCGAGATGCCGAAGGGTACGGTAAAGTGGTTCAACGAGTCGAAGGGATACGGGTTCATCCAGAAGGAAGAAGGCGGAGACATCTTCGTTCATTACACCGCGATTCAAGACAGTGGTTTCAAAACCCTTTCTGAGGGTCAGCAGGTGACCTTCGATATCGTGGACGGCCCGAAGGGCCCCGCTGCGGCAAACGTCCAAAAAATCTAGCACGGGGGAAAAGCCCTCATCATAAGGGCCAATTTCTCCGGGGGACGAGAGTCCCGTCGTTTCACGCAATAATCCTGCCTCCTGATGAGTCTTGAGAGGCCCACAGGATTTCTGTCCACACAAATAGGAAAAAGATAGAACAGGAACGTCACCCCCATTTTTACCTATACTACAGTCTCTGGATGAGGTAAAGAAACGTGGGAAGACGGCTGTGCGCCTTTAAGTCATGGAATCTCCGCAGGATTTCCCGCCGCCTTGTATCATCAACGCTCTGTTCATCCACCACAGGTGACAGGTAGATTGCTCCCTTGGCACGGACTGGGTCCAGCCGGTTTCTGGTGAGCTCCAGGAGAGAGGCAAAATGATCCGGTGAAAACTGATCGCTGAACACAAAATTCGCGGTCACCTCTATCTTTTGATATCTTCGGTTGATATCGAGCATCCTGGAGAATGCATCTCGCACAGTCTCCACGGCCACAGGCCTTCTGAGCCCTCTCAAAGTGGCACTGTCAGCCGCCTCCAGTCCTATGTTGATGAAGGTGGTTGAGTAGGGAAGGCTGTTCAACGCCTCAAACAGGCCATCTTCTGCGCTGAGTATGGAGAGGGGGCTACCGAAAAAAAAGAGGACGGGATCCTTTAGATAGGAGTGTTCGAATTCGAATAAGTCATATGCTTTTTCCGCCGCGAAACAGACGATGTCTCTGCCTGCCTGCAGGGCGTCATGCTGCCCAAGGAAGACTGCGCTATAGTTTCGGAGGTCTTTACCATAGAGCCGTTTCACATGCTTCATCTGCGCAATGATGTCCGCCCGGGGCAAAGCTTTGAAACCGCGGCCTGATTTGACCCGGCAGAAACCGCAATTGAGCAGGCAGCCTTCGGCTATGGTGACGGGGATTACATCGTAGTCAACGTGGCGGCTATCGGGCGGAAGCACAGTTACCCGTCCGCCGATCACGCGATGGAGTTGGGCTGCCTTCGATCTCAGCATACCTGGAGTGCTCTCGGGCCACCGGAAGGAGAAGCGCCTTCGAAGCCTCTGGCAGGGCGCGTGACAATAGGCCTCTGGCTTTACGCCGCAGAGCTGCCCAGGAGTTGATCACGGCCTTTAGTCGCGTGCTTTCGAACGGGTTGTCGCCAAGGATGGAGTTGGAGGGATAGGAGAGATAAGGATAGTAGTATTCGCCCAGGAGATCATAGATACCCTTGTAATCACCTGCGGAGTAATAGACCCAATCGTTGCCGGCAGTGCGCTTCAGCCATTCTGCGGGGTACGGCCAGTTGTTTCCTTTTCCCTCGATAAACTTGATCTCTCCGTTAAGGTTGAACAGAAAGGTATGAGCCGGTGTGCGTATTTCGGAAAAACGGCCATACCGGACCGGGTAGCTGAATGTGCCGAACCGCTCTGCCCCTTGCTTCTCGGGGGTGATGATCAGATCGTCAACCTTATACCATTCCATCTTCCTATCCAAGCTATTTTATGTCTTTCCCGTTCACACGACTTTTCTTGCGTTTGAAAAACAATGGTTATATCATATGCCATAAGGGAGGGGCCCATGAAAGTCGGCATAGTTAAGCACCAGATTTACCTCGAACATATCACCGATGATTTTCATCCTGAGAATCCGCAAAGACTGGTTCACATCTACGCCATGCTTGATGAGCTGGACCAGGATGGGCTTGCGTACGTCGAGCCGCGTATGGCAACACACGAAGAGATTGCTCTGAACCACGACATATCGTACATCAACTTTGTCGCTGAAACAAAGGGTAGGGTCCAACGGCGACTGGACCCTGATACGGTTACTTCTCCGAAGTCTTACGAGGCCGCCTGTATGGCGGTAGGAGGTTTTCTGGAGCTGGGCGATGCGCTCTTTGCGGGCAAAATCGATAACGGGTTCGCCCTCGTGAGGCCTCCGGGCCACCACGCGGAGCGCGGAAAGGCCATGGGCTTCTGTATATTCAACAATATTGCGGTCGGGGCGCGCTATCTCGCCAACAAGTATGGCCTCAAGAGGGTCTTCATTGTGGATTGGGACCTGCATCATGGCAACGGCACTCAGCACAGCTTCTATGGCGATTCAGACGTCCTTTATTTTTCGACACACCAGTATCCTTATTATCCAGGGACCGGTTGGTATGATGAAATCGGGTCAGGGCAAGGCAAGGGCTACACGATCAATGTCCCCCTCTCTTATGGCATGGGTGATGCGGACTACGTGCACGTGTTTGAGGAAATCGTGCTGCCGGTGGCGCGCAAATGGAAGCCTGAAATAATCCTTGTATCGGCCGGTTTTGATACGCATCGTAATGACCCGCTTGGCGGTATGTCTGTTACCGAAAGCGGTTTCTCGAAAATGACAAAGATCTTGATGGACGCGGCGGAAGAGGTATGTGAGGGAAAGATACTTTTTGTCCTTGAAGGCGGCTATGATCTTTCGGGACTAACCAACTCGGTAAAAGCTGTCATCCTGCAGCTACGCAAGACCCCGCTCTATGTCCAGGACAACAAGGAGAGTCCATCGAGTGCAGTGCAGCAGACGGTGCAGCAGGTAAAAAAGGTGCTCCGACCTCACTGGGGGGACTTTTAGGATTTAGATATCGCTTCCTTCAGCTCTTTGCCAACCTTGAAATAAGGGAGTTTCTTTGCCGGCACCTCGACAACTTCGCCATTCTTAGGATTCCTGCCCTTGTATGGCTTGTAGCGCCTGACGGAAAAGCTGCCGAAGCCCCTTATCTCGACGCGTTCACCGTTAACGATAGCCTTCTTGATGCTTTCTGTGATGGTATCGACAACGATCTTGGCCACTTTCTGATTCATGCCGGTTTTCTCGGCGAGTTTGTTAACGATGTCTGTCTTATTCATGTTAAAGCCCCTCCACTGCTATAGGTTGTTAGCAACGTATTGATAAGCGTTTCTGAAAATTTTCAGGCCTGCTCCCTCTTCCGGAAGATGTTCGCGCGTCCAGTGCGGATGCTGCGTGTAGTGGACGAAGGCCTCAGGATGAGGCATCAAGCCGAAAATTCTGCCCGACGGATCGCATAGGGCGGCGATGGAATCGGCAGAGCCGTTCGGGTTCCAGGGAAATTCGGCCGTTATGTGTCCGTTCTCGTCAGCATACTGCATGACTATGTGCCCTTTGTCTCTCAGTTGTTGCAGGGTCTCCTCGGTTTTTGTGACGAGCTTTCCCTCACCGTGGCGCACTGGAAGGTAAATTTTATCCATATCTTTCGTGAAGATGCAAGAGGAAAGTTGGCGTATGTTCAAGTAGACCCAACGGTCCTGAAACCTCCCTGAATCGTTGAAGGTGAGCGTGACCGTCTGTTCGCCGTATTGCCCTGCAACCGCCGGCAAAAGCCCCGTCTTTACAAGAAGCTGAAAGCCGTTACATATGCCTATGATGACCTTGCCGTCAGCTACGAAGCGGATCAGTTCATCGAGGAACGGCCTATTGGTGGCGCGCACCTTCTGATACTTCCATTTTACTGCCTGCGCCTTTGCCGAGCCCAGATCGTCCCCGTCGAGGAAGCCACCGGGGAAGTTGAGAAACTGGTATTCGTGGATGCTCCGGGTGCCGTCCAGCAGGGAGTTGATATGGACGATTTCAGTGTCAAACCCAACAAGCCTGTTGGCATGGGCCGTCTCAAGTTCACAGTTGATGCCGTTGCCCGACAGTACCAGGCTTTTTGGTTTTCTCTTTTTCACGCTGCTCCGTAACTATGTAATCCGGAAAGAATAAAGTTTACACCAAAATAGGTGAAAATGACACTGGCGAAGCCGATGATGGAAAGCAGGGCTATGCGCCTTCCCTTCCACCCGCGGGCGAAGCGCGCGTGCAGGAAGAGTGCATAAAAAATCCACGTGATCAAAGACCAGGTTTCTTTTGGGTCCCAGCTCCAGTATGACCCCCATGCGTAGTGGGCCCACACGGCGCCCGTGAGAATTCCCGCACTCAGCATGGGAAATCCTACCATTACAGACCGGTAATTAAGCTCCTCAAGCGTCTCTTCCGAAGGCATAACCCGTTTCCAGTTGAAGATCGAAAAGAGGCCGGCAAGAAAGGAGACGGCAAATGAGGCGTAAGCTATAAAGCAAGTAAAAACATGTATATGAAGCCAGTTGCTCTGGAGGGCCGGGATAAGGGGCTGGATTTTTTTGTCGACCGATGATGAGAAAGAAGCGTATCCCATAAAACCCAATGCAATGAGGCAGGCGAACATGGTGAGCAACGGGAAGCGCAGCCGCTTTTTCATGCTGATGACTGTGAGTGAAATACACCATCCGTAGAAGATGAGCGACTCATAGAAATTGGAGAGGGGCGCATGGCCCAAAGAAAGTCTGTACGATTCTATCCATCGAGTAGCCAGCCCCACTGTGTGGAGTCCGAAGGTGATGTAAAGTACTACCCAGACGAAGGTGAGCACCTTTTCCTGCTTAGTGGCAAAGTAGACAAGGTGCGCGAAAAAGAGAAAAAGATAGAGGAACGTCACGATGGCAAGGATCTTGTTACTTAAGAGCATCCAAGTCTCCCCTTCAGTTTTTCAAATTCTTCCTTGAACCCTTCCTTGTTCTTTAAGGCTGTGCCGGCTACAAGCACGCCTTCGGGGACCTCCAGCAGATAGATCTTTCTGTGATGCACAAAAAAGTTCAAGCAGAGGCCGAAGAGGATGAGAGCGAAGCCGAACCAGACGACCCAGACGCCGGGGTCACGCGATACTTCCAGGCCCGTGTAGAATTCCTCCCTGATATCGTCAAGCCGGACCGTGGTGCCAAGGATGCTCTTTTCTCTCAGTCTAGGGACATCTTTCAGGAACCACGAGGTTTGGGGTTGACCGTTCTCCTGCACATAGGCTATCAGGACGCCGGGGCCGAAGTTGTGGACCGATTTTTCGTATTGCACGGCCAAGAGGTGGAGCTTCTCCTTTTTATACACGCCCCCCAAGCCGAGTTCCACCCGCTCCCCCCCGACATCAAAAACAAAAAGAGGGTTGCTCCCATAGCTCGACTGGTAGATATTCACGCCCTTGTAGTTCAAAGGATCATTGACCCTGATACTTTTCTGTAAGACACTCTTTCCGTTCTCCAGCACTTCGACGTTGCTGACATAATCTTTCGGCTCGCCGGAAGGATAGAAGGAGACCTTGAAATCGGTGAGCTTGAGGGCAAAGCCAAGAGGTCTGTTTTCCGCCTTGCTGCCTCTCACCGCAACCGAGTCCTTGATCTCGCCTTTAGCAAGCGTCAGCGGCCCCCTGTAGCCGAAGAGGACGCCAATAAGGCCACCGACCAGAATGATGATGATGCTGAGATGCACCATGTAAACGGCATATCGTCCCAGAGAGCCTCGTTCGAGCACGCGGCTGCCCTCATTGGTCTGGGCGTTTCTATATCCCTTGAAAACGCCAGCTATATCCTCAATCTTTTTTCCCGGCGCCAGGCAGCGCGTAGCCATCGCATCAAGTGCCTTCTGGTTGGGCATTTTTATGAGGGCTCTGCTCTTGAGAAGCCTGCTGAACCTTGGCAAGCTGCAGAAGAGCAGATTGAGAACCAATAAACTTATGGCGGCGATAAACCATCTGCTGTGGAACACGTCATCAAGACCGAGAAACCTGATGATCGTGTAGGTGCTCTCAGAATAAAAGGAAAGGTATTCCTCCGGCGAAGCCTGTTGCTTGATAAGCGTCCCGAAAATGGACGTTACGGCAATGAATGCCAGGAGAGCAATGGCGAGCGTTACGGAAGAAAGAAACTCGTAGATTTGGTCGAGAAAGCTGGGTGAGGGAGGGGGTTGCCCCTCCCTCCCGCCGTTACTTTTTGTGGCACTCATTACACTTCGTAGGCGCCTTTACTCCCTTTTCGGCCTGCTCTTTGTGGCAAGTCTGACAGCGCTTGTGGAAGGCGTCCTGGATCTTGGGAGCGCCATTTTTCACTTCCTTGAGGTCGTGGCACGTCTTACAGGCCTTTGGGTTGTCGGCGTCCTTGTGGTGGCACTTTACGCACTCCACCTTCACCTTATCAACATGAACGGCATGTGGGAAGGTGACGGGCGCCATTTTTGCGCCCTCCGCCTTGATGACGACCGGTCCCTTGGGTGGCCTCCGCTGCCTGCGCCACTCCAACGAGCAGAAAAGCAGCAAGCAGCGCCAGAGAAAGAAATGTCGACCGGAACGCAACTCTCATACCTTACCTCCCTTTCAAAAATTTGCAATATTATCATGGAACTAAGGGATTTAGTCAAGAACTTTTGGACAATCCCCAGCGCAACCCAGTCCCTTTGACTCGATGCCGCACGTGTGTTAGAACTTTTCAGATTTTAGGAGGCGCGCGTATGATCACTGCCATTGGCAGCTTACCTTTCACGAATGTCGATGAAGCAATAGATCGTGTATTTACCGCATGTCGGGAAGTCCCTTTTTGGCCCCAACTGCCGAAACGCTCCTTCTTAGAAGATATGTACGTTCAGTTCCTGGAGCAAGTGCCCTCCGTAATAATTGATGAGCAGAGGGAGAGGGTATACGTCGACACAGCCAGTACCTCCGGTATAGAGCGATTCTACGAAGACGTTGCAACGCACAACCTTGAGGCGTTTCGCGTATCCGAGGCCGCGGCGCCGGGCCTTTACAGACTTCTTGAGAGACTTCCCGAAATAAAGAATGATGTGAGAATCATTAAGGGGCAGCTTACCGGTCCGTTCACCATCGGCCTTGGCCTTAAGGACGAGAAGGGCCAGCCCGTCATTTATAACAGTGCGTACTTCGACATCATCAAGAAGGCCCTGCATATGAAGGCAGCATGGATGATCTCTTTTATCAAGAGCTGCTTCCCTGAAAAAGAGGTGATGATCTTTTTTGACGAGCCGTTCATGGTCTCCTTCGGTTCAGCGTATGTCTCGATTGCGAAATCTGACGTCGTTTCCCTGATGAATGAGGTGCTGGGGGGACTCGGGGTGAGAAGAGGCGTCCATTGTTGCGGGAACACAGACTGGTCGGTGCTCTTCAGTGTCGATGCGGATATAATCAACTACGATGCCTTCAATTTCCTGGAAACGATCTTCTACTTCAAGGATGAACTGGCAGCATTCTTCAGGAGGAGCGGCGCCATCTCGCCCGGCATTGTGCCGTCGTCTGAGGCTGTCCTATCCTGCCCCGTAGAAGATCTGGTAGGGCTCTGGCATAGGTTCGGAGACAGTGTCGATGCGCTTTATCCCGGCGCCAAATGGCGGGAATGGTTTGTGACGCCGAGCTGCGGAGTGGGATCGCTCTCCACGCAGGCCGCCGGGAGGGTGTTAGAGTTGCTGGCAGCTTTTGACGCCGCCATCCGCTAAAGTAAGTTCTTATTATTGTATTGACGATCTATGGTAAAATCCCACGGGAAGAGGTATGCTGTGCTTTGTTCACGGGCGTGTTGTGTCGTGCCGCTCAACCTGTAAAGAAAGGAGAGAGAAGATGTTTAACGAACTTGCGGAAAAGAGAAGGAGTGTAAAGGTATATGCCGAGCGGCCGGTGGAGGCGGGGAAGATTGATGCCATCATCGAAGCGGCCCTCCGTTCCCCCACGGGAGGGGCCAGAAGGCCCTGGGCGTTTGTGGTGGTCACGGACAAGACCCTCCTGGAAAAACTCTCCGTGGCGAAGCCCGGAGGGGCCGCCTTTGTCAAGGATGCCCCGGTTGCCGTGGTCGTATGCGGAGACCCATCCGCTTCCGGACTGTGGGTTGAGGATTGCTCCATCGCTGCGGTTACCATGCAGTATGCAGCCCACGCACTCGGTCTTGGAAGCCGCTGGGCGCAGATGAAGGGGAATAATTTCAACGAAGGCACAACATCAACGCAATATATCGCCAAGCTCCTGGGTCTTCCTGAGAACCTGACCGTCCAATGCATCATCGCCATCGGGTACCCCGGCGAGGAGATGGTTCCCTATAAAAAGGACGAACTCCGTTTCGATAAGGTCAGCTATAACCGTTACGGTCAGAAAAAGGCTTGATCCCGATTGATGGCATCACCGGCCCTTTCGCATCATGGAAGGACCGGAACCCGATTTTATTGAGGATGAGGAGGTCAATAAAAAGATCCTCAAGCATTATGGCCTCTGGGATGTGAAGGCCCGACCTCCTCCCAGAGCGAAAGGGACCTCCGTAAGGATTTGCCTCGATGATTCGGAGTCCCAGATTTTATTTCCTGATTCCTTCTTCGCACACGCGGATTACCCGATGGATTCTTATGTGAGCTGATAGCACCAACGTTGCATAAGTCTGCAAATCCTGCTACGACAAGGCTCCATAAAGCCTGCCTCGGCCGTTTTGGTGTCGCCGTAGCAAACAGCGAGGATCCGCGCGGGCCTCGCGCGCGCAAAGCCTCACTTTTCTTGTTCCCGCATTTCTCCATACCCCAGCTATCGTATTGACCAGGACGGTCGAAGGGGGCGGCACAGGAGACTATTGACAAGTCGCCAACAGCGATGATAAATAATTTACTCACCGGTAAGTAAGTTAATGCCGAAAGGAGCGATCAACATGTCGCGGCCGAAAGAACGGCATGATGTTTCGGACGTATCCGTCCGTGAGAAGATGCTTTTTTCTGCGATCGAGCTATTCAACCGCAAGGGCTACGCAGCGACCACGGTTCGCGAGATTGTTGCAGAATCGGGCGTGAGTAAGCCCGTACTCTATTACTACT
The DNA here is from genome assembly GCA_963835605.1 of uncultured delta proteobacterium. Lineage (GTDB taxonomy): Bacteria > Desulfobacterota > Syntrophorhabdia > Syntrophorhabdales > WCHB1-27 > JADGQN01. Next base: position 21,201 of record CAWIHO010000009.1, on the reverse strand, counting down.
TCGGAAACAAAGAAGGCATATACCGTGAATTGATGATGCCTCCGTTCGTCAAATTTGGGGCAGTCCTGGCCGAGTTTCAAAAAAAGGAGGGACCGGCACGGAAGCTTTTGATAGACCTCTGCGGTCAGCTCCTTGCACTTTTTGTTGAGAACATCGAGGTAGCCCGCATCATGTACTCGATCTACTACGGGCCACCTCAGGGAGCCCCTTATATTGACTTCGATGCTTACCACATGAGGCTTCGGGATACCGTGCGGCAACTTATCGCCGGTGGGATGAAGCACGGTGAGTTTCGGAAAGGGGATCTCGAAAGTATCACGTGGGTAGTCATGGGGGCAATCACTATAGCGATGGAAGTGCAGCTCTCACACCCCGAAAGGGGATTGGGACCCAAAGGTTTGGCCCGGGTGCTTGGGGTGATTCTACGGGCAGTCGCCCTCCATCGCTCACATTCCCCAGAGAGGTGAACATGTACTTTCTTAAAGAGATGGAGAGTGGTTCCGCCCTTGCATTCTGTTTGAAAGAGACGGTATACAATGCTAATCTTAATGGCATTACGGAGTCTGTACGTCGCTTGGCAAACCAGAGAGGAGGCAAAGAGCATGATGTTTCGTGACATGGTTAAAGTCTTGCTGCAAGCTCTGGTGATCACATGCTTGTGCTCCCCTGCGTTCGCGGAGCCGCTTTCTCTTTCTGAGGGCTTGAAAATTGTCACAGCAGAGAATCGGCTGGTAACGATACGGCAGCAGGAAGAAAAAACGTCTGAGGCCGATACGTTGGTTGCCCGTGCAAGGCTTCTCCCCAACGTCTATGGATCAATTGGTCAGACCTACCAGAATCACTCCCCTACGGTAAGGCTGAACAATCTTGAAGCTCCGACTGTCCAGGAAAATTACTACGCGTACAGTGCCGCTGTTCAGCAGCTTCTTTTTGACTTTATGGGAACCGTTTCTCAGTATAAAGCGAGTATCGCCCTCCTTGACACCAAGCGGTTAGATACGAAGAGGACGAGGAACCTCGTTGCGCTCGATTTCGCCTTTCTCTATTTCGACGGCCTGGAATCGGAAAAATTGATCGCGGTCGCGGAAAAGGAAAAGGAGAGCCTGGAGGCGCACCTACAGGTCGCCCGCGATATGTTTGGGGCAGGTGTGATAACCAAGAATGATCTTCTGCAGGCAGAGGTGAAACTGTCTGATGCGAAACAGAAGCTGCTCACAGCGCAAAACCTCAGAAGAATTAACGGGGCGAGAATTAATACCATGCTTGCCCGGCCGATCTCCAGCCCTATTGAGCTGATGGAGGCGACCAGTGCCGCTTCGGATATCGTTTCTCTTGAAGCCGCTGCCGATACAGCCGAGAAGGAGAGGCCGGAGATGCAGATCGTTGACACGACGCTAAAAGGGCTGGGGTTCGAGGAGACCGCGCGAAAATCGGAGTACTACCCGAGACTCTTTGCCCAAGGCGGGTATGCCTATACGGAGAATAAGTATCAGGTCTACGATGGTATCTGGTCTGTCAACCTGCTTATGAGCATCAATTTCTTCAGTGGGGGCAGCACTAAGGCCGAGCTCGACAAGATCAAGTCTCGCAGAATGACCTTGCTGGTTCAGAGGAAAAAGCTTATCGAAGATATCAGGCTGGAGCTTGAAAAATATTACCTCGATCTTGCAAACGCAAAGGAGAGGATTGTCGTTACCAAGAGCGCCATCGCACAGTCCGAGGAGAATCTTAGGATTAACAAGGTCAGATATGCGGAAGGTGTTGGGCTGGCATTGGATGTCATGGACGCCATCGCCCTTCAGGCTTTGGCGGAGACCAACTATTACAAGTCCTTGTATGATTACTACCGATCGGAGGCCGGTTACATCTACGCGATTGGAAGAGAGTTGAGGGAAGCCTACTAATGACGGAGAGGATGGAAAATTTCCACAATCACAGGAAGAAGTTGTTTGCTGTCACAGGTCTTGTTATGGTCGCGGGTATCGTATCCGTTTTGTTTTACTGGAACTACAAGACTACCCATATCAGCACTGACGACGCCTTTGTTGAGGGCAGAATCCACAGCATCGCCTCGAAGGTGGCAGGCACTGTAAAAAAAGTCCATGTGCAAGATAATCAGTATGTCAAGGCAGGTGAGACCCTGGTGGAGCTTGACAGCGTCGATTATGATGTCAGGGTCAATGAGGCATCTACTTCACTTGATGCAGAACGGATGAAACTGAACGAGCAGGAGAGTAAGGCGATTGCAGCGCAAAAACAGATGGTGGAGATAGAGGCGCAGATGAGAGCGGCAAAGGCCAATCTGGCGGCAGAGGAAGCAAACCTGCAGCAGGCGAAGACAGATCTCACCCGCTATGAAGGTCTGTACAAACGGGATGCTGTCTCCAAGGAGAGATACGAACGAGTAATGACGGGCTTCAAGGTGAATGAAGCCCAGCTCGAAGCGGCACGAGCGCGCGTCAAGCAGGCGGAGGCCGCTATGGCCACTCAGACGGCTGTTGTAAAGCAGACGGAAAGCGCTGTTTACACCCAGAAGGCCCAGATCAAGAATAAGGAGGCCGCGCTTGCCCAGGCGAACCTGAATAGAAGCTATACCAAGATCGTCGCACCGGCAGACGGCTACGTGACGAAGAAATCGGTCGAGGTGGGTAATCAGGTGAGCATAGGGATGCCTCTTCTCGCCGTTATTCCGCTGGACGACATCTGGATTGTAGCAAACTACAAAGAAACGCAGCTCAAGAAAGTGAAGCGGGGACAGCAGGTCAATATAAAGGCGGACATGTATTCCGACAAGAAGTTTAAAGGGGTTGTGGATAGTATCATGGCCGGAACCGGAACCGTTTTCTCTCTCTTTCCTCCGGAAAATGCCACCGGCAATTACGTAAAAGTGGTTCAACGTATACCGGTCAAGATAACGCTTGACAAAGAGTCCAACCAGGACCACGTATTACGTGTCGGCATGTCCGTGGTGCCAACGATCATCATCGAGTGAACAGTAAGCGTCAGCAGTTAAGCGTTACAGTGTCGAGTGTCGAGTGATAACAGCCCTACGGAAAAAATTGAAAGATGCCGCCACGCCGGTCCCTTGAACCATCGGTGACTTAGACGCCGGCTGAATTTTGATGCATACCGAGGCGACGCCGAGGAGCTGGACTGCGAGGCGTACCTTGGGGTACGTCGACGCGGAACACGCCGAACGGGCAACGAAGGGAGGCGCAAAAGGCAGCCCGGCGTGTGAACATCATGAATAAGTGGATTGTTGCTATAGTCGTCATGGTCCCCACGCTGATCGAGATCGTGGACATGTCTGTCGTGAACGTGGCCCTCGATCACATCAGGGGAAGCCTGTCCGCGGGCATTGATGAATCGACATGGACGATAACAACATATCTTGTCTCCAATGCCATTATCATTCCCATCACAGGTTGGCTCAGCCGCCTTTTAGGAAGGAAAGCATACCTCCTTTTTTCCATAGCCCTGTTTACGGCAAGCTCTCTCCTCTGTGGCCTCGCATGGAATCTGGAAAGCCTCATCGTATTCAGGATTTTTCAGGGGCTCGGCGGTGGCGCGCTTCAGCCGATATCTCAGTCGATACTGCTTGAAACCTTCCCGCCTCGCCAGCATGGGATAGCGATGGCGTTCTTTGGTCTTGGCATCATGTTTGGGCCTATTATCGGCCCACTCATGGGCGGCTGGATCACCGACAACTGGTCCTGGCACTGGATTTTTTTCATCAATGTGCCCATCGGCGTTCTATCGCTACTACTGACGTTCCTTGTCATAAAAGACCCGCCTTATATGATGCGCACCAGAATGAAAATGGACTACTTCGGTCTTCTTTTCATTGTCGCTGGCCTCGCTTGCCTGCAGGTAGTGCTCGATAAAGGAGAGAGAGAAGACTGGTTTGCCTCAAATCTTATTCTCTGGCTCTCGGTAATCGCCGTGGTATCGCTTGCACTCTTTGTTCTGACGGAGCTCCGGGCAGAGGCGCCGGTGGTAAATCTAAGGATCTTCAGGAATGCCTCATTTTCCGCGGGCAACACTATCATGTTCTTTGCTTTTTTCATCATGTTTTCCAGCATTGTGTTGCTGCCGCTCTACCTTCAGACGCTGATGGGATACACAGCGACACTGGCTGGTATCGTTCTTGGGCCTGGCGGTTTTGCAACGGTAATCGCGCTTCTGATTTGCGGCCCACTCGTGACCAAAATAAATCCGAAGGGCATCCTTTTGTTCGGCGTTGCCGCGCTTGCATTGTCGGTATACTTGATGTCCGGGTTCAATCTTCTGGCAAGTTTTGAGGCTATAATGTGGCCCCGCATTATTCTGGGTTTCGGCATGGGGTTCATCTTTATACCTCTTGTGAACCTCACACTCTCCACGGTGCGAAAGGAAGACATGGCGAACGCAACGGCCATATTCAATCTCCTCCGAAACCTCGGCGGCAGCTTTGGTGTGGCCTTCGTGACGACACTGCTCGCCAGACGAGCACAGTTTCACCAATTACGTCTCGTTGATCATCTGACGCCCTTTGATCTGCCCTATCAGTTGATGCTGCAAAAGGGGCGCGCCCTGTTCGGGGCGCAAGGGTTAGGCGGAATGGCGGCGGATAAAGGCGTCCTGGGCCTGATGTACAAGAATCTCATAAGAGAAGCGACTATGCTCGCTTTTAACGATACCTTCTTTGTGATGAGCCTCATGGCGGTCTGCCTGCTCCCATTCGTCTTCATACTGAGAAGGGGAAAACAGACGGAAATCGGGCCGGTGCACTGAAAGAGACAAGTTACGAGTTACAAGTTTCGGGTTAGAGAGTTAGAAATCGAAAGGCCAGCTTCAAACGGTAACGTTTAGACTGAATGGCAAATTTGCACAGCGCATGTCGAGCATAGCGTGGGTGTCTGACTACCGGCTGTTTCTTGACTCGTGACTCGTAACTCGAAACCCGTAACGGTCTTAGTTCTTCTTTCTCAACCTGCTCTTCGGTACCGGTGCCTCCGATGGATAGATGGGGTTTGCCAGTGTCCACCAGCCGGGCTCTCTATTCTTGGTGAACTCGATGCGCGTTACAAATTTGCTTCCCTTGTAAGCAAGGTCATACGGAGAGACAACGCGCAGGGGAGCGCCGTGATCGTGAGGAAGTGGCTTGCCATCGAGTGAAAGGGCGAGCAGACATTCCTTCTGAGGGTCGAGGAGCTCTTCGATGGAAAAAGACTCAACATAGTGATCGAGTCCGCCGGCCGGGGACCCTGTTTTTCCAAGAGAATGAAAGGCTACATATTTCGCCGCGGGTTTGGTCTTGATCTTCTTCATGATTTCGTTGAAACGGAAACCGCCCCAGTGAATCTCCTTGACAGACCAACCCTCCACGCAGTGAAAATCGGACACTTGGCGCACCTGGGGCAATGCCTTAAGTTCGGCGTACGAGAGCTTGAGCGGCTTGTCGACGAGCCCATTGATCGTCAAGTAGTATGGCTCCTCACTCTTCTTGTCCATCCAGCGGATTGAACCGGTCTCCGGGTTGAAGCGAAACGTATCACCCTCAACGGTCCTGACCTGCAGCTTCTCCACGAAATACGCCCAGACCCACGATGGGACCGAGACAGCGAAAGTGGCCCATCCTGCCACCTTAAGGAATAACCTCCGGCCAATGCCCTCACTCCGGTCCTCATGTGCCAATGCCATATCATTATCCCGCAATGATTTTGATTTTCCTACACCCTCACCCTACACTGCTCAGCCGCCCTTTACTGTTCACGCTCACGGAGCTACTTTATACCCCGCTGCCTCAATAGCTGCTTCAAGGTCCTCCCGCTTCACCATTGACTCGTCGTACGTGACGCGTGCAGTACCGATTTTCACATCGAGATCGGCAATGCCACCAAGGGCCTCAAAGGCTTTTTTTACCCGCATGACGCAGTGTTCACAGCTCATGCCTTCAATCTTTATGGTTGCTTCTGCCATGACTCCCCCCTCCGGAGAACAGTGTTAAGTGACTAGTGTATGGTGTTTAACTGCACCGATGCATTCAACGTTTAGTTATAATCACTAATCACAGGTCTCTTTCTTGAAATATAATCCCGGTCGGGGCTGTGTGCAAGGAGACCGAAGAACAGTGTATGGTGACCAGTGCACGGTGTCCAGTGAAAATGCACACCTGTTCTTTCACTATCGCTGATCGCCGGCTGCTTAACACCGGCCACCGGTCACCTGTGTTTGCCCCCTCATTTACAGCGGATGCCTGGAAAAAGGTAGAATAGGGCGGACCGGAGGTACGCATGGACTGGATTCTGGCCGTGGTCTCTCTCGTAGCGGGTTTCATTCTTGGCCTGGGCGCCGCCTTTTTGCTGCGTATCGTACATACGAAGACTGCCCGTGAGCTGGCCGGCGAACTTTTTCGCGAGAGCGAAGCGCAACGCAAGGCGAATATAGACGCAGTAGTAGAAAATGTGAAGGCCACCTTCGGCAGTTTGTCTCTTGACGCGCTTGCCAAGTCGACCGAAGAATTTCTCAAACTGGCTCACCAGAAGCTCGAATCAGAGCGCGAGGTCGGCGCGAAGGAGCTCGATGCCAAGAAAGGGCTTATCGACCAGCAACTCCAGAGAATGGCGACGGAGCTGGAGAGCGTGTCTCAACTTGTCACCACACTGGAGAAGGATAGAGTGGAGAAATTCGGGGAGCTGAGCAAGCATCTGAAGCTTGCCAGCGAGCATACGGCAACCCTGGCGCAGACCACGGCTATGTTGAGGGAGGCCCTTGCCAGCACAAAAACGAGGGGCCAGTGGGGCGAACGTATGGCGGAAGATATTCTCCGGTTGGCTGGTTTCATCGAAAGTGTCAATTACGTGAAGCAAAAAGCCATAGAGGGTGTGGGATCGAGGCCTGACTTCACCTTTCTCTTGCCCAAAGACCTGAGACTGAACATGGATGTAAAATTCCCTCTCGATAATTACGTGAGATTTCTTGAAGCGGGCTCGGACGTGGAGAAGGTAAAGTTTCGAGGTGACTTTCTGAAAGACGTGAAGGGCAAGATGAGAGAATTGACAACGCGGGACTACATAAACCCGGAGCAGAATACGATCGATTATGTGCTCCTTTTCATACCTAACGAACAGATCTACGCCTTTATTTACGAACAGGACAGTCTGATCCTCGACGAGGGACTGCGAAACAAGGTACTTTTCGTTTCGCCTCTGACGCTCTTCGCCGTGCTCGCGATCATCCGGAAGGCGGTAGATTCCTTTGCGCTGGAGGAGACGTCCAACGAGATACTTTCTCTGCTCGGGAGTTTCAAGAAGCAGTGGGATGAGTTTCAAAAGAGATTCGAGGTGCTGGGAAAGCGGATTGAAGACGCCCAGAAAGAATACGAGGCGCTGACAACCACGCGCAGGCGGCAACTGGAAAAGCCACTCAACAGGATAGAGGAGTTGAGGAACCAGCGGGGACTGCCTCCGGCTCCTGCCGGAGATGAGGAAAACGCAAAATAAAACGGAGGCCAAGCCCCTGAAAAGCCGCGTAAAATGGGGCAACGGCGGCTTGACAAAGCTGCGATAGATCGTTAAGTTATTACATGGGTAACTGGGCCTCAAAAGGAGAGTTGTATCGTGATCACAGGCCGGTCAACAGGGTGATCGTATGGAAGCGTTGAGTGAAAGAGAAAACAAGGTTCTGGAGCTGATTCTGACCTCGTATATTGTTTCGGCTGAGCCCGTCGGCTCGAGGACGCTGTCAAAGCTTCTAGGCCATCGTTGGAGTTCGGCGACCATCAGGAACGTCATGGCCGATCTGGAAGAGCAGGGCTTCCTCTCCAAGCCTCACGTGGTAGCCGGAAGAATCCCCACCGGTAAGGCCTTCCGCTACTATGTGAACAGTCTGCTGGTGCCGCGTGGTCTGGGGCAAAACGAACTGCTGGTGCTCGATGCCCTCTTCAAGCACCGTTACGCTTATACTGAGGAGATCATGGAGGATGCGTCCCGGGTGCTTGCCAGCCTTGGTCAGTACGCGGGTATCGTCGTCGAGCCCAAGGTAAACACGATGTTTTTTAAGGAGATCGAGTTCGTGAAGCTTTCCGGGCAGACAGTCCTCGTTCTTTTCGTGACGTCGGCCGGGATGGTCCATTCAAGGCTCGTGACGACCGAGGAAAACCTTGGTCAGGATCTCTTGCAGGGCATGAAGCAGTACATGAATGAACGCTGCGAAGGCATGCCTTTTTATGCCCTCAAGCAAGAGATTTATGAAGATATAAGACGTGATAAGGAAGCGTTCGCCGCGCTGATGCGAAAAGTGCTGGATGCTCTTGACACGATCGTTGAAAAAGAGGACCAGCGGGAAGTCTATATAGAAGGGACGTCGACTATTATCGGAGTGCCTGAATTTTCAGATATCAGGCGCTTGAGAGAACTGTTCCAGGCTTTTGAGAAGAAGGAGAAGCTGCTCGGGCTCCTCGATCGGAGCCTCGAGGATGAAGGGATACATGTCATCATAGGTGCGGAAACCGGTGTCCAGGAAATGCGCGGCGTAAGCATCATCACTTCTATATATAGAATCGGCCCCAGGAACCGGGGCATACTGGGCGTGATGGGCCCGGTGAGGATGGACTACTCCAGAATCATCCCGATTGTTGACGAGACCGCAAGGATGGTGACAGAGCTTTTGAGTACGATGTGAGGGTTGGCATGCAGAATGATGGAAATGGAAAGAAGATAGAAGGGGAAGCTCCGGCTCACGAGGAAAAAGTTTCTGAGGCGCATGAGGAGCACAAAAAGAAAAAGAAGAAGGAAGAGATCCTAGAGGAGTTGAAACAAAAACTGGAGGAGAAAGAAAAAGAGGTTGGCGAGCTCAAGGAACGGCTCCTGTATCAGCAGGCTGATTTTGAGAATTTCAAGAAGTTGAAAGCCAAGGAGAAGCAGGAAGCCTTGAAGTTCGGGAACGAGACCCTGGTTAAGGACCTGTTGCCCGTGATCGATAATCTGGAGAGAGCGATCCAGCATGGTTGCAAGAGCGAAGATTCAAGGGCCATTGTGGAAGGAGTGGAGCTGACCTTAAATAGCTTCCTGAAGGTGCTGGAGAAGTTCGGAGTGACAAGGGTCGACGCGCTTGAAAGGGAGTTCGACCCCAACGTTCACGAAGCGATTGCCCAGGAAGCACGTGAAGATAAGGCTCCGGGAACGGTTGTTACGGAGCTCCAGAAGGGCTATATCATGGATGGGAGGCTGCTGAGGCCTTCGATGGTCACGGTAGCCAAGAGCTCCGAGAAAGAGTAAGGTCTGACAGAACGATGAGGAAGGATTATTACGATATACTCGGCGTACCGCGAACCGCCACTGATGAAGAGCTGAAAAAAGCATACCGAAAGCTTGCCTTAGCCCACCACCCTGACCGGAATCCCGGCGACAAGGGTGCCGAAGAGAAATTCAAGGAAATAAACGAGGCGTATGCCGTGCTGGGTGACGCTGAAAAGCGGTCGAGTTACGACCGGTTCGGCACAGCCGAACCCGGGGGCGGTTTCGATCTCGGATTTGGCAGGAACTTTGACGATATTTTCGGCGACCTGTTCAGTGACTTTTTTGGCGGTACGCAGCGCAGGCGGCAGAGGAAAGGTGAGGATCTCAGGTACAATCTCGACATCGAATTTGAAGAAGCGATCTTCGGGGTAGAAAGGGAGATCGAAATACCCAAAGACGAGCGCTGCCCGCAGTGCAAGGGATCGAGGATCGAGCCAGGCTTTCAGCCCGTTGTCTGTAAACAATGCAACGGTCGTGGCCAGCTCCGTTACAGTCAGGGATTTTTCACCATCAACAAGGCGTGCGAAGCCTGTAACGGTGAGGGGCATATCATCAAAGATCCCTGCAAGATGTGCAAAGGGCGCGGTTACATCAGGGCAAAGAAGACTTTGAAGGTCAACATCCCACCGGGCGTGGATACCGGGGTCAGGTTGAAGATGAGGGGAGAGGGTGCTCAGGGCCTACATGATACGAGCCCCGGCGACCTGTACATCGTTTTACGTGTCAGAGAACATCCCGTCTTTGAAAGAGAAGGCGACGACATAATCCTCCATGCTGAAGTGCACTTTCCGCTTCTCTGTCTCGGAGGCGAGATCACCGTTCCCACGGTGGAAGGGGAGACGGCAATCAAGCTGGCTCCGGGGACCCAGCCGGGTAAGAGTTACAGGCTGAGGGGACTTGGGGCGCCGAAGGCCAATGGGTATGGGAGGGGTGATGAGATCGTGTACGTGCACGCCAAAGTGCCCACAGACCTCACTGACAAACAGAAGATGTTACTCGAAGAGCTGTCCAAAGAGCTGACTAACGGGGATGGGGCAGTTACGCACACTAAGGGGATTAAAGAGCGCTTTAAAGAGTTCTTCGACCGACAGTAGGTGGGGCGGCTGCAACGCCGTTTTTTAGGCTAACGCACCCCCATCTATCAGGATTGTATGTCCCGTGACGTAGGCGGAAGCGTCTGAAGCCAGGAAGAGGGCGGCGCCTATGAGATCCGTCGTTTCCCCCATTCGACCGAGGGGCATCTGAGCCGAATACTGTTTCACAAAATCAGGATTGATCCAGCTCTCCCTGCTGAATTCAGTCTTGACCAGCCCGGGAGCGATGGCGTTGACCCTTATACCATGCTTGCCCAGCTCCTGAGCCAGGGCCCGGGTAAGCATGACGACCCCTGCTTTTGCAACCGAGTAGGGACCCATGCCGGGTATTACCCGGAAAGCAAACTGTGACGCCGTGTTTACTATTCTGCCGCGCTTCCGTTCGACCATGTGCCGACCAACCGCCTGCGCACACAAGTAGTAACTCTTGAGATCGACAGCCATCAGCCTGTCCCAGTCTTCCTCGGGCAGATCGAGAAGCGATGATCTGATGAGAATACCTGCGTTGTTCATGAGAATGGCGATCTGGCCGAACCGATCCAACACTTTCTGCACCATGGTCTCTACTTCGGCACGCTTGGTCGTATCTACTTTGATGGGCAGGGAGCGACGGCCAAGTTTTTCGATCTCTCCGGCTACAGCCTGAAGTTGACCATCATCGTCAACGAGGTCACAGACCGCGACGTCAGCGCCGGCCCCGGCCAATGTAAGTGCGATGGCCCTCCCTATTCCGCGCCGCGCGCCGGTGACGATGGCCACCTCACCGCTTAATGAAAAATCAGGCATACTCACAGGACACCTTCCCTTTTTCGCGCAATCCCGTCATGGTAATCTCTGCCTGGCTGCCTTGATCGTATCGATGACATTGTTCTGCATCTTCCCATCCTTTGTATCTGCCACACAGACGTATATGTCAGTGACGATCTGACCTGTTCATCAAAGAAGATCGGTCCTCGGGCGCTGTTCAGCTTGACCTTGGAGATGGCCGCCAAAAATTTGTCCTTATCCGAAATATCACCCTTAAGGCTGGCAATCGCCGACAGCAGAATTTTCGCAGCGTCATAGGCGTTATTCGAGGGTAAGGCCGGGTCTGCATTATATTTGGCCCGGTAGGCTGCCGCGAACTTTTTGTTCTCCGGAAGGTCGATCGTGGCTACATAAGCCGCAATGACCGTGTCTCCTTTGACGAGATGCTTCACGGAATCCATTATCACTTCTTCAGTGAGGCCCATGAATCCGGTGAGTGGTATTTTATCTTTCAGGCCAAAATCAACGTATTGCGAGTCAAACTTTATGGCGTCGGCGCCCGCATACCAAGCATACACCGCATCGATCTCCCCTTTTCTTAACTGTGAGAGATAAGGTCCGTAGTCAGCGGTGTTGAGGGGCGTAAAAATTTCCTGCACAATCTGTCCCTTTGACGCTTCGAAGCTGCGTTTAAAGGCCGCTACCGAATCGCGCCCCGCGGGAAAATCCATGCCGATTGCGGCCATCTTGCGATACCCCCTGTTTTTGTAAAGCCATTCGGCAAACGGGAAGTTCAACTGACTGGCAACCGCCTGAACACGAAAGGTGTACTTGTTCGCCAGGGGCGGAAGCGTTAGATTCTCCGGCATGGCGAGAGGCACAATCCAGGGAACTTTCTGCTGGACCACATAGTCTCGCATAGCAGGGGCCGCGGCACTGTTCACGGGCCCTACCAGCACGTCCACATGATCCTTCTCCACCAGTTTTTGGGTCTTGGTCAGCGCGATGGCCGGTGAAATAACCTCATCTTCCGTGACAACGTTAATCGTCTTGCCGGCGACACGATACGATACTTCTTCAAGCGCCAGATTGAACCCTCTCACAATAGCGTTGCCCTGGAAGCTCATGGGCCCGGTCACGGATGCGAGAAGACCGATGGTGATTGATTGCTTGGAGGCGCCGAAGACTGTCAAAGGCACTAGGAGAATGAAGGCAAGAAAGACGAATAGGATCGCTCGAACGCTTTTCATGTTCTCTCCTTTTCTTTTAGCTACATCTTAATGAAATTCAGGTTTATGTCAAGATTTAAATGAGGTTCTCAATTCAGGTTCATGCGGAGATTAAAGTTGATTTTGTCTCTCCGAACATACTAGACTCGTGAATCAGCCCATGAACAGGCCTGGTCGGGCAAGGCGATTTCCGGCGCATCTCTAAAGCTATGCTCTACTGGCTTACCCACATCGTCAATGGTCTCTCCTTCGGGATGCTCCTTTTCGTTATCGCGGCCGGACTATCCCTTATCTTCGGATTATGTCGTATCGTTAACCTCTCCCATGGTTCTTTTTATCTGCTCGGAGGATACATCGGATTTTCCGTTGCCCGTTTTACCGGCAGCTTTCCCCTTGCGGTAATTGCGGCGATGCTTTCAATGGCTGCCCTGGGGATGCTGACTGAACGTTATCTCCTTCGCCGATTCCGCGTCAACGCTCTGGCCCAGGTATTGTTGACGTTCGGTCTCATATTTGTGTTTCAAGATCTGGCCCAGTGGATATGGGGAGGAACACCCGTACTGCTGGAGAAGGTTCCCAGCCTCAGCGGCGCCACCAATATCGCCGGTTTCTACTACCCGACCTATCGACTTCTTATCTTGCTGATCGGCGTCGTAATCGTTCTCCTCCTGTGGTGGATCCTTGCGCGCACGCGGCTGGGCATTTTCATCAGGGCTGCGGTCGATGACGGAGAGATGGCAACCGGCGTCGGTATTCGAATGAATCTTCTGATGACGGTGACCTTTGGCTTCGGCACGTTGCTGACAGGACTGGCAGGCAGCATAGGGGCGCCTTTCCTGGGGGTCTATCCCGGTCTTGATATCGAAGTGCTGTTATATGCCATGGCGGTGGTCATCGTTGGCGGTTTGGGCAGCTTGAAGGGCGCATTCATAGGTGCGCTTCTGGTAGGCATACTCGACTCCATGGCCAAGGCGCTCTGGCCGGAGACAGGTATGTTTTCGATGTTTGCCTTGATGGCCATTGCGCTCATCGTAAAACCGACGGGCCTTTTCGGTCTCCCCATGGCGCCCAGCAGCCAGGCATCAGTCTCTGAGGAAATGTTCCTCGATCCAGCCCCTTCCTCAACGTCCGGCAATCCGTCGGTTGCAAAAACAGATTGGTGGGCATCGCCCTGCTTTCGTCTGGACCTCCGCAGCATGTCTACTCGCCGCGGGGTTGGCCTGTCCGATCATCCTTCCTACCTACTATGTGCGATTGTTTACCCTTGCCCTGATCTGGTCGATTTTTGCAATGAGCCTCGATCTCATTCTCGGTCTTGGAGGGATTGTATCCCTGGGACATGCCGTCTTCTTCGGAATCTGCGCCTACACCATTGGTTTAACGGCATTGCGCGTTACATCGAGTCTTTTCCTGCAAATAGGGTCGGCGCTCTTTGTCTGCGCTTTTGCTGCCCTGGTTCTGGGTTGGTTATTGCTCAGGAGCCGGGGAGTCTATTTCATGATGCTCACCATCGCCTTTTCCGAAGTCTTCAGGGCGATTGCCCATTCGTGGCGTTCCGTGACCGGAGGAGGTGATGGACTTGCGAACATTCCGCGTCCTGCATGGACGACCTCTGTTGAGACTTTCTATTATTGTGCGTTTCTGGCATGTATAGCGGTTTTTGTCTTCCTCAGATTCTTTGTGAAGTCGAGAATCGGGATTGCGCTTGTGGGGATCCGTGAGAGCGAGAAACGCATGACAAGCCTTGGCTATAACGTGGACAGGGTAAAGCTCATTTCCTTCGTCGTGGCGGGGGGACTCGGTGGAGTGGCAGGCTTACTCTATGTCTACTTCAACGGATACGTAAGTCCTGAATATTTTTCCGTTGATACTTCAGCACAGGCTATCACCATGATTATTTTCGGCGGAGCAGGCACTCTGATCGGCCCGATCATCGGAGCATTCTTTGTCGTTTACGTAAAGAACATTTTAAGCACGGTTACGGAGCGATGGACGCTGATCCTGGGAATTCTCTTTGTTTTGATGGTGATTGCCGCTCCGTCAGGAGTGGTAGGACTCTGGAGAAAAGAATGGCACAAATTCAGAACGAAAAGGTCCCTGTCCTCAAAATAACCGACCTGTCCAAGAACTACGGGGGACTGCAAGTTTTAGCGGGTATTGATTTGGAAATCCAGCATGGTGAATTGCATGCCTTGATTGGTTCGAACGGAGCCGGGAAAACAACGCTCTTTGACATCATTTGCGGATTTATCAAACCGTCCCGAGGGAGTGTCCAATTCATGGGCCGGGAGATCACCTCACTCCCTGCCTTCAAATACGCCCATCTGGGGATAGGTCGGACGTTCCAGATTACAACGCTTTTCAGGACCATTACCGTGTTGGACAATTTGCGCCTGTCGCTGGAGGCCCTCGCGGCAACGCGTCTGCCTTTCCTGAAGTCGGGCAGCTTTTCTGAAAGGAATTTAGAGCCGATCGTTGGATTGCTCGACGCATGGGGCCTGTGGAAAACAAGGAACGTGCCGGTAGCTGCGCTGCCGTATGGCGTCCAAAGGCAATTGGAAATCGTGATGGCCCTCATACAGAAGCCAAGACTGCTGTTGCTCGATGAGCCCATGGCAGGATTGGAGGCGGGTAATCGCGCGTCCATGACAAAATTGATCAAAGAGTCGAGCGGAGAAACGACCATTTTTTTCATAGAACATGATATGAATGTGGCACTACAGCTGGCGGATCGCGTGACGGTGCTGCACCAGGGGAAACGGATAGCCCAAGGGAGCTCTGAAGAAGTGCAGAATAATAAAGAGGTTCAGAGAATCTATTTTGGCTTCGAAGCGATTTGCTTCAAGTGATACCTTCGTTCCTGCGTCCTCCGACGTACTTCAGACGCCCGGGTACCGCAGATCGCCCATCCTCGTAGATGCATGGTAGATGCATGTGCATTCATACCTATTATGGCCAGAGCCATATCCTCCAGGGGGTGGATCTGTCCCTTAACGAAAGAGGGATGGTTGCAGTGCTTGGCCGTAACGGCGTGGGCAAGACGACGCTCATACGATCTCTCATCGGCTTTAACATCCCGAGGGAGGGAAAGATTCTTTTCAAAGGGAGAGATATTACTCAACTGGATCCCGCCAGAAGAGTAGACGCCGGTTTGGCCCTCGTTCCCCAGGGAAGGCGTATCTTCGGCTCACTCACCGTTGAGGAGAACCTGTTATCTTCTGCAAGGAAGAGAGCAAAAAAGAAGGTCTGGGACCAGAATGGCGTTTTTACACTTTTCCCTCAGCTCAGAGATAGAAAAAAGGTGAGGGCTTCTCATTTAAGCGGAGGAGAGCAGCAGATGCTGGCAATTGCCAGGGCACTTGTCAGCAATCCCGACCTGCTCCTGCTGGATGAACCCACCGAGGGACTATCCCCCTCAATGGTCAGGGAGCTTATCAAGATTTTTTCCGAACTGGAACGCGAAGGCCAATCCATTCTTCTTGTTGAACAGAACCTCAAATTTGCCCTGGACGTTGCGGAATACGTATTCATACTGAGCAGAGGAACGGTCGTATACGAGTCAACGGCTCTCGATCTTTCTCAGAGACCCGACATGCAGCTTGAGCACCTTGGCGTCTCCACCGAAGCAAAAGATCTGAAGCATGAAACACGTGCGGACGATGCCCCTAAGGAATAGGAGCTGGCAAGGGCGCGCTTTGGGAGTCCTGCCCGTCACTCCACTTCCTTGACCAAACGTTTGAAGATCCAGCCTGTCTCTCCGGAAGGCAGTCTGACGTTATACCAGTCGCCAGACTCATCGATCTTGACGACTATTCCTCCTTTTCGTGAGGTTGTTATGACTTTGCTCTTTGTGTCGGGCTCGGTCCTGATATGGCTGTTCTTCAGAAGGATAAGATGCGTCTCTCCCCGCAGCTCAACAGTCATCGGCCTGGTCTCCGGTTCCACACGCGCTGCCCCGGAACGGGAAGGAGCAGGAGCGCCAGGCTGCACGGACGGCCGGGCCCTTAACTTTGTAAGAAACCGGTCGGTGAATTCCTTGACCGTCGTATCTGCGCGAGGCTTTGGGCTCTCGTAGGCTATACTTACTTCCGCCGCGGGGCCTTTATCTTTTACACTAACCACCATGGTCTCGGATACCAGGTCCGAGCTGCGAAGCCTGCTGAGCGTTACAATTCTTTGCTCCCTGGATGACGACGACACCCGGTAACCCAGGTCTAGTCCCGTTGAAACGGCTGCATTGTACGTGTTGTCCAGGTCCTGTTGGGTGAGGAAAGGTTTTCCCGGCTCCGGATTGAGCTGGAGGCCCGTCTTGTACGGAGCGGAAGCACAGCCAAAAAGGATTACGGCACAAAGAAACAAAAAGGAACGATGAAGTAAACCGCTCATATCTTCTCTCCTTTTTCACAGTACAGGTCACGTCAAGATGATGAAGAGTGCGTGCCCTTATTCTATTCTACGTCACCTGCGCCTATTTTCAACAGATTGTCCCTGCAGTTTCCGTGCCGGGGAGCATTGATCATCGAGGGCTTGCGTCAAGTAGATCGTGGCGGCTCCAAACGTGCGCTCGGGGCATTCTACCGGGACTTTTTCACCAAGACAGGCACAGAGGGCCGTTCCGACCTTCTAGGACATCTTAAACCAGCATTTAGTTATGCCGATAACGGGGTTCTTCTTTGCAGCGGAAAAGATCTCCGACGGTTCACCAGCCGAGATGCTCGTTAGAGACCCGAGAGCCCTTTCATGCGGCCATTTGTCAGGGATTACCAGGTAGTAAGTGACATATAAGGGCTTCCGGCTGTCTCGGGACAAGAAACAACGTTGAACAGTCCGGAAATAGCGATTATTATTTGCACACCCCGATTGAACCTGCCGCGCATTCCCGCCCATCTGTCCAGGTTGCACCGGCAAGCACGGCACCGGTGAAGTCAGCGCTCTTAAGATTAGCGTTGAGCAGCTTGGCGCCCTGGAGATTGGCGTTTTGCAGGTTCGCCTCCTGCAGATTCGCACCGGAAAGGTCGGCACCGGAAAGGTTGGCTTTAGACAGATCGGCACGGAACAGGCCCGCAGGGAACAGGTTGGCCCCTGAGAGATCAGCACCGGACAGGTTGGCTTGAGAAAGGTCTGCTCCGGACAGGTTCGTACGAAAGAGCGTGGCGCCGGACAGGTTGGCCCCTGAGAGATCAGCGCCGGACAGGTTGGCCTCGGGCAAAAGGCATGCGCTCAGCCTGGCCCCCTGGAGATTAGCCTTTGACAGATTGGCACGGGATAGATTAGCCTGTGACAGATAGCACGCGTTCAAACTGGCACCCTCGAGATTTGCACCGGACAGATCAGCGCCGGCAAGGTCACACTTCTCACATTGTTTTGTTGCTATCACTCTATCCAGATCTTTCTGGTCGAACGCATACGACGCGCCGGAGAGGAGTAGCGCTGCAACAAAAGTAAGACTTAGAAACATCGTGCTGCTTCTTTTCATCATCCACCTCGTCAAGTGATTTGCCGTATGAACAGTTCAAGCCCCGCCCCATGGGCCACACGGCCTATCTTTACTTGCTATTAAACGTATAGGTATGCCTCCCTCCCTTGTCAAGCGGTGCATGCTATTTCCCGCGGCGAGAATCAACGCCACCGAGAAGCCGTGTCATTACGTCCCACCGTGCGCGTGACGAATCACGCGACCCTCTTTATATGCTTCCCAAACTGTCCATTTCCTAGGATTATGGTCAGCTCCGACGGGGACCACGTCCAATCGCTCGAAGCTCTCTTAAGGAGTATACGAGTGCCGGTATGACTATGATTGCCAGGAATATTCCAATGAGCACGTACCCCATATCAACAGATATATGACGCTCTATGCCTATGAGCATGCCGATTCCGGCCAATGCAAAAAGTATCCCACCGAAAAGCAAGGCTCTCCCGCCCGTCCTCGTGCCCACCCATTTGATCTCTTCTTCGGTAAGGGCGAAGGTCCGGCGCAGTGCTGTCCCCACCAAACCGGAGACTGCCACAACGGTAACCATCGTCCCTAGGCCGAAGAAAAGCCCCGGCAGAAAGGCGAGCCAAGCGGTCCGCATTGCCGGGACAGCCACGGTATTGACAAACAGTGAGAAGCCGCCGAAACCGAAGCCTGCGATGAAGCCGTGGATGGGAGCCCAGCGTGCGGATGGAGCCACCGGTGTAAGCGGCTGAGGCGTCTCTTGTGGCGGAACCCTGCCCAGGCCATGGCGCACGTGCAGATGAAGGTGCAGGTGTGGGTAGCGGTTCCGTCGCAAGACTATGCCACCTGCTGCGGCCATGACAGCGCCGACAATCAGATAGACAACGCTATTCACTCTGGGGAGAAAGGAGGTAGGGCGCGAGAGCCAGATAGGCGACTTCCGCGAGGAGCATGCGCTGCACGGTGAAGGCCGCGGAGAAATAGAGGCCCGCCTTCATTCCCTGCCTGCCGCTTGCCCCGCCTATGGCATAGCTGAACGTGATGGGCCACGTGTGCTCATCCGGCAGGATACCGTGCAAGAGACCGAACAGAAACGAATATGTGAGCGCTTCCAGCGGGGACATAGTACACCGGCGATCCGGGTTCACTCTTGTTTGAACGTAATCTTTCAGTCAGAATGAGTCAATGCAGCCTGCACCGGGCTTTGGTCAGATTGCATTTCCTGAGCCGCGTGTCGGCATGATTCGCTGGAATCACCTTTCTTTACCCGGCAGGGCCGTCTTGAAGAATGCGGCCACGTCCTCTGTCAGCTTCTTTAATGAAGGCATATCAGTTACATCTGATGTCCGGCCTCATAATAAGCCATGGTAACATGCTCTCGCAGTTTCGGGTCTTGACCCAGGTGGTTGGTCGTATACTGCGCGCCGAAATAGGAGGTGTCGAGGTCATAGTAGCCGCTAGCGATAAAAACTCGTAAGAAGCTGCTCCTGTTCATCGCCTGCCTCAACGTGTCGGCGGTATTCACATACCCGTGCGCTGCCGAGCCCCAGTTCCACGACTCGTTGGCCTTCTCCGACAGGAATTCATACGGGCTATCGGTCTCATACTTGAGCTCACGGCGTGCGTAGTCATTCCATGCTGCGACAAGAGGGCCCATGATGTTAAACATGCTCGGGTCGTCCATGAGATGTTCGAATTGATAAGCGCCTGTGATCCTCGAGTCGAGCAGGCCTATCCGTCGGTGCTCGTCGCGGAGGAGCTCCTTCATAAACCTTTCCCGATCAATACGCAGGTTCGAGTTCCTGATATAGGGCTTGGGGAGACTTCTATAGGCTGCCAGTCTGTCGACGATCTTTTCTCGGTCCGCATCACTGAGACTGGTTCCCTTGGCCAAGGCGACGAGGTAATCGTTGAGGGCAAACTGCTCGACATCGTTTCGGGTGTTTATGAGGTCCGCCTGGAGGGTCGGGGAGAGCTTCTTGTGATCCCATGCAGCGTTCGTGTACGCAGGGAGATAGAGGATGTACGACAGGTCATTGCCCGGAGCAAAGCTGAAAGTCTGGAAGTCGAGGGCTGACGAGATAAGGATAATGCCGTCGAGGTGCATGCCCACTTTATCCTGCAAATAGCCGGAGAGTCCTGCTGCCCTTGTCGCACCGTAACTCTCTCCGGCGATAAATTTAGGTGCCAGCCACCGCCCGTAACGCGTACCAGTAAAGCCGCATGAAGTCTCCGGCTGTCTCGATGTCTTTCTTCACCGCCATAAAACTCCTTCGGATCGACCCCGGGAGCAGCCCTGCTGTACCCGGTGCCGATGGGATCAATAAAGAACTAAATCCGTGAAGGCGGAGCCAGGTATAGTCATTGGTCACCCGCCCTGTAAGGCGGAGGCAGCGCCCCTTTCTCGTCCGTCAGGAGCACCCCGCTCGGGACCGAGTGCCCGCCAGGTGGAGCCAGAGGGACGCAGCACCGGGACCGCCATTTGAAGGCAAAAGTCACAGGCCGCTCCGGCTCGTTTTCTCGTTTGTCCGCCGTGTACGCGGTCAGAAGAAGAGGTAGGCCTTTCCACCCGTTGTCCGACGCATCTCGTCTTATCTGCATCGTACCGGCAGTGGCCGAATAGGCGAAGGCCTTGCCATTGATCGTGACCGTATGATGAGTGACCGAAAAACTTTTCAGGTGGAAGTTCCTTCTCGGCCTGTTTTTGAGACTCAGCCTGGGCCTTCTTTGCTCCAACCGCTGAGATCTTTGTTCTCTGCGGATAATGCGGGACGAACAGCGCCCGTGAGAGGCAGAGAGAGTACGCATGCCATAATCATGAGTAAGACGTGTCTTTTTCTCATCCTTCCCCTTCCGCGACCGATTTGCTTTATTTTTTTTATGCTTTCACGCCGCAGACTCCACAGCCTTAATACTCACCGTAGCTCATATCTTCAATCAAGTCTCCCGTGGTGATCATTTTTTGCATTCCCCGACAGAACCCTCCGCACACCGGGCTGCATTAACCCACAAGGCTGTGGACAGCTTCGCACCAGTGAGTACGGTGCCAGTTCAGGTTTACGTCAACAAGAATTGCAAAGAACAGCTTTGCTTCGGTCAGATTTGCTTTGGAAAGGTTAGCGTTCGCAAGATAGGCATCGTTCAGAAAGGCTCCGGTGAGGGTTTGCCCTGGAGAGGTTTGCGCCGGCGAGATTGCGTCGGAGAGGTAAGCACCACCGGCCTACGGCGAGGTTTGCCCCTGGAGAGGTTTGCGCCGGATAGACTCGCGTTGGACAGGTCACAGCCTGAACATTGATTGGTTGGCTCTGAGCTGTTTAAGCTGGGCCTCGTTAAATCCAAACCCCATTAAGTATAGAGAAGTAGAGGAGCATCAAACACGCCGACCCACACTACCGCTGTTTTCCGTATCATTG
>CAWIHO010000008.1:0-15827 GCA_963835605.1 uncultured delta proteobacterium | reverse complement strand
AGGAAGTAGAACAGGCCGAAGGGCAACGAAGGTAGGCGCGAAAAGCCACCCGGCTACAAAGCTTTCCGGTCGATGTCGCCGAGTATCGCCCGCGCTGAACCTGCGCGACATCCTCCCGGCAATTCTTATCAGGGCTTGCTTCTTATTCGGGTCTTCCAGATTTATATCATTAACGTTGTAAGGTTCCGCATCCAAGAGTGACCAGCTCTTGATGGGTCGGCCATCTTTTTTTGAGAGAGCGAGATTCAAAGTGACATAGACGATCTTCTGTATTGTCAGGCCATTCGCGTCGAAAGCGGCGGGCACTATCCTGACGACGGCGATGCTGCCCTGCAACGTATTCGATGCGCCTTCCTTGTTTACGTCAAAAAGACCACTTGTGACAAGCTCCCTGTAAATGCCTCGGTGAAAAACTGGGATACCTGAGGCTCCAGAGTCTGATTCTTGAAGACCGGCACATCAAGGGAAACCACCTCGCCCTGGAAGATGCCCTTTTCCCGGACGATGGTATATCCGCAGGAGGCCAGGATTAGAAACAAAAAAAGTAATGCAAGCAGCCTCATATAGGACAACCTCTCCGTCACGCTTAGCATACTATGTTCACCAGCTTGTTCGGGATGATGATGACCTTCCGAATCTCCCGGTTCTCGAGATGCCTTTTTACTTTGTCAAGAGAGAGCACAACCTGTTTCAAGGCTGTCTCGTCCAGGTCCCGCTCTACCTCGCAG
This sequence comes from uncultured delta proteobacterium, assembly GCA_963835605.1. Lineage (GTDB taxonomy): Bacteria > Desulfobacterota > Syntrophorhabdia > Syntrophorhabdales > WCHB1-27 > JADGQN01. The sequence goes on along the minus strand of CAWIHO010000008.1, from coordinate 15,099 downwards.
GTGTCCCTCAGCTTACCGTTCACCTGGACTGCCACAGTTACTCTTTCTTCCTTGACGTAAGCCTCGTTGTATGCCGGCCATGGCGTGGTCGATGACATGACCCTCGTTTCCGAGCCTCCCAGAGCTCTTCCGTAATGTGCGGACAGAAGGGGCTCAGGAGTACGATGAGGTGCTCAATCACGCCCTTCAAGAGTTGAAGCTCTCCATCCTTTCTTTCAACCTCAATAAATTTATAGATGGCATTTACCAGTTCCATGATGCTTGCTATTGCCGTATTGAGGTGAAATCTCTCCGCATCCTCGGTCACCTTCTTGATCGTTTTATGGATCATGTAAATGAGTCGGGAAGTCTCCTTGTTCTCGGTGTTCCCGGGTCTCCTTCAATCGTTGCCGGCAGCTTTTTGAGAGTATCGGCACGGTCAATGACGAGCCTCCAAACCCTTTGCAGAAAGCGGTAGCAACCCTCCACGCCCTTGTCACTCCAGTCCAGATCTTTTTCGGGAGGAGAGGCAAAAAGGCAGAAGAGACGCGCCGTATCCGCTCCGTACCGTTGGATCAGGTAATCGGGGTCGACCACATTCCCCTTCGATTTGCTCATTTTGGCGCCGTCCTTTATCACCATGCCCTGGGTGAGCAAGTTCTCGAAAGGTTCCCTCACCCCAACGAATCCCAGCTCATTCATTACCCTGTTAAAAAACCTGGAATAGAGAAGGTGGAGCACTGCGTGCTCGATGCCGCCTATATACTGGTCGACGGGCATCCAGTAATCGACGCGTTTCCGGTCAAGCGGCGCCTCGTCATAGCCGGGGCAAGCGTATCTGAGGAAGTACCAGGACGATTCAACAAAGGTGTCCATGGTGTCGGTCTCTCGTCTGGCCTCTCGGCCGCACGCGGGACACTTGACCCGATAGAACGCCGGATAGTTCTGAAAGCGGCGATTTGCCCACCATCTTCACCTGAAGGTCGAGCGGCAGCTCCACCGGCAGGTCCTCATAGGGCACAGGCACCACGCCGCAACTTTCGCAGTAGATGATAGGGATCGGCGCACCCCAGTAGCGCTGCCTCGATATGCCCCAGTCCCTGAGGCGGTAGTTCACTCTTCCTTTCCCTATACCCTTCCCTTCAAGATAGGCGATGATCTCGGGGATCGCCTCTCTGTTCTGCCTCCCGTTGAAAGGGCCTGAGTTGACCATGATACCATCGCCCTCGTAAGCCGCTTCCATCGAAGCCGCATCATGACTTTGCCCTCGGCTCCGCCTTCAGGCATGATGGTAACGACGATGGGCAGCCCGTAAGCTTTTGCGAATTCGAAGTCCCGCTGGTCGTGGGCCGGGACGGACATGATCGCCCCCGTGCCATATTCCGCGAGGACAAAGTTACTCACGTATATGGGCACCCGCTGGTTGGTGAGCGGGTTTATGGCGTAGGCGCCCGTAAAGACGCCTTCCTTGCTCCCGGATAGTTCCAGTCTGAAGCTCCGGTCCTGGCTCCTCGCCTTCTGAACGAACGAGAGCACCTCTTTTTCGTAGGGAGTGGCGTGCGCAAGCTCCGTCGCCAGCGCGTGTTCGGGCGCAAGCACCATGAAGGTAACCCCGTAGAGCGTATCCGGCCGCGTAGTGAATATGGTGAGCAGACCGCCCTTTTCAAGAGGAAAATCGACCTCCACGCCGTAGCTCTTCCCAATCCAGTTCTTCTGCATGTTCAGGACCCGCTCAGGCCAGCCGGGCAGTTTGTCCGCATACTCGTAGAGCTCGTCTGCATACTTCGTAATGGCAAAGAACCACTGCGTCAGCTCGTTCTGCACGACCTCTTCGCCGCACCTCCAGCAGCGGCCGTCCTCCACCTGTTCGTTGGCCAGCACGGTCGAGCAGAGCTTGCAGTAATTGACAGGGGCATTCTTGCGGTAAACCAGTCCCTTCTCGTACATCTTCAGGAATACCCATTGCTCCCAGCCATAGTAATCCACGTCGCAGGTCGCGAGCTCCCTGCCCCAGTCGTAGCCAAAGCCGAGCCTTTTGAGCTGCGTCTTCATGTGAGCGATGTTATCGTACGTCCATACGGCGGGTTGTGTCCCGTGCTGGATTGCGGCATTTTCTGCGGGCATGCCGAAGGCGTCCCACCCCATGGGATGAAGCACATTGTAACCCTTCATCCGCTTGTAACGGGCGATGACGTCACCTATGGAGTAGTTCCTTACATGCCCCATATGAATCTTGCCCGAAGGGTAAGGAAACATCTCCAGGAGGTAATACTTCTGCTTCCCCGCGTCCTCCCCGACGTGGAATAGGTTCTTCTCCTCCCAGACTTTCTGCCACTTCTCCTCGATCTCTTTGGGATCGTACACTCTCACTTCAAAACTCCTCGGATTACTAAAAGATAACGGCTAACGGAAGATCCTTTATCGCCTTTGCCTTGACCCTTTGGCCCTTGGCCCTTATCTTCTTTATCCCTCTCTTCCAGCATTGCCTTTATCCTGAGCCTCAACGCATTGAGCCGTATGAAACCGCTCGCGTCCTTCTGGTCGTAAACCGCGTCTTTATCGAAGGTCGCAAAGTCCTTCATATAGAGTGAACGCTCCGATTTTCGGCCGACAACAATGCAGTTGCCCTTGTAGAGCTTCAGTCTGACCGTGCCCGTGACGCCCTTTTGGGTCTCCTGGATGAAGGCCCGCAGCGCGTTCATCTCCGGCGAATACCAGAAACCATAATATATGAGTTCGGAAATTTTCGTGATGAGGCTGTCTCGAAGGTGCATCACTTCTCTGTCCATGGTGATCGATTCCATCGCCCTGTGGGCAACATGCAGCACGGTCACGCCGGGGGTTTCGTAGACGCCCCTGGACTTCATGCCCACAAACCTGTTCTCGACCACATCAATCCGGCCGATGCCGTTCTCGCCGGCGATATGATTGAGAAGCATCACGATCTCATGGGGCGCCGTCTGCCTGCCGTCAACAGCAACGGGCATGCCGTCCACGAAATCGATTTCGATATAACGCGGAAAGTCAGGCGCCTTCTCAGGAGACAGGCTAAGCCGGAACATAGACTCGTCCGGTTCGCGCCAGGGGTCTTCGAGGATACCCCCCTCATAGCTGATATGCATCAAGTTGCGGTCCGTGCTGTAAGGCTTTTCCTTGCTTACCGGGACATCAATCTCGTGCTTTTTCGCGTAGTCGATCAACTCTTCGCGCGACGTGAAGGTCCATTCTCTCCACGGCGCTATCACCCTGATGTGCGGGGCCAAAGCATAGCAGGTCAACTCAAACCTCACCTGGTCATTGCCTTTGCCTGTCGCACCATGAGCGACAGCATCAGCGTGCTCTTCCCGGGCAATCTCGATCTGCCTCTTAGCGATAAGAGGCCGCGCGATGGATGTACCCATGAGGTACGTCCCTTCGTAAACCGCGTTTGCCTTCAAGGCGAAGAAAACGAAGTCCCGCGCAAACTCTTCTCTCAAGTCTTCAATGTAAATCTTCGATGCGCCTGTCTTTATGGCCTTTTCTTTGAGCCCGTCCAGCTCTTCTTCCTGTCCCACGTCGGCGCAATAAGCGATCACCTCGCAGTTATACTCTCCTTCAACCATTTCACTATAATCGAAGTGTCCAAACCCCCGGAATATGCCAGCACTACCTTCTTTACATCCTTTGCCTGTGCCATCTAAACCTCCACCATCAACCATTCTAAGAGCGCCTTTTGGGCGTGAAGCCGGTTCTCCGCCTGCGTAAAGATGACCTCCTGAAACCGCTCGAAAACGGACTCGCTTATCTCCTCGTTCTTGTGAGCAGGCAGACAATGCATCACGATAACGTCCTTCTTCGCGTGTTTTAAGAGTTTCTCATCCACGCTGAAGCCGGCAAAGGCACCTATTCTTTCGTCTCTTTCCTTCTCCATCCCCATACTGACCCATACATCCGTATTAATGGCATCAGCATTATCTGCCGCTTCTGCAGGGTCATTGGTGAAGAGTATATTGCCGTTTTTTCGTGCCAGCCTTTCAAGCGCCGGCGCTGGTCTATATTGGTCCGGAAAAGCAACGGCCAGATTCAGGCCAAGAAGAATGGCGGCTTCAATCCACGAATTCGCCACATTATTCCCGTCTCCGATATAGGCGATTTTCAATCCCCTCAAATCGCCTTTCAGCTCCCAAGTCGTAAACAGGTCAGCGAGTATCTGGCAAGGATGGTACAGGTCTGAAAGCCCGTTGATCACCGGCACGCTCGACCAGTGTGCCAGCTCCTCTACGGTCTCCTGGGCATAGGTGCGAATCATGATTGCGTTCACATACCGGCTGAGTACCCTCCCGGTATCCCCGATGGTCTCTCCTCTCCCGATCTGTGTTTCCGCCGCACTCAGGTGCAAGGCATTACCACCGAGTTCTTTCATGCCCAGTTCAAAGGAGACCCTCGTCCTGGTAGAGGCCTTCTCAAAAATCATGGCCAGGCTCTTCCCGCGCAAGGGCACATATTCTCCTCGTGCCTGCCTCATCCGCTTCATGAAGGCAGCCCTCTCCAGAAGATAGGCGCATTCGTCCGCTGTCAGGTCGAGTATCTTTGTGAGGTCTCTCTTCACGATTTCTGCCTTTCGAATACTCTCGTGGCTATATCGAGGAATAAGTCAACCTCTTCTCTGCCTATGATGAGAGGCGGCAGAAGTCTCAGCACGTTCCCTTTGGTGGCATAGAGAATCACACCCTCTTTCAAAAACTCCTGTACGAGCGGCTCTCCCGGGATGGAGAGTTCGATGCCAAGAAGAAGTCCCATGCCGCGCACGTCAACGATGACGGGGAATCTCCGCTTGAGGGCCAGCAGCCCTTCCACCAGGAGCCTCCCCATCTTGTCGCAGTTAGCGACTATCCCTTCTTCGATCAAGGTATTGATTGTAGCCACAATGGCCGAGCTGGCAAGCGCATTGCCACCGAAGGTGGATGCGTGGGTCCCCGGCTCAAAAGCTGAAGCTGCCCCTTCTTTCGCTATAATGGCTCCAACAGGAAACCCTCCGCCAAGGGCCTTTGCAATGACTCACGACGTCGGGCTCCATCCCGTAATGCTCATATCCAAAGAGTTTTCCCGTCCTTCCCATACCCGTCTGGACCTCATCCAGGATGATAAGAATATCCCTCTGATCCGCCAGCTCGCGGATGAACTTAACATACTCCTTGTTGGCGACGTAAACACCCCCCTCGGACTGGATCAATTCGAGGATGATGGCACAGGTCCGCTCTGAAATCGCTTTTTCGAGGGCCGCCCGGTCATTGAACGGCACAAAGGCGAAGCCTTCGAGCAGCGGGCTGAATCCCACCTGGAACTTAGTCTGCCCTGTTGCGGAGAGCGTGGCCATCGTCCTGCCGTGAAAGGAATTCTCCATGGCTATAATCTCGGATCTGCCTTCTCCGTACTTCTTCCAGGAGTACCGCCTCGCAAGCTTGATTGCCGCTTCATTTGCCTCCGCCCCGCTGTTGCAGAAAAAGACTTTGTCACCGAAAGAGTGCTCCACGAGCAGCTCTGCAGCGCGGATCTGGACCTCCGTATAAAAAAGGTTTGAGACGTGAAAAAGCCTGTTTGCCTGGTTGGTCAACCCTTCCACAACGCTCCTCGGGGCGTGGCCGAGATTACAGACCGCTATCCCGGACAGGAAATCGAGATACCTTCTCCCGTCCATATCCCAGAGCCAGCAGCCTTCGCCTTTTGTTACGACTATCGGGAATCTCGTATAGGTATTCGCCAGATATTTCTTTCCTTTTTCAATCAACTTTTCCTGCATTACTCTCCTCCCGAAATCTGCGTCCCGATCCCCGAATCCGTGAGCACTTCGAGAAGGAGCGCGTGTGCCACTCTGCCATCGATGATATGCGTCTTCTTGACCCCACCGTGAAGCGCATCGAGACAGCACTTGGCCTTGGGTATCATGCCGCCCCTGATGGTCTCGTTCTTTATGAGGCCATGCACCTCGTCTTTCTTGATCATCGATATGGGCTTCAGATCCTTGCCCAGCACTCCGGGCACGTCCGTTAGCAGGATAAGCTTTTCCGCCATAAGCTCCTTGGCAATGGCACCGGCAGCGGTATCGGCATTCACATTATAGGTATGTCCGTCAACGCCGGCTGCAAGCGGTGCGACCACGGGGATATAACCGAGTTTCGAAATCTCCCTTACTATCTTGACATTGACTTCCACTATATCGCCGACAAAACCGATCTCCTTGTCCTCCACCTTCTTCGCGACAAGCAGCTTGGCGTCTTTTCCCGAGAGGCCCAGGGCCCGCCCTCCATTATTATGTATCTCCTGAACAATCTGCTTGTTGATAAGACCTGACAGGACCATCTCGACTACTTCGAGCGTCGCCTCATCCGTCACGCGCAACCCTTCCACAAACCGTGTGGGAATGTCGAGCCTGGTGAGCAATTTCTCTATTTGCGGTCCCCCGCCATGCACGATCACCGGGTCTATACCCACGTATTTCAGAAGAACAATATCTTTGGCAAACTCCTTTGCGAGTTCTTCCTGCTCCATGGCCGCTCCGCCGTATTTTACGACAAAGGTGGCGCCGGAGAATTGCTTGATATACGGCAGTGCTTCGAGAAGGATGTCTATCTTTTCCATCATAGGATGTACCTGCTCAGGTCTTCTTTTTCCAGGAACTCGCCCAGCCTCTCCCGCACGTACTTTTTCGTAATGGTGAACTTACGCTGCTTTGTTTCCGGGGCGGAAAAGGATATGTCATCCAGAAGCCGCTCCATGACCGTGTAAAGCCTTCTCGCTCCTATATTTTCCGTCATTTCATTGACGCGCTGGGCAATGTCCGCAAGCTCCAGTATGGCTTCTTCGTTGAATTCGAGATCTATCCCCTCGGTAGCAAGAAGAGCCTTGTACTGTTTTATCAGCGCATTTTCCGGCTCGGTCAGGATCCTGTAAAACTCTTCCTTGTTCAAGGGGTCCAGTCCAACGCGGATAGGAAAACGGCCTTGCAGTTCCGGTATCAGGTCGGAAGGCTTTGACATGTGAAAGGCCCCGGCCGCAATAAACAGCACGTGGTTCGTCTTCACCATGCCATATTTCGTCGTGATCGTCGTTCCTTCGACTATGGGCAAGATGTCTCGCTGCACACCCTCCCTCGAGACATCAGGGCCGTGCGTGTGCTCACGGCTGGCTATCTTGTCGATCTCGTCAAGAAATATGATGCCTGCCTGCTCCACGCGTTCCAGCGCGTCGTTGACGACCTTATCCATGTCGATCAACTTCCTTGATTCCTCCTGGATCAGGTATTCATAAGCCTCCCGCACCTTGACCCGTCTCTTCTTGGTCTTCTTCGGCAGTATGTTGCCGAACATATCCCGGAGCTGCATGTCCATCTCTTCCAAACCCTGGGACGAGAATATCTCTATGATCGGGAGTGCCTTATCCGGGACCTCTATCTCCAGGAATCGCTCATCCAATTTGCCTTCGCGAAACAAGACTCTCAATTTGTCGCGTGTGTTTTCCGGCAGCTCGGCAACATCGTCCTGGCCGCGGTTCGCTTTTTTGTGGGGAATGAGAAGATCGAGTGTCCTTTCTTCAGCCATCTCCCTGGCCTTCTCCAGCACTCGTTCCTGCTCCTCCTTCTTTACCATGTTCACCGAAAGCTCCGTCAGGTCGCGGATCATCGACTCCACGTCCCTTCCCACGTAACCGACTTCCGTGAATCTGGTAGCCTCTATTTTGAGGAAGGGTGCGTTTGCCAGTTTCGCAAGCCTTCTTGCTATCTCCGTCTTTCCAACCCCCGTCGGCCCGATCATGATGATATTCTTAGGAGCGATTTCGTCTCTCAGCTCTTCGGGAACCATCTGGCGTCTCCACCTGTTCCGGAGCGCTATCGCAACAGCCCTCTTGGCATTCTTCTGGCCAACGATGTACCGATCCAGCGCTTCCATTATCTCCCTGGGGATCAAGGTCTTCATCTTAAAGCTCCTCTATCGTAATCTGTTCATTCGTATAGATGCAGATCTGCGAAGCGATGGCCATCGACTCCCGCGCAATCTCCACAGCCGACAGGTCCGAATGTTTGACCAGCGCCTTAGCTGCAGCCTCTGCATAAGGGCCACCGGAGCCGATCGCAGCGATCCCGTCGTCCGGCTCTATGACATCTCCGGTACCGGAAACGATAAAGGTATGCTCTGCATCGGCAACAACCAGCAGCGCCTCCAATCTTCGAAGCAGCCTGTCCGTTCTCCAGTCTTTCGCAAGCTCAACGGACGCGCGCGTTATGTTGCCATTGAACTGCTCCAGTTTTTTCTCAAACCTCTCAAGGAGCGTGAACGCGTCGGCCGTCGCTCCTGAGAATCCGGCAAGGCACTTATTCTGATAAAGTTTCCTTACCTTTTTGGCGGTACGCTTCATGACGGTGGCGCCGAGCGTGACCTGTCCGTCTCCAGCCAAAACGACCCCGCCTTTGTGCCTGACACAGAGTATAGTTGTTCGTTTCATGTTACCTTCTTGGGTGGGCTTTGTCGTATATCTCCATGATCTTTTCCATGGAAATATGGGTATATTTCTGCGTTGTTGAAAGTTTGGAGTGGCCAAGGAGCTCCTGAATACTTCGCAGATCGGCTCCCCCACCGAGCATATGTGTTGCAAACGAATGGCGGATCCCGTGAAGCGCAAGGTCCTTTAAAAGGCCTGCCTTAAGTTGATGTTTCTTCATAATCTTCAGCAATCCCCGGTATGACAGCCGTGCGCCCTTGGCGTTCACGAAGAGCGGGCTTTTATTCAAGACGCTCGCGCTATCCCGCCTTGCATCGAGATAGACCTGAAGCGCATCCCGCGCCTTTTCTCCAAAAGGAAGAATCCTCTCCTTTCCGCCTTTGCCTTTTACCAGCGCCCACAGACCGTCCAGATGGACGTTCCCCCTATCCAGGCTGAGGGCCTCACTCGCCCGCATCCCTGTTGAGTAAATCAGCTCAAATATCGCACGATTCCTCAAGCTGAGCCACGAGTCTGCCGGTAACGCATCAAGAAAAAGGAACATCTCGTCAACAGTATAGAATTTGGGCAGGTGCTTTTCGACCCGCGGATTTTTGACGAGCAGGGCAGGATTATCCTCGATGTACCCCTTCCTCTTGAGAAACTTGAAATAGGCCCTGATGGACGCCACCTTCCGCGAAAGGGACGACTTCTTCAGGCCCCTGTAGATAGCTACAATATAAGCCCTGATGTCTTATGGTCTATCTGATCGCTCGGGGCTCTTTGCCACGAAAGCCATAAAATCGTCCAGATCTCCCTCGTATGCCCTGATCGTATGAGGCGAGGCCCCTTTCTCCGCGGCCAGGTACTGGTAGAACTTTTCCGCAAGGCTGATAAAGGTTTCTTTGTCCATATTGAAACTACTATTTTATAAACTTTTACCAAATAATCAATGAATTCCATGATTTTGTGGGTCTGGGGGCAGATTTCTTCCTTACGGATACAATTGACTTTTCCTTATGGCTGTGATAAAAATCGGGAAACGGTGAGTGTGGCTCAGTTTGGTTAGAGCACTGGGCTGTGGACCCAGGTGTCGAGGGTTCAATTCCCTTCACTCACCCCACCTAATAGTAAGTTATCAGTGAGCTCGGAGCCAGTGGCCAGCTGCAAACCATGTTACTTACGAGTGAAACATGGACAAGGAGAAAGTCACACGAAAAGATTAAAGCGTTAAGCAAGAACGGGAAGATTTCGTGCAAGCAGGCATTGAAGCTGGCGGAAGAGGAAGGAATTTCCTCAAGGGATCTCGGGAACCTGCTGAATGAAATCAAGGTAAAGGTGGCTAGCTGCCAGCTTGGCTGTTTTCCGTAAACCAACCCACCTCTATTCTGCTAGTGCCAGAGCCAGAATCCCTTACCTGATCTCGACCCGGCGCCCTGCTGCTTCCGGGCAAGCTGTCTCTCATAGATCACCTTTGAATAGACATAGAGCTGGCCTGTAGACAGGGCTTCATCGTACTCAAGCGTCATCGCACTGTGCTTGCCCACCCAGTAGTATTGTTCAACATGCGTATTCGGTTTATGCCAGCGCTCGAAGTTCCCGAAGCATATGTTTCTCAGCGCTTCCCAATTCTCGACACCCTTGGTGCCGAAGGCAACCGACGAGTAAATACCTTTCCAGAACCCGTACTGCACGTATTCAAGTTTTGCATCGCCCATCTGGAGAACGTCACCCTGCCTGACGTAGTAAAGCTCCCCAGAATTGGTGGGGTCGTAGCTCGCCAATCTCATATCCTTGAGCTCGTCCAGCAGTTGCCCCCACCACATGCCGTTGAATTTGCCCGGATCATCCGGGAGAGAGTTCTCGGGACTAAGAATGAAAGCCCATCCAGCAAACGGCAAAAGGAAGACCGCGATAACTGTGATCATCGGAATGATCATCAGAAGACCTCTTCTGCCACTTGTCATCCGTTTCATGCTCCTCCTCCTTTTCTATGTGCCGTCGCTCAATCTCCAGCCTACTCGAGATCGCGGTTCTCGCTTGAAAAGAACCTGTGGCCACCAGCCTTCTCAGAGCAAGAGCACCCCTGCTCTTCTCTCTGCTTTAGCAATTATCATTCCACAAACCGGGACCGCGCACTCCCTGCTATATATTCGACATATATGCTGATTTCCTTAAGATCTGGAGCCAGGACAAGCTTGTGATGCGCGGCCCTCACGGAAAAACCTCTCCCAGCCGCCTTGCAATAATAAGAAGGGGCCTGCCGAAATCGGCCAGGCCCCTGTCTGTCCTGCACACCATTGATTTACGCCTTCACAATCTCAAACGAGATCTGGCCATCATCGTACTTGAGCGGACGGGTCGTCACCGCCATGCCCACTTTCACATCCTCAGGCTTTATCTCCTTGGCCAGACGCGCAAAGAGCTTCAGGCCATCGCCAAAATCGACAACGCCCATTGTATAAGGAGGATCGGTTTCGAAGCCAAAGGGCGCGTAATAGGCGGTGGTAAATGTCTCCAGCGTGCCCTTCTTCGGTATCTCGAACCAGTCCATATTCTTTGACAAACATTTTGCACAGTCCGCCCTCGGCGGGAAAAATTTCGCACCGCAGTCTTTGCAGACAGTGCCCTCAACTTTCCCTTCCACAAGGAGGTCCACAAACTTTCCCGTCTTCGTCACAGCCGTAAAGCTTTTTCTTCCGAATTTCTCGAAACCCATCGCTCACCTCCCGAATATTGTAACGTTGCCGTAGAGTCCAACGCCACCCACGTTGTGGACAAGGCCGATGCCCGGGTCACCCGCCACCTGCATGGGACCTGCCTCCCCACGAAGCTGCAGCACGATGGTGCGGATCTGCGATCCGCCCGTTGCGCCGATGGGGTGACCTTTGGAGAGGAGCCCGCCATCGACGTTGACCGGAATTCTCCCTTCCTTGTAGGTTGCCTTCTCGCGGATAAGCTGCTTTCCCTCGCCCATTGGCGCAAAACCAAGACCCTCATAGGCCATGATCTCGGCAATGGTGAAACAGTCGTGAACTTCAGCCACTTTGATGTCCTTTGCGGTTATCCCCGCCATTTTGTATGCCTGGGCAGCGGCTCCATAGCCCACACTCAATCCTTTGGCAAAATCGGGTCTAGCAGCCATGTTCACTGCTTCGGAGGCGGCACCGATACCCATGATCCAGATGGGCTTCTTGGAAAAAGCTTTTGCTTTCTCCTTGTTGGCGAGGATTACACAGGAGCTTCCATCTGCGTTGGCACAGCAGTCGCCCACCCGCAAAGGCCATGCGACAGGACCTGCCATCTTGGCTTCCGGGTTCGAGGCATCAAAATCTCCTGGTTTCACGCCCTTCCGGTAAACAGCCCGCTCATTGATCACGCCGTACGTGGCTGACTTCAGCCGGACCGACATGAGGTCGTCATGCGTCAAGCCGTTCTTGGCCATGTATGCCTGAGCATAGAGCGCATAATAGGCAGGCATCATAGTTCCAAACGGCGCTTCCCATTGAATGTCTGCTCCTCGTCCCATCCTCTCCTGGGATTCCGCGGACGTGATCTCGGACATTTTCTGAAATCCAAGGACGCATACCACATCGTGAAGGCCCGCCTTGATCATGCTATAGCCTACTTTAACGCCCGTGCTGCTCGAGGAGCAGACGGTCTCGATGTAGAACGTCGGCTGAGGAATAAGACCAAGATATTCCGCCAGAACGCCAGCCGGCGATCGCTGTTTGTCGTACTCCGGCGCCGAGCAGAAGACAGACGCACCGATATCCTTTTGGGTAACGCCCGCATCCTTCATTGCCTCCCGGAAGGCTTCAAAAGCCAACTCCCTGATCGATCCCTCGTAGCCTCTTACGAAGGAACTTTGGCCAACACCGATAACAGCTACCTCTTTTTCCATAGAATCGCCTCCTTCTTTACTTTATGGTTTCTTCTTCCTATTCTTCTGGTACATGGTCACGAATTGATTATGTTCGCTGATGCGCCTGGAAAAGACATGGGTTCCATCGTTTCTTGACACGAAGTAGAGAGCGTCGCTCGGGGCCGGATAAAGTACGGCCAACAAGGAGCTCGTGGAAGGGTTACATATCGGCCCTTTTGGCAAGCCCTTGAGCCTGTATGTGTTGTAGGCGGTCGGCCTATCCAGGTCAAGTCTTGTCAAAGCCTTGGGAGTCAAGCCGATGCCATACATGACCGTGGGATCAGAATCGAGACTCATTCCCTCCTGAAGCCGATTGTGGAAAACAGCCGACATCAATGGTTTCTCTTGCTCAATCTTCGCTTCCTTCTCGATCATCGAGGCAAGGGTCAATACGTCATAAGGGTTCATGCGAAGCTCAGCCATGCGAGCCTTTACATCCTCCCTCTCAAAGAAGGCGAAGGTCCTTCGGACAATCCTCTCCAAAAAAGCATCGGCGTCCGTCTCCTTGCTATAAAAGTAAGTGTCAGGGGAGAGGTATCCTTCCAGGGTATCAGCGGGAATACCGAGCCTATTCAGAAAGGCCTCGTCCTTCGCCAGCCTGAAAAAGGCACCCTTATCCATTATGCCTGCTTTTTCCAGAGCTTCTCCCACTGCGTTAAGGTTGTAGCCCTCTACGATTTTGAGCGTGTAAACCTTTCTCTGTCCGGCAGCCATTTTCGCCGCTATCTGTCCGATTGACAGCTGTTTCGTCAGCTCATACTCGCCCGCTATTATCCTACCCCTGTATGCCAATAACGAGTATGCAATGAAAAGGGAACTGAAGCGGACAAGGTCTTCCTCCTTCAACAGTCGGGCTACCTCAACAAGATGCGTTCCTTTCTTCACAACTATGGGTTTGACATCGCTCTCCACGCCCAGCGGGATGCTCGCTAAGATCAGAGGCTGGCTTAACAAAAAAAGTGCGACAGCCGCGTAAATAACCCTTTTATCTCTCTTTGTGAGCATCAAGGAATCCCTGCAGGATAATCTGTGCCGCCATCATGTCTATGTATGGCTTTCGCTTCTTCTGGTTGTATTCATGCATGTCAAAGATCCGATGAGCCTCATCTGTCGAGAACCGCTCATCCCAGAGGTCCACAGGCAGGTTTGTCTTCTCTCCAAGTTTTTTGGCAAACTCCACGATCTCCTCTGCCTTCTTTCCTATCGAACCATCAAGATTCTTAGGCAAACCGCAGACGATCCTCGACACGTCGTGTTCCTGCACGATCCTCTTCACCTCGTCAATATCCTGCGCCAGAGACCCTCTCTTATACAACTTGAGGGGCTGTGCTATGCTCTGCTGAGAGTCTGAGATCGCAATGCCTATACGTTTTTGTCCTATATCGAGAGAGAGCGCTCGCACACCACAGATTATCATGGCAGCCATCGCTGATTCAAGAACAAAAGGTGCAAAGCTGTCAGAGCAACGCTACCGAGTAGATTCCCGACCGGCATAATCGGCCCACGCATATCTATTCCGCTCTAATCCGCGCGAAACTACCGGGAGCGCTTTTCCCGAGGCATGGAAAGGAGATTAAAGGTCGTTAACCGGTAACCTGCAACAACGCAAAGGGCGTCTTCACAAGTGGAGAACCCTTAAGTATCGGTCTTTTCTGGGCTATTTTTGTCTTGACATCGTTTTGCGTTACAGATAGAATAGCATCGAATTGTAATTATTTTCACAAATTCGCAAGGAGACTGTGTCCATGAAACTAGAAGGCAAGAATGCTGTGGTTACGGGTGGTGGACGCGGCGTGGGCAGGGCGATTTGCCTGGACTTCGCTAAGCAGGGCGCGAACGTTATAGTCAATTATGCTTCCAACGACAAAGCAGCCAAAGAAGTTGTGAGTATGATTGAGGCCGTTGGCCGGAAGGCCGTTGCGGTCCAGGGTGATGTGGCTAGAAAGGAGGATGCGCAGAAAATCATCGACGCTTGTGTCCAGAACTTTGGCTCAATTCAGATTCTGGTGAACAACGCCGGGGTCTCAAAGCCAGCCATGCTCCACAAGATGTCGGTAGATGTCTGGGATGAGGTGGTCAACATCCAGATGAGAGGTCCCTGGCTCTGTATTCAGGCCGCATCGAAGTATTTCATGGAGCAGAATTATGGAAGGATCGTCAACGTGACATCCGTTGCCGGTGTCGTCGGGACTATAGGCCAGATCAATTATGCGGCGGCAAAGGGAGGCGTTATCTCCTTGACCAAGTCTGCTGCACGCGAGCTGGCCAAGTTCAACGTTACCTGTAATGTCATTTCACTCGGCATTGTGACAACGGAAATGACTCACACAATTTCGACCGATGAAAAGCTCAAAGAGATTTACACGAAACGGATTTTACTCGGTCGTTATGCCGAGCCGGAGGACGTGTCTCCGGCCTTTACCTTTTTTGCTTCTGACGATGCACGTTACATTACAGGGCAGCTCTTGTGCGTTGATGGCGGTTACGGCATGACCTAAGGGCCAAGGGGGTGAGAGGTTAAAGAGTCAAACTAAACTTTAAGAGGGAGGTGTTTCGATGGCTGATGTACCAACGACAATAAAGACATGGCAGATGGTAACGCCGTGGGGTAAGAACAAGGAGACTGGAGAGGTTATCCAAGGGAAGCTGCGAAGACAGAGATACCTGTACCGCCGTTAAAAGAGGGTGACGTGCTCGTTCAGGTTGCAGGCTGTGGTGTTTGTCACACCGACCTTGGCTAT
>CAWIHO010000007.1:0-12919 GCA_963835605.1 uncultured delta proteobacterium | reverse complement strand
GTTACAAGAAGCAGCACATCCCGGCCGCAGTCAACTTCGCGCTCCCGGTACCCGAAATGGCCCAGATGGACGAGAAGACCAAGGCCGACCTTGAGAAGCTGCTCGGGCCGGACAAAGATCGTCTGATTGTGTTTTACTGCGGCTTCACCACCTGCACCCGCAGCCACAGAACGGCGCCATGTGGGCCGTTAAGCTGGGCTACAAGAACGTTTGCCGGCAGCCCGGCGGCATCAAGGCGTGGGACGAGGCAGGTTATCCGGTGGAAAACGTTAAATAGAGCAGACCGGCGCCCTCCGAACGTTCTCAACCCGTGAGGGCGCCCTCACATGGTATACACATGAAGGTGAATTGATATCATTCCTCTACCAGGTCTGCTTCCGCATCGAGTGTCAGATACGCATGCTTGCCTACCATGAATCCGCCGTGCTCCAATTCCATGTTCGTCAGCATACCGAAATCTTCGCGGTTACTTTAGTCGTGGCCTGAAAACCGAAGGTGGTATACATCCGGTCATCGTCCTGAAAATGTGAAGGCCCTGTATAACGCACATCCAGGGTCACTGGCTGCGTCACGCTGTGTATGGTCACGTCCCCGTGCACCCGGCAGTGATCCATGCCCGCGTATTCCACGCGGGCGCTCTTGAATGTGATCTTGGGATACTTTTCGGCATCGAAGTAATTAGGGCTCCTAAGGTCCTTGTCCCGTTTCTCCACCCCGGTACAAATGCTGGCAACGTCTATTTCGGCCTCCACTGAGGATTCAGCTATTTTCAGCGGATCGAAATAGAGTGTCCCTGATACTTTACTGAAATGACCGCTTACCCACGTCACCATCATGTGACGGATGGTGAATTCGGCGGCGGTGTGATCAGGATCAAGCACAAATTTAGCCATATTGCCTCCTCCGTCGTGCGTCGAACTCGACTTTCCTGATGCGTCATTTATACTAACGTAAGACCTGTTTCGGGAGGATGCAAGCGAGAGTCCGCTCCTCTGAAACCAATACGACTCCCGTCCAATTCGATCCTGGCGAGCCTTGGCACGAATCATGGCAAAGATGAAAAATAGGAGAAAAAAAGGTAAAATAAGAACTCGTGACTTTTTCGGCGTTAGCCGTGCTTTAAGGAGTGAGAATGAGAGCAAAGAGCAGAACAAGAGAATATATAGAGTCGCTCCTCATAGCGGTATTCCTCGCTTTTTTCGTCAGGAGCTTTGTGGTGGAGGCATTCACGATCCCGTCAGGTTCGATGGAACCTACGCTCCTCGTGGGCGATTACCTCCTGGTGAACAGGCTGAGCTACGTGATGAAAGTACCCTTTACGGACATCGTGCTTCTAAACATCGGACAGCCAAAGCGCGGTGATACCATTGTCTTCCGCTACCCCGCGGACCACTCGAAGGATTTCATAAAAAGGGTGATCGCGAAGGAAGGCGACACCGTTGAAATCAGAGACAAGGTCGTGTATGTCAACGGGTCGAAGGTGGAGGATGGAAACGCCCGGTTTGCAGACCACAGCATTATTCCGGGTAATCTCTCCGAGAGGGACAATTTCGGCCCCGTCATTGTACCCAAAGATTCCTATTTCGCCATGGGTGACAACAGGGATAACAGCCTCGATAGCCGGTTTTGGGGCTTCGTGAAGAAGGACGAGCTTGTGGGAAGGGCCGTCATTCTTTATTTTTCCTGGGACGGCAGATCAGAGGATCTTATTCACCACGTACGGTGGGAGAGGATCGCCCACATAATACGGTGACTTCAGGGTTAACCTGGGGCCTTACCTGCACCGTAAAGCTCAAAGCTCACAAAATCCTTGAAGGGCCGCCGAAAGGCTCGCGGCAATAGCATAGCGTCACGTCTCAGATACCCGATTGCAATAAGCATGGGCACCAGTTTATCATCCGGGATGGCGAAAGCCTTCTTCATCGGCGTCTCATCAAATCCATCGATCGCATGGGTTTCGAGACCCAATCCCTTTGCCACAAGCATGATGCTCATGGCAAACAGAGCTGCATTTTTCGCGGCGAATATTTTTTGCTCACAACTACCCTCGCGCCCGTAACGTCTCCTCACCATGTCAGTAATGGTCGCCCTCTTCGCCTTCTTGGTGTATCCGAGTTCCTCCCAGCTATCCAGCATGATGTTAAGGTTCACCTCGACATCAGGATCCGCAATAATGATCAGCACCGCTGATGCCTCTTCAATCTTAGACTGGTCAAGGGCATATCTGCGGAGTACCTTTTTTCTTTCCGGGTCCCGTACGACAACGACCTGCCACGGCTGAAGATTGAAAGATGACGGGGCAAGATTGGCAAGCTCTATGAGCTCCTGTAATGTGTTGTCAGGAATAGTCCGACCCGCTTCGAAGAAGGTAACGGACCTCCTCTCCTTCACCGCATCAAGCACATCCATGATCTCCGTCCTCTCCCTTCTTTTCAGAAATCACTAAAGCCAGGTACCATAGCAGGGTGCTATCAACACCGATCACTATGCACTGTTGCTACCCTTGCCTTCCCCCCACAATGATCTCCGGGATGCGGAGCGTCGGTTGCGCATCAGCTACGGGCACGCCCTGGCCGTCCTTGCCGCACGTGCCGATGCCGAAACCGAGGTCAGTCCCTATCATGTCGATGTCGCGCAGTACCTTAGGGCCGTTGCCCATCATGGTGGCGTTCCTGATCATCGGGCCAATTTGTCCCTTCTCAATGAGATATCCTTCCTGTATCTCGAAGACGAAATCTCCCCGCACCGTATCGACCTGCCCTCCTCCCATCTTTTTCACGAGCACTCCGTGGTCCACCGACGCAAGGATCTTATCGGGATCGGAAGTGCCCGGGAGGATCATCGTATTGCTCATCCTCGGTATCGGCTTGAACCCGAAGGACTCACGCCTCCCATTGGCTGTCGGCTTCATGCCGTACTTGAGGGCATGGAATCGGTCGAACAGATAATTCTTGAGGACGCCGTTCTCTACGAGAATGGTCCTTTCCGCCGGAATCCCCTCATCATCGTAAGCGTAAGTGCCGCGCATGTGCGGAACCGTCTTATCATCGACGATGTTGATCAACGGACTGGCCATCTGAGCGCCTAGCATGCCCTTGTAGCAAGAAAGACCTTCCATCGCCAGGTCAGCTTCCAGCCCATGGCCTATCGCTTCATGAATCATCGTGCCACCCGCTTCAGAGGCCAGAACCACGGTCTTCGTGCCCATGGGCGCCTCAATGGCATCGAGCAGACCGGCGAGCCTTCTCACCGTTCCTGACACGAAGGTCTCCAGGCGCTCGTCGCTGAAGAACTCGAATCCGTAGAAGCCCCCTATCGCGTCGTATGCGGTCTGCACCTGGTTGTTCGCCTCGCCGATGATCAGTAAGGTCATGATCAACTGAGTTCTGTCATCACCGACGGGCGAGCCTTCGCTGGGCACGATCCTCACTTGCTGCCTCGTGTCGCGGTACATCACCCTCACCTGCTTGATGCGTTTCTCCATTTTTCTGGCTGCAGCCTCTATCTTGCGTACCATCGCCACTTTTTTCTCGGTCTCCACATCTCCTGGATCCATCGCGATAAAAAAGGGATATTGCCCTTTGACGGATGGCTCTTCTTTGATCTGCCCCGCAGCCTTCTCCCCTGAGATACGCCCGAGGTCACGGGCGAGGTCGAGGAGGTGCTCTTCATCCTGAGAAGTAGTAGATGCAAGAAACATCTTCCATGGGGTAATCACCCGCAGGCCCACGCCCTGATCCAGCCCCTTCTCAAGTTTCTCAATTTTTTCCGATTCCGCCTGAATGTGCGTGTAGGTCCTTTTCTCCGCAAAGATATCCGCATATACCGCACTTCCTCTGAGCATTGCGTCGAGCATTCCGGCCTCATTCCGCATGGTTTACCTCCTGGAACACGATATTATACCTTGCCATATCTTCCATGATTTCCCTCACGGTCTCTTCAACGCTGGATGGATAGATTATCTCCACTTTGCCTTTCTTGCCGTCAAGGACGGTCAGCAACGCGACCTCTTCGTATGACTCCAGTATCGCCTTGAAAAAGCCTATCGCGTCCCTGCGCATGACCACCCGCTTAATTGTTTCCATTCTGGCTTCCTTCTTTAAGATAAGCACGCGCGCGCTCACGAACACGCAGTTTCGGTCTATTTAGTTTCTCTAGTCTCACTTCTTACTCGCTTACTGTTCTACTGGCCTACTGCTTACTGATCACTGACTCACTGCTCACGTCTTTCTCGATTACGCGTACATGCGCTCGAACACTCCCGGCTGAAGCTCCTCTGCGCGAACCGAAGGCTGAAAATCCATGAAGGTATACAGGGCTTGCATGCGCTCCCTGCCGAACAGAGGCTCTAATGAATGTCTCAAGTATTTTCTCTTATAGCGGAAACAGGCTTTGATAAAATCAACCAGGCCCTGGTCGGGCTCGATATTGTCATGATTGAACATGATGGCCATGAACACGCTTTCCACCTCGGGAGGAGGGATGAAGAGAGACGGCTTCAGCTTAAGGAGCAGTTTCACTGAAGCGTACAGCTGAAATATCACGGAGAGCGCGCCGTAACTTCTGGAACAGGGCTTGCTCGCAAGCCGTTCACCTACCTCTTTTTGCATGGTCAAATGGGCGCTCTCGATCACGTCCATTTCAGAGAGCAGCTTGAAAAGTATGTCTCCCGTGATGTTATAAGGTATGTTCCCCATCACTTTAATTCTTTCGTCTTTCACGAAGGAGCGAAGGGATACGTTCAGAATACTATCAAAGGTCACCTTGACGTTGGGAAAGAGATGCTCCAGAGCCTCAAGGGGCTCTTTGAACTGTTTGTCCAACTCAATGGCATGGACGAAACGGGCGCGTGGGATGATGCAGCGGGTAAGGTCACCTTTACCCGCACCAATTTCTACGACGACGTCATCCGGGCCGATGCCTGCCAGCTTCACCAGTTTATTGAGCAGGTTCTTGTCTTTCAGGAGGTGCTGCGACAGGCTCTTCTTCAGCGCCACTCTACCCCCGCGCCATGCGTGAAAAACCTCTCACTGTTTCAGGCGAAAAAAGATTCCTTTCCGCGTAGAAGGACCCTGTGATGGCCACCATGGCTGCATTGTCAGTGCAAAGGTCACGTGAGGGAAGAAGCACGGAAATCTTTTCGCGATTGGCCCATTCCGAGAAAAGCGCCCTCAGACGCCCGTTTGACGCCACGCCTCCGCCGACGACGATGCTGCTGACACCGTAATGCCTCGAAGCATTGATTGTCTTTCGACAGAGGACATCGCAGATCGCCTCCTGGAAGGAGGCGAGGAGATCAGGGCGGCTGCTCTCGGTAATACCATGCTTTTTGACCCGGTTGATAAATGCCGTCTTCAGGCCGCTGAAAGAAAAATCATAGTTGTTTTCATCAAGCATAGGCCGCGGAAAGGGAATCGTGTCCGGCTGGCCGGCTGCCGCAATCTCTTCTATGGCTCTGCCCCCGGGGTAGCCAAGGCCAAGGTACTTCGCGATCTTGTCAAAGGCCTCGCCGGCAGCGTCGTCCCGCGTGCTCCCGATAAGGCGATAGCGACACGGTTCCTCAAAGAGAAGAAGCACCGTGTGACCTCCGGAAACAATAAGTGCGATGAAGGGAAACTCAGGCTGTTGCTCCAGGAAAATGCTCATTGCATGCGCCTCGATATGATTCACTGCCACCATCGGTGTCGATGTCGAAAGATAGAGGCCCTTCGCAAACATGAGGCCAACAAGCAACGACCCGATCAGGCCCGGGCCATTTGTCACAGCTATGCACTCTATCTCATCAAGTGCCACATGCGCATCGGAAAGCGCACGTTCATAGATGCGGTCTATCAGTTCCACATGCTTTCTCGACGCAAGTTCAGGCACGATCCCGCCGAATGGGCTATGTAGTTCAACCTGACTGGAAACGACATTTGAAAGGATTTCGGGGCCCTCCCTGAGGAGAGCTATTGACGTGTCATCGCAGGATGTGTCTATGCCGAGAATAATCATAGAAAGACTGTTAGAGAAAAGACGTTACGAGTTACGGGTTCCAGGCTAAAACTCGAAAATAGATTGTATACGTGTCGATACACTGCCGTTTTCTTCTTAACACGCAACTCGTAACTCGCAACACGTAACATTATTTGTTATCTAACTCGGAACCCGGAACTCGCAACATTCTTTCGCGGACGCGGCGCGTTAGAACGTGTCCCAGTCGACCTTAACCTTAACCTGCTTTTTCATATCTTCCCTGAACGAAGTGAGGAATTCAGCCCTCTTTTTGGCCGCGTAGGTCTGTTTGTAGGCATCTTTGTCCTTCTCCCACTGGGCCTGATCAGGCTGTTTTTCATCTATAAGAGAGAAGACGTAGTATCGATTGCCAAACTCTACAGGTTTCTCGTAGACCTTTCGCTCGGGAGAAAGCAGGAGGAGCCCGATATCTTCTTTCGGTATGGGGCCGAGTCCCGGGATTTCAGGAGTCTGGCGTGAGATCATGCCTGTCTCCTTCGTGTATTTCACCGACTTATCTTTGACGGCCTCTTCAGCCTTTGCTTTCGCCAGCGTCTTTGCCCGCTCACCCACTATTTTTGCTCTGACAATCTTCAATGCTTCTTCTTTGGTAAGCGGCTTTCCATCTACCTTCTCAACCACCTGAAATATATAAGACTTCGTATTCTCCCTCACAGGGAGCGAGATGTCGCCCTGGTTCATCCCCTTCAGCCATGCATCCGCTTTTAGCCGGGATAGTCTCGCCAGGACGTCGCTTTCCTTCATGCTCCCCAGGTCCACGACCTCCAAACCCTTCGATCTTGCATAAGCCGCGAGATCTTTTGCCTTCAGGAGCTCCATGTAAGCCTGATCGTCCTTTACCGGGCTCTTCTCATCGATGACCATATACTTGAGATGGTACAACGTCTCGCTCCTGTAAAGTGCCTTTTCCTTCTCGTACGCGTCTTCTATCTCTTTCTCTTGCACGCGCACCTGATCCCTGTAGTCCGCCGGATCAAAGACCGCATAGCCGAGCCGTACCTGCCCTCGTTCTTTCATGTAGCTGTCGCGTACATCGCGCTCGTTGAAAATAACCCCGTTGTCCTGGAGAATGGCCAGCATCTTTGTAACGAGGAGTGACTGCTTCTCACTCTCCTCGAACGTTTTGGGATCAACCCCGTTCCTTTTGAGGACCGCCATGTACACGTCCTTGCTGAATTTGCCATCCTGTTTGAAGGCATCCATGCTGGCAAGATGCTCCGTAAACTCTCTGTCAGAAACCCGCACGTCCATTTTGTCTGCCTCCACAAGCATCAGATACTTGTCTACGAGCTGATTCATGACGCTCTCTTTCAGCTTAAGCTGAGCCATCATCTTCTCATCGAGCTGTTCTCTGTAGATCATTCTGTAAAAACTGAGAAGTTTCTGGTAGTTCTGCTGATACTCCATAGCCGATATCTTGTAAGGACCGACTTCAGCCAAGGACTTCTCGCCTCTCGTGAAAGAGCCGACACCCCAGAAGATGAAGACAACGATGATCAGAACGAACATCGTCTTGATCATGTAGCCAGTTGCATGCTTCCTCATGAATCTTAACATTTGCGCTCCGGTTTTATTGATTTTAACTCCTTAACATAGTATATTAGGGCTGCTTTTTCAATAGTCTCCATTCTTTAAAGGGGTAACGAATGCTCAATTCCTTGTTCGGATGGCTCTCAAAGGACCTGGCAATAGATCTGGGCACCGCAAACACGCTCGTCTATGTGAAGGGTAAAGGGATTGTTACCAATGAGCCCTCAGTAGTGGCTGTCCATCGGGACCCGCGAGGCGTTAAACGGGTTATCGCCGTGGGCGAGGAAGCTAAAAAGATGCTCGGTAAAACGCCCGGAAGCATCGTGGCCATACGGCCGCTCAAAGATGGCGTTATAGCGGATTTCGAAATTACCGAGGCAATGCTCAAATACTTTATCCAGAAAATCCACAACAAGAAATCGTACGCTCGGCCGAGGATCGTGATCTCCATTCCTTCCGGCATCACGCCGGTGGAGAAAAGGGCGGTCAAGGAGTCGGCAGAATCCGCGGGAGCACGTGAAGTCTATCTGATAGAAGAACCAATGGCAGCGGCAATCGGCGTCGGGCTCCCTATCACCGAGCCGAGTGGCAACATGGTCGTTGACATAGGCGGTGGTACCACGGAAGTGGCAGTCATCAGTCTCGCCGGCATTGTCTACTGTAACTCGGTGCGCATAGCGGGTGACAAGATCGATGAGGCTATCATCCAGTACATCAAACGGAAATATAATCTGCTAATTGGAGAGCGAACAGGCGAAATGATCAAGATAGCAATCGGCTCTGCCTATCCATTTCCAGATGAGCAAGAGATGACCATGGAAATCAAAGGACGCGACCTGGTGGGCGGCATACCAAAAACCCTGGAGGTCTCTTCTAAAGACATCCGTGAGGCTATCGCTGAACCGGTCAACGCAATTGTTGATTCAGTGCGCATTGCCCTGGAGCGGACCCCTCCTGAACTTGCCGCGGATATTGTTGACAAGGGTATCGTTCTCTCCGGCGGCGGTGCTCTGCTCAGGAATCTCGACCTGCTCATCAAGGAAGTGACAAGGCTGCCCGTGATCGTTGCTGAAAATCCTACCACTGCCGTGGTAGAAGGAGCTGGACGGGTTCTTGACGAAGTGACTCTCCTCAAAGAGATAGCAGCAAAGTTTTAAAGGGGAGCATTGAAGGGTACTCTTGTCGTCATAACAGCGGTCGTGATCCTCGCTGTATCATTTCTGCTTTTCACCGACATTGGTCCTGTCGCCAAAAGGTACTCAAAGGTGAAAGTCTACTTTGCCACCGTGGTCGGGCCCACGCTTAAAGGGGTAGGCGCGCCCTTCCGTTTCACTCACGGCATCTTTGACGCATACGTTAACCTTGTCGACGTCAAAAGAAAAAATGGCGAACTTCGGAAAAAACTGGAAGCCCTGCAGCTCCAAAACCAAAAACTCCCTGAATTGGAAAAAGAGAACGAGCGGCTCCGCCGGCTGCTGCACTTCATGGATGAACGTCCGGGTACGCTCACTGCGGCACATGTCATCGGGGAAGACGTCACCAACTGGTATAAATGTATCATCATCGATAAAGGCCGGGGCAACGGTATCAGCGAGAAGATGCCTGTGATTACACCTGAAGGAGTCGTCGGGCAGGCCATAGAGGTAAACCAGTGGCACACGAAGGTGATGATACTGATTGACACGAATTCGGCAATAGACGTTTATGTCACGGGAAAAGAGGCGCGGGGGATTCTTGCAGGTACTGGTAGGACCACGCTTAAGATGAAGTACGTGCTCAAGAACGATGACCTTGAGGCTGGCGACAGGCTGATCACCTCAGGAAAGGACGGCGTTTACCCGAGAGGATTGCCGGTAGGCGTTGTCATAAGTGTGAACAAGAATGTCGCGGGTCTTTTTGCCGAAGTTGAGGTCATGCCCTTCAATAACTTCAGAAAACTGGATGAAGTTCTGGTGGTGCGGAAATGATGAGGAGGGTCTTCGCGCTTGCTTTTGCGGTGCTTCTGATGATACTTCAGTCAGCACTATTTTCCTATCTTCCGATCGAATTTTCAAAGCCCGATATCGGTGTACCATGCATTATCTACGCAACATTTTTTCTGAGTCCGGTAGAAGGGCTTGTCACTGCCTTCCTCGTGGGATTTGCTCAGGAAATGCTTTCCGTGGGACCCAACGGTGCCTTGATCTTCACCAAGGTTTTCCTCTTTCTCTCCTGCATCTTCTTAAGGAGCAGGCTCTATATCGAGTCTGAGTACCTCTTCGCTTCCATATCAGCATCCTTTGTGCTGCTCGAGTCCGTCCTCTTCATAGCGCTTGCATTCTTTGGAAAGGGTGAAGCCGGGGCTATTATGACCGTGCTTAAATTCTGCCTTCCCGATGCCATATTTACAGGGATTCTGGCGCTCTTCTTCTTTCCTGTGTTCGAGCGGCTGAAGCTGCGACCATATGGGGTGGCATGACGTATGGAACCTGTAAACGACGGTAAATACAGGTGGTGCAGGCGAGTCATTTTGCTCGCACTCATAGTCCTTTGCATGAGGCTATTTGACCTGCAGATCCTCAAGGGCGATGAGATGAGGAAATTGTCGGAACAGAACAGGGTCCGTGTCAAGAAGATTCTCGCGCCGAGAGGCATGATTTACGACCGGAAAGGCAAGGTGGTTGCGGACACACGGCCATCTTTCAACCTCTACCTCATAAGGGAAGACATACGCGACTTCAACCAGACTGTCGACGGATTGGCAAAACTTCTGGAGCTCGACAGAGAGGATATCATTACCAGGCTCAAGGAAGCCAGGGATTACCCTTCCTCCTTTCCGGTCAAGATCGAGTCTGACCTGAATAAAGACCAGGTAGCAAAAGTGGAGGCAAACAAGTTTTATCTGCCGGGCGTGACCATACAGATCGAACCAAAAAGAAACTACCCTTACGGGATCATGCTGGCCCATGTGCTCGGTTATGTCTCGGAAATAAACAGCGAAGAGCTGACGGCCAAGGAAAACAAGGGGTACACCCCTGGGGATTATATCGGCAAGTTCGGTCTGGAGAAGGCATACGAACCGTATCTGAGAGGCATTGACGGGGAACAGCGCGTCGAGGTGGATGCGACGGGGCGAGAGGTGCGCGTGCTCGACACGGTAGAGCCTACCGCCGGGAACAGTCTCCACCTGAATATCGATATGGAGCTGCAAATGGCAGTCGAAAAGGCGTTCGAGGGCAAGAAGGGCGGTTGCGTAGTGACGGATCCGCGTAATGGCGGCGTGCTCGTCCTCATGAGCCGTCCGGCGTTCGATCCGAATCAACTCTCGTCGGGCGCTACAAAGGAGTACTGGGCCAAAGTGGCCACAGACAAAACACACCCGCTGCAAAACAGGGTGACACAGGGCCGGTTCCCGCCCGGCTCTACCTTCAAGCCGGTACTTGCCTTGAAAGCCCTGGACAAAGGCATTATCAATGAGAATACTTCATTCCCCTGCCACGGCGGATTTTCATACGGGAACAGGGTTTTTAAGTGTTGGCGGAAGGAAGGGCATGGATCGATCTCGGTCCACAGGGGCATAGTCGAATCGTGCGACGTCTTTTTTTATAATCTGGGCCTAAAGCTCGGTATAGACAACATACATGAGATGGCTGAAACCATGGGCCTTACAAAGGTTACCGGGATAGACCTTCCGGGGGAGAAGGCCGGGGTGGTGCCGTCAACTGCGTGGAAACTGAAGACCTACGGCGAGAAATGGTACGAGGGCGAGACAGTCTCCGTTTCCATAGGCCAGGGGGCTGTATGGTTGACCCCGATGCAGCTCCAGCAGCTTTCGTCGTTCATCGCCAACGAGGGCGTGACCTTCAAACCGCGGATCGTGAATAAAATCGTGTCTCCCCAGGGAAAGGAACTCAAGGTTTTTGAACCGGTAATGCTGACGAACGCAAAGCTGAATAAGCAAGCGATGACCGTCGTGAAGGAGGGGATGAAGGGCGTGGTGAATGAACCGAGGGGTACCGCATATGCCTCTCGCCTGGCGAGTGTGAGCATCAGCGGCAAAACGGGTACGGCCCAATCAGCTTCCCTTGGGACGGGCAAAGGTGATCATGCCTGGTTCGTGGCTTTTGCGCCAAGCGACGATCCAGTGCTTTCAATGGCCATTCTCGTGGAGTTTGGAGGGCACGGAGCCTCCATATCCGCGCCCATCGCAAAGATTGTGACGGAGAGCTACTTCAAAGAGCAGAAAGAGATTAAATCGGCCAAATTGGATGTATATCGATAAGAGACGACTCTACCATCTGGACTGGTACCTCATCTGCAACGGGCTTGCCCTCATCGCTGTGGGCTTGTTTAACCTCATCAGTGCGGCGCGCTCAATGGACAGCGGCCCGTATAACCTTTTGATAAAGCAGGTCTTTGCCCTCGGTATCGGAGTGGTCGGCGTCGCTGTGATCGTCTCGTACGACTACAGAGTGATAGCAAGCTATTCCAAATACTTCTATGGAATCACCCTGTGCCTGATCATAGTGGTGCTGATTCTCGGTACCATAGCGGGCGGGGCCAAGAGATGGCTCAATATAGCTGGCGTAGCCTTTCAACCCTCTGAGCTTATGAAGCCGGTAATGATACTTCTGCTCTCAACCATGCTTCACCAGGAGAAGACGGAAGGGGAACCCCTCGGATTGAGAGATATCCTGCTTCCCCTGGCTCTCATACTCGTCCCCTGTGTGCTCATACTCAAGCAGCCTGACCTTGGGACAGCGGTCGTGATACTGCTCTCCTGCTTCAGTGTCCTCTGGTTCGTCGGTTTAAAAAAATCCACGTACGTTTTTCTTCTCGCTGTCACCGCTGCTGCCGTCCCGATTTTCTGGAAATACCTGATGAAACCCTACCAAAAGATGCGCATCTTGAGCCTGCTCAACCCCGACCTCGACCCTTCGGGGTTTGGCTACCATTCCATCCAGGCAAAAATTGCCGTCGGTTCAGGAGGGTTTCTGGGAAAAGGCTATCTCAATGGCACCCAGCACAAGCTCCACTTCATACCGGAGCACCACACCGACTTCATATTCACTGTGTTCGGGGAGGAGTGGGGCTTTATCGGATCCATTGTGCTTTTTCTGTTGTTTATCTCTTTTGTTCTCCGGTGTCTCAAGATCTCTCAGAGTGCGTCGGATGAGATCGGGGCTACAATTGCCTTCGGCATTACATCAATTGTCTTTATCCAGTTCACGATCAATATCCTTATGGCCATAAATCTCGCCCCTGTCGTCGGGATCCCGCTGCCTTTCATCAGCTACGGAGGTTCATCCCTCATCTCGAGTCTGATAGGCGTAGGCCTCGTCTTGAACGTCAACATGCGCCGGTATATGTTTTAAGGACAAGGTCTAGGGTCAAG
>CAWIHO010000006.1:0-46661 GCA_963835605.1 uncultured delta proteobacterium | reverse complement strand
TGCCGTTATAACTACTCCGCGTAACACGGCTGTCGCACCGTACAGCAGGAACGCCCAAGATAAGCTATTGCCTCTTCATCTCTCCATCTGATCAAATTTTGCCTTCGTTGAGTACGCCGCGGGTCCCTATGTTCCAGCCCCGGATGATTAGCCCGATGTGCAGACGGCTGGATGTAAATGATAGGCAACCGCCATCTCTGCCGATCCTATCGGTGAGCGCCTCGTGAGTGACAAGGATAAACGAGTTGTTGCCCGTCGATAGGATCGGCTTGCGATGAACGCTCTAACACCTCTATACTTTAATTTTATATTCCTGCCACCTATCCTTTACCTTTTTTAGCATATTAGGATCTGGTTTAACCATCACAGGTTTCTTGGGCCACTCGAAAGGTATGGTAGCATCAATAAAAACCTTTGAATTCACTTGTCTTTGGTCACCGGGTACCGACGGGTCGAGTATCTCGCCGAAAGTCCTTGGGTATACCCGAACACTTCTGGCCGGATCAGCTCTGACCGCCACTGCCCATAATACTTCGTCCATATTATCCGGATGTATATCCTCATCAACCACTATGCAAACTTTTGTTCGATAATTTCCTACCGTTGTCGCCATAACGGCATGGCCCACTTGAACGGCGTGGCCATAATATTTTTGCTTTATAGAAACCACGGTCATAAATCTGCCACCGGCTTCGGGGGGACAATAGACTGATTCGATCCCCGGGATCCTCAAATTGTCGAGGCCAGCCCAGATTGATCCAGATATCTGAATGGATGGAATGGTATTCTTACCCGCCCCAATCGCACCTACGGATTGGGTCCAGAATATGGGATTGTTGCGATGCAACACTCTCTTTACGTGGAAATTCGGCTTTGGATAGGGGTCCGCCGAATAATAGCCGGGGTATTCGCCGAATGGTCCTTCCATTATGAAGCTGGCTGGATCAGGGTCGATTTCTCCCTCGAGGACGTACTCGGCAGTAGCGGGAATTAGGAGACCGGTCAAGTCACTCTTTATGACCTCGACGGGTTCGCCGCGGATGCCCCCTGCCGCATCATACTCACTGATCCCCCATGGAACCCCTGTGCTCGACAGGAGGAAGAGGACCGGTAGCTGGCCTATGCACAGAGCGGCTGGCATTTTCTTGCCCAATTGTTCGTATCTGTTGAGCATTAATATAGCGTGTTTTCCGGGCTGGATATTGATAGGTATGTTATTTCGACCAGAAATGGGAGCCCGATAGGTACCATGGTTGACCCAACCTGTATCAGGGTCCTGGGTGATTAACGCGGCGGTTGTCGAGATATAGCGTCCCCCATCGAGAGGATAAAGCTTAGGTACAGGCATTTTGGTAAGATCGACATCTTTCTCTTCGATGACATTCTCCATTACGGGGCCTGTAGCAACGATCTTAGGAGGAACCCGTTTCTGGTTCACTCGAATCATCCACTCCTTGGCCATCTCGACACGACTCAGCGTCAAAGGCATATCAAGTGCAATCGCGCACCGATTGGGTTTTGAGAGTGCGGCAATTAAGCAGGAGTCCTTACAACCCTTAACGTTTTCAAAAAGAAGGGCGGGGCCACCTTTCTCATCGCTTAAGTCTGCGATATGATTTAGTTCCAGATCCCAATCCACCTCAGTTTTTACTCTTGCCAGTTCACCAATCTTTTCGCACCCAGTGATAAAGTCTCTCAAACTGTTAATCATACGTATTTTCCTCCTCTTTTTTTATTTAGTATACGCTTCACTGCGTATTCTGTTTTTCGGGTACGCTTGCATTGCTAAGTTGCATGTTGTACAGGATGAGATTGGGATCGCGTGAGCGGAAGGCCAAGCCTGACTGACCTCTCGCCGTATCGTTTCTATCACCTTTGGTACGCTCGAATGATTTCATAAAATTGAGCCTTATTTCAATAGTAATAAATGGAAGAATAGCCTGTCAAGACATTTTTTTTGAATGCCATTTTTTTTGACTCAATAAAACAACGGTACACTTTAGCACTGCTTGTCTCAACGCTTGCCCCTGATCTTTGCCCACTCCCAGGACGTTCTGAATAACGTTCACCAGTTCCTTGTGGGCGGGGCACATCTTGTACGCATACATCGCACTTTGTTGAGTGGCACAGCAGCCCATAACGGAAACGTCACACTCCGCCCGCCCAGGGGCGGAGTGTGACCGGTGTGCCACGGAAGCTAGAGGACGCCCGGTGCTAATACTGGTATGGCGTCGGTATGTTCCTGGCCTTTTCCTGGCCCTTCCAATATTCGATGCGCTCTTTTATGAAGGCTACCCAGGTATCGACCTCTTTATCCTTATAGCCCTTGGAGACGAGGTCTTTCTTGTAGTCGTCAATAACGGGCTCTGCAGCTTTTATCCATTTAGCAGATTCGACATCTGAAAGAGGCACGACCTGGCCACCATGGCTAACCAGGAACTCCCGGCCTTCGATATCTATCTCGTTCCACGCGAGCGCCCACTTGTCCTTATATTCCTTGCACATATCATCGAAGAGCTTCTTCATGTCAGCAGGAAGAGCATCCCACTTTCGCTTATTCATTACCACGTAGAAGGAAAACACGCTCCCTATCTTATGCGATGCGGTGACGTACTTGATCAGGTCGCCGATCTTGAAGCCCTTCAACATTTCCATCGGTCCCATGTTCCCGTCCACAACGCCCCTTCTCAAGGACTCGTAGAGGTCGACCACTTCGATGGGTATTGTAGTCGCACCGAGAGCCTTTACGATATCCCCGACCCTGCCTGTGCACCTGATCTTCAAGCCCTTGAGCTCTTCCAGTGTTCTTATCGGTTTATTGAGGGTCTGGAGGACGTTCGCCGGACTGGTGCTGAAGATGAGAGGATGAAATTGATCCCATTCCTTCGGTTTGAACTCGTCATAAAAGTCGCTCGACACGTGGGTGCCGACCCATCCATTCGGAAAGCCGAGCGGCAGTTCCATGGCCTCCATAACCGGGAAACGCCCTCTTGAGTTAGCACAGTGCGAGAGCCCGATGTCGGCAATGCCGGTCGCTACGCCGGCGGCGATCTTGGGCGCTGTCAGTAACGTGCCGCCGACAAAATAGGATATCTCCACCTTGCCATTCGATTTCTTGTTGATGTCTTGACTGAATTGACCAAAGAGTATGGCGATTTTGTGTGTGGGCGGAAACAAGTTCGCGAACTTGAGCTTGATCGGCTCTGCGGCGTACGTAAAAGAATAGGTTGTGAAAAGAAGAGAAACGGCCACCACGAACAATGCTACTCTTTGTCTCATCTTGATACCTCCTTCACTTGTTTTGGCGCTTTGAGGGAAGAAAGTTTATCCGCGATCTCATCAAGAGCCTGGTCCCACGGTAGGGGGATTATCTATTTCCCCCTTCTGCAACCGCCTTAACCGCCTCCACAATTTTAAGATAGCCAGTGCATCGGCAGAGATTTCCGGAGATGGCTTTTTTGATTTCGTATTCCTCTGGATGTGGGTTCTTTGATAGCAAGGCTGTCAATGACATCAGCATCCCCGGGGTGCAAAATCCGCACTGAATCGCCCAGTGTTCCACAAAGGCTTTCTGTAACGGCGAGAGCTCCTTACCTTCTGCCAAACCCTCAACTGTCCGAATATCCTTTCCCTTAACCGATAAGGCTAGGGTCAAGCAGGCCAAAAGTGCCTCACCATCGACCAGCACTGTGCATGCCCCGCAGGCCCCCAAACCACAAGCGTGTTTGGTTCCCGTAAGCCCTATCTCCTCTCGAAGCACCTCAAGAAGCGTCCGGTGAGGATAAATTGCTACTTCATACTCTTCCCCATTTACCTTTAGCTTTATGACCTGTTTTTCCAATTTTAAGCCTCCTCTGTTTTCGTGTTATTCAAACCTGGCTCGGCTTATCGCTTCCCTTAATGCACTCTTGGCAAATACTCCCGCCATCTTGCGCCGGTATCCCGGGGTCCGGGAAGCGTTTGCCACTGGCTGGGCCGCCTTCTGAGCCATGTTCCCAACTTCTTCAATCGCTTCTTCGGTAATTCGATTCCCTTTCAAAAGATTCTCTGCCTCTGTTACCTCAATCGGCCCAGAACCCACCGCCCCCAACACTATTTTTACATCCTTGCACGTGTTTCCATCCATAACCACATGGGTCGCTACCCCCACTAACGGGTAATTTATCGCCTTTCGAAGCCTGAGCTTCTCGTAAGAACTCCCGCTTCCCCTCTCGGGTAAGGGAAGAACTACACCAGTGATCACCTCTGTCGGCTTAAACGTATTAGGAATCTTCCCTTCCTGAGTGTAGATCTCTTTTAAAGGACACTGCCTTTCCCCCTCGCTGTCCTTAATAGTAATCAATGCCTTTAAAGCCACCAGTGCCGGAACCGTATCAGCCGCAAAATAGGCATAACATCTCTTTGCTCCCTTAACTATGTGACATACCTCCCCTTCCCTCTTGATACATCTCTCAATGGATTTCCTCCAAAAATCAGATTGGTTGAAATACCAGCACCTAGTCTCCAAAGCAATGTTCCCCCCAATGGTCCCACTGTTTCTTATCGGAGTGGTTGCCACTAAACCAGCCGCCTCAGATAACGCTGGAAAATATTTCTTGATAACCGGAGATTCTTCCAACATGCTCAGGGTACAAAGAGATCCAATCTTTATTTTTTTATCTGAACCATTCTCGATCTTATTTAAACCTGAAACTTGCTTTAAGTCCAAAACGTACTCAGGCGTAAATAATCTCTGTTTCATAGAAGGCAGAAGATCGGTACCCCCGGCTAGAACCTTAACCTTCCCCTCAAATTTTCTCAGTAAAGAACAAGCTTCTTCAATTGACTGAGGGGCTAAGTACTGAAATTTTGGTAAACGAAGCATAATGTTCCCCCCTTTTTTATTTTGTTTTTGATCTCTGCTGATTTTTCTCTTTTTTCTGGAGCGCTTCCAGAATCTTTTCTGGAGTGATGGGTAGATCCTTGATTCTCACCCCGACGGCATTATGAATAGCATTCGCGATAGCGCCAGCGGTTGGAATAGCGCTTCCCTCCCCCGCCTCTTTCGCACCGTAAGGACCCTTTGCATCCGCCGTTTCCACTAATGAGATTTCTATCTTTGGCATGTCCATTGCGGTAAGAAGTCCATAATCCAGGAAAGAAGGGTTGAGAATAAGTCCCCGCTGATTATAAAAAAGCTCTTCAGACAAGGCGTAGCCTAACCCCATGTGTATCCCCCCTTCAAATTGTCCCTCAGCCGCCGAGGGATTCAAAGCACGACCGATATCATGAGCACCAAGAAAATCGGTAACTTCGACCATTCCCGTATCAGGGTCCACCTCTACCTCGGCTATTTGACACCCTGCGCTATAGGAACTGGATAGATTTCCTCCACCTGTTTCCATTAGCTGTATGTCCGCCAGCGCAATCTTGGGACTGTAAAAACCCCTACCCAAGATGAGTTTCGCATCCTCGGCATGCAGAGCACCCCGCACTACGTCAGCTATACTGATTCCCCACTCAGGAGAACCTTTGACGTAGATTCGTCTATTTTTAGCCTCCAAATCATTAATGTTCGCTTCCAATTTTTCGGCAGCCACTTCAAAAAGCTGCTTCTTAGCATCCTTGGCTGCTGAACCTGACAGCATTTCCAGCAAGAGTTGTTACTCTGCTGGAGAATGTTCTGGGTCAGGCGGAGCCAGCTCAGTATCAGCGGAAGTGATTCTAATGTCCTCTATTTCAACTCCAAGCTCCTCTGCCGCTATTTGACAGAGTACCGAATTGGATCCTTGTCCGATATCAATGCACCCGTGATCAGGGTTACCGCACCATTTTCTTGCACCCTGATGGTAGCGCCAGAGACATTGAAGGGCCACGGGGCGCCACATATAAAAGCAGACCCTGACATGCCGATGCCTCTGTTTTTTGGAAGGCTGCCTTTTTTGTTTCTCCAATCTGCCGCCTTCTTAATACATTCGGTCATGCCATAGCCCCCGATCTCAAATTTATTCACAGCGACATCCCCCGGTTGAAAGGCATTTTTAAGCCTGATTTCCACAGGATCAATTCCCAATTCTTCAGCAATCATGTCTAGCTGAGAGTCAAAGGCAAATCGCATCTGGGGGGCTCCATGTCCACGCAAGGCTCCTCGAATCGAGTTATTGGTATATACGATATAACCATTAAACTTCACATTGGGAATTTTATATGTAACAATAAACATCGCACCAGCGAGACCAAGCATCGCTGGAGAACTACTATGGTAAGCCCCGCCATCTGCAATCTCTCTGCACTCTGATGCTACCAAGGTTCCGTCCTTTTTGACTCCTGTTTTGAGATCGATGATTGTCGGGTGCCTTTGCCTGGTCGCAGAAAATACCTCTTCACGGGAATACTCGACTTTAACGGGCCTTTTTGTTTTTCTGGATAAGAAAGCGCCACAAAAATTAGTTCCGAATAGTTCCGTTTTGCCGCCAAACCCTCCCCCCACATAGGGTTTAATCACCCTTACCTTGTCCTCCGGGATCTCCAGGGTTCTAGCCAGAAGTTTCTGGACCCGCCAGGGGGCTTGAGTTGAATCCCATACTGTAAGTTTTCCTGAGGAATCAAAACTGGATACAGCCGTATGAGGTTCCATTTGGCAATGCTGCACTGCCTGAGTAGTAAACCTATCTTCCCGCACATAGTAAGAATCTCTAAATCCTTTCTCAACATCCCCAAATTCCATAGGAATCTCAAAGCCGATATTTTGCTTTGCATACTCATGAATAATTGGTGCACCAGGCTTCATTGCTTCTTCTGGATTAAAAACTGCAGGAAGCTCCTCATATTCTACCTTTATAAGGTCTAAGGCCTCCTCTGCTATCTCCTCATCTATAGCTGCCACTGCCGCGACTGGCTCACCGATATAGCGGACTCTGTCAATTGCCACAGGATACTGATCAATTGTTTCCGGATGATTGAGAACTATTCCCACCTTTATTGGTTTAATATCTTTACCTGTCATTACGGCCCTGACCCCGAACAATTTCTCCGCCTTGCCGGTGTCAATATTACGGATCAGTGCGTGAGGATAGGGGCTCCCCAAGACCTTGCCGAATAACATCCCTGGCAGGACGATATCTCCCGCATACTTGACTTCCCCAGTGGCTTGGGCGATCCCATCCACCTTAGGTAAACGTTTCCCTATTACTGAATATTCTTCCATCTCTTCCCCCCCCCTGATGTTTGTTCTTTGGCCATCTTTTGATCCAATTTAGAAAGCGGGATTGGGGCTTTTCTTTCGTAAGTGGCCGCTAAAAAATCAATCCCGTCGTATTTGCCGAAATCTTCATGGGAAGAAAAAAATAAACATGTTTTGTCGGCTGGCGTTGCACTTATCCCAAATTCTTTTCGGCCATCATGATTTGGCCACTGTACAGGAAGAGATTGGGCATCGCGTGCGCTTTTTATACACATCGAGCACCTATCTAGTGGTGACAACGAACTTACCCTTACTTCAGAGGAATTACCCCTCCTAGTTTTTCCGAGGTTTTATTTCGTTTTTGTAGAACCCGACGAATGCTATTTGTAGGAAATACGGTCGAGCCTAGATCTTCCGGATACCAGCGCGCCACCACACAGTTGATCTGTAAACTGACCTCTCGCGGTATCGTTTCTGTCACCTTTCGCTTCGCTCGAGTGATTTCATAAAATTGAACTATATTACCATGATAATGAATGGAAGAATAGCTTGTCAAGGCATTTTTTTGAATACCATTTTTTCTCTGACTCAACAAAAAAACGGTACACTGCATCAAAGAAGGTTGCTGCTCCAACGATAATAAGAGCCTTAATCTGATACGAAGTTAAAGGGAGCCTTTTCATTCGACTGGTTATCTCAGAAATCTTATCGTTCGCTATCGTCGTAGACATAGGGCTATCCCCCGAACGGGACATTTCTAGCAACGCTATCCTCCTTCTGTATCTGCCGGATGAGGATGTGCCGCACCACATTCACGGTAGCGTCCACACTTATGGAAGTGCACGTATCAATCCGAGGCGCTCCTACAAAAGACATGTGCCGACCGGTATAGAAAAAGCCGACTAATTAAATCAGTACAAGAAGACGCACAGGTTGTTAGGAAAAGCACCGGTCGGCTGATTCCCTGTAAAATAAAGAAAAAACAGGGAGTCATCCGTGAGTGGAAACCACAAGACCTACGATCCTGACCAGCTCTTCCTTTTACCTCCCTCACCTAGACGTGTAGAGAAGGCAAGGAAAAAGCGAGGGTGATAACGAAAAAAACGGGGCTTCCCACATGGATTCTGCGAACAATCAATAGGCTAGGCTGCCCTTTGAAAGATATTACGCCTGTTGACGCTGGCAGGCAACAACAAACGTGTTGTGGGATTAGTAACTTGACAAAACCGTCGCAAACCAATATAAATGAACGTCCTTCAGTTCGCGCGACAAGCTCAGCAAGATGGCAGGCAGCAGCGTTGAGGGCGGCTGTACAATTGTATTAGTCAGAAGGGAAAGAACTGCGGTGCCATCTGGAAAAGTTCGGCGGGATTTCCATCGGCTCTATATACTCGGGTAGCTTTATAGGCATGTGGGATGATCAGGAAGACGGGATCCTTGGAGCCGAAAACCCCGAAGCAGAAAGGAATCAAGAGCAAGGATCCCGATTCTGCGCTGTGCACCCGCGCTGAATGGCAGCTTGCCCTGCCTGATTGAAGGTGGAACTGTTCATGCGTGCTCACGGACATTAGAAGTTCGAGGAATACAAAGACCTAAGAAAAAGTCTCTCAGGCAGTATCTGGAGAGACGAGGTGGCGGATATGGCTGGCAACTACAGATTCATAGGCAAACCAACCCCGCGCAAGGATGCTCAAGATATCGTTACGGGCAGCGGGCGATTCCTGGATGACATCAAGCTCCCGGATATGCTCTATGGAAAAGTGCTCCGCAGTCCCCATCCTCACGCAGTAATCAAAAAGATCGATAAGAGCAGGGCCGAAAAACTCACCGGTGTAAAAGCCGTGCTTACGTGGGAAGATATCCCCAACTGGAAAGGGGGCACGCCCCGTTACACGCGCGTGCTCGACCACAAGGTCCGCTACGTCGGCGACGCAGTGGCGCTCGTTGCCGCTGTGAGCGAAGAGGTAGCAACTCAAGCCCTTAGGTTGTTGGACGTGGAATACGAGGTTCTGCCTGCGGTCTTCGACATGGAAGACGCATTGAAGCCCGGCGCTCCTCAGTTGTACGACGAGTTTCCCGGGAATGTGGTGACTGCGGGTATGCCCTTCTTCGGACCAAAGAGCCTGAAAGCGGTGCTCATGGGTGACGTGGAGAAGGGATTTGCAGAGGCTGACGTCATAACAGAAGGAACATTCGGCTACGAGAACATACCCAACCCTGTGCCGCCCGAGCCTCCTGGCGCCATAGCCCTGTGGGAAGAGCCGAACAAGGTGACGCTCTGGGTATCCAATCAGTTCTCGCACGCAGGCCAGGTTATCTTTTTTCACGTATCCGACAGGACGCTCGACGTGAGGACAATCGGCGGCCCCTGCGGCGGCAGTTTCGGATCAAAGTTCATGTCCTGGCAGGTCCAGTGCTACGCAGCACTCTTGAGCAAAGCAACAAGAAAACCGGTCAAAATCATCTTTACCAAGGAAGAACACCTGGCGGCGTTCACGCTGCGGCCCGAGACCCGCATACATGCAAAGGTGGGCATGAAGAAGGACGGTGCCGTGACAGGAGTCTCTGGCACATGGCTCGTGGGCACGGGCTACTATTTGATGACCACGCAGGCGCAGGTGGCTGTCGGCTGCGGTGAGGTGCAGATAGCCTTCCAGTGCCCCAACTGGGACCTGAAGCCCGTCATTGTCTGTACCAATCGCAATGCCTCGGGTGTGGTGCGAGGCTTCGGCGGCCAGGAGTTGAAGTGCGCGCTCATCCCGCTCTTGAGTCTCGCCATGGAGAAAGCAGGCGTTGATCCCTTTGACTTTTTCAAGAAGAATTACGTCAAACCAGGCGGGGGGTTCATCTGGAGGGACGGCAAATGGTACACGTACAGGGGCGTTGATTACGCAGCGGCCATGGACAAAGGCGCGGAAACGTTCGGCTGGAAAGAGAAGTGGAAAGGATGGCTTAAACCGACGGCCGTTAATGGCACAAAGAGAAGGGGGGTCGGGGTCGGCATACACGGAGACTCTGACATCGGCGAGGACGCCTCCGAAGCATACGTGCGTCTTCAACCCGACGGAACAGCGCTGCTCTTCTCCTGTATAACAGAGCATGGGACAGGCCAGAGGAGCAACATCGTTAAGATGGTCGCCGAGGTGCTTCAGTTGGCCATGGAACGGGTTTCCATAACACCTCCTGATACGTTGATAAACCCGTATGAGTTCGGGTTTGCGGGTTCCCGCGGCACCTGGGCCGTAGGGAGCGCAGCCATTGGGGCGGCCGAGGATGCACTGAAGAAGCTGTTTGAACTGGCCGCACCCCTGCTCGATACGGACCCGGGTGAATTGGAGACAGTCGACGGCATGGTCTTCTCCAGGCGCAAGCCCGAGAAGAAGATCCCCTGGAGGGCGGCGATGGGCGTTGATCGTACCATCACCGGGTGCGGACGTTTCGAGCCAGACAATACCTTGACCAACATGATGATGACCTTCGTGGAGGTAGAAGTCGATACCGAGACGGGGAAGGTGAGCCTCGTGCGCGTGGTCAACACGACAGACATAGGTCAGATCATAGACCCGCAGGGCCTCGAGGGACAGCTCAACGGATGCCTCGGCTCCGGGGGTATCGACAGTGCGCTTTTCGAGGAAACCGTGCTCGACCGTTTCACGGGACACGTGCTCAATGCCAATCTGATCGACTACAAGTGGCGGACGTTTCGTGACTTGCCGCCCATTGACAACGTCGTTCTCGAAACACCTTTTCCTACGCACCGTTTTCATGCGATAGGAGTCGGCGAGATTGCGACCGCGGCAGGTCCGGTAGCTGTGCTCATGGCTGTTTCGAATGCGCTCGGCATCTGGCTGCATGAGTATCCTCTGACGCCGGATAAGGTACTAAGGGCACTGGGGAAGACAGGTGGGCCGCCAGTGAAGTGATCCGGAATTGGAGCGAAAGGAGATGCGTACTTGAACTGGGCGTATCGTTGGTGCCCGAGGGGAGAAGGCTTTTTCGGGACATGACCACCTTGGAGAACCTGGAGCTTGGCGGCTACATCGGCAGGGCACGAAAAGTCAAAGAGCAACATTTCGAGTGGGTCTTCCAGATGTTTCCCGTGCTTAAGCACTTGTCAATTTATGAAATCACTCAAGCGAACCGAAAGGTGACAGAAACAAGTTATACTGGCATACCCCAAAAAACAATGTACGTAGAAAAAGGCGTATACTAAATAAAAAACGGGAGAAAAATGCTTATGATTAACAGCCTAAGAGATTTTCTCACTGAATGTGAAAAAATAGGCGAACTGGCAAGAGTGAAGGCGGAGGCAGACTGAGACTTGGAGCTGAATCATGTAGCGGACGCCAGCGATCAGAAAAACGGCCCTGCTCTTCTCTTCGAAAACGTTAAAGGCTCCAAGGACCCCTGTTTAATTGCTGTACTCTCAAGTCGGAAGAGGTGCGCCATTACATTGGATATGCCTATCGGAATGAGCGGTGTGCAAATGGCCAAGGAGTGGATGGTCCGGATAAAGAAACGCATTCAGCCGAAAGTCGTCGCCACCGGTCCGGTTATGGAGAACGTCGTCGAATCGAAAGATGTCGACCTTACTGCAATGCCCGTACCGAAACTCTATCCTATGGATGGTGGACGTTATATGCTAAAAGGATAGTACGGGAATAGTCGGGAGGCGTATGCCTTTTCGGCCGAGCAAAGAAATCTCCTGACAAACTGAGCTGGAAGGAGGATAAACTATGACAACCGCAACAGATCAAAAGGCATTGTCAACGCAAGCGGGAATTGCCGCGCCGCCCCGGTTAAGATGGTGGCTTATCGCGCTCCCGTCATTGGTTCTCTTTATGGTCGGCCAGACTGATAAAGCCTTTATCGGCGTGGTCATCGCGAACAGGCAATTTCTGCAGGACATGAACCTCATCGGCCGCCCTGCCGTCACGGGTCTTCTGATGTCCGGCTTCCTGTTCTCTTACGCTATCAGCGTGTTTTTGTGGGGATATTTGGTTAAGAGGTTCGGCCCGCGTAAGTGTGCCATTACGGGCGTAATAGCGTGGGGTGTGATTTTAGTGTTAAGCGCTGCCGCCAAAACGGTCGGCGTTCTCATTGTGGCGAGGGTTATTCTTGGTATCGGCGAGGGCTTTCTGTTTCCCGTTGCCACTACATTTGTGGCAAACTGGTTTCCGATAAGAGAACGGGGGCGCGCCAATGCCATTTGGTTGCAGGGAACGCCTTTCAGCCAGATGTTGTCCGGCGTTTTAGTGGTGAGTGTAATTGCTGCAGCCGGCTGGCGAGCATTATTCTATGTACTAGCCGCACTTTCTATATTAGTACCTTTACCCTTGATAATTTTCCTCATGAGGGATCGTCCACGTCAGCAGCGGTGGGTCAGCGACGCAGAGGCAACGTTTATCGAAGAGGGGTCTTGGGCGAAAACCAAGAAAATTCCCAAAAAGAATGTGAAGGAGAATTTTCTCGCGAATTACCGGTTCTGGGTCACGGTTCTCTGCCAGACCGCGCACGGTTCGGTCCTGTATTGCTGGATGACGTGGATGCCTACGTATTTCAGGACGGCCCACCACTTTACCTTCAATATGGCAGGCTACCTGTACTCCCTGTCTTGGCTGTTCGTACTGATATCCGTTTTCATCGTAGCTTTCATTTCTGACAAAATCGTGCGAAGGGCGCCGTTCGTGGCCGGGGGTTTGATCATTGCCGGCATTCTCTTTTATGTAGGGGGCAACGTCATCCCTACCCCTTATACAGCGCTTGCGGTATTGATTATTGCCCTGTGCTGTCTGCAGCCTGCCATTACCATGATCCAGGCCCTTTTTCAGAGCGTAGTACCGGAAAAGTCCATACCTATGGCGACGGGCGTAGCCACAGGCGCAGCCAACATTGTACTCTGTACTTCCCCCGCAATCGCCGGCCTGCTGTTGCAGGCGTTCGGTTTTGGCGCAGTGATGACCTATATCTCGTCGGTCGCGGTTGTCGGCGGAATATCTGCCCTTTTTCTCGTAAGAGAAGGGTATTAGTGTCTCATTGCATGAGTTACCATCCGTATCGGCCACCGTTTTCCGCTTACCTATGGTTCGCATGGGAAAGCGATTGCCGCGTTCCTTGGCCCGCAGGAGATAGAGCGACTCCTGCATGGCAACAGGCTCTATTTTCACGGGGACCCGGCAAAGCTCGACAGAGTCCGATTGCAAAAAGAGCTCGCACACTGCCGGCGTGACGGGTTTGCGCTGGACCTGGGAGAGATGTAATCCGGGCTCAACACCAGCCGCTGCCGTGCTCGGTGCAGGAAAAGCGCTGTCGCGACAGCTGGGCGCCGAGGTTAATGGGCCGAATTATCACATCACCAAAACAAAACCGTTTTGAGCCATTTGGTTTGGAGTATTCGACCTGGGATTTGGATATTGGAATCTGAGATTTGTTCCAAAGGAAGGAAGTGACATGGTGCTGAAAACGACAAAGCCTGCCAAAAAGAAAGCTCCTGAGACGCGTTCCGTAAGTCTTACCGTCAACGGGAAAGTACACGAACTGGAGGTCGGCACGCGGCCTGATCAGGTAGATCCGGCGCATACCCTCGCTTTCACGCTTAGGGAGACCCTTGGTCTCACGGGCACCAAGATTGCGTGCGATGGCGGTGCCTGCGGATGTTGCACCGTGCTCATGGACGGAAAGGCGGTGCTCTCCTGCATGACGCTGACCATTGAATGCAACGGGAAGAGCGTAACGACTATAGAGGGCTTAAGCGATCCCGGTGGGGAACTCGACCCGCTGCAACAGGCCTTTGTCGATGAGACCGCCTTTCAATGCGGCTTTTGCACCCCAGGCATTATTATGAGTGCAAAGTGGCTTCTCAATGAGAATTCTTCCCCCACAGAAGAAGAGGTTAAGGAAGCTCTTTCAGGAAATTTCTGCCGCTGTATCAGCCACTATCATGTGGTGAGGGCGGTCATGGCCGCATCAAGAAAGACGAGGTAAGAAAAATGGCGGCAAATTACAGATTCATAGGGAAAGCAACGCCGCGAAAAGATGCGAGAGAAATCGTAAACGGCAGCGCTGCTTTTCTCGGTGACCGGAAGATGCACAACCTGCTGCATGGGAAGGTGTTGCGGAGTCCTCATCCGCACGCGTTTATCAAGAAGGTGGACAAGAGCAAAGCCTTGGCATTGCCGGGCGTGAAGGCGGTGCTCACGTATGAGGACGTACCTGATTGGAAGGGCGGTACCCCCCGCATCGTCCGCGTGCTCGACCGAAGAGTCCGCTTTGTGGGAGACGCCGTTGCGCTCGTGGCAGCAACGACCGAGTCTATTGCAGAAGAGGCGTGTGGCCTGATAGACGTGGAGTACGAAATACTGCCCACGGTGTTCGATATGGAAGAGGCACGCGGAGAGGGCGCTCCTCAGTTGTATGACGAGTTTCCACGGAATGTGGTGACGCCGGGCGCCCCTTTCTTTGGGCCCAAGAATTTGAAAGAAATTGTGATGGGAAACGTGAAGGAGGGATTCGAGGAGGCTGACGTCATCACCGAAGGCACGTTCGGCTACGAAAACTTACCGAGCCCCATTCCACCAGAGGCCCCCGGGGCAATTGCGCTGTGGGAGGAGCCCAACAGCTTGACGCTCTGGGTAACGACTCAGGGTCCCTACATGGACAAGATCCTCCTTCGGCACATCATGGGGAGGAAGGTCGAGCTGAGAACTTTCGGGGGATACTGCGGCGGAAGTTACGGATCGAAGCAGGTGTCCTGGCTTGTTCACTGCCACGCGGCGCTCCTGAGTAGGGCAACAGGCAAACCGGTGAAGCTGGTCTATACGAAGGAGGAACATCTCGCTGCATTTGTCGTTCGACCCGCGAGCAGGATCAAGGCCAGGGTTGGTATGAAAAAAGATGGTACGGTCACCGCAGTGGCAGGCACGTGGCTCATTGACACTGGCTATTACACGATGATGACCCAGTCAGAGATTGCCGTAGGATGCGGAGAGGCACAGATCGCGGTGCGGTGTCGAAATTGGGATCTGAAGCCGGTTACTGTCGTTACCAATCGGAATGCTTCCGGTCCGGTGAGAGGTTTTGGCGGGCAGGAACTGAAGTGTGCTCTCATCCCACTTCTCAGTCTCGCAATGGAGAAGCTTGATCTCGACCCTTTCGAAGTGCTCAAAAAGAATTTCGTAAAGCCCGGTCAGGGGTACTACTGGCGCGACGGGATCTGG
The DNA here is from genome assembly GCA_963835605.1 of uncultured delta proteobacterium. Lineage (GTDB taxonomy): Bacteria > Desulfobacterota > Syntrophorhabdia > Syntrophorhabdales > WCHB1-27 > JADGQN01. Next base: position 31,283 of record CAWIHO010000006.1, on the reverse strand, counting down.
TATACGTATCGCGGAGTCGATTATTCGGCTGCCATGGATAAGGGCGCGGAAGTCTTCGGGTGGAAAAAGAAGTGGAAGGGCTGGCTCACGCCTTCGACTGTGAACGGCTCAAAGAGAACAGGGATTGGCGTCGGTGCGCACGGAAATGCCGACATTGGTGAGGATGCATCGGAAGCCCATGTGCGCCTTCAGCCTGATGGGACGGCCGTACTCTTCTCCTGCCTGAGCGAACCCGGGACAGGGCAGACGACAAACCACCTCAAGATGGTTGCGGAGACGCTGCAGGTGCCCATGGCAAGAGTCTCTCTGTCGCCCCCCGATTCTCTGATCAACCCCTATGAATTTGGTGCAGCGGGCTCCCGAGGCACGTACGCCATAGGAACAGCCGCAATTAATGCGTCTGAGGATGCGCTTCGGAAACTCTTTGAATTGGCTGCACCACTGCTAGACGCAGAAGCGAGTGAGTTGGAGACAATCGACGGCATGATCTTCTCCGCACGCAAGCCTGAGAAGAAGATCCCATGGAAAGCAGCAATGGGTGTCGACCGTACGATCGTCGGCTACGGAAGATTCGAGCCTGACCACTCCCTGACCAACTGTATCATGAGCTTCGTGGAGGTTGAAGTTGATACTGAGACTGGAAAGGTGAGACTGCTCAGGGTGGTGAATGCCACGGATGCAGGACAGATCATCGATCCTCAGGGTCTGGAAGGGCAGCTAAACGGTTGCCTTGGCTCGGCGGGGATAGATACGGCCATCTTCGAAGAAATGGTGCTCGATCGCGTCACCGGGCAGATGGTCAACGCCAACATGATCGATTACAAGTGGCGAACCTTCAAGGACTTGCCCAGAATAGACAATGTAATTCTGGAGACACCCTTTCCAACGCATCGCTTCCACGCGATAGGCATAGGAGAGGTGGCTACTTCACCGGGTCCTTCGGCAGTGCTCATGGCTGTTTCAAACGCTGTCGGAGCCTGGCTGCACGAGTATCCTCTGACTCCGGACAAAGTCTTAAGAGCCTTGGGTAAAATAGAGGATGCGAAAATGAGAGGTGCACAATGAAATCATTCACCCATTATGATGCGCGAACAATTGAAGAAGCAGTCAAGCTTCTCAAGAACTATAAAGGCAAGGCAAGAATCAACGCAGGCGGCACCGATCTGTTGGGAGCTTTGAAACAGGGAAGTCTGCGTGAGTATCCCGAAGCGATAATAAATATAAAGGACGTCAAAGGACTCGACGCTATAAAGCAAGATAAGACCGGACTCAGGATAGGAGCTCTCACAAAACTGGCGGACCTAGTAGGCTCGCCGATAGTTAAAGAATCCTACCCGGTACTTGCGGAGGCGGCCAAGTCCGTGGCTACTCCCTTGGTCCGCAACATGTGCACCATAGGCGGAAACCTGGCGCAGGATGTGCGCTGCTGGTACTACAGGTATCCGCAGCAGATCGGCGGCCCCATCACGTGCCTGCGCAAGGGCGGTCATATCTGCAACGCACTGATGGGGGACAACCGGTACCACTCTCTGTTCGGAGCAGCGCCTCTTGAGACGTACCCTTGCTCTTCGGGCTGTCCTGCGCATATCGACATGCCCTCGTACCTGGCCATGGTGAGGGCCGGCGACATGATGGCAGCGGCACGGAGGATGCTCGATTTCAATCCCATTCCGGCACTAACGGGCCGGGTATGTCCCATTTTTTGCGAGCCGGAGTGCAACCGGAGCGCATTCGACGAACCCGTCGCAATAAGGTGCGTGGAGCGATCCGTGGGCGATTACATCCTGGCGAGAGCGGGCAAGTTCTTCGCGCCACCGGAACATGAGTCCGGCAGGACCATCGCCATCATCGGGTCGGGGCCGGCCGGGATGTCCGCGGCTTATTATCTGAGAAAGGCCGGCCACCGGGTCTGGGTATTCGACAGATTGCCGGAAGCCGGCGGCATGCTGCTTTACAGCATACCCTCGTATCGTCTGCCCAAGGACGTGGTGAGAAAGCAGGTTCGAGCTCTGGAGGGCATGGGCGTCAAGTTTCAGGTTGGGATCACGGTAGGGAGGAATGTGCCCCTCGCCGAACTGATGAGTCGCTTTGCCGCGGTCTTTGTGGCCGGCGGGGCCTGGAAAGAGAGGCCTTTGGGTATAAAGGGCGAGCAGATCGCCCTGTCGGGCCTCGCCTTCCTGAACAAAACAAATGCAGGTGACACGATTATACCGGGGAAGAAGGTGGCGGTTGTGGGCGGCGGCAATGTGGCCGTGGATGTGGCGCGCACCTTGCTGCGGCTCGGTGCGGAACCGGTGGTCCTGTACCGCCGTACCCGAGACGAGATGCCTGCGTTCAAGGACGAGGTGAAAAAGGCGACTGAGGAAGGGATCGAATTCCAGTTCCTTACGCTGCCGATCGAAGCCGCGAAAGCAAATGGCTCGATACGAGTCACATGCAGGCGCATGAGGCTGGGCGCTCCGGACGCGTCGGGCCGGCCGCAGCCCGTACCCATTCCGGGTTCGGAATTTACCGCAACGTTTGATGCCCTGATCAAAGCAATCGGCGAAGAGCCTGATGCCGCGCTTCTTCCCGCTGAGTTGATGACAAGGGCACGCAAAGCGGGACCTGTGGTGCGTCTCGGCAAGTACCTCTTTGCCGGAGGAGACCTCGTAACCGGTCCGTCGACTGTTGTCCAGGCCGTGACCGCGGGCAGGGAAGCAGCCGGTCTCATAGAATCGGCGCTGAAAAGCGGTAAGGCGGAAACCCGTGAACGCGAGACGGAGCGAGCCTTCAGCGAGCCATCATTCGTAACAACAGCCAGAGTCAGCATTCCTGAGGCGCCAGTAGCAGAAAGGGTTAAGGGCCTGGAGATTGAAGATATACGAGGCCTCAGTATGAGTGATATCGAAGCGGAAGCACGACGATGCTTCAATTGCGGGTGCTTGGCAGTCGGACCGTCGGATATCGGCGCAGCGCTCATTGCATTGGGCGCAACGATCGTCACCACGAAACGGAGCATCGATGCCGAGACGTTCTTCAGCACCAGCGCAACCGATGCAACAGTTCTTGACGCGAATGAGCTCATCACGGAGATAAGGATTCCGAAGCAGTCCGAAGGAGCGAAGCAGAGCTTTCTCAAATTCACCTTGAGAGAACCGGTCGATTTTGCCATCGTCAGCGTCGCGTCCATGATCTCCCTGAAAGATGGCAGGTGTGAGCAAGCTCGCATCGTACTTGGAGCTGTGGCACCCTCGCCCGTACGGGCATTCGCTGCCGAACAGCTACTCAAAGGCAAGCCCATCAGCGAGGCTATCGCTGCGGAGGCTGCCGAAGCAGCCCTGGCGGAAGCAAAGCCCCTGAGCATGAATGCCTATAAGACGGAAATAGCCAAGGCGCTTATCAAGCGGGCAATTCTGGGCCAGCCTGCTTCATGAACAGGAGAGAGGTCCTAGGTGCCATAATCAGCATCATGATCAGCCTGCTGCTGGCCGCGCTCGACAGCACCATCGTGGGCACGGCCATGCCCAAGATCATCGGCGAGCTGCACGGGATGGAGCGGTATAGCTGGCCGTTCACGGCCTACATGCTCTTCTCAACGCTTGCCATCGTTGTCTTCGGCCGGTTATCGGACCTGTACGGCCGAAAGCCCGTCTTCCTGTTCGGGATCCTTTTCTTTCTTTTCAGCTCTGCCTTGTGCGGTCTGTCCCGGTCGGGTGATCTGCCGCAAACGCCAATGATACGGCTGGTATGGCGCAAAATACGGCGAGCCCATTAGTCTTATGATATCTTTATTGGGAGTTGGAACCACTACATCCGGCATCGACCGGGCTCATTTCTTGTAGCTGTTGCAGGGAAGTGCTCGTTTTTTTTCCATGTTATTTGTCCGTGTCGAAATCGTGGTATACGACTCGCCATACACTATAGCATTCACGATAGCATAGCTTATTGCGGTCCAAACAAGCACTGTCACAACAAGCGACCACGGAAATACCAAAAAACCTGCAAGAAAAATCAGACCGACAGCAAAATATCCCCACAAGTAACCTATCAACTTAAAGACAATTATCAGCACTGCACCCGGCAAACAAATCCCGCAAATGATAAGAATCGTTGTTAGAAAGACAAGTGCTAGGCCTAGCAGTAGTGAGGGATGAGTTATCCATCGCACCGCTTCCGGTGCATGCGAAATTACAGTTGTCTTAAAGGTTGCCATACCGGAGTTATTCGGTCCATAGACAACAATTTCAGTGGGGTCGCCAAGGTTCATCTTCCATAGACCCCCTAAGGCTGAACCAAAGCCGTTTAGCACTGCTTGAGAATCGCTCCAACTCTCAAGTTTCAGCCCTGTCATATTAACATCTAGCCCGAATATTCGTTCGGCCGTCCAACTATTTGCTCCACTCCCGTGATCGCGTATGGCGAGCGACGAGCCTGAGCCACCGACGGCTACAGTATCAGCGGAATCTCCAAGACAATACACTTTTGGCATTGAATTGCCGAAACTACTGCCGCGGATGATAATTCTCTGGTTTAGTAGCGGCTGGATAGGGGTCACGCGGGAAATAAACGTGGAAGGGCGGTTTGGTGTTTCATGCGAGTAATCCAAAACAAGTAAGATTAAGATCACCGTAACCACAATAATTATCCACCATTTTTTTTTGTTCACCTCTAAGTTACCTCTCCCTCTTCCAATTATAGCACCATGCGGTATTCTGTCACAGTTTTTTCAACTTCTTTTCACTTCATTAGGGGGATCCGCGGTGAGTTAATAAACAACGACGCCGCGAGCCGTGAGGTATCACGAATCAAGGACGGAACAACCTTTCCCCCAGGGGGAAGAGGTTTACCCGGAGGGAATAAATGTCCCTTGTCAGCTCCCGGTATATCCTTCCATCTAAATATTAGCACATAGCTCATTTCGTGGCATAGTGGTTTCAAAATGACTGGAAGGAATCACTATGCCACGAAATGAGCCGGAAAGGGGAAAGTTGATTTGAGCCAGGAGAAGAAAAAGCAATTGCAGCAGATTGCCAATTCACGCAAGACGCCCCTCCGCGAGGGGCAGCGGGTCAACATTTTGTTGCATTATGCTGAAGGCGTACCGATCACACATGTCGAAAAGACAATCCACATGAGCACGCCAACCATTTACAAATGGATAGACAAGGCACTGGCCGTGGGGGTTGACGAGGGGTTGAAAGACAAATACCATCGGGCAAAGGAACGTGGACGCCCTGTGCTGGGTCTACGACCTTTCCTCCCACCAGCAGCAAGTCATGCATTTGCTTGTCCTCCCCGATTCGTGACAGCAATCCTCATGACATTCGATGAGTACAAAAGCTTACTTCCTTGGAGCCTTCAAGACGCGTCTCGCATTGACCCTTCCCTTGATGAACCCCCGTGCGGCTGAGCCATCAGTTCAACCTTCCGTTACGTCCTCCTTCCAGAAGTCGCAGAGACTGTTGGCACCGCGCTCCTCAAATATCCTTATCCATCGGTGCACTCGATCTCTTCCGTAAACCTTTTCCCAGGCTGTCAGGATGGCCTCGACAGGAACCTCCTCATACGCCCCTAGATCTTCGGTGTACTCCATGAATTTTCGATTTTCAAGGTTGTAGGCTTGAAACATGACATCTTCCCTGCCGTTGAAATCAAGCGGGGGAGGGACGCTTTCGGCACGCAGAAGGCGCGTTTCCGTTCTAGCACGAAACTGGCCCGGTAGTGATCGGGAAGGTAAAAAGGTGTGTAGGGATCGTAGCGAATCCGATCCCGAACAGCCAGAAAGAACCGCACAGCGCGATCGATCGGGTCGACGCTTTCCGCCGCCTCGCGTGCATGGGCGAGTATGGAGGGGTGATCACTGTCGATGATGGGCGTAGCCGTGAGGTAGCCGGTCATGCTATCAGTGTATAAAAGAGGAGGGAGGGAGTCAAGCCAGCCGGGCGTGCTTCAGGGGCTGCACGGGCACGATAGGAGGTAATGTGGGGCTGTCCCGTCGCTCTCGTCGTCTACCTTTTCTCGCATCCAGTAAATCCTCAGACTCCCTCCAATCCCAAAAATATCATGTTCGAAGAAAGCTTAAAAAAACACCAGTAAAAATGCCTTGACAAACAGTTTTGAACTGTGAGAATGTAGAGAAAAAAGTGAATGCCGTTCAGTAATTGGTTGTCTCCCATACCGCTGAAAGGAATCACATCACCAACAACCACTGTGACGGGGGAAACTATGGACCTTTATGAAACATACGCTCAGAAGGGATACTGGGGAAATCTCGTTTTAGGCGACCTTCTCGACCAGTCGGTGAGAGACTATCCGGAGAAGGTCGCCATGGTCCAAGGAGAGAGAAAGGTCACGTACAGCCAATTCGGCGGCATGGTGAACAGGCTCGCTTTCAAACTCCTGGAAATGGGGGTTGGAAAGGGAGACTTTGTCGTCATTGTAGTTCCAAATTGTATTGAGTATGCGTATTTCGAATATGCGGTTGCCAAGATCGGTGCGGTGAGTATTCCTATGGTGCACACGCAGCAGATTCACGAGGTCGGCTACGCGATTAATCTTTTTAATCCTCGGGTTCTGGTGGTCTCCTCAGGCTATACGAAGCTAGATTTTATCGACATGGCGCAACAACTTCAGCAACAGTATCCTTCCTTGAAGAACGTCATCGTGGTCAGGGAGCCCTCCTCTAAACCGAGCTATCCACCGGAGATGATTTCCTTCGACCGGCTGATTTCAGAACCCGCAGCCAACGAAGGCGATCCGGAGATGCTTCGGAAGTTCAGGCCCAAGGGAACAGATCTGCTAAGGGTTACCCTCAGTGCTGGAACCACCGGAGCTCCAAAAGCAGCGATGCGTACCCATAACGATAGTCTCGCTAGTCTCAGGTGGGATGCGGTCTTCCATGATTGGGGCGAGAACGTCTTACTCTTCTTCCCTCTCGGACATAGTACCGGACATTTTGTGGGATTAGACCTCCAGGTCTTGCTCGGGCGACAGATCACGCTGATGATGGGTAAGTTCGATGCAGAAAGCGTCCTGAGCCTGATTGAAAAAGAAAAGGTGACGGCCGTCTATTTACCTACGCCCCTTTTCAGCACCATTGGTGAAGCCTTAGAGAAGCGTCCCCAATTGGCGCTAGCGTATAACCTGAGGTCCCTTAGAAAATTTGTGTTCGGCGGGGCACAGGCCCCTTCCAACATAATCCAGACGGTGATTGAGAATACGGGACGGCCGGTGCTCCAGACCTGGGGGATGGCAGAAGGTGCCGTGACCAGTACGCTGATTACCGATCCCCCTGACGTGCAAGCGTATACGATCGGGAGGATTCAGTGCCCCGATGCAAAGGTAAAGGTGATCGATGAAGACGGCAAAGAAGTTCCCGCAGGAACGCCCGGCGAGCTCATGTATAAAGGACCTTTTCTCTTCGCAGGCTATTACCAAGACCCTGTGTTAACCAAGAAAAGTATCGACGAAGAAGGATACTTCCATACGGGTGATCAGGTTGTTCTTGATCCTTTCGGAAATATAAAGATCGTGGGACGGCTGAAGGACCTCGTTCGCAGAGGCGGAGAACCGATCAGCGCTGTTGAAGTGGAAGATCTAATCGGCAGGCATGAGAAGGTCGCTGAGGTAGCGGTGGTTGCCATGCCGGACAAGAGAATGATCGAGAAGGTCTGTGCCTACATCGTCCCGAAGCCCAACTCTGCCATTACATTTGACGATATCATTGACTTCATGAAAGCGAAAGGGATCGCCACATTCAAGCTTCCGGAGAGAATTGAATTCATTGATCGCCTTCCACGAGGAGAGCAAAAAGGAAATGTGTTAAAGGCACGGCTGCGCGAGGATATTACGAATAAGCTTAAGGCAGAAGGGAAGATCTAAGGAGAAGAAATGAAAACAATTTGCGGACTTTGCCACACCAGTTGCGGCATGATGGTTGACGTGGTTGATGGAAAGATCAGTAAGATACAGGGGAACCCCGAACATCCGGCGAATCAAGGCATTCTCTGTCCAAAGGGAGCGGCATCGATCGAAATGGTCTATTCAAAAGATCGGCTGACCAGTCCGCTCCTCAAGACCCCGGGCGGGTTCAAGAAGATCTCCTGGGATGAAGCGCTCACCATCGCAGCCGACCGTCTCGGGGAGTTACGGGAGAAGCACGGTGCGGGTTCCCTCATCCGGTTTGCAGGCGCCCCCGTGACGTATGAATGCCGGGATGGCTTTATGCAGTTTATGGCGTCGTATGGGTCACCCAACCTGAGCGGCGCGGGCCATCTCTGCCAGGTCCCCCGTCTGACGGCAATGAGATCCGTGTTCGGCGCTGTGCCTGAACCGGATTACAGAGACACGAAGTTGATCATCTTTTGGGGCTCCAATCCCATGGGATCAACGCGCTACGGGAACTATGCGACGGAAGGTCAGCTGGGGAATTTCCGATCCGTAATTCCGGAAGCCCGGCGAAGGAATATCAAGGTCATCACGATTGACCCCGTGCGATCAGAAACGGCAAAACTATCAGATGAGTGGATTGCACCCAGGCTCGGTACCGATGCGGCCCTGGCCCTTTCGATGATCCACGTCATCATTAACGAGAAGATCTACAATGAAGAGTTCGTCACGAACTGGACCAGTGGGTTCGAAAAACTTGCACGTCATGTCGAGACGATGACTCCTGAATGGGCAGAGCCTATCACCGGTGTTTCCGCTTCGACTATCGAGAAGCTTGCACGGGAATATGCCTTAACGGCTCCTGCCACGATCAGGGACGGGAACGGGCTGGACATGAATACCAATGGCGTGCAGACCGTCCGTGCCGTCCAGTTCCTGATCGCGCTTACGGGCAATTATGATGTGCCCGGCGGAAACGTAGTCTTTCCATGGATTGCGCAGTCCTTTCTTCCAGACACGAGGAAGGTAAAATATCAAGAGAAGAGGATTGGTCAGGATGAGTTCCCGCAGTTCCCGGAGATCCCTGGTCCTGCCCTGTTGGATGCCCTCCTCAATGAGGACCGTCCAAGGGCGATGATCGTCTATCATAGCAATCCCGCCCTGATTCTTGCCAATACAGAGCGCGTTCGAAGGGCCTTTGGAAAATTGAAATTTCTCATGGTCATGGATCTCTTCCCGACGGCTACGGCCCAGATGGCAGATCTCATCCTTCCTTCAGCTTCTACTTTTGAAAGTTATGGGTATCGTGCCTACTCAAGCCGCCAGGGAGGATTCCTCTCGCTCAGGCCGAAACTCATCGAGCCGATTGGTGAATCGCGACCTTTCGCTCAGGTTGAGTATGAGCTTGCGAAGCGCCTCGGCATCGAAAAAGATTACTCGTTTACGAATGATGTGGAGTGGGTCAACTTCATGCTTAAAGCACCGGGTCTGACCATTGAGGATCTGCGTGAGAAGACGGCGGTCTATGTGGGAAATCCCATGGAGTACAGGAAATATTTGAAAGGAGGGTTCAAGACGCCGAGCAAGAAGATCGAGTTTTACTCAGACAGCTTCGAGAAGAATCACTACGATCCGCTGCCTACCTATGTGGAGCCGCTCAGTTTGAAGGACTGGACGTCGGAGCAGCAAAAGGCCTATCCCTTCCAAGGCACCAGCCGAAAGCAGTATGAATACGTGCACACCAAGTTCCGGAACCTGGATTTCCTGAAGAGATTGTATCCTTCCCCTCTGGTCATGCTGTGCGCTGAAGACGCTTCTGTAAAAGGCATCAAGGATGGTTCGATGATTGAAGTCAGGTCGCCCGATGGCGCGATCAAGGTGCGAGCTAAGGTGACGGATGACGTGAAACGCGGCATGCTCGTCGTCGATTTTGGCTGGGGAAACCCTTGGGACGGGACGGAGGGAGTGAATGCTCTTGCCACGAGCAAGGTGTGGGATCCCATCTCGGGTGGCACGCCCAACCGGCTGTTTGTCTGTGACGTACGGGAGATAGAACCCGTCAGTTAGCTCGCCTCACCACACAGGTGTGTATGATTTGCTCGGATAAGCGTTTATGATTTTCGGATTCGGGTTTCCGCTTTGAATGCGGAACAAGAAATAACAAAACGTTAAAGAGGAGGAGAGATCATGATTATTGATGCACATGCACACGTCACGCCGGATAACCTTGCGGCGGCAAGCGCGAAGGTATTTGCGGAGCGGAACAAGTTTGCTTGGATTCACGATGGGACGGTTGGGACACTGGTGCGGTTGATGGACGAGACTGGAGTGTCGAAGGCCATCATTACGAATAATGTCGTGAATGGCGACTTCAATGCGAAGGCGAATGACTTCACGGCGTCCAAGGTGAAGGAGCGACCGGACAGGCTGTACGGTTTTATCTTCATTCATCCCGGCTATAAAGATGCTCCCGGAGAAGTGGAGCGCTGTGCGAAGATGGGCTTCAAAGCGATCAAGATCAATGGTTCGCTGCTTCGCTTCTTTCCTGAAGATGAGCGGATGATGCCAGTGTATAAGAAGGCCATGGACTTGGGCGTACCGATCATGACGCACTGTGGGCCAAATGTAGAGAATTTTGCGAAGGCGCCGGGGGAGATCAAGGAGCGGCAGTATGCGGAGCCAAAGAGTTGGGTACCCGTATTGAAGCAGTTTCCAAAGTTGAAGCTATCTCTGGCCCATTTTGCGGGGTCGACGCACTACTATAAAGACGCACTGGCGGTAATGGATGAGTTTCCAGGGGTAGTGACGGACACCGCGATGGTGATGCACAAATTGAGCGCGGAAGACGCGAAGAACTTCGTCAAAAGGGTTGGTGCGGATAGGGTAATCTTCGGCACAGACTACCCGGGTGAGGATCTGGCGAAGGATATTGCATTGGTAAAGGCAATGGGGTTGACCGATGCTGAGAACGAGAAGATCTTCTCTCAGAATGCTATCTCCTTTTTTAATCTGCGCTGATCTGGCATATGGGATTTAAATCAGGGGGTGCATAACAAAGAACGATATATGAGAAACGCCATCACATCGGTTACCCCGTGTGCCACACACGTTATGCTTGAGCGCGTCTTTACTTCAACGCCGTGAGCGCCAACTAACTGCGGTATGGCTGACCGATGTGATGGCATATTTACTGGTAAAAAGCTCGGGCAGCCGATATAATAGCATATGGAAGTATAAGAAGCAGGGGGGGGTATTATGGGACGGAAGTCAGTAGTGAAGAGAAGGCACGAAGAAAGACAAGCCGCTCAAAGGTAAAATGCTCGTTGACCACTACTTCTATGAACCGTGCAGGCTTGGTGCGCCCGGCGTGGTCGGTGCGAAGCTTGACAGAGAGAAACTCAAAGAAATGAGGGCAGAGTTTTACCAATATAAAGAGTGCGATGAGGACGGGATACCCACACCGCAGACCCTGAAGCGGCTCGGTCTTGAGAAGTTTGACACGGATATCCTGCCATGAAGATCCGTTCCCGTACGTTTGAAGAATTTGTAGAGCGGGTTCGGGCCTTTCATGGCTTCGCTGCGCCGGGGGTGCTTATCGGCGGGTTCATGGTGGAGTTGGCATACCGGAACCTTCCTGAAGAAAGGCTATTCGATGCAATCGCTGAAACTCCCAAGTGTCTGCCTGATGCCATTCAGCTTCTCACGCCATGCACCGTCGGCAACGGCTGGCTTACCATTCTCAACTTGGGCCGTTATGCCCTGACCCTTTATGATAAACAGACGGGTGAAGGGACAAGGGTTTTCCTGGATCCGGCCAAGATTGAGCCGTGGTCAGAGATCAAGAATTGGTTTTTCAAGCTGAAGCCTAAGAAAGAACAGGACGACCAGGTCTTGGTGAGGCAGATCAAGGAAGCAGGTGTGAGTATCTGCGGCATCCAGCAGGTAAGGGTTGCGAACCGTATGCTTGAGAAGCGGCACAGAGCCGGCTTCGCGGTCTGTCCGCACTGCAAGGAAAGTTACCCGGTTAGTGACAGCGCGCTTTGCCTCGCCTGTCAAGACATGACCCTGTACGTGGTGCCCTGAATCTTGGATGAACCCGGGCCTGTGGATGAGTTCCAGAGGAGTGGGTATCGCGGAGAAAATAGAAGGAGGGAAGAAATGATGTTATTTGAGCCATTTGAGTTTTCCGGAATGAAACTGAAAAACAGGGTTGTCTCAGTGCCGGTGGTCAGCAACCTCGCCACGGAAGACGGGTATGTTACCGATGATTTGATAGAGCGGTATCGGCGCATTGCCGAGGGCGGAACCGGCTGGACGATTATTGAAGACGTGGTCGTGCTCGCGAGAAAGAGCCCCTTCAATCTGAGGATCTGGGATGACAAGTTCGTTCCGGGATTAAAGAAACTCACCGATGAAGTCCACAAGGTATCGGGCGCAAAGATAGGAATCCAGCTTGGACATTTTTTGAAGATTTCCACGAAGGGATATCGGCAAACAGTCGAAGAGTTGACAAAAGACGAAATCAAGCAGATGATCGACGAACACATTCAGGCCGGGATCAGGGCTGAAAAGGCCGGCTTTGATTCCATCGAGTGGGACGTTGAGAGTTGCATGACCTTGTCCCAATTTGTGAGTCGACAGAACAAGCGAACGGACGAATACGGCGGGAGCCTGGAAAACCGTCTGCGGATTGTGATGGAGATCTACCAGGAGACCCGGAAGGTCCTGGGGAAGAAGTACATCCTCGGGGCGCGTATTAACGGAGACGACCTGGTGATCGGGGGCAACACCCTCCTCCATTCGACAGAGATAGCCAGGCGACTTGCCAAAGAAGGGCTGGATTATCTCTCTATTTCGTGTGGAGGCCAATGGGCGGATGCTCTACCGGGCAAGCCAGGCGAACCACCCACCGCTTACACCGGCTACTCTGGTCTCCGCTGCTGGCCCAGAGCCTGGGATCCGAAGTGTACCAATGTTTACCTTGCGGAAGGAATTCGAAAGTCGCTGCGCAAGGCGGCGTATTCGATCCCCGTCATCACAGCCGGAAAAATTCCCATGCCCGAGGATGGGGAGGAGATCCTGCAGGAAGGGAAGGCCGATCTCATTGGGCTCGGAAGATCCCTTTTGTGTGATCCCGACTGGGTGAACAAGGCTATCCAGGGGAAGACTGAGGATATTGTGAAATGCGTTTACTGTAATCACTGTTCCGAGGTAAACGATCTTTTTGTGTTGACAGACTGTATCCAGTGGCCCAAAGGATCGATCAACGCTCCCAAGCCTTTCCTGCCGAAGCAGAAGAGAAAGGCGAATGCAAAAGAGGCCGTGTAGACCGATTCCCTTCCACTTTGGAGGATGAGATCCGGCGAGGATGGCAATCACAGCGGCAATGAGGATGCGAGAAATGATGCGCACCATATGCATACACGATTGCAACTTTAACAATGCAAGCATACCCGAAAAACAATATACGCAGTGAAGCGTATACTAAATAAAAAAACGGGAGAAAAATGCTTATGATTAACAGCTTAAGAGACTTTCTCACTGAGTGCGAAAAGATTGGCGAACTCGCAAGAGTGAATACGGAGGTGGACTGGGACCTGGAGCTGAATCATATAGCGGACGCCAGCGATCAGAAAAACGGCCCTGCGCTTCTCTTCGAAAATGTTAAGGGATCCAAGGACCCTTGTCTAATCGCTGCGCTTTCAAGCCGGAACAGGTGCGCCATTGCATTGGATATGCCTATCGGAATGAGCGGTGTGCAAATGGCCAAGGAGTGGATGGTCCGGATAAAGAAACGCATTCCGCCGAAAGTCGTCGCCACCGGTCCGGTCATGGAGAACGTCGTCGAGTCAAAAGATATTGACCTCACTGCATTGCCTGCACCGAAACTCTATCCTCTGGATGGCGGACGTTATATCGCAACTACCTCCGCATTGATAACTCAAGACCCGGACACCGGCTGGACCAAGCTCGGTACGTACCGCGCATGTATCAATGACCGCAACAACCTGGTCATTAATATTCAACCTGGAAAACACGCGTTGCTGATGCTCAACAGGTATCGCGAGCTGGGCAAGAAGATGCCTGCCGCCCTGTGCATCGGACAATTGCCTGTGATCTTTTTTTTGGCGAGCGTGAATATGCCCTGGGGAACGAGTGAATACGATGTGGCAGGAGGTATCCGGGGTGACGCTGTCGAGGTTCTCAAGAGCGATATGACCGGACTCCTGATTCCTGCAACCGCTGAATATGTGCTGGAAGGAGAGATCGACCCGGATCCTTCGACGTTCAAACCGGAGGGTCCGTTCGGTGAATTCACCGGTTACTATTCGGCGGCCGCAGGGGGAAGATTATAAAAAGCAGAGCTTCCATATCAAGCGAATCCTGCATCGCAATAATCCGATATTCTGGACCCAGTCCGTTGGTGCAATTGGAGCCGGAAGAAACACGATCCCGTCCATTCAAATATCGGCTAATATCTGGTCCGGACTTGACAACCTGGGGATTCCCGGAATTGAAGCGGTGTACTGCCCGCCGGAGGCCGGCGGCCGATTAATGTGCGTGGTGGCCATTAAGCAAAAATATTATGGCCATGCTGTCCAGGTCGGCCACGCCGTTATCGCCACAGGACCCGGCAATTACAGGACGAAAATATGCATTGTGGTGGATGACGACATACATCCCGACAATATGGATGAGGTATTATGGGCATTAGCTACCAGAACCGACGCTGTCAGAAGCATTCAGGTGTACAAGAGGACCTTCGGCGAAATACTCGATCCCGGCGTACCTATGGACGACAGGACGGCAACCTCAAAGGTTTTTATTGATGCCACGATACCTATCGAGTGGAAGAAAAAACCTGTTATGGTCAAAGTAGATCCTGATACCGTAAAAAAAGTCAACGACCGATGGAAGGACCATAATCCGTAACCAACGCTGCCCACTCCGCTGCCCCCTGTCTTCACTGCTCAAGAAAACTGGGGCAAGGCAGGAGCATGAGCTGCTCTTACATCGGAACCTCCCTGGCAGGGCCGGTTTGTGAGAGCGGGCAATCTCCCCGACGGTAAAAAAGGCCGAAAAAAAGTGGTCTTCCCCCCTCCCATAGGTGCAACAGCAATCGATCTGAAGGACACTAGGGCCCTTCTACGCGGTATTTGAGAACGCAACGAGCCGCCTCCTCGCATCCTGAAAGAGCTCACATACAGAGGCCATTCCGGAGAACCGTAAGATGATCTGTCTTGCCGTTCTGATGATCCGTCCTGCAACGCCTATGAGGAAAAACCGCAACGCTTTCATCCGGTAGGCGCACCAGTCCTGGGGAAGGGCTTTCCGTTTCATCACGGAGATCACGTTGTAGGCGATGCAGTTGAGCCTCCACCAGGCGGCATTGGCGTAAAATCGCCCGCAGGGCAGCACGCCTCCTGCGAGATCGTTCTTGAGGACGTCGTGGACCTTCTCGACGGTCCCGCACTTCTCCCGGTGCCAGCGAAGGAGCCGTTCTCCGTCCCACGTCCAGTTGTTCGTCACCACGGCATAGTAGTGGTAGGCATTGCCGTCAGAGAAGAGCTCTCCTTGAGAAGGCCTCACACGGATGGCGAGATATCGGTCAGGGACTGCATCCTTCTTCGTAGAGCCCTTCGAGGGGACGAAGACCACGTCGGCCCACTCTTTTCTTCCGGCAATAAGGCCTTTATCCGTGACCTTTCTCAAGGGCTTCCACGCGTCTTCGGGAAGCTTCTCGATCTCATGCTTAAGGGACTCGGTCATGTCGGCGCTGATGGCAAACATGACGTTGATGCGCCTGCCCGAGATGGCAAGGCCCGGTCTCAAGGCGTTCATGAGATCATGGTTGTAGGATGCAGAGTCTGCGCGATACCGCACCTCGGTGACGGTGTCGGGGAGCATCTTCATGGATCGGATAAGGGAAGAGAGAAGGTCGTAGGCCGCGGGGACATTGCCATCCCTGAACTCATCGGCGAGGATCATATCCTCCTCCGCCCAGTAATTGATGACCGGCTGGTAGCCGGCAGGACCGAGGTAGGTCGGCCGTGCCTCGTCCTTGGCGCTTGCGATGACGGAGGCATCCTCGTCGATCGTGGCAATCGTGGGACCGTCATGGGTTCTTGCGATAAGCTTCTCCTGAACCTTCAGGAGGCTCTTCAAGGCTTCCGTCTCGGGCGGCATGAAGGCTCCCTTTTCGGGTCTGTCTTTCAGGGGCTCCTCTTCATGGAAGGCATAGAGGAAGAACCGGGCGGATTCGGGAGAGGGGATCGTAAGGCCGAGGTGCGCAAGGCCCTTATCCGCCTTAAGCCGTGCAAAGTCATCGAGGCAGGATCCCCCGGCGGCGAAGAGGGAGATGAAGGATTCCACATAGTCGCTCTCCGTATAGGTACCGCTCTTTCGCTTCTTGATATGCAGAACCTCATCAATCGTATCGTGCACCCTCAACGCCCTCATCGTCTCCAGGATGAGGGGCAGCCCCGCGAAGGAAGTGACGATGCTCGTGTCGGTGTCGGGAATCAGCTTGAAGGGAAGAATGCCTTGTGGTACAGTCATCGTTGAGCACCTCCTGGGTGAGTCTGGCAACTCCATTATGGCAGGGGATAACCCTTATCTCAAGCCATTTCCCAGATAGGTGCTCGTTTTTTTACTACGGATTAGGGGAAGGAGTATAAGATTAAGATATAGAGAAAGGGGAGAGATAAGGGGGTATACTCCGGCTGATGGGACGGCCAAATCTTAAAATAAAGGGGGGAGCAATGATATGACGGAAAAGGGGAGTAATATGTCAGCGGTGAGATCGAATGACAAAGTTCGCGAGATAATGAGTCGAATTGAACGGCTTCCCTTAACTCGGTGGCAGGCCAAGGCTCTTGTCTTCGTGGGTGCGGCAAACTTTTTCGATGCTTTTGACGCCTTAACTATTGCCTTTGCTCTCACTAGTACTTGTTGGTGCTTGGTCTATAAAACCCCAGTATATAGGGATTCTGATAGCTGCGGGTTTCCTCGGCCAACTGTTTGGCGCCATTCTTTTTGGAAAGGTGGCGGACCGCTTCGGAAGACTTCGCACGACAGTGGTAACTATTCTCGTGTATAGCATTTTCAGTTTTTGTTGCGCTGCGTCGTGGAGCTACTGGTCGCTCTTCGTTTTTAGGGTTTTACAGGGGTTTGGACTTGGAGGAGAGGTCCCGGTAACGTCCACCTACGTCAACGAAATCATTACGGCAAAAACTCGAGGGAAATTTGTCATGGCCTGGATGGTCGTTTTTACTATCGGCCAGCTGCTAGCCTCTTTGGCGGGGTACTTTGTGGTTCCTCGTTATGGATGGCGCCCTCTCTTTATCATCGGTGGGCTTCCTGCCGCTCTCGCAGTATACTTGAGATGGGCCTTGCCCGAGTCCCCTCGTTGGCTTGCCAGCGTCGGACGAACCGAGAAGGCCGAAAAGGCCATGGTTACCATTGAGCAGGCGGTGAAGAGGGCCTTAGGAGGTGCCGAGTTACCGCCGCCTGTTTTTCTACCGGTCACAGCACCCCCCATCCGCGCTAAAATTACAGAGCTTTTCAGTGGCATGTACCTGAGGCGCACCGTCTTCATATGGATCATGTGGTTCACAGTGTTTTTCGCAAACTACGGGGTGACGGCATGGTTGCCGAGTCTTTAGAAGACCGTTTTCAAACTTCCGGTGGATAAAAGTATAGAGTACAGTATCTGGACCATGGGTTTCGGAGTCCTCGGGCCGTGTACGGCTCTCCTGTTGATAGACAAAATCGGTCGGCGTCCTTTGACAAGTGTATTCTTCTTCCTCGGAGGCGTTCCTTTCTCGTGCTTTGGTTCATAGGAGCTTCAACGGTAACTCAAGTTCTCGTTTTCTGCTCTTTGAGCTACTACGCCATCTCCGCCATCTGCGCTACCGTTTACCTCTATACCCCAGAACTCTACCCTACGCGTATGCGCGCATTAGGTACTGGTATTGCCAGTGCCTGGTTGCGGCTGGCTTCCATGATCGCCCCTATCATCACGGGCGTGGTGGTTGCTGGCTATAGGCTATCCCGGGCGTTCCTGCCGTTTGGTATGGCAGCCGTGATAGGCGGAGTAGTTACAGTGGTACTCGGGGTCGAGACGAAAGGAAGGGTATTGGAAGAAATTTCGCCTTGAAAAAATGAGGGGGCACGCCGTTGCAGCTACAGCGACGGCAATTATAGAACAAAGATCTGCATTGTAGCGGGTGACGATATTCATCCTGATAGAATGAAAGAGTTACTGTGACACCTCCTACCATGTATTCAAGGAGGAAAATCTGATGCGGAGGAGCTACGATGAAACAGAATAAGAACTTAAGGGACTTTCTGCAGGTGGTGAAGAAGGCAGGACCGGATTACTATGTCGAGGTGAAGAAGCCGCTGAATACCTATCTTGAAGTGCCCATCATTCAGCAGAAACTCCTCAAGATGGATCGTAATCCGGTGATCTATGTGCCTCAGATGATCGGCAGCAAGCTCCCCCTCGTGAGCAATCTGTTTGGGAGCTACGAACTCCTAGGCGTGGCGCTAGGCATGGAGCCGGGTAAAATCGATAAGAGCACTATTCTAAATGAATACCGCAAAAAAGAAGCAGATCGCAAACCAACGGTATCGGTCCCAGCTTCAGACGCACCGGTGAAAGAGGTGATACTGAAGGGAGATGATGTTGATCTCGGTTTACTGCCCATTACGCACCACCACGTTCTCGATTCGGGGAAATATATCACGCCCGGCAACATGATCTGCCGGGACCCGGATACAGGGATATACAATGTCGGCATGTACCGTCATGAGGTGAAAGGGAAAAACGCGTTGGGCCTCATGTACAATCCCGTTCATCATGGGAATCTGATTACGCGGCGGTACGGGGAGCTGGGCAAGCAGATGGAAGTCGTCATATTTCTAGGCCATCACCCTGCAGTCGGCTTAGGCTCCATGTACTCGGGTTCAAAGGACGTGAACGAGCTGGAGGTGATGGGCGGTCTTCTGGGTGAACCTTTACGGGTGACGCAGTGCGAGACTGTCGATCTCCCTGTCCCTGCCGATGCAGAGATCGCGATTGAAGGGGTAGTCGATCCGCAGCATATGGTAACTGACGGACCCTTCTCTGAATTTGTCGGTCATTACGGCGAGGGTGGTAAGAAGGTCTTCCTCATTAACGTCAAGGCCATCACTATGCGGAAAGATGCCATATTCCATGACTTGGATTCCGGACACCCCGAGCACAATCTGGGGTGCGTGCTCGGTTTCGAAGCTCCTATTTACGATGCGGTCAGAAAGGTCATCCCGACGGTGAAGGCAGTGCATTTACCCCTGAGCGGCTTTTCTACCTACCACATCTACGTCTCCATTAAGAAAACGTCGATGGGACAAGGAAAGCTTGCGGCCATCGCTGCCCTTGGCGCAGGGTTCCATGCGAAAACGTGCATCGTGGTCGATGATGATATTGATGTCTTTAATGAGAAAGAGGTGCTCTTTTGTGTGGCGACGAGGATGACACCGGGCCGGGATATCAGTATCATCGAAAATGCTGCCGGGAACCATTTGGATCCAGCGGCATTCGATGAGACCCGTCTCAAGCATGGTTCTATGCAAGATCTGTTGATTATCGATGCCACCAAACCGTTAACGCTTCCTACCTTCACACGCATCATGCCGGATGAAAACCTGTGGAAGAACATGAAGCTGGAAGACTACATATGAAAATCTAACCAAAAACAAATGAAGTTTGGGGTTCATGTATGCTCCATTTTGATTATGTAGAACCAGCCACCCTTGAAGAGGCTGCCTCAGCCCTGTCCGACCACGCGGTCACAGCGAGAATCATCGCTGGCGGAACCGACGTGCTTGTCCAGATAAAACAAGGGAAGCTAGCCGTCGACCGCCTCGTCTCACTTACAAAGATCCCGGGACTGCGCCCCATCCGTTGTGATGCAGACTGGGTTACCATCGGGGCGATGACCACCATCAGGGAAATAGAGACATCCGATTTTATCCGCCAGTCCGTGCCTATTCTATTCGATGCGGTGGAGCGGCTTGGGTCCGTTCAGATACGGAACGTAGCCACCTTGGGAGGAAATATATGTAATGCGGCACCCTCTGCCGATACCATACCGGCCCTGCTTGCCCTGAAAGCAGAAGTGATTTACTGGAACTCTGGGCAAATGAAGAGGCATAAGTTGGACGAATTCTTTGTGGGTCCCGGTGAGACTGTTTTGAACCATGGAGATATCGTGACATCTATCCGTTTTGAGAAACCGCACCCGAGGAGTGCCGGGGCCTATTTAAAATTCTCGAGAAGGAAGGGCATGGATCTGCCCCTTTTGGGCATAGCCGTGCACGTGCAGACGGATGAAAGTTTGTCCCGCTGTGAAGACGTGACGATCGCTCTGGGAGTGGCTGCACCGACGCCCATCCGGCTAATGGGTGTAGAAAAGGTCCTAAAAGGGGAAAGGATCACGGAGAAAATCTTGGCCCATGCAGCCGTGCTTGCTTCAGAAGAGGCGAAACCAAGGGATAGCTTCCGCTGCAGTGCCGCATACAGAAGGGCCATGATCAAGAACCTCCTTCCGGAAGTGATCAACAGTGCCCTTTCGAGGATTGCGAGGAACAAAGAAAAAGATACATGAAAAGTACCATCCATTTTACGTTAAACGGAGAACAGGTGCAGACCGAGGTCGAGCCGTGGTGGACCCTCCTCAAAGTTATTAGGGAGAATTTTGGCCTCACCGGAACTAAGGAGGGTTGCGGTTATGGCGAGTGTGGTGCTTGTACGGTGTTGATGGACGGTGTGGCCGTCAACTCCTGCCTCGTGCTGGCAGCTCAGGTGGGAGGGAAGGAGGTTCTGACAATTGAAGGTCTTTTAAGTCAGGAGGGGGAGCTTCACCCCCTACAGAAGGCGTTTATGCAAAAGGGAGCGATCCAGTGCGGTTTTTGTACTCCCGGGATGATCTTATCGGCCAAAGCCCTTCTTGATCGGAATGGGAAACCGACTGATGAGGAGATAAGGAAAACTATTGTCGGAAATTTGTGCCGATGCACCGGGTATGTGAAGATTATAGAGGCGATAAGAGCTGCTCAGAAAGTGGGACGGGATTGAATTCTGGATGGAGCGTATGAAAGAGTTTAGCTGCATAGGTCAGCCGGTTGAGCGGGTGGATGGCCAGGAAAAGGCCATGGGAGAGGCAAAATTTCTCCGAGACCTGCAGATCCCGGGAATGCTGTACGGAAAGATCCTCAGGAGTCCCTACGCGCATGCCCGGATCCTTTCGATAGATACGGAGAAGGCAAAGAGGCTTCCCGGTGTGATGACCGTTATCACCGCCGATCAGACGCCTCAAATCAAATTCAGCTATGTGCCTCAGTTGGCGGACAAACTTCCACTTACAAAAGAGAAGGTGAGATTTATAGGAGATGAAGTGGCCGCGGTTGCAGCAATCGACGAGGAGATAGCGGAAGAGGCCTTGAAGCTAATCGAAGTGGCATATGAAGAGCTTCCTGCCGTTTTCAACCCGGAAGAAGCGCTCGCGCCAAGCGCTCCAATGATCCACGACGGAAAAACGAATGTTGCATTGAGAGTTTATCGGAACTTCGGCGACGTAGAAGAAGGTTTCGCCCTTTCCGATGAGGTTTTCGAGGACCGATATACCACTCAGCGGGTGACACATTGTTGCCTTGAAACCCGCGGAGCTATCGCTTCGTTTTCCAGGTCTGGAAAGTTAACCATATGGTCTACCACTCAGACTCCCTACGCCCTAAGAAACGAACTTGCACGCATCCTTGGTATTCCTTCTTCTCAGATCCGGGTTTTGAAGACACACATGGGAGGAGGATTTGGCAGTCGCCTGGTAATGGATATGATCGAACCGATTGCGTCATTGCTGTCCAAGCAAACCGGAAGGCCCGTCGCCCTTTTCAATACGCGGAAGGATGAGTTTCACTATTCGAGTGTTCGTTATCCCTTTGTGGTGGAATTGAAGACGGGAGTGAAAAGAGACGGGACCCTCGTAGCAAGGAAGGCCAATGTGATTGTGGATAATGGGGCCTACAATGAAAGAGGGCCCTCCACTGTCTCCAATGCTGCCATGTCTTTTATCTACCTGTATCGCGCTCCCCATGTCCAATTCGAAGGAACTCTTGTCTATACGAATAATCTCCATGGCGCTGCTTTTAGGGGTTTTGGAAATCCACAGATCACCTTCGCCATGGAATGTCAGATGGACGTCATCGCAGAGAAGCTGGGCATGGACCCTGTAGAGATCAGGCTTAAGAACATTTTTGGGTCTGGAGAAAGGACAAGCTCCGGCGCTGTGATCCGGGGGCTTGGGCTCTCTCAGTGCATTGAGCAGGCTGTCCTTCAATCGGGTTGGAGCAGGAGGAAGACAAAGAAGGAAGACGAACACGTCGGCACCGGGATGGCCATCATGATCCACACTGGAGGTGGTATCCGGGTATATAAGTACAATGCCGCAGAGGCCTTTATCACGGTTCGGGAGGATGGGAAAGTCCATGTTCTCGCGGGCGTTTCAGAACATGGCCAGGGGGCAACGACTGTCCTGGCACAGATTGTTGCAGAAGAACTAGGGGTCCCTCTTTCTGATATCTCAATTGCAGAGACAGATACCGATGTCAACCCGATGGATTTGGGCGCCTATGCGTCGCGCACGACTTACATTCTGGGGAACGCCGTCCTATTAGGTGCCCGCGAGGTCAAGGAGCAACTGATCAGGACCACAGCTCAAATCGTAGAGGCAAATCCCGTCGACATGGAAATCAAAGACGGCAGAATTTGCGTAAAAGGATCCCCAGAACAAGGGCTCTCCGTAAAGGAGGCGATCCGAGCCCATTACGGCAAAGGCCTTCCACTGAGCGGGAGAGGACGGTTTGTCGACGATATCCCTCGTGACCTAGACCCTGCTACGGGCTATGGCGATACCTGCCCTGTCTACTCTTATTCGTGTATTGTGGCGACAGTGAAAGTAAATCCGAAGACAGGGGATATCACTGTCCTGAGGCTTGTCTCGGCAAATGATCTCGGACAAGTGATCAACCGGCTGGGTGCAGAGGGACAGGTGGAAGGGGCTCTCCTCCAGGGGCTTGGATATGCCTTCCTGGAAGAGGTCATCCTCGGAGAGGGGGAGATCTTGAACGGGAACTTCTTAGACTATAAAGTTCCAACGTCTCTGGACGCATGTCCTTTCGAAACTATCATGGTAGAGTCGAATGAACCCACGGGGCCTTATGGTGCAAAAGGAATCGGTGAAGCAGCCATCGTACCCGTTGCCCCGGCGATCGCCAATGCGATCTACGACGCCGTTGGCGTCAGATTTAAAGATCTTCCTTTAAAGAAGGAAAAGGTGTATGCATTGATGAGGGAATAAGCAACATGATATTATTGTACAACGTCAGTTTAGTATAGGCGCAAAAAAAAGGGAGGGTATCATGGGAAAGCTACATATTTCATCTACGTTTGGCAGGTTTTTTTTCATCTCTTTAGTGCTCGCGTTAATCTGCATCATGCCTCATGCTGTAACGGCCCAGGACAAGAGAGGTCCCATTGTAATCGGTATTGACACGGAACTTACAGGCACTATCGCAGAGGCTTCCACCGAATGCAAGAAGGGTTACGACATATATCTGGAGGAGGTGGGATACAAAGTCGCCGGCCGGCCGGTGAAGATTATCGAGTATGACAATAAGACCGATGTCAGGACTTCTATGGAAGCAGCGCAAAGACTGGTAGAGAAAGACAATGTCCACATACTCACCTTTGGAAGTAGCAGTGCCGGTGGCATACCGGTCCGAGCCTACGCCGTCAAAAATCAGCTGCCATTCGGCATCGTCGCAAATTGTGGGGCCGAGGTAATCACACTGCCTCCCAGCAAATATGTGTTCCGCCCCACCTACGCGGACGGACAGGGCGAGGTTGTCCTCGGCCGTTATGCCTATGAGAAGCTGGGCTACAAAAAGATGACCCTAATGGGACCTGATTTTGCAGGCAGCACCGGCAAGCTCTGGGCATTTCAAACGGCTTTCCAGAAGGCCGGCGGAAAAATCGTTCAGACGATCCTGTGGCCGGTCGGTGAGATGGACCTAGCACCATACTTCGCTCAGTTGAATACTGATACCGATGCTATTTTCCCCTTCATACCGGGAGACGTATCCATCCTCCGCTTCTTCAGCACGTATTTCGAATTGGGGCTCGACAAGAAAGGCATAAAACTCTGCACCCATTACGCTATGCCGCAGGACTACCTGACGATCCCGGTCTTCAAGGAAAAGATGATCGGCGTCGTGAGCTTTGATTGGTATAATCCTTACATGGATACGCCTGAGAACAAGCGTGTGAGTAAACTTTACTACGCTAAGTACGGAAAGAATAAAATGATCAATTCGTATACCGCCTTTGGCTATGAAGCGATGAAGTTCATTTTTGCCGCCCTCGATCGCATCAAGGGAAATATTGAAGATAAGGAAGCCTTTCTCAAATCGGTACATGCAACAAAAATAAAAGGGCTATGCAGTAGCTCGGTCAGCATCGATGAGAATGGGAGTGCTATCAGAGACGTTTTGATCCACCAGGTGCAGAAGAAAGACGGGATTGTCAGAAATGTTGTACTCGATGTGATTCCGCAGGTGCACCAACCACCGGAAGGTACTGCGGTGATGCCGGGCAAGGGAAAGTAAAGCGGGGCAACACCATATCTTGCTGAGGAGGCTGGTCAGGGCATTCTTTGCCAACACCGCCTCCTCAAAATATCTTTAATTCTTTTCTTCTATGTTTTAATTTTGGCAGGAACGGTTTAGTTGACATCAAGAAAAATTGGGTTTAGTTAACAATAGATTGTAGTTGACCCAGATGACCTCAGGCCTGTTTGTTTTTACATTTCAGCGCTCTCTCTGCTCTCAAGAGAAAGGGTTTCGCAATGGAATTCAGCATAGCAGTCACTCAGATACTTAACGGCATCTCCTTGGGTATGTTACTTTTCCTCCTGGCCGCCGGATTGAGTTTGATGTTTGGACTGATGGGCATTGTCAACATTGCCCACGGCTCCTACTTTATGGTGGGTGGCTATGCGGGCCTGACCATACTGGAGGCGACGGATAGCTTTGCATTGGCACTGATCGGCGGCGCAACGTGCGGCGCCTTTCTGGGCTTTCTGACGGAACGGTTCTTTATGCGTCGTCTTTACGGGCTACGCCATCACGAGCCGATCCTTCTGACCTTTGCGCTCAGTCTGATTCTTAGCGATCTTACACTCTTTCTCTGGACAGGGATACCCCGCTGGGTGGAACCTCCCGAATTTCTCTCATCCTCGATCAGCATGTTTGGTCTGTCCTATCCGGCCTATAGGCTCGCAATTGTATTCACCGGCGTGGGCATATTTGTTTGGCTGTATTGGTTTCAGGAAAAGACAAAGTGGGGGGCCATTGTTCGAGCCGGTGTGGACGACAAAGAAATGGCTACCGGCCTGGGCATCAACATTCCTCTGGTTTTTACCTCCGTATTTAGTCTGGGCGCCGCTGTAGCAGGCTTCGGTGGTTTTGCAGGATCACCCATTCTTGGGTTACACGTCGGGCTGGACGTTGAGGTGATCATGTTGGCAATGGCAGTGGTCATCGTTGGAGGCATAGGGAGTCTGCCAGGATGCTTCGCGACGTGTCTTTTTCTCGGACTTGCAGATACCTTTGGCAAAGTCCTGTGGCAGAAATACGCCTCTCTTACAATTTACGTGATCGTCGTAATTGTCCTGCTGGTGAAACCCGCAGGTCTCTTCGGGAGAAAGAATTAAGTGATGATGCTGAAGCGCAAATTGGTACTCTTCTTCTATATCGTATTGGCGGGGTTCCTGATTTTTATTGTGCCCATCTCGCCCCGTTATGTTCAGACCTTTGTGACCTCCGTCATTATTTATAGCATTTATGTGAGCGGTGCAAACCTATTGACAGGCTACACGGGGCTCGTCTCCCTGGGACAGGCCATGTTTTGGGGCTCGTCCGGCTTCCTGGTTGGGATCTTGACGACCCGCGGCATTGTCCAGAATTTTTACCTCCTCTTCTTGATATGTATCGCTGGTGTCGCGATCCTTGGCGCAAGCTTTGGGGCCCTGGCTGTCAGGGTCAGGAAATTATATTTCATGATCGTAACCTTTTCTTTTGGCCAGGTAATCTGGTCCCTGGCCATGTATCCGCTTCAGCCTTATACCTACGGCTTTAATGGTATAAGGGATATCCCGCGACCGAATCTGGGACTTCCATGGTCAATGGAGAATAATGTCAATTTTTATTACCTTGTCCTCATTGTTGCTGCCCTTTCTTTCTTTATTCTTTACCTCATCATTAAGTCGCCCCTTGGATATGCGCTGATGGGAATACGTGATAATGAACATCGCATGATCGCTTTAGGGTACGATACGTATTTATACAAGTATGTGAGCTACATCCTTTCTGCAATTCTCGCCGGCGTGGGTGGGATGTTGTATGCCTATTTTAACTCCTATGTGAATGTCTCGGAGTTGCACTGGCTGTGGTCAGGGGACGCTTTGATCATGGTTTTTATTGGCGGCATCGGCACCTTTTGGGGACCCGTGTTGGGAGCCCTTATTTACACGGGGTTACGATACTGGGTGAGCGCACATACGATGTACTGGTATGGAATCGAGGGCATCATTTTCGTGCTCGTGGTCTTGTATTTTCGCGGGGGAATTGTGGGGTTCTTAACGGATTTGCTCGGGGGGTTACGAGAATCGAAGCGCTGAGGGTGGAAAAACTTCACAAATTCTTTGGTGGGCTACTGGTATTACGAGACATTTCTTTCGCCTTGGATGAGGGGGGTGCCAGGCTGGTGATTATCGGCCCTAATGGGGCTGGTAAGACTACTCTCTTCAACATTATCGCAGGAGAATTATCACCGTCAAGCGGCAAGATCCACCTCTTTTCCCGAGACGTCACCAAGGTGCAGTGTCATCGCCGTGCGCTTCTTGGACTGGGGCGGACCTTTCAGATTAGCGATCTCTTTCCCGATTTTACCATCCTGGAAAATACTTTGCTGGCCGCACAAGTCCGTGAAACGTCTTGCATCAGTATGCTTCGGCCGTTAACCTCTTATAAAACCGTCCATAATAAATCCAGAGCGCTCCTGGAGAGGTTTGGCCTCTGGGAAAAGAGAGATCTTCCCATCAATGCTCTATCCTATGGGCAGATACGCCTTGTGGAACTTGTCCTCGGATTGGCGACGGAGCCCAAGGTTTTGCTCCTGGATGAACCCACTGCAGGGTTGACCTCTTCTGAATCCCAGCGATTCGCGAACCTCATTCAGGAGCTCGATCGAAGCATTACGGTGCTGCTGATAGAGCACGATATGAAAGTGGCGTTTGCCGTTGCTGAACGCGTAATCGTCCTTTACAACGGCGGGATCCTGGCGGAAGGTAATCCTGATGAGATCAGAGAAAACCCAAAAGTACAGGAGGTGTACTTAGGGGAGAAGAAAGAAGCATGAGCGAACTCCTTTCTGTCAATGACATACACACATACTACGGGAAAAGCTATGTGCTTCAAGGTCTCTCGCTCAAGAGCGATCAGGCCTCTGTCGTAGCGCTCGTAGGCCGCAATGGTATGGGAAAAACAACGACCATGCGATCAATCATCGGATTTACGCACCCGCGAAGGGGCAACATCTACTTTAGGGGAAAAGACATTACTCACCTCTCCTCCTTCCGTATATGTCAAATGGGTATCAGCCTCGTGCCCCAGGGCCGTCGCATCTTTCCTTCCCTCTCGGTAAGAGAAAATCTCATTATTGCTGCCCGTCACACCCAAAGAAAAGAGGCCTGGGATCTGGAAAGTGTCTACGCTCTATTTCCAAGACTCAGGGAACGGACAAACAACAAAGGAAATCAGTTGAGCGGAGGAGAGCTCCAGATGCTGGCCATTGCCAGGGCACTGATCTCAAATCCCGATTTAATGTTAATGGATGAACCCTCTGAGGGATTGGCCCCGCTGGTGGTTCAAGACATCGGCGCCAGCATACTGCGGCTTAAGGCAAGCGGCCTTTCCATTCTCTTAGCGGAACAAAATTTACCCTTCGCTCTCAGCGTCGCTGACTTTGTGTATGTTATATCCAAAGGTGTAGTTGTCGCCGAAACTACCCCGGCTGCTTTACAAAACGATGAGGAGCTCAAGAGGGAGTATCTATCGGTTTAAACACCCCTAGCATGCGCTTGTCCGAATATAGGCCGTGAATGAAGGCGCGCTGGCATCAGGCGCGATAAACCTTGCAGGGTATGCCGCGCAGATCGCTCGTGCCGATGCCCGGATCGTAGGGTGGCTCGCTTCGCGTCAGTACGTTGATGTTCGACTTGTCCCAGCCAAAAACCGTGCCGCGCTCTTCCGGGAACCACCATCCGAAAGAGGTGACGACAATCCGCGGATCGAGCCTGTCGTCCAGGGCAAGCCTCTGCACTATCCTGCCCTTGCCCGTTTCGATGTAGATCATCTCCCCTTCTTTGAGACCCAGCTTCCCGGCGGTCTCGGGATGCATCTCCACGATCGGCTCAGGTTTCATGTTGCGTAGCGACGCGACCTGCTTGTAGCCCGTAAGCATGTAGACATCCTCTTTTGCGTTCGCCATAAGAAGCGGATACTCGTCGGTAAGCGGCGGCAAGTTGCTTACCTCTTTCCAGTACGGCATAGGCTTGTAGCCGAAATCGGCTGCGTTCTTCGAGTATATTTCCACTTTGCCCGTCGGGGTCCTGTAGTCATGCTTCTTGTATTCTCTTTTCGAGTGGAGGACCCTTTTGCGTTTCATATCTTCATAGGTGAAGCCGCTCGGTTTGAGCCACTCGTCAAGGGCCTCCTCATCACTCTCCCAGAAGAACTTGCCGAGGCCCACTCTCTTGGCGAGATCGTTTAACCACTTCGTGTCTGCCCACGCTTCTCCGGGGGGATCGACGAGTTTCGGATAAGCACGGATCTCTTCGTACCATCCCGGCCAGTAGCCCAACTCTTCGTGTTCCATACCCCATGCCGCGGGAAGCAGTATGTCGGCCATGGCCGCTGTCGGCGTCATAAAGAGCTCCGAAACAACGCAGAACTCAAGCTTCTGGAACGCCTCATACGTCTTCTTCGAATCGGGATAACTGAGTATCGGGTTGGTAAGGAGGAAGAGCGCGGCTCTGATCCGGTAAGGCTTTCCTGTCAGGACCGAGTCTATGAAGGCGTGAGGGGGCACGAACGCCGACCGGACTGCCAGTTTAAACTCTCCACCTACCGCTTTTTCCCTGTCACGTGGGAATTTACTCAACAGGAAGAATTTGCCCGGCCTCAAAAATGGCGCGGGCGTCAGGAACATCTCGCCTCCCGGCACATTCAGGTTGCCCGTTATGGCCCGCAAGATAGCAACAGCCTTGGCGCCAGGGAAAGCGATCGCCGACGTGTCGAGCGCATTACCCCACTGGATCGTGGCCGGCTTAGTCAAAGCATAGAGCCGGGCGAAATCCTTCAGCGTCTTCTCCGGCACCCACGTGACCTCCTCCACGTCCTTCAGGGAGAACGTCTTAAGCTCCTGTTCAAGAAGGTCAAAGCCGTCGCACCATGCATCGACAAACTCTTTGTCGTAAAGCTTTTCTTCAACAATCACCTTGAGCAGGCCCATAGCGAGCGCGCCGTCGCTGTTCGGTCTGGGCCTCACCCACAGGTCTGCTATCGATGCCACATCAATCTTCCTGGGATCGACAACGATCAGCTTGGCGCCGCTGTCCAGGGCCCTTTCGAAGGTCTCCCTGCGTACCCCACCGCTCGTGTGATTGTTGTTTATCGCCCAGAGCACCATGAGACGCGGCGGGTGCTCTTCATCGGGCACACAGTTCCAGCCGTAAGTGAGCGCCGAGGCCATGCCGGACGGGATACCGCAGCACCATCCCGGCGTCACCACGTTGGGCGTACCAAAAGCAGTGGCAAACCGCTGCGCAAAAGCAAACTCCAGGCCTTTCGGTTCTCCGAGACCGAATGCAACTAATTCCGGACCGTATTCTTCCTTCAGGGACAGAAGTTTCTTCGCGATCGTGTCGAGGGCCTCATCCCACGAGATCCGCTCCCACTTGCCTTCTCCGCGGGCCCCTATTCTTTTCTGGGGATATTTCAAGCGATCCGGATGATGGAGAACTTCAGGGATGGAGAATCGCCCTTTCTTCACAGGGCAGAGCTCGTTCGGTAGCCCACTCTCCTTGTCAGGAACTATATCGACTACCTTGCCCTCTTCCACGGTCGCCTTGACGCTGCAATGACCGGGACAGACATGACAGAATGTAAAGAATTCCTGCTGCGACCTGCTTCCCGGGGGCTCGAAACTGACCCGCATCGAACCCTGGCCGATCAGGGCTTCGTTAAAGGGGTGGTATTCCATGTCTTCAGCCATGCCTTCAGAGGTCAGGATCTCTTTGCCGTCGGCATCGATTGCAAGAATAAGGCAGGAGTTGACCGCCTTCTTATTCATGATAACAGCGCAACTGCCGCATTCACCGACACCACATCCCTCTTTTGTCTTGATCAGCTTGAGGTTTTCTCTGAGCACCTCGAGCAGGGTTTCCGATGGCTCCACATCGAATGTATATGCCTGCCCGTTCACTCTCATCTTGATCTGCTGTTTCATGTCAAATACCTCCCAGACGCGCGTCCTGCAGGGCCTGCATTATGGTTTGTTTGGTGATGGCGAGGACCGTCGTTGTGCGGTACTCGGCATAGCCGCGAATATCATCTATGGGCCGGGACTCGTCCACGGCAGCCTGCGCAGCCGCATCCGCAATGTCGTCTGTTATTTTCTTGCCTTTCAGCAATCCTTCGGCCTTGCGTGCCCTGAAGGCGGTGGGCCCGACAGAGCCGAGACCTATCTTGATGTCGTTACAAAGATCATCAACAAGCGTGAGAACTACCGCGCAGGAGACGATCGCAATATCGGTCCGGCGCATCGCGTGCTTCAAATAGGCGCCTCCCGTGCGCGGGGGCAAAGGAGGAATATGTATTTCCCGGATGATCTCTCCCGGTTGGAGCACGGTTTTTCCCGGTCCTGTAAAGAAGTCTTCAAGCAAGACTTCCCTCTGCCCTCCGGAACGCGTAATGAGAGCGGAAGCGCCCAACGCGATAAGAGCCAGAGGGGCATCCGCGGCAGGAGAGGCATTGGCGATGTTCCCTCCCAGCGTGGCAACGTTGCGAATCTGGACTGAGCTCTCGACCCCGGCAGCAGCCGCAAGCATGCTGCAGTGGCGCTTCACCGTCACGGAATTCTTGAGAGACTGAATGGTAGCCAGAGCACCGATGCGCAAGCCCTCGTTCTCATCATAGGTTATGTAATCCATGCCCGGGATGCCTTTCAAATTGACCACGTATCGTGGCAC
>CAWIHO010000005.1:0-24041 GCA_963835605.1 uncultured delta proteobacterium | reverse complement strand
GAGGGGATTTGAACCCCTATAGGTTTCCCCGCTGGATCCTAAGTCCAGTGCGTCTGCCAATTCCGCCACTCTCGCACGCCTTAATTGTAAGGGATTTTCCGAGAAGGTGTCAAACCCGATGTGCATATGGCACCATAAAGCAACGACGAGTAGAATAATTTCTATTGTATTACATAAAGATACTTATAGTATTTAATAGTTAATATAAAGTAGTTTATAATATATAAACAAGCTATTACTACCTATTTTAGTATTTAGTTAGTAGGCTATTTATACTTGCACCAAAATCTTTCTGCTCATCCGCTCGGGTTCAATAAAGAAATGTTTGACGAAAGCCATTTGGGGCGTTTAGAATGGATTGTGGGCGAGGTCGCGTGAAACCCGGGAGTGAACTGGAGGTTTGAGATGGGACTGGATTTCAATGAAAAGGGGTACGTCATCCGGGTATCGGAGGCCGCTGCGATCCAGATGTGCCTCCACGGACTTGAGGCTTACACCATCTACCGGAAAGGAGGCACGCAGAGAAAAGAGGCAATGACGGAGACCTTCGGGCTGGTCTGGGGTCATGAGGTCACTCAGGCGGACGGAAGGACACTCTACAGCGTCGATCTGCTCTCCATGGATATATCCGCGGAGTTTGGTAAGTCTTTCTGTCGACCCTATCCTGAAGCATTTACCCTGAAGAAGGACATAGTGACCTCCTTTTGGCCGCACTACGAGTTCCTCGGTGATTTCCATACCCATCCGTACAGAACGATTGATGAGGTCGTGGCCTACAAAGGCCTTTCCCTGAGCGACGAAGATAAGACGTATGTCGAAGAGGCTTCCGATACGTGGATCAGGCACAATTATAGGGCGTGTCTCGTCTTGACCATCTCCAGGCTGAAGCGCCGCTCTGACTTCGTATCTCTTGAGGGGAACGTACTTATGTTCACTATGGGGAACTACCGGCTTTGGCTCCATGCACACGTTACTCAAAAGAATGGCGATGCCTTGGTCTTCTCAGATAAGGCGGACATTAACTTGTACTGCCCATCCTTTTTTACCCCGGATGAGTACACCAAATTCGGCCG
The DNA here is from genome assembly GCA_963835605.1 of uncultured delta proteobacterium. Classification (GTDB taxonomy): domain Bacteria; phylum Desulfobacterota; class Syntrophorhabdia; order Syntrophorhabdales; family WCHB1-27; genus JADGQN01. The sequence goes on along the minus strand of CAWIHO010000005.1, from coordinate 22,968 downwards.
GCTAAGGAAAAAGTCCAGGTTACAGTTTGAGCCGGGAGAACACTGAGACAGGAAGAAGAGGCTGAGGCAGTGATTTCCGCCCGAGGACCCTCATGGAGTATAATAGTATCCGAATTGACAGAAGTAAGAGTGATAACTATTAAAGGAGGTTACCATGGCTGGCGCAAAGATTAAGGAGATCTTGGATGTGCTCGACAACAGTTTGCAAATTGAACGTGGGACGGTCCGGGTGAGTAATCCTTCTAAATTCCGGCAGAAGGTCCAAAAGCTCGCCGAAATATCGGCACTGGAGTCCGGAGAAAAACAGGGGCTCGCCCGCTTCCTCACCCGTGTGGCAGCGCTCGATCTGGGGATTATCCCTGCCTCAATTCATGATCTATATATGGCCCGCGGTCGTGGAGAGGTTCCACTCGTCTTTACGGTACCTGCAATCAATTTGCGGGTCCTTGCCTTTGACGCAGCCCGGATCGTTTTCCGCGTCGCGAAAAGCGTCGATGCCGGGGCGTTCATCTTTGAGATCGCGCGCTCTGAAATAGGATACACAAACCAGCGCCCGGCAGAGTACACCACATCCGTCCTGGCCGCGGCCATTGCGGAGGACTACAAAGGACCGGTTTTCATCCAGGGTGACCACTTCCAGGTCTCTGCCAAGCGCTATGGCGCCGACCCGAACACGGAAGTGCAGGCCGTGAAAGATCTGATGAAGGAGTCGGTCTCCGCTGGTTTCTTCAATATCGATGTAGATACTTCCACACTCGTTGATTTGAGTAAGCCCTCTGTGCCTGAGCAGCAGGCGGTCAACACGGGGCTTTCCGCCAAGTTTACCTCCTACCTTCGCACGTTACAGCCGGCGGGGATTACTATCTCCGTGGGTGGTGAAATCGGCGAAGTTGGCGGGCGCAACTCAACAGAGGAAGAATTGCGCGCTTATATCGAAGGATTCAGGAAGGATCTGGCTAAAGAAGGTGCAGGCTTGACGGGCCTGAGCAAGATCAGCATCCAGACGGGGACATCGCACGGTGGTGTTGCGTTACCTGACGGGACTATAGCAAAGGTTAAGGTCGATTTTGACACACTGAAACGTTTGAGCCAGGTTGCACGGCGGGATTACGGCATGGCCGGTGCCGTGCAGCACGGCGCCTCGACGTTACCGGAAGATGCGTTCGGGAAGTTCCCGGAAACCGAAACGTGCGAGATTCACCTGGCAACGGGTTTTATGAATATGTTCTTCGAGCGTTTGCCTGAGGCTCTGCGCAACGAGATGTACGCCTACTTACGGGAGAAGCAGGCCTCAGAGCGTAAAAGCGATATGACTGACGAACAATTCTACTACAAGGTACGAAAAAATGCGGTAGGACCGTTCAAGGCACAGTCCTGGGCCTTGCCGCTTTCTGTTAAAGAACAGATCAATAAGGCCTGGGAAGTCCCAGTTCACGAAGCTCTTTCATCTGCTGGGCACGAAAGGTACCCGGCAGTATGTTGAGAAATTTATCAAGCCGGTTGTGATTCAACCCAACCTTAAAGACTACCTTGGTGAAGCAGCGGGGGTGGAAAGCGTAGCAGATCTAGCGGATTAGCCATTTCAGCTTTTCTCGCTCCGCAAATCTTCTAGGGATGCCGCGCAACGCGCGGCATCCCTTTCTTACGTGTCCGCGTATAATCTGTCAACGTATCAACTAATCAACGTGTATCTGGACTAAAGCCGCGGCGCATCGTGTTTTCCGTGATAACCCGCGGGTCCATGAAATGGAGGAGGTACTCGGGACCGCCCGCCTTTGTCCCCAGCCCGGACATGCCCAAACCACCGAAGGGCTGCCGTTCCACCAGGGCGCCCGTGATCTGCCGGTTGAGGTAGAGGTTTCCCACCCGGAATTGGCGCCGTGCCTCTTCAAGATGGCGTGGGCTGCGGCTGAAGACGCCCCCGGTCAGGGCGAACCGGGTTGAATTGGCCCATTCTAAGGCCTGCGCAAAGCTTGTCACCTTCATCGCAGCAAGGACGGGACCGAATATTTCTTCCCGAGCGATTCTGTGATCGGGCCGTATGTCGCCTATGATGGTGAGGGGCGCGTAATAACCTCCGTCTTGCGGCGTAGGGCTCATATAGAGCATCCGCCCTTCCTTTTTCCCTATCTCGATGTACTTGAGAATCCTCGTCCGGGCATGCTCATCAGCAACCGGGCCGAGGGCAAACGCAGGATTCTCCGCAGGGCCCATGGACAGCGCCTTAGCCGCCTTAACGAGACGGTGCACAAATTGATCATAGATCGATTCGAGCACAATCACCCGGGAGCAAGAGGAACATTTCTGCCCTTGAAACCCAAAGGCCGACAGGAGGATGGCTGGTATCGCCTCGTCAAGGTCTGCGTCTTCGTCGACGATGATCGCATTCTTGCCCCCCATTTCGCAAATCACCCGCTTCACGTTCACCTGGCCCGGTTGCACCCTGGCTGCTCTCTCTATGATGCTTAGGCCCACCTGTGTGGAGCCGGTGAAGGCTATAGTGCTTACGGCCGCGTGTTCGACCAGAAACTCGGCAATTACTTCGGTGCGGCCCGGCAGATAGTTGAAGACCCCTGCCGGGAGACCGGCGTCACGGAAGATCTCCACGAGGTGGTGGCCGATGACCGGGGTGAGGGGAGACGGTTTATAGATAACGCAGTTGCCAGACACGATGGCAGCGGAGACCATGCCGGCGCTGATGGCCAGGGGAAAATTCCACGGTGCGATGACGAGCGTCACACCCCTCGGCTCATAGAGATAGTGATTCACTTCGCCCGGCGTCGAACCGAGGCGTTGCGGCGCCCCTAGGCGCACCATCTCACGTGCGTAGTATTCGAGGAAATCGCATGCCTCGGCCACGTCCGCAGATGCTTGATCCCACTGCTTCCCGATCTCCAGTATCTGCCAGGCCGCAAGCTCATGCCTGCGACTGCGAAGGGAGGCTGCTGCCTTTAACAAATACGCGGCCCGCTCTCGCGGCTCTACATCGCGCCAGACGAGGAAGGCGGATTGCGCTGCATGAATAGCCTGATCGGCCTCTTTTTTCCCCGCCTGGCAGACGTGGCCTATGACCTCATCCGGCTTGGCCGGGTTGACCGAGGGCAGCATGTCCGTTGTGATGATCTCTTTGCCGTTGATGTAGAGCGGGTAGGTCTTCCCGAGATTGTTGCGGACCACGGCGATCGCCCGCGGAAAGCTTTCTCTCTCATCGCGCCTCGCAAAATCGGACGCCGGCTGATTCTTGAAAGGCGGGACATTGACCGTTTCGTCAGGGCCCTCTTTCTCAGCAGCCGCTTCGCTAGTCCCGCTCTTGGCCGCATCAGCGGGGTCCCGGAGAAGTTCATCGATCTCCGCGCACTCGTCGAACAACCGGCGGAGAAAGCCTTGGTTGGCTGTGTTTTCGAGGAGACGACGCACGAGATAGGCCATGCCGGGCACCATCTGGCCGTAGGGGCAGTAAAGCCTCACCCTTCCAGCTTCCTTCAGAAGGGCCCTCCTGATCGGCTCTGCCATCCCGTACAGAACCTGAAACTCGAAGCGTGCCTCTGGCACCCCAAGGGATCTCGCCAGTTCCAGGGCGGCTGCGATTGAACGGATGTTGTGGGAACCGCACGCGAGGTAACAGACGTCACTCTGCTCCAAGATTAACCTGACATGGCGCTCAAAGGCTGCATCCGTCTCGGGCCTGGTTGTATAGACCGGGATGGGCCAGCCGTTCTGCTTAGCCCTTGCCACCTCGTAATCCCAGTATGCGCCCTTCACGAGCCGGATCGAGGAGGCTAGCCCCTTGTCCCTCATCCAGCCGAGGATGAAGGGCAAGTCCTCGTCCGTATCGCGCAAGTACGACTGCATCGCAATGCCAAGGTGGGGGTAGGCTGCGTACTCCACGCGGAGACGTCTGAAGACCTCAAGGTTGATGCCCTTGTGCTGGTAAGCCTCCATGTCGATGCAGAGCGAGCCGCCGACTTCGATCACCTTTTCATAGATCGGACGCAGCCGCCTGAGGATCCCGTTCACCGACCCCTCAAAGTCCTCAGGCTTGGTCTGTGAGTAGAGCGAGCTCGGCTTGAGGGAGATGCTGATCCTGGGCGCCTGGTTCCAGTCCAGGCTCCCTTCTTCCGCGCACCCGCCGAGCGGGGGCCAACCCCTTTGAGCGTCATTCAAGGCGTCGAGCAGCTCGACGTAGGCACGTGCATACTGCTGTGCCTCCTCCTCATTGATGGTCGCCTCACCCAGAATATCGATAGAAAAGGCAAGTCCCTCTCCGCGCAACCCCGTCAGGCTCCTGATGGCATCCTGGCGCGTTTCGCCCACAATAAACCGGCCCGCCAGCTTCTTGATAGCATAATGAGTAAAGCCACGGAGGAGGAGAGCACCCAGAGGGCCACCATAACCCGCAAGCTTTGCACCCCGCCGCACGAAGCCCGGCATTTCCCGATCTCTATGGCCAAAATATTCCCTCATGTGCTCTATTACCAGTCCGGAATTGGAGAGACAGGGATAAACATCGACGAAACGGAGCATCGCGGTGCGGAACTCGGGATGGCTCATGGACCAGGCCATTATTTTCCCCATCCAGCGGCCCTTATCAAAGAGGGACGGTTTGTCGCCCTCGATTGCGTGGAAGAACTCTTTTCCCCTGGAGATGATCCTGTCGTTGAGTTCCTGATCGTTCATAGCATCACTGTGGTCATATTATTTTATGCATCCGGGCGTTGCAATGCATCTTTCAATATAAATCTCCCGCCGGACAGGTATGCATGCGGCAGAGACCTTACAGTATATTATGCCCTTTAATGGGTGGCCTCCGGTGGTGTATTATATTTGGGATAGAAGCTCGCAAGGGGGAAAAATGAGAAACAAAGGATATACGATCCGTAAGAAACCAGTGCAAGGGAAGACAGGGGCGACTAAATCGGTGGATGAAATCGTACAGGAAGCGCGTCAAGCAGGGGCTACAGGAGGCTACCGTGAGCGCTCACTGAAGATCCATGGCCTCATCTGCGCCAAATGCGCACGGGAATTCGATTACAAGGAGCAGCACCTTCTCACCGTGCACCACAGGGACGGCAACCCGAACAACAATCCACCTGACGGTTCCAACTGGGAGAACCTCTGCATTTACTGCCACGACGACGAGCACAGCAGGGGTTTACTCGGTGACTACTTCAATGAGAAAAAGTGACCGCCTTCAACCTGTTCTTGCCTTAACCTGTTTCACTCTCTCAGGGCGGCCACCAACCTCTCTGGATGCAAGATGAGATCCAGGGCGTGGACTATGTTTGCAGTGACAATATCCGCCTCTTTAAGAACGGACGCGGCGCATCCTTCCTCACCAATGACTGCTATCCCCAAAGCTGCTTCGCGCAGCATCATCGCATCGTTTGCTCCATTACCTATAGCCGCCACCTGTTCAGGTCCAAGCTGCCTGACCAATTCGGCCTTGTCGATACCACTTGACAGCTTCCCGGTCTTGACCACGTTGAAGCTGCCCGCGGCTTCATTCACGATACTGTCATAGGTGTCCGCGGTAACTACAAAAACTTTCACGTGTTTGGAGACCTCGTCGAGAAGTTCCCTCACACCTTTTTTCATCTGCCCGTCAAATGCGATCGTGCCATTAAAGTCAACAAGCAGATATTCTAAAGCGATCTCACCCCATCCCGGAATAGAAGCTGTGACCATGAAAACCTCCTTTTTCTGTGCGTCTAGTCTACCACGGGTCGGGTCACGAAAACCAGCATTACAAGCTGTTTGTCGCCAATTTTACCCTTGATTGTTGGGGCAAATCCCATTAGACTGTCATGGCTATGAAACGGTTACTGGGGCCGGTAACGGCCTTCTTCCCAACGCCATGCGTACTCGTTGTTTCAGGCGACATGAATCTCTCGCATATCAGCATGGTTGCCTGGGCCGGGGTGGTCAACGCCGAACCCCCGATGCTTGGGATTTCCATGCGAGCGCAAACCCATTCATACGCCCTCATCAAGAGGTACGGCCAATTCACCGTGAACATCCCGCATGAGGGCATTGTGCGTCAGATAGATGTTTGCGCCATGATGGCGGGGATTACCAGCGACCATTTCGCCCACGCAGAGCTGACGAAGCTGCCCTCGAATAAGGTCACTCCCCCGATCATCGGTGAGGCTATCGCGAGCCTGGAATGTGAGGTCCACGAGACGCACCCCCTGGGAAGCCACACGCTCGTGATCGGCCAGATCGTCGAGGTTCACGCGGACGAGCAGATCCTCGACCAGCAGGGGGGGATCGTGATCGACCATCTGAGGCCGGTGGTCTGCTGCCCCACGACGCGGGAATACAGGACTGTTAGTGAAAGGTTGGAGAGCTATGGGTTCTCGAAAGGCAAAACAACAGATTAGCTGCGTGATTTACGACTGCGACGGCGTTCTGTTTGATTCTCTGGAAGCAAACCGAAGACTCTACAATTACATCTGTACGTCTATGGGCAGAAAACCGCTCACGGAAACCGAGCTGAGTTACTGCCACACGCATACGGTTTTCGAAGCCATCCACGCGCTTTTTGAGGAAGACGAGGCAGGAGAAAAAAGGGCCCTGGACTTCCTCAAACACCGGGTTGACCTGAAAGAGTTCGTTGAATACCTGATCATGGAGCCGCATCTGTTACAGACCCTGAGCGCTTTGCGGCAAAGAAAAATATTAACGGCAATCAGCACGAACAGAACCACGTCGATGAAACATGTCATGGAGAAGTTTAACCTGCGGCCCTACTTCGATATGGTGGTGACGGCGCTCGACGTCGAACACCCAAAACCGCATGGCGAATCAGTAGAGAAGATAGTTTCGGCATTTAACCTGAAAAAGGAAGAAATCCTCTTCGTAGGGGACTCTGACGTCGATAAGAAGACTGCTGAAGCCTCAGGAGTCAGTTTTGTAGCTTACAAGGCAAGGCATCTTTCAGAAGATGCCTTCATAGATGACCATCTTGCTTTGCTAGATTTTCTCTCGAATGGAGATATGTTCCTCAGGAATGGCCCTCCTCCCCCTGACGAGACGGACAACCGGACCTGACAGCACATAGGCTACGGTAAAAACAAAGAGCATGATCTCCGGTTCGATGAGAATGATCACAAAGAGCAGAACAGCAACAACAATCGATTCGAAGGGTCTGTTTTTGAGGAAAGCCATGTCCTTGAAGGTGTGATAGCGAACGTTGCTCACCATCAGAAAGGCAAGTGCGTAAACGAGTATGGGCGTGAAAATACGCTTTGTCTCGAGCAGGGGGCCGTACTCGGTAAAAAAGAGGATGGACCCGGCGATCGTTGCCGCGGCCGCGGGAATGGGAAGCCCGAGAAACTGTTTCTTCTGAACCGTCTCGACCTGCGTGTTGAAGCGGGCAAGCCTGAGCGCACCGCACGTCACATACAGAAAAGCCGCGAGCCACCCGAACCTTCCATACCCTTTGAGCGCCCACATGTAAACGAGCAGCCCCGGTGCTACGCCAAAGGCTATCACGTCGGCAAGAGAGTCGTACTCGACGCCGAACTTGCTGGTCGATCCGGTCATCCGGGCCACTCTGCCATCCAGGGCGTCAAACAGGCAGGACAAAAATATGGCGATACATGCATAAGTAAATTTCTTGTCTATTGTGGCGACGATAGAATAGAAGCCGCAAAAAAGGCTTGCGGTCGTGAGAAGGTTGGGGAGCAGATATACCCCTCTTCGTCTCCTTCTTTTCATGCTTTTCATGTCCTCCCCCTTTTCCTTGCCAGCGGCGTCAAGCCGCTCTTCACTTTCTGGCCTAATTGTACCATAATTTCGTAGCCGGGCGGGATGTAAATGTCCACTCTCGACCCGAAAGCAATGATACCAAGGGGATCCCCTTTCCTTAACACATCCCTTTCGCGCACCCAGCAGTGGATGCGGCGGGCAAGAAAACCTGCAATCTGAACGACGAGCAGCTTCTCGTTCTCCTTCTCCAGGAGAATGTAATTTCTCTCGTTCTCCTTATCTACGTCCTTCTTGAAGGCAAGCCCGTAACGCCCGGGCTTGTGACTTATGCGGCTCACGACACCGTCACACGGAGCCCGGTTCACGTGTACATCGGCCAGGCCCATGAATGTGGAGACACGCATCGCCCGACCTTTCAGAAACTCCTCTTCCGTCATTTCCTCTATACCCATCACTCTTCCGTCAGCGGGAGCTATAAGCTCGGCCGCAGTGCTCTGACCTACCCTTTTCGGATTTCTGAAGAAATAGGTAAAGAAAAGGAAAAGAAAGAAGCAGATCAGCGAAACGACGTAGAGCTGAAGGGCAAGGAAAAGGAGGGACAGAACAAGCGCGGGGACAACAAAGACCAGTCCCTCCTTCGCAAGGGGAATTCCCCTCAACCCTTTCTCCCGATCCAGCTCATCATGGAGCGGAGTTTTGCGCCCACCTGTTCGATCAAGTGTTCACTGTCCTTTTTCTTGGTTGCGTTATAAACGGGCCTTCCGGCCATGTTCTCGAGTATCCACTCCCGGGCGAACTCACCCGATTGGATCTCTTTGAGAATCCTCTTCATCTCGGCCCTTGTCTCTTCAGAGATAATGCGCCTACCCCTTGTGATATCACCATACTCGGCCGTGTCACTGATGGAATAACGCATGTAGGAGATGCCGCCCTCGTACATAAGATCAACGATCAGTTTGAGCTCGTGGAGACACTCAAAGTAAGCGATCTCGGGCTGGTATCCGGCCTCGACAAGCGTGTCAAAACCGGCACGGACCAACTCGGATGCGCCTCCGCAGAGGACCGCCTGCTCGCCGAACAGGTCTGTTTCCGTCTCCTCGGCGAAGGTGGTCTCAAGAACGCCGGCCCGCGTGGCCCCAATGCCTCTGGCATACGCGAGCGCCTTCTTCTTGGCCTTGCCCGAGTAATCCTGGTAGACTGCGATCAGGGAAGGCACACCGGCCCCCCGCTCGAACTCCCTTCTCACCAAATGGCCCGGGCCTTTGGGGGCAACCATGATCACGTCGATGTCTGCGGGCGGCACAATCTGCCCGAAATGGATATTGAACCCATGGGAAAAGACGAGCGTCTTTCCCTTCTTCAGGCTGTCTTTGATCTCGTTTCGATACAATACAGCCTGTGTCTGGTCAGGCGCAAGGATTTGAATGATGTCTGCCTGCTCCGAAGCCAGTTTTGCCGTCGTTGGCTTGAATCCGTGTTCAACGGCGAGGTCGTAGTTCTTCGTGCCCTTGAGCTCTGCCACGATCACCTGAACGCCTGAATCCCTCAGGTTCTGCGCCTGGGCATGACCCTGGCTTCCGTAGCCGATAATCGCTACTTTTTTTCCTTTTAGTTCTCCAAGATTCGCGTCACCATCGTAATAGACCTTAACCATCAGTTCCTCCTTTGGGCTCTTTTTCTCTCACCTGTATCATCTTCTCCCCTCTGATCATAGCAACGGGGCCGGTCCTCACGAGCTCTTTAATGCCCAGAGGTTTGACGAGGGTCAGAAATGCCTTGATCTTGTCTTCCGTGCCCGTGATCTCGACGGTATATGTCCTGGCCGAGACATCGATCACCCGTCCTCGGAATATCTCCGTCATCCGGAGGATCTCTTCCCGGTTACGTTCGGTTGCATTTATCTTAACCAGTACCATCTCGCGTGACACGTGCTCCACATCCCGAAAATCAACGACCTTTATCACGTTAATGAGCTTGTTGAGCTGCTTGAGGATCTGCTCCAAAATTGCTTCGCTTCCCCTTGTCGCGATCGTCATCGCGGAGACTGTCGGGTCAAGGGTCTCCGCCACACACAGGCTCTCTATGTTGAAACCTCTCCCGCTGAAGAGTCCCGCAACTCGGGCAAGGACACCAAACTCATTCTCTACGAGCACCGATATGATATGTCTCACGTGCCCTCCCTCACACGAGCACCATCTCGTTGAGAGGCGCGCCTGCCGGTACCATGGGATAGACGCATTCCTCCGGATCCACATGCACGTCAATAAACGTCGGCCTGCCATTACTGAAGGCCTTCTTGAGGACCTTGTCCACTTCCTTTTCGTCCTCTATCTCATACCCCACAGCTCCATAAGCCTCCGCCAATTTCACAAAATCGGGTGTGCACTGGAGCAGGGAACAGGAGTATCTCTTCTCGTAGAAGAACTGCTGCCACTGTCTCACCATGCCGAGACAACCATTGTTGAGAATGACCACCTTGACGGGCAGGCAGTACTGGACTGCGGTGGCCAGCTCCTGAATGTTCATCTGGATGCTGCCGTCGCCCGCTATATCTACGACCAGCATGTCCGGGTGCGCCGCCTGAGCGCCCAGAGCCGCAGGAAAACCATACCCCATGGTGCCCAGCCCACCTGACGTAAGGATCGTGCGCGGCTTCATGAACTTGTAGAACTGGGCAGTCCACATCTGGTTCTGGCCCACTTCCGTGGCAATGATCGCCTTGCCTTTGGTAAGCTCGTAGATCCTCTCTATCACATACTGCGGCTTGAGTGTTCTGTCCCTCGTATATCCAAGGGGAAACTTCTTCTTCCAGTCAGCCAGCTGGTGGAGCCACTCTGCGATCCCTTGTTTGTATTCCCGCAGGATGGTCTTCTCCTCCTCAACCACCTCCAACATCTTCTTCAGCACGTTTCTCGCATCGCCTACGATGGGGACATCCACCCGTATATTCTTGCTGATGGAGGTCGGATCAATATCAACATGGATGACCTTTGCATGAGAGGCAAAGCTATCCGTCCTGCCTGTGGCACGGTCATCAAAGCGCGCACCTATAGCGATCAGAACAGGTCGGACTGGGTAACTGCCATGTTGGCAGCATACGTGCCGTGCATACCGAGCATCCCGAGAAACTGCGGATGGTTGCCGGGGAATCCGCCGAGCCCCATGAGCGTATTGGTGACAGGAAGGGAGAGCGTCTCTGCGAAGGCGAGGAGCTCGTCCGCGGCTTCCGACGTGATTATGCCTCCACCCGTATAAAGTACGGGTTTTTTGGACGACAAAATCAACTTAACAGCCCTTTTGATCTGGCCGGGATGTCCGGCGTATGTCGGCTGGTAGCCCCTGATATGGACCTTTTCCGGGTACTTGAACTCTGCCATGGCTGCCGATACGTCTTTGGGTATGTCTATGAGCACGGGGCCGGGCCTTCCCGAACGCGCAATATAAAAGGCCTCTTTTATGATCCTTGGCAGGTCTCTCACGTCTTTGACAAGGTAATTATGTTTCGTACAGGGGCGGGTTATGCCGACGATATCGGCCTCCTGAAAGGCGTCGTTACCGATAAGCATAGTGCCTACCTGCCCGGAGAAAACAACAACCGGCACGGAGTCCATATAAGCGCTGGCAATGGCGGTCACTGTATTCGTCGCACCGGGACCGGACGTGACGAGAGCCACACCTACTCTTCCTGAGGCGCGGGCGTACCCATCCGCCGCATGGACCGCACCTTGCTCGTGCCTCACGAGGATCTGGCGTAAGTCTGCTCCGTAGAGCGCATCGGTAATGTAAAGGACCGCTCCTCCCGGATAGCAGAAAATCGTATCAACGCCTTCCATTTTGAGCGCTTCAACAAATATCTGTGCTCCGTTTTTCTTCATGCTCCTTTTTCCTTCACCCTTCCTGCTCTTCTTTTTTCAGCCTTTCCATGAGGTCTTTATAGTACAGCTTCTTCTTTTTTAATTCGCGTACCTCTATTTCTTCACTTTCTGTCAGGAAAGGTTTCTTGAGTAACATCTGCAACCTTCTATCGAGAGAAGTGTGGTGATTTTTTGCTTCGCTGTAAGAATCCTCTTTGCTCATGCCGTTGTCCATGGATGACAATAAAGTAACGTATAAAATATATGGCGAAAAATGTCAAACGTAACGTCGTATAGATTGCGGAGCGGACCAAGCCCCGTTGTGTCCGAGCGAGTAGAGTAAGATACGATATGCAGGCACCAAAGTCAATGCTTTAGCTGCTTTTTGACCCCCTTTTTGCAAGAACCTATTGAAAAATTGCTCATATTAGCCTATAAAACTGTGTAACGCGTGAACGTCAAAACAAATTTGGGACGTGAGGGAGACAATGGATAGAGTGGATATCTCGGTGCTCGTGCCGATCCTCAATGAAGAAGAGTCTCTTCGCGAACTCAACGAGCGGTTGCGCAAGACTTTGGAGACACTGGCGAGAACCTACGAGATCATCTATATCAACGACGGAAGCACTGACGGTACCCAACAGATGCTGGAGGAGTTTCACGGCCAGGACAACCATGTCAGGGTCATCGAATTTAACCGGAATTACGGACAGCACATGGCGCTCTTCGCGGGCATGGAGCGCTCACGGGGCGACACGGTGATCACCATAGATGCCGATCTTCAGAACCCTCCTGAAGAGATACCCAAATTGGTGGCCAAGATCGATGAAGGTTATGAGGTCGTCGGGACATACCGCAAGGAGAGGAAGGACTCCATCTTCAGGACACTGCCATCATACATAGTCAACAGGGTCACTGCCAGGCTGGTCGGCGTGAAGCTGCGCGATTGGGGATGCATGCTCCGGGCGTATAGCAGGGACATCGTCGACTCCATGAACATGTGCGGGGAGTCGGCAAGCTTTATCCCCGCGCTGGCCGCCACCTTTGCGAGAAAGGTTACTGAAATCGAGGTACGGCATGAGGCGCGTAAAAAGGGCACGACAAAGTATAGTCTCTTCCGTCTCCTGCACCTCAACTTCGACCTGATGACGGGCTTTTCCTTGCTGCCCATCCAGTTCATAGGCATGCTGGGGGTTATCATTGCCCTGGTCGGCCTCGCGTTCGCCCTCTTCCTGATCATCCGGCGTCTCGTTGTTGGTCCTGAAGTCGAGGGTGTATTCACTCTGTTCGCTATAAACTTCGTTTTCATGGGTGCAATGATATTTGCCCTAGGCGTCATCGGCGAATACATAGGAAGGATATATCAGCAGGTACGGGGCAGGCCGCGCTTTATTGTCAAGAAGGAGCTTTCGTGAAGGCGGCGGTTTTCGCTTACCATGAGATCGGCTACGTCTGCCTCGAGGAAGTGCTTGCATCCGGGATGGAAGTCTCCTGCCTCTTCACGCACAAAGATGACCCGGGGGAAGAAATATGGTTCAGGAGGCCGGTCGAGCTGGCTCTTAAGCAGTCTATCCCTGTATATGATCCCGAAAGGCTGCATGACAGCAAGTGGGCAGATCTTCTCAGAAGCCTCGCTCCCGATTTCATCTTCTCTTTCTATTACCGGTATATGATACCGCGGAAATGCTCGATACGGCGAGAGTCGCTGCACTTAACCTACACGGCTCGCTGCTGCCCGAAGTTCCGTGGCCGCTGTCCGGTCAACTGGGTACTCATAGAGGGTGAGAAGAAAAGCGGAGTCACGCTTCATGTGATGGAAGCAAAACCGGACGCAGGCGATATTGTGGCGCAGAGGGAAGTAAAGATCACTTTTGAAGACACAGCTCACAGTCTGTTCCTCAAGTTGGCCGGCGCTGCCCGCCTGTTGATGAGGGATATACTGCCGCGGCTCCTCTCCGGCAGCTTCCCGCGGGTGGCGCAGACAGGCACGTCCTCGTACTACGGGGGGAGAAGGCCGGAGGATGGGTTGATCGATTGGTCCAACAAGGCCCTCACCGTATATAACCTGATCAGGGCTGTCACGCACCCGTATCCGGGGGCCTTCACGTTTATCGAGGGAGAGAAGCTCCTTATCTGGAGGGCTGAGCCCCTGGAAATGGCACATACTGCGCCGAGCGGTACGATCATCTCAACAAATCCCCTTCTTGTGGCCACAGACCAAGGAGCGCTCCGGCTCATCTCGGTGCAGCTTAACGGGGAGCCTGAGATTTCAGCAGAGGCATTTGTCAAGGCCTATCATTTGGAGGGCAAACGTTTAGGAGGCGCGTTGTGAAAGTACTTATATTGGGCATCAATGGGTTTATCGGGAACAGCCTGTCTGAGAAGATTCTTAGCGAGACCGACTGGGAATTATATGGGATGGATATTCGCGAAGACAAGCTGGAGAAGTGTCACGGCCAGCGGTGTTTCCACTTTGTCGAGGGAGACATTTCCATAAATAAGGAGTGGGTTGAATACCACATCAAGAAGTGTGATGTCGTTCTGCCGCTCGTGGCCATCGCCACGCCCGCCACGTACGTGAAGGAGCCGCTCAAAGTGTTTGAACTCGACTTTGAGCAGAACCTGCAGATCGTGAGGCTCTGCCAGAAGTACGGAAAGAGGTTGATATTTCCCTCCACCTCCGAGGTATACGGCATGTGCCCGGACAAGGAGTTTGACGAAGACACGAGCCCTCTGGTGACGGGGCCTATACGCATGCAGCGGTGGATCTACAGCGCGTCCAAACAGTTGCTGGACCGCGTTATCTGGGCGTACGGCTTTCAGAGAGGACTCAAGTTCACCTGCTTCCGCCCCTTCAACTGGATCGGCCCGAAACTGGATGACCTCACCCTTGAGCCTGAAAAAGAAGGGAGCTCCAGGGTAGTCACTCAGTTCATATCAAGCCTCTTCCGCGGTGACACTATAAAACTGGTTGACGGCGGCATGCAGAAACGCTGCTTCACCTATGTTGACGACGGCATCGCCTGCCTGATGAAGATTATCGAAAATAAGAATGGCGTCTGCGATGGGCAGATATTCAACATCGGCAACCCTAAGAATGAGGCGACGATAAAGGAGCTTGCCCACAAGTTGAAAGAGCTCTTCGTGAGCCACCCGGCCACCAAACAGTACAAGAAGTTCTCTGAGATCGTCGAAGTTTCATCCGGAGAATACTACGGCAAGGGATACCAGGACATCGATTTCAGGGTCCCTTCGATCCGGAAGGCGCGGGAGATTATCGGCTGGGAGCCCAAGGTCGACCTTGACACCGCCCTCAGGAAGACCATCGAGTATTATCTGGAGTCGAACATAAAGATCGATGAGTGACACGATTCGCTTCAAGCGTATACCTTCGTTGTCGCTGCGTCGCTCTCCTCGACGTACTGCTGGGTACGCCTGCGTCGGCTCCTCGCTGCCGCCCGGTCTCCATCTTGAATGCGAGTTACGTGTTGCAGATGGCCTAGGAAAACATCGGTAGCGAGCATCGTGAAAAAATCTGAAACTCAAAATTCGCCGCTCTTGACCCGCATTATAGGCTTGAAAGTCGATGTGGACACCTGCGAGGGGATGAAGCGGGGTGTCCCGAAGCTCGCTGCGCTCTTCAGAAAACACGGGGTGCTGGCGAGCTTTTTTGTGCCCATGGGCAAGGATCACACGGGCTGGACCGTAAAGCGGGTCTTCACAAAGCGTGGCTTCCTGTCGAAGGCAGGCCGCGTGGGCGTCTTAAGCACCTATGGCGTCAAGACCTTAATGTACGGGCTTCTTTTCCCGGGGCCCAACATCGCCCTGAAAAATGCTAAGCTGGTGCGAACCCTCGCGGAAGAAGGGCATGAGGTGGGCATCCATGGGCTCGATCACGTTTACTGGCACGATCACATCAAGGGGTTGAACCGCGAGGAGACGTGGAAGATACTGGCCGAAGCTGCATCCGTTTACAGGGAAGTGATGGGCCGGGACCCGCGCTCCTTTGCCGCGCCCGGCTGGATGATCAATGAGCACGCCCTCGCATGGTTTGAAGACAAGGGATTTGCTTACACGAGTGACGTTCGCGGCACGTCGATTTTCATGCCCAGGCTCGGCGGAGTGACGTTCGAGGTGCCGCAGATCTCCACCACCCTCCCGACACTCGATGAAGCTGTGGGACTCAAAGGGAAGCGACCAGGAAAGCCTCACGCAATTCTTTGTCGATTCGCTTACGGACGGAATCAATATCCTCACGGTCCACGCTGAGCTTGAAGGGAAAAACTGGATCGGTTTTCTGGAATCATTTATCCTGAAGACGCTGGCTCAAGGATTCAGATACGAGCGGCTGACCGACATTACCACCCGTGTCCAGGCGTTAGGCAATCTGCCTGTGCACGATATCGGATTCGGTTTTGTGGAGGGACGGGCAGGGGAAGTGGCCGTCCAAAAATAGGGTCCTGGAACCAATGGAAAGGGGGCCGAAGCCCCCTAACCTGTAACCTGTAACTCGTAACCCGTAACGGGTTCTTATTCTTAATACATATCACCCATTCCACCACCCGGCGGCATAGGCGGGAACGGAGCCTTTTCCTTCGGTTTCTCAGCTATCATGGCATCAGTGGTCAATAGAAGCGACGCAACCGATGCAGCATTCTGCAATGCGGTACGCGCGACCTTTGTCGGATCCATGATACCGGCTGCCATCATATCGTCCACATAGACCTCTTTCGCGGCGTCAAAGCCGTAGTTCCCTTTGCCGTTCCTCACTTTCTCTACCACGATCGAGCCATCAAATCCTGCGTTACTGGCTATCCACCTGATGGGCTCTTCCAGAGCCTTTGCAACGATTTTCACACCACCCTGCTGCTCGCCTTCCAGCTTCAGGGTCCCGAGTTTCACCAGGGAGCGGATAAAAGCAACGCCGCCGCCAGGGATGACACCCTCTTCCACAGCAGCCTTGGTAGCATTGAGCGCGTCCTCAACGCGGGCCTTCTTCTCCTTCATCTCCGATTCAGTCGCGGCGCCCACATTGATCACGGCGACACCGCCCACGAGCTTTGCCAACCTTTCCTGGAGTTTCTCCCGGTCATAGTCGGATGTCGTCTCTTCAACCTGGGTCCTTATCTGTTTCACACGTGCTTCGATCTCTTTTTTCACGCCCGCGCCGTCAACGAGTGTCGTGTTATCCTTATCAATCACAACTCTCTTTGCAGAGCCAAGGTCTTTCACGCTAATAGTTTCCAGCTTGATCCCGAGCTCTTCGGAAATCATCTGACCGCCTGTCAGAATGGCGATATCCTCGAGCATTGCCTTTCTTCTTTCACCAAAACCAGGCGCCTTCACTGCTGCGACCTTCAAGGTGCCCCTGAGCTTGTTTACAACGAGCGTGGCAAGCGCCTCACCCTCAACATCTTCCGATATGATCAACAGGGATCGGCCCATCTTGGCCACCTGCTCGAGAACGGGCAACAGGTCTTTCATCGTGCTTATCTTCTTCTCGTTGATAAGGATGAGCGGCTCGTCGAGCGCTACTTCCATCTTCTCGGGGTTGGTAACAAAGTACGGAGAAATATATCCCTTATCAAACTGCATACCTTCGACGATCTCGAGGCTCGTCTCTATGGCCTTTGCTTCTTCCACGGTAATGACGCCCTCTTTGCCGACCTTGCCCATTGCTTCGGCTATGATATTGCCAATTGTCTCATCATTGTTCGCGGAAATCGTTCCGACCTGAGCAATCTCTTTCTGATCCTTGGTCGGTTTTGAGAGTTTCTTCAACTCTTCAACAACCGCCTCAACAGCCTTCTCGATGCCCCTCTTCAATTCCATCGGGTTGTGGCCGGCGGCAACGAGCTTCGCGCCTTCCCTGTAAATCGCCTGGGCAAGGACAGTAGCCGTGGTCGTGCCATCGCCGGCAACATCAGATGTCTTGCTTGCAACCTCTTTAACCATCTGAGCGCCCATATTCTCGAACTTGTCCTCCAGCTCTATCTCCTTAGCCACTGTTACACCGTCTTTTGTAACGGATGGAGACCCGAAGCTTTTCTCCAGAATTACGTTCCTGCCTCTCGGTCCAAGGGTCACCTTGACCGCATCGGCAAGTGTATTTACGCCTTTAAGAAGTGCTTCTCTCGCTTTCTGATCGTACAGTATTTCCTTAGCCATCCTCGTTCCCTCCTTTAGTCTTCAACAATAGCAAGGACATCTTCTTCACGCATAATCAGATGCTCCTCGCCGTCAATTTTGATCTCGGTCCCGGAATACTTGCCAAAGAGGATTTTGTCGCCGGGCTTCACCGTCAATGGTGCCTTCTTGCCAGTCTCCAACGTCTTGCCGTCTCCTATCGCAACGACGCGCCCTTCCTGAGGCTTTTCCTTGGCCGAGTCGGGAATGATAATGCCACCTTTGGTCTTCTCCTCCTCCTCGATCCTCTTAATAACGATCCTGTCCTGTAATGGTTTGATCTTCATCATATCACACTCCTTTCGTCAATTATGAATCTGTTAGCAATCGAAGGTAGTGATTGCTAACTAAGTATATTCACATTCCTCTCCTTTGTCAATCCCCCCAGGGAATTTTTCGGGTTGCCAAGCGTATTTGATTCTTGAGTAGTTTAGTATTAAACTGCTGCATGCGCCGATTCCTCATTCTTTTTCTCTTACTGGCTGTTGCCTTTCTATCATATGCACCAGCCCATGCAATCTCGTATCAGGAAGGCGTCAGGGCTGCCAAAGACCAAAACAAGCCGCTCTACCTCTACTTTTACAGCGACACGTGACCCTACTGCAGAATGATGGACAGGTCTGTCCTCGGAGATACAGAAATTGAGACAATGCTCAAGAAGGACTTTGTCTACGTGCGCATCGACGTAGACAAGACAACGGACATCGCAAAGCTTTACGGGATACGGGGCTACCCTTCCTCGTGGTTTTTGGAGTCCTCAGGGGCGAGGATTGTAGAGGTGCCCGGTTACGTCCAGAAGCCCCTCTTCAAGAAAGTGCTGCAGTACGTCAAAGGTGGCTATTACAGAACGACCGACGTAAACGACTACCTGAAGAAGCGTTAAGGTTGGCCAGCCACCGCCATTCACAGAATCCTTCTAAAATGTGAAAGACTTCTTCGCCAGTAAGCAAGGTCGAGGTTCCCGATCGCAACCCCTTTTGATGTGGATGCGTGCAGAAACTCCCGTTCATTCATCATGATACCGATATGGTAGCTCCTCTTTATCGTGAAGATAACGAGGTCACCGGCCAGCACGTTTTCCCTTGGCACCTGATAGCCTGTTCGGACCAGTTCTTCTGTGGTGTATGGCACCTTGATATCAAAACGTCCGTACACGTAGTAAACGAACCCGCTGCAGTCGAAGGCGTCAGGGCCCTTCGCGCCGTTCTTGTATGGCCTGCCGAGCAGGCCCGCCGCGTACTGCACTACGGCATCACCTTTCTGAGGTGGCCCCTCGTACTCGTATACCCTCACCTTCTTCGGCGCACATCCTGCCATGGTGACGATGAGACATAAGAGCATCAGAAGGGCGAGTCGCCTTCGACTTCTCACGTGTGTCGCTTCAACAGTTCCGCCGCAGAAGCCAGCGAACCGTCATAAACTGCGTGGTCAACTAACGAAAGCAGGTTCGGATGCGGGTTATAGCCAATGGAGAGACCAACTGACTCGAACATGCCCCTGTCTCCTTCACCGTCCCCTATTGCCGCGGCCTCACCGGGCGCAATGCCCAGCTCGCGCAAAATGCGCTGGACCCAGTACCCCTTGTTGTCATGCTCTACATGGATTTTGATTTCGCCTGCAAGACGACCTTCGTGCACGACCAGGTCGTTTGAAAGGGCACGTGTGATCCCCAGCTCCTCCCTGACCCGCTCGACCAGAAATGAAAGGCCCGTTGACAGGATCACGGAGAGAATACCTTCGGCTCGCAGCCAGTCCGTCAGTTCCCGCACCCCGTCGTGGTATGGTATCTCGCCTATCACGGCCATGACGCGTTCCACAGGAAGCCCCTTCCAGAGAAGGGCGTCACGTTTACAGAATTCGTAGTAGTCAATCTTTCCTTCCCGGAAAAGACGCTGGAATTCATCCGCGTTGTTGTCCCAGAGTCCGAGCCTCCGGTGAAGAAACTCCCAGCTGCTTTTGACCGTGGTGAGCGTCCCGTCGCAATCAAGAAAAACGATCTTCAACGACATTGTGCTGTTTATATCACCAAACAGACAAAAAATCTATATACTGGGGCTCGCTAGATAGATTTTCCCCCGGCGAGTGGAAATCTATTTCTAAACCGCGGCGGAAGCCTTATAATAAGGGATATATATGCCTGTTATCGATGCCCATACGCATCTCTTCCCTCCCGACATCATCAAAGCAAGGGACAAGATAGCTGCCAGTGACCTTCGCTTTTCTTTGCTTTACGCGAACCCGAAGGCACGCATGGCGGATGAGACGGAACTGACCCGGTACATGGCGGAGGAGCAGATCGACGAGGCAGTCATCACTACCTTTCCCTTCAAGGATAAAGGGCTCATCACTGCGTGTAACGACTACGTTCTGGACATGGCCAGGCTCAGCCCGAAGCTGATTCCCTTTGCTATGGTGGATGTGGAGAGTGAGAGCTTTGCACTGACGGAAGCAGCGCGCTGTTTTCGTCTTGGTGCCCGAGGAATCGGGGAACTCGCCTTTTATGAGACGGGCTTCGGCGAGAAGGAAAGAAAAGGGCTGGACATGCTAGCTGACTACGCTCAGGAGAACGGCTTGCCCCTAATGATCCACGTGAACGAGCAAATAGGTCACGCGTACCATGGTAAGACCAAAATGGATTTTCAGGAACTTGTGGCCTTTGTCGAAGCTCACCCAACGCTTGTAACGATTCTGTCTCATCTCGGGGGCGGCATCTGTTTCTACGAATTTATGCCGGAGATCAAAAAGGCTTTTGCCCGCGTCTATTACGATCTGGCAGCCGTGCCGTTGCTTTACACCAAGGAGATTTACGGATTCGTGACGCAATGCATGCCGGACAAGGTGCTTTTCGGATCCGATTACCCGCTCCTCTCCTACAAAAGGTATGCGCGCGATATGGGCCTTCTGGAAGAGGAAGGCAGGCAAAAACTGCTCCATCTCAATGCGAGGCACTTATTCGGATGACTGAGACTGGGACTAAGAGATACCAGGACGGCTTCTACTACGGCCCTTTGCAACCGCATCAGCTCGTACGCCGGTTCTGGAGCATGGCGCCGGCCGGAAGCCCCGTGATCGACATTGCCATGGGCACGGGACGCGATCTATTCCTTTTCGCGGAGAAGGGGTGGTTCTGCTGCGGCCTCGATCGATCCCGGGAAGGGATCAAAACGGCGCTGCAGGGGGCATCCGAACGCGGACTGCAGCTCTTTCCAGTCTTCGGCGATGCGTACCGTCTCCCTTTCAAGAAAGGCTCAGCAGGTGCTGTTCTTGTTTTCTACTTTCTCATCCGGGAGATCGTGGGCGATCTGCCTTCCTTGCTCCGTCCCGGAGGCATCCTCATGTATGAAACGTTTCTACAAGACCCAAAACAGCTTTGATCGGCCACGTAATCCGGATTACTTGCTGCATGATGGAGAACTCATCAGCTATTTCAGAGGGCTCGATCTCTTGTTCTATGAGGAGGGTACATTCCTCTTCGGGGGCAAGAAGCGGGCTGTCGCCCGCTACGTAGGGAGGAAGAGATGATCGTGGAATGGAATCCCTCAAGGCCTAAAAAAAGGGCGACCGACTCGATCCTTGCCGCTTTGCGAAACGGCGACATTATTGCCTACCCGACGGACACCTTTTACGGTCTCGGCTGCGACCTTTTCAACATAAAGGCCATCAGGCGTCTCTATGAGATGCGGGGTCTCAACGAGACGAGACCGCTCAGCATCATTTTCAAGGACTTTAAGGAGATCAGCATCTACGCGGTGATGAGTGACTTTGCCTTCCGCGTTCTCAAGGCCTCTCTTCCCGGCCCCTATACATTCGTTCTCAAGGCCAGAAGGATCATCCCGCGCCTCCTGATGTCCGGCAAAAAAGAGGTAGGGGTGAGGATGCCCAACCATCCCGTACCCATTGCGCTCACGCGTCTTTTGGAAAGGCCGCTCATCAACACGAGCGCCAAAAGTTCGACCCTCGGCTTACTCACCGATCCCAAAGAGATCGACCGATACCTGAAAGGCGCCGTCTCTCTGGTGATCGACGGCGGTATTATTCCGGGGGAGCCATCCACGGTGATAAGTCTGGTGGATGACGAGGTAAAGGTCTTGCGGGAAGGTAAAGGGCCGATTACAGATCTTCTTGCGGGGTAGATCCCGACTCACTCATAGCCTCTTCCATCTCCTGTTCGAAGCCCTCCCCCAGCTCGTCTCCAAGCTCCCGGCCCATGCGTTTCATGAGCTTCTCCACGCTCCGGGGATCATTCTCGTCCAGGCCCGACAACTTGCTCGGGTCGAGCAGGCTCTCCATCCTGCTCTCCTCACTCTTCAAGATGGATACGCGGGAGAGAATGCGCCGGACATCCTTTGTATTACAGCTCTTGCAGTAAGGCTCAATCTCTTCCGTGGCTCTCAAGAGCAGGAAGGAAGATACCTTTTTGCACCGGTCACAGTAATACTCGTAAATGGGCATAGAGGCTTCTCAACTCCTTCTTCGCAATGTGCTTGTCATTATTTTATTTTTTTGAAATTGAATTGTAAAGCCTTTGGGTATATCTTTACTATATAAAATAGCTCGTAGAGCTTTTCATTTCAGGGTTACTCAAGGACGGATGAAAACAAGAGAACGCTGTTACACGTGCCTTCAAGAGTTTGTTCAGCATATTGTGTCGCTTTCAGGCGCCAACGGCGCGCTGGTCGAACGCTGTAATCACCTGATCGACCGGCTTTACAGCCCTTCGAAGAGCCCGACGGAAATCTCAAATCGGCTTCTCAGGTATATAAGGGAGCAGACAGAAGTGGCGGACCCTTTTGCCGCAAAAAAGGCGATGGAGTTCCGTCAGGCGAAGGTTGCGGCAGAGGAGTTCCGAAGCCTCTTCCCTCCAGACCTCGAGGGCTTGCTGAAATATTCGTGCCTGGGCAATTCCCTCGACTATTTTGAGGGTAGTTACGACGTATCCGGCTTCCGCTTTCTGGGCGATGTCGAGAGCATCCGGGAAAGGATTATGAGCGCGGGCAGAGAGGCATTGCTCTTTGGGGACAACGTAGGAGATTTTTTCTTTGACCTGCCTTTGATCCGGTTCCTGGAAAGCGCAGGGAAAAATGTCTATTATGCGGTTAAGAAAGCCCCGGCCCAGAATGACCTGTCCATGCCTGACGTGGAGCTTTACGGCCTGCGCAACCTGTTCGCAAACATTATCTCGACGGGCGCGGGTGAAGTGGGCGTGAGCAAAGAACGG
>CAWIHO010000004.1:0-24901 GCA_963835605.1 uncultured delta proteobacterium | reverse complement strand
TCTCACCGGACAATTACGTCAAGCTCCGCGTCAAGGATACAGGGACGGGCATAATCAAGGACGTGCACAAAAAAGGATGTTCGAGCCATTCTTTACCACGAAAGAGGCCGGCCGGGGAGCAGGCAAAAAAGCGGTTCGGCATGATTGACTTTTGGACGCCACCGCCCGTCCCTCATGCGTTGAAGAGGGGACGCGTGTCTATGTTCTTCTCCACGAGATCTGCCAGCAGCGCCCGGTCCGGTAAGCCCCGGGACGCACTTTCCAGATGCGGGAAGAGACCGAGAAGTGGAACGCCAAGATAGCGAGCGAGCATCTCCGGGTTGGTTTTTGCGGCAAGGTCCTTTTTGCCTTCGCTATCGTTGAGTATGACACCGGCAATAGGAACACCCGCATGTTTAAGGTGCGCGCACGTGAGCAATGTATGGTTGATGGTTCCCAGTCCCAGCCTCGCTACGACAAGAACCCGCACATCCCATCGTTTCATGAGGTCAACATAGAAGAAATTCCTCGTAATAGGGACAAGGATGCCACCTGCGCCCTCTATGAAAAGAATCTGGTGGGAGGTCTTTAGCTGGCTGTAGATTCGGTCAAGCAGCTCCAGGTCGACGCGCACATGTTCCAGTTCGCTCGCTGTCTCGGGAGCCAGGGGAGACTCGAAGCAATAAGGATTTATGAGTGAGAGGTCATCCTGGCTGCCAGATGCTTCTTTGAGCATTATCGCGTCCCACGGAAGGAGGTCCTTGCCATGAAGCGTAAGCCCGGCCTCGAGAGGTTTCATCACACCGACATCAAGCCCTTTGCGCAACGCGGAAAAGGCAGCGAGACCACACGTGACGACGGTTTTGCCGATGCCGGTATCGGTGCCGGTGACAAAGATCGGTCTCATTTAGCGTATAACTGAAGCGAGCAGGATGGCCATACCTATGCAAATGGCCGCGCAAATCAAGGAATGGCCGAGGTTGCCTTCCTCGGAGATCTTTTTTTCAAAATCGCCTGAGAAACTTGCGCCCACGATCTTTGTCGCTATCAAGACCACGATCAGGTAGACCGACGCGTAGACGAACATTTCTACAATGTTTCCCAGCATCCGCCACATTTGTCTGCTCCTCAGCGTGAAAGGTAATAGACGAGATTGTCCAGCGCCGATGTGAAGAACACATTTCGCAGAACCACGTTGGGTGGAACCTTTATTTGCGTTGGCGCGAAATTCATGATCCCTTTAACGTTGGCGTCGACAAGCTGCGTTGCAACTGTTTGGGCTGCGCCCGGAGGGGTGGCAATGATACCAACCTCTATATTCCGGGCCTTGACTACTTCCTTGAGACTGTCTATATGGAGAATCTCGATGGGTTTGCCCATTTTTTCAGAGATGTGCCCGACCACCCCGACGGGATCCTGGTCAAAAGCAGCCACAATCTTAAAGTTCTGCTTTAGAAACCCTTTGTACATCAGTAAGGCCGAGCCTAGATTTCCGATCCCAATAATTGCGATTCTCCACTCACGGTTTGTGCCCAGTATTTCCTTTATATGGTACCGTAAGTCTTTAACATTATACCCCATGCCTCTTATGCCGAACTCGCCGAAGTAAGCGAAATCCTTGCGCACCTGAGCTGCGTTGACGCTGCATATGGAAGCAATCAGTGCGCTAGAGGCCACTTTTTCGCCTTTTGTCTCGAGGTCATCCAGGGCCTTCAGGTAGTTGGAAAGCCTCCTGATAGTCGCTTCGGGGATTTTTGGGTACTTCGCCGTTTTCCCGGGTTCTCTTCCTGGTCTATCTTGGTCCACTTTTCCACCTCATAACAGAATTACTATAAAATCAAGAGAAAATTTTATCAAGCAAAAAGCTTTTTGCCATTGTACACCCTATTTTGCGGTTGGGCAAGAGAAAATTTTATCAAGCGGCTGATGGCTGAGTTTAGATACCGTTTAATTAGTTTGATTGGTTCTATTGGTTTAATTGGTTAAGGTAGCGGAAGGGACCTAACTGAGGGGGCACTTCTGGGACTCTCTAGAGTTTACTAATAAGACGAATCAAACTAATAGAACAAATAAAACTGGTTTCTATAGCTATGGTATGAGACCCAGGACGTCTTTCATATCATAAATGCCGGACGGCTGGCGGACAGAGCCATTTGACCGCGAGCAAAGCCCCACGGGCGAAATTGTCCCGGGAGGACGCCCTGTGGGTGATTTCCAGGCGTTCGCCGAGTCCGGCGAAGAAAACGGTGTGTTCTCCAACGATATCGCCACCCCGGATGGCAAGAACGCCAATCTCGCCGGGCTTGCGTTCGCCAATCATGCCATCCCTGCCGGACACCTGGAACGACGGGGCTCCGGGTCGGGCTGCCTCTATTACGTGCCGGAGCCTGACCGCGGTGCCGCTCGGTGCGTCCTTTTTCCACTTGTGATGGAGTTCCAGAATCTCGATGTCGTAGTCGGCTGTCAGGGCGGATGCGGCGCGTCGTACGAGATCAAACATTAAGTTCACGCCGATGCTCATGTTAGGCGACATCACCACCCTGGCACCTGTCGCCTTCGAGATCTCCTGAAGGGCATCTTGAGGCAATCCTGTTGTTCCTATCACTATGGCCTTACCTCTACCCGCTGCCAGCCTGAAATGCTCAAGTGTTGAGGCAGGTTCTGTAAAGTCGACAATAACATCGGCGAGGTCAATTATTAGGGCCACATCATCACTTATTCTGCAGGATGCGGGTGCTCCCGGCAGTTCGGCGTCGAGCCCCTTCCCGACCATCGGGTGACCTTTTCTTTCCAAGCCCCCGACTACTTGAAATTCGGGGTCGGACAGAGCGAGTTTCAATATGGTGCTGCCCATCCTTCCGCAGACTCCGGCTATAGCCAGCTTAATCATAATCCCTCCCGTTCCGGTTCGCCTTCAATCATATAGCTTCGTTGCATTCGCCCTCTCACTCCGACGTACTTCAGTACGCCTCCGTTCGCCACGGCTTGAGCGCCTCGCTCTCTGAATGAATCCGAACCGGAACAGCAGCTTAAAGGTAAAGTTGAGAGGAGTGTTGTACCTCATCTGTTGTTTAACTCATAACCCGCAACTCGTAACTCGTAACGCAGTGT
This sequence comes from uncultured delta proteobacterium, assembly GCA_963835605.1. Taxonomy (GTDB): domain Bacteria; phylum Desulfobacterota; class Syntrophorhabdia; order Syntrophorhabdales; family WCHB1-27; genus JADGQN01. The sequence goes on along the minus strand of CAWIHO010000004.1, from coordinate 21,811 downwards.
TCTTCACATAGCCATAACACTTAACACTCAACACTAGTCGTTCCGCTTTAGCAAGCCGAACTCCCGCAGCACGGTTTTCAGGTATTCCCTGTTCTTATCAGTGAGGGGAACGAGCGGAAGCCTCAACTCTTTTTCGACGAGGCCCATGTAATAGAGGCTCTCCTTGACCGGCACAGGGTTGACCTCTACGAACATGGCCTGGAACAGCGGCATCAGCTCCATATGAAGCGCCCGGGCCTTTTCAATATCTTTCTCATCAAGAAAGGCTTTTGACAGCATCTTCAGTTTATGCGGCAGAATGTTGGAAAGCACTGATATCACCCCTCGTGCCCCCAGCGCCATCATAGGCAGGAAGATATTGTCGTCGCCCGACAGGATGGTGAACCGACCTTTCGTGAGCCTGTAAATGTCTGCCACCTGCTGCAAGGAGCCCGACGCCTCTTTAATCGCCACGATGTTCGGGATTTCTGCCAGTCTCGCAACAAGCTCCGGCAGCATGTTCACGCCTGTTCTCGTGGGTATGTTATAGAGCACGATCGGTATATCAACTTCCTCAGCAACCTTCTTGAAATGGCCGTACAGGCCTTCTTGTGTGGGACGATTATAATAGGGTGCTACAAGAAGAGACAGGTCGCTGCCCAACTTCTTGGCTATTGCGGTTAATTCGACTGTTTCATGGGTGCTGTTCGAGCCGGTTCCCGCGATGACGGGTACCTTGCCGTTTACGAACTTCACGGTAAGTTCAATCACACGCTCATGTTCTTCGTAAGAAAGGGTGGAGGCTTCCCCCGTGGTACCGCAGGGCACAATCCCGTCCACTCCCCCCTGCAACTGAAACTCGATCAGTCTCTTGAGCCCCTCTTCATCGAGCGTACCATTCTTAAATGGGGTGATCAGGGCCGTGTAAACGCCTTTGAGGTCCATGGTTCCTCCTCTTTTAGTCGATTGCTTCCTGCATGAGCTTTCCTATGTAAATTATCCTTGCGTCTCCTTCGAGATAGACTTCGTCACCGACGGTGACGCGGAGCACTTCTCCTCCTCGCGTCAGGAGGTTGACCTTTTCTCCCGTCAGCCCTTTGTGCTTGAGTACAACAGAGGCCGCAACAGCCCCGGTCCCACAAGCGAGGGTCTCCCCCTCGACTCCTCTTTCGTATGTCCTCAGCTTGACGTTCTTTTTATCGACCACCGTGACAAAGTCAACATTGGTACCGTCAGGAGAGAACTCCTTATGATATCGGAGGACCCTACCCAGCTCTTCTACCGGTGCGTGATCGACATTATCGGTCAGGATGATCACGTGAGGAACGCCCGTGTTAACGCTGCTCACAAACAGTTCCCTGTGCTCGAGTACCACGGGGTAATCAAGTCTCAGGTTGGTGGGTGTAGTGAGCTGGAGCTTAACTTGCGACGCCGAGTATCTCAGCCTTCATGACCCCGGCCAACGTCTCAAAAGCCATGCGCTTCCCTGCTATCCCGTTTACAAAAGCGAACCGGGCCGCGCAACGGCCACCGTTGCCGCACATGTCAGCTTCTGAGCCGTCAGCATTGAAAAACCGCCAGGAAAAATCAACCGTCGCCGATTTCTCTATCAATATGAGACCGTCAGCACCTGCCGAGAGGCGCCGCCTGCAGACCTTCACAACAAACTCCCGCACGTCCGGGAACAACTGATCGACAACCTTTTCTCTATTGTCGATCATGATAAAGTCGTTGCCACTGGCGCTCATCTTATAGAATTGAAGCAGCTCGCGTTCCATTTTTTCCTTTGGGTTTATTCGGTTCGCTCCTCGGTCCATAAATCGTCTACCTCTTCAGAAATTCCGGGATAGTCTCTCCTCGTCCGAGGTCTTTCAAGCTTTCCCTCCTGCGCACGACGAAGAACTCTTTGCCCCGCACGAGCACTTCCGGAACCCTCCTTCTGGAATTATAGTTGGATGACATTGAAAAGCCATAGGCGCCTGCCCCGAGTACCGCCACTACTGCACCCGGCTCCAGCAAGGGCATTTTTCGGTCCCTGGCGAGGAAGTCACCTGATTCGCAGATCGGACCGACGACGTCCACTTTTTCTTTCTTTGCATCAGCCTGCTCAAGGGGCACGATCTCGTGATAGGCATCGTACAACGCGGGTCTCACCAAATCGTTCATGGCGCCATCCACTATGTAGAAGCGCTTCTCCGGCGTCTCCTTGACGTAGAGGAGTTTGGTCACAAAGATGCCGCTATTCCCCACTATCACGCGTCCCGGCTCCAGCACGACGGTTAGTCCGCTGCCGCGGAGCTCCCTTTCGATGGCAGGGCCATACTCGCCGGGATGGGGAGGAAGTTCTCGTCTGTATGGAATACCGAGTCCCCCGCCGATGTCTATGTACTTCAGCGTTATGCCCTCTCTCTTGAGTTCCGTAACCATGCCCTTCAACGACTGAACAGCCTCGATGAATGGCCCCATCTGGGTGATCTGTGACCCGATGTGCGATGAAATGCCGACGGGCGTGAGAAAGGGTTCATCTGCTATCTCCCGATACAGGCGGCGGGCCTCTTCCCATAGAATGCCGAATTTGTTCCTTTTGAGACCAGTCGTTATGTACGGGTGCGTCTTCGGGTCGATCTCAGGATTCACGCGGATCGAGACGGCCACTTTTGTTCTCATCCGCCTGGCGATTCTCGCAACGGTCCTGACCTCGCCCTCCGATTCCATGTTGACCATGAGAATACGCGATCGAACAGCATACTTGATCTCTGCTTCGGTCTTGCCGACGCCCGAGAAAACGATCTTATTCGCGGGTATAGAGACGCGCAACGCCCGAAAGAGTTCTCCGCTCGAGACCACATCGGCTCCGCCGCCCATCTTTGCCACCATCCTCAGAAGCGCACCGTTTGAGTTGGCCTTGCAGGAATAACAGGTGATGTGCGGAATCGACTTGAAAGCCCCGTCGAACACCTTGAAATGGCGCTGAAAGGTTTTATAGCTGTACACGTACACAGGTGTGCCGACCCTCTTGACGATCTGCCGCAAAGGAACGTCTTCAGCATAGAGCTGGCCATCTTTATATTCGAAGAAGTTCATAGGTTACTCTACTTCAAGATGACAATAAGTCTCACGTGAAGGGCCGCTTTCGTTGCCCGAACGGTCGACCGCGGTCGCGTAATATGAAATATAACGCAACGTGCCCGGCGTCGCATCAAAAAAATGTGGCTCCGTCAGCAAATCCTTGTTGAGCTTTTCCGGCTTACCCGGACCGACACGATAGACATTATACCCGAGAAGATCTGCCTCTGCGTTCTTTTCCCAGCTTATCATCACTCCGCCGTCCTTCTTTTCCGCTACAAGGTTTCGGGGAGGGTCCGGAGGTGTCTTGTCCTGAGGGGTTGCCTCAACAGCCGCGCCTTCACCTTCCCATCGCATGGTGCCTTCAAGCCTGACACTTCTTACCTCGTATTTGTACCGCTTGCCATTTTGTAGGCTGCGGTCCGTGAAGGAGGCTGTCGTAAGCAGAGCCTGGTTGACAGGCTCGAGAGGGTAGATATCGTCATCAAAGCGGTAGACGTTGTAAGAAACTCCTTCCTCCTTGGTCCACGAGAGCTCGATGCTTCCGTCACCTTCCTTCGCGACAACATCTCTCGGCGGTTTCGGCGTGCGCTGCCATTTGATCGTGTACATATTCGAACCAGCCCCGTCGATCCCAGTCTCGGTGAAGGGGACTGCCCTGTACGTGTAATCGAGCCCGGGCGTTAAGTCGTCATCGTAAAAGTAGAGCCTCCCTTTATACATAGTATAGCCGGTCTTGTCAGTCAAGCGGATCTCCTTCCACGGCTCCAGACTCCCTCCGCAACCGGTACAGCTCTTGAGGATCTTAAATCCGATCCATGCCTGTGGTCCGGCGCCACCTGTGTTACCTATATTTCTCGCCGGCGCGATGAAGGAGAGAAAGAGAACGCCATCCCTTACCTCTCCCCTGAAGTCACCAACTGTTTCCGGCATGGGAGCGCCCTTCGGCCTCGGAGGCGCTTTCTTACCACAGCAAACGAGCGCCAGAAACATGAGCACACTAATGACGTAGATACTTCTGCTCACGAGCAATTTCCCGTGTTACCTCCTTGTGAGAAGCACCGCCGATGGTCTTCCTGCTCTTGAGGATATTGACAGGGTCGATGTATGAACGTACGTCATCAGCAAAGACTGCGGAGAAACGGCGCATTTCTTCGAGGGTCAGCTCCGCCAGCCGTTTCTTCTGCTCTTCGCAATATTTTACCATCTTTCCCACAATCTGATGCGCCTCCCTGAAGGGAACCCCTTTCAGTGCCAGATACTCTGCCATCTCAACAGCAGGCATAAAGCTGGCAACCACCGCCTCTTTCATCTTCTCCCGGTGGACGGAAAGCCCCTCTATCGCCAAGGCCATAATCATGAGAGACGCGTGCGCAGTCGCGACGGCGTGGAAGACAGGTTCCTTGTCCTCCTGCAAGTCCCGGTTGTATGTCAGGGGAAGCCCTTTGAGCAGAGCGAGCATGCCCATGAGGTCTCCCAGGACCCGCGCCGCCTTGCCCCTGATCAGTTCCAGGGCATCGGGGTTTTTCTTGTGGGGCATGAGGCTGGAGCCGGTGCAGAGACCGTCAGGCAGAGAGACAAAGCCGAACTCCTCGGTAGAAAAGAGGATGAGGTCCTCCGAGAGTCTGCTCAGGTGTATCATGATCGTGGAAAGAGAATACAGGGCATCGAGCAGGAAATCGCGGTCGGACACCGCGTCCATGCTGTTTTCTGCGATCTTCGAAAAGCCCAACCTCTCCTTCAGAAACTCCCTGTCTATGGGTATGGTGGAACCGGCAAGGGCCCCACTCCCCAAGGGAAGTGCGTCGATCCTCGAGAGTGCTTCTTTCACCCTCTGCCGGTCACGCTTAAGCATGTAAAAATAGGCGAGCAGGTAGTGAGAGAAGGTGACCACCTGGGCGCGCTGGGTATGTGTATAGCCCGGCATCATGGTTCTCTTTTCCGTGCCTGCCTTTCCGAGGAGCGCTGTGAGGAGCTTCTTGAGGCCTCCGTCAATCTGTCCCAGGACTTCCTTGAGGAACATCCTCATATCAACGGCTACCTGATCATTACGGCTCCTGCCCGTGTGGAGTTTTTTTCCAAGATCACCCACCTTTTCAATCAGGCGAGCCTCTATGTGCATGTGGATGTCTTCCAGGGCGTCACTGAAAGGAAGCCTCCCCATATCGAGCTCATTTCTTACTTCTTTGAGCGCGGCAATCAGAAGGTTTTTTTCTCTCTGGTTGAGGATACCGATCTTGAAGAGCATTTCGGCATACGCGATGCTTCCCTTTATGTCGTAAGGGAAAAGCATCCAGTCAACACCGATCGAGGCGCTAAAGCGCTCCATCAGAGGCTCTGTCCCCTTTTCAAACCTGCCATCCCATGCTTTCATATACGTTCACCGAATAATGCTGTCCCGATGCGCACCATGGTGGCCCCCTCCTCAATGGCTACTTCAAAGTCTGAAGACATACCCATCGACAGCTCTTTCATTTCCAACGAAAATTGGCGATTCACTTCCTCCAGAAGCCTCCTCAAGCCCGCAAATAGGTGCCGAACCTCCTCCGGGTTATCCGAGTATGGTGCCATGGTCATGAGGCCCACCGGTTTCACGTTCATTAAGGAGCCCACGTTCTCAAGCATGCGCTTCAGTCCGTCAACCGCAGTCCCGTGCTTCTGGGTCTCACCCGAAAGATTCACTTCGAAAAGGAGACTAAGAGGTTTTCCAAGTTTTTCAAGGCCATTGAGCACCTCCTCTCGATCGACGGAATGCACATAATCAAAAAGCCTCGGGACATACTTGATCTTGTTCATCTGCAAATGGCCGATCATGTGCCAGCAAAGCGTGTCGGGAAGCGTCTCGATTTTCCCGCGGGCTTCCTGAATGTAATTCTCTCCAAAATCTCTGACCCCTGCAGCGGCTGCGCTGCGTATTCTATCCACATCCACCTTCTTTGAGACTGCGACCAGCCTAACTTCATCTGCCCGCCTGCCAGCCTTGAGAGATGCCCGGAGCATCCTCTCGCGCACAGCCTCCAGGTGGTCCGGGATCATGGTCACGAAAGAATGCCCAGAGAGAGAAGGATATCCGTAATTTCGCAGATAGGAAGGCCGACAACATTGGAGTACGAGCCCTTGATCTCTTTGACCATGAAGCCACCCTTCCCTTGAACGGCATACGAACCTGCCTTGTCAAAGGGCTCAGACGTTTTGATGTATCGCCTGATCTCTTCATCCGTAAGGTCCTTGATGAAGACCTTTGTTTCCACGACGTCCTCGTAGGAGGTTTGTTTTGACATGTTGAGGATGCAGAAACCGGTGAGCACTTTGTGCCATTTGCCTCGAAGCGCAGTCAGCATTTCCATGGCTTCTTCCTCGCTTTTTGGCTTTCCCAGTACCTTACCCTTGTGAACCACGATAGTGTCTGCCCCGATGACCCACTTATCCGGGAAATGGGTTCCTACCTTTTTCGCTTTCTCGTGTGCTATCCTGAGCACGTAGTCCCGTATGGTCTCATCCCTTTTCCTGCGTTCGTCGATGTCAGGGGGGATGATGGAGAAAGAGATGCCGAGTGTCCTGAGGATATCCACCCTCCTGACCGATTCGCTTGCCAGGACTATGGCGTTTTCGTCTTTAACCTGGAACATACTAAAAAAGTAATATGAAACCGGTCCTAATTCAAGTTAAATAAAGAAAGGGAAATAAAGAAGGCCCAAGGCAAGGTCAAGGCAAAGGCTTTTTTACCTATCTCCTTTGGCCTTTAACCTTTACCTGCTTTTCAGGAGGTGCTATGGAACCGATCATCACCATTACGACCACGACGGACAGCAGAGAGGCGCTGGAGAAGATCGGGCGTCAACTGCTCAAGCAGCGTCTCATCGCCTGTATCCAGGTTGTCGGTCCCATCAAGAGCTTTTATTGGTGGAAAGGCAACGTGGAGGAAGCTAGCGAGTGGCTTGGGATCATGAAGAGCAGAAAATCGCTCTACGCCCAGGTAGAGGCCGAAGTTCGGAGCCACCATTCCTACGAGGTGCCGGAGATAGTCGCCGTCGAATTGAGCGACGTGCTCCCAGCCTATGGCGACTGGGTTCGGACCGAAACCGGAGCAGGCCAGGAATCAGGCCATGAGACGGGCCAAGAGACTTGACAATATGCACTGCAGTAATTAACGTTAAGAACGCCCATAGAGGGAAAGTCAGGAGGGGGTCATGAAGCCAACAGAGCTAAAAAACGATATTTACTGGGTTGGAGCGGTAGACTGGGCCGTGAGGGATTTTCACGGCTACGAAACGCCACGGGGCACCAGCTACAATAATTACCTCATCCTGGATAACGAACCGACCCTCATCGATACCGTGAAACATGACTTTGCGGATATAACCATCAAGAATATAAAAACCCTTATTGAGCCCTCTAAGATAAAACATGTGGTGATCAATCATATCGAGAACGATCACGCCACAAGCATAGACAGGATAATGGCTCTTACGCCAAAGGCGACGGTCTACATGACGGAGAGAGCACGCAAAGGGCTCGGCCGGTTTTTTGATATGTCCGGGTGGAAGGTCAAGATCGTTAAAAACGGGGAAAGCCTCAACATTGGGAAGCGGACCCTCCTTTTCCTTGAAACGCCGATGCTCCACTGGCCTGACTCCATGGTCACGTACGCGAAAGAAGATAGAGTCTTGTTCAGCCAGGACGCCTTCGGACAGCATATGGCCTGCTCAGCCCGTTTTGATGATGAGTTTGTCACCTGTGCGTCGATGTGGGAGCTGGAAGACGCGGTCTGGGACTATTATGCAAATATTCTGATGCCTTTCGGCCAGCTCATCAAGGCTAAAATCGGGGAGATAGTGAAGGCAGGCATCGAGATAGAGATGATAGCCCCTGACCACGGTATCATCTGGCGAAAGGACCCGGGAAAGATCATCCAGATGTACCTGGACATGGCGGCAGGCAAGGCGACCCAAAGCGTCACCATCATCTATGATACCATGTGGCATAGCACAGAGGCCATGACCCAGCCGATTGTCAAGGGGGTTAACGACGAAGGGCTTGACTGTAAGGTGGTCAAACTGAGAGCAACGCCGCAGAGTGTTGCCGCAAAAGAATTCTGGAAGTCACGCGGGACGCTTATTGGTTCGCCCACGCTCAATAACCTTTCTTTCCCTACCATCGGTCAGTTTCTCGCGAATCTGAGGGGCTTGAGGCCCAAGAACCGCCTTGTGGGTGCCTTCGGAAGCTTCGGGTGGGGTGGCGGAGCGGTCAAGGAGATCTATGATGAGGCGAAGAAACTGGGTCTCGCAGTCTTTGAGCCGGGGCTGCAAGTGCTTTACAGACCATCGCTTGAGGACGAGGCCAGGTGCTACGAATTCGGCAGGGCGTTTGCGAGCAAGGTCAGGGAGTATCACGCGACAATCTAACGTTTAAGGAGGTGGGCATGGTTTGGACGTGTACGTTATGCGGCTATGAGTATGATGAGAAGCTTGAAAAAGTACCATTCGAAAAGTTACCCGACGATTATCATTGTCCCATCTGTAATGCACCGAAGAGTGCGTTCGAGAAGTCAGACTAAAAATCCACGATTAAAGGAGGTAATTATCGTGTCCAAGACTGAGAAGAATCTTAAAGACGCTTTTGCCGGAGAGTCACAGGCAAACAGGACCTATCTTGCCTTTGCGAAGAAGGCTGAGCAGGAAGGGTTTAAACAGGTGGCAAAGCTTTTCAGAGCTGCAGCTGAGGCGGAAACGGTGCACGCGCACAATCACCTTCGCGAGATCGGCACAATCAAAGGTACCAAGGAAAATATCGAATACGCGATGGCAGGCGAAATACACGAGTTCAAGAGCATGTATCCCCAGATGATCGAAGATGCCAAAGCAGAAGGCGTTCAGGGAGCACTCAAGAGCTTCACCTATGCCAATGACGTGGAAAAAATCCATGCGGACCTTTACAAGAAGGCTCTTGACACGCTCGGAAAGGAGAAGCCGGTCGAATACTATGTCTGCCAGGTCTGCGGCATGACGGTCGAGAATGAACCGCCGGACGAATGCCCGGTCTGCAAGTCAAAAAAACAGGCGTTCAAGAAGGTAGAGTAAGTAACAGACTGGCAAGCTATCACTCTTAGTTCTATTGGTTTCATTGGTTTTGTTAGTTGGTTGGGTTTATCGGCCTCCTCACGATGAGGATTGGTTCTCGTTGCAACGAATCAAACTAATCGAACCATGAAACCAATGAGACAGAAGTGAGCTATTATGAATACCTCAAGGTTCGCAACGCAACGTCACCCGCAACCGAGATCTTGCTGAAACCGCAAGTTATTTGTTGACTTTTCAGCCACATTTGCATAAGATAATGGTCTCAAAAATCTCAAGGGAAACATGAGGAGAGCAGCATGTACGCCATCATAGAGAGCGGTGGTAAGCAGTATACAATCAAGCAGGGCGACAAGATACGTGTGGAAAAGCTCCAGGGTAACGCAGGTGAGGATATAACCATTGGCACTGTCCTGGCCATCAATGATGGTGAACACACGGTGACGGGCAGCCCTTACGTCGCGGGTGCCTCCGTGGTCGGAAAGGTGCTGACGCAGGAGAAGGCGGATAAGGTGATTGTTTTCAAGTACAAGAGGAGAAAAGACTCCAAAAAGAAAAAGGGGCACCGCCAATTTTACACGGAGCTCCTGGTCGAAAAGATAGAGATACAGGGGGCAGGCAATGGCTCATAAAAAGGCTGGAGGCAGTTCGCGGAACGGTAGAGACAGCGCTGGCCAGCGGCTGGGTGTCAAGATATTCGGCGGCCAGTTCGCAAGGGCGGGGAGCATCATCGTGCGGCAGCATGGGACAAAGATTTATCCGGGAAGCAATGTGGGCATTGGACGCGACAACACGCTTTTCGCCTTGATTGACGGACACGTCACCTACGAAGACCACGGGGCGAAAAAGAGGGTGAGTATCTACCCGGCTGAATGAAATTTGTCGACGAAGCCTCTCTCTATGTAAAAGCTGGTGATGGCGGGAGAGGCTGTGTCAGCTTCAGAAGAGAAAAATACGTACCGAAGGGTGGGCCTGACGGTGGTGACGGAGGAAAGGGAGGAGACGTAATCATCGTTGGGAAGCGCAGCCTCGCCAGTCTCCTGGATTTCAGATACAAGCGCCATTACAAAGCAGAAAACGGCCGGATCGGCAGTGGAAGAAACAAGACGGGGAGAAACGGCACGGACCTGTACATTTATGTGCCGCTGGGAACCATTGTCCGGGATGAACGGAGCCAGGACATCCTCGTTGACATTGTTGAGGAAGAGCAGAGATGGGTTGTTGCCCACGGCGGCGCCGGCGGTCAAGGCAATGCCCGTTTCGTGAGTTCCGTTCATCGGGCGCCACGCGAGCATACCGAAGGTACCAGGGGTGAAGAAAGGTATCTTAGACTCGAACTGAAACTCCTCGCAGAGATAGGCATCGTAGGACTGCCCAACTCGGGCAAGTCGACTCTGCTTTCCCGCCTCACCAATGCGAAGCCGGAGGTTGGCCCGTACCCTTTTACGACATTGAGTCCCGGCCTCGGGGTGTTCGGTGATGACGAGGAGCGAGTGGTCATTGCCGATATTCCGGGTATCATCAAAGGGGCGTCCGAGGGCAAGGGTCTGGGCCTCACCTTCCTGAAACACGTGGAACGGACGAATGTGTTGCTATGGGTTGTCGACGCATCCTCCCCTTCCGTGCCGGATGATTACCTGACCCTGCGCAACGAGCTTGGTCTGCACAATGAAAAGATGTTGCGCAAACAGAGGATCCTGGTGCTCAACAAAATCGACCTGCTTGCCGCCTCTGACCTTGCCCGTAAGGAGAAGGCGCTCAAGGCGCTTCAGGAGGAAGTGGTGAGCGTCAGTGCTTTGAATGGGCGGGGCATCGATGAACTCAAAGTCAGACTTAAGAAGAAAGGTGCACAGCGCGTTGCTTGACGTCAAGAGGGTAATACTCAAGATCGGGACCTCCGTGCTGCTCGACAGCGAGCATAGGGTGAGCAGCGCCAAGGCCGAGGGCTTTGCGCGTCAGATCAGGGCGATCAAGGACATGGGCATTGGCGTGATCGTTGTATCGAGCGGCGCCATTGCGTGCGGTATGGAGGCTATGGGGCTTTTAAAGAAGCCCAAAGAGATGGCAAGAAAGCAGGCGCTCGCGTCAGTGGGGCAGGGCCTGCTCATGAAAATCTACATGGATGCTTTTGCGCGTGTCGGATTGAAGGTCAGCCAGGTCCTCCTGACCCATGAGGATACAAAATCGCGGAGCAGGTGCCTCAACCTCCTGAACACCATAGACACGCTCCTTGCCATGGACGTTGTGCCCATCATCAACGAGAACGATACCCTCTCCTTCCAGGAGATCATGTTCGGCGATAACGACAACCTTTCGGCCCTTATCGCGCAGATCACGAATGCTGATCTTCTCCTGCTCCTTTCAGATGTTGACGGTCTGTACGATAAGGATCCAAACCGGTTCCCGGGGGCTCGCCTCATTAACACGGTAAGGAAAATTGACGAGGGTGTTGAAAAGCTTGCCAACGGTACCCGGAGCGAGAAGAGTGTAGGCGGCATGGTGAGCAAGATAGAGGCTGCCAAGAAGGCAGGGCACTACGGCATCCCCACGCGCCTGGTAAGGGGTGATGTAAAAGATGTGGTGTTGAGGGTGCTACGGGGCGAGGAGATAGGGACGCTTTTCCTCGCCAAGAAACGGCTTCCCAGGAAGAAATGCTGGATTGCTTTCGCTTTCAAGACGAAAGGAAAGCTCTGGGTCGATGAGGGAGCAGAGAGAGCGATTACGAGCAGAGGGGGAAGCTTGCTCCCCTCAGGCATCACCAGGGTTGAAGGGGATTTTGCACGGGGAGAGTGCGTAGAAATTAGCGACAAGTCAGGGAAGGTTGTCGGGCGCGGGATCGCAAACTATTCCTCATCGGATGTGTCTCAGATCAAGGGATCGAAAAGTGTTGAGATAGAAAAGACGCTTGGCTATAAATATACTGAAGAAGTGATCCACAGGGATAACATGGTGGTGCTGTGAGGCCGGACGAACTGGCAAGGGCGGCGAAAGGAGCGGCGCAAGGTCTTGCTCACGAGTCTACCGAAAAGAAGAACCGCGTGCTCTCCGCCCTGGAGCGGTTGCTCCTGGAGCGGAAAGCATCGCTGATCGCCGAGAACGAGAAGGATGTTCGTAAGGCCGAGAAAGAAGAGATGCCTTCTGCGCTGGTCGATCGCCTCCGGATCGATGAGAAGGTGATCAATGAGATGGTGGCGAGTCTGCGGGACGTCATCCAGCTTCAGGATCCCGTCGGCGAGATCGTCAAGCTCTGGAGTAGACCGAACGGTCTGCTCGTCGGCCGTATGAGGATCCCTATAGGTGTCATCTGCATTATCTATGAGTCACGTCCTAACGTCACCGTTGACGCCTTTTCTCTCTGCTTCAAGAGTGGCAACGGGGTCATTTTGAAAGGAGGCAAGGAGGCTGCGCACTCAAACAAGGTCTTGTTCGGCCTGATCAGAGAGGCGCTCGACCAAGAGGGCGTGCCTGTGAACGTGGTACAGCTTGTCGATACCGGCGATAGGGCGTATCTCTATGAACTTCTGAAAATGACCGATGCCGTTGACCTCGTGATTCCCAGGGGAGGGGAGGCGCTTATCCGTAGTGTCGTCGAGCATTCGCGCGTGCCTGTTCTGAAGCATTATAAGGGTGTGTGCGCCATCTATGTGGACGAATCCGCGGACACAGCGCAGGCGCTCGATGTCTGTCTGAATGCAAAGGTGCAGAAGCCGGCCACCTGTAACGCCATGGAGACCTTGCTCGTGCACCGCGCGAAAGCACCAGAATTCTTACCCCGGATGGTAGAACTGCTGCGTCAGAAGGGCGTAACCATAAAGGGCTGCGAAAAGGTGCGTCGTCTCATCCCCGACGTGGAGCCAGCCTCGGAACAGGACTGGCACGAAGAGTATCTCGATCTTACACTTTCCGTGAGGATCGTCGAGAATATGGAGGAGGCAATCGGCCATATCAAGCAGTACGGTTCTGAGCATACGGACGCTATTATGACCACTGATTACAATAATGCGTGGCGCTTTCTGCGGGAAGTCAACTCGTCGCTTGTCCTTGTTAATGCATCGACCCGCCTGAATGACGGATACCAGCTCGGCCTCGGGGCCGAAATGGGGATCAGCACTACGAGGTTGCATGCGTTTGGTCCCATGGGACTGGAGGAACTGACGGTCACGAAGTTCATAGCCTTTGGAGAGGGGCAGTTGAGAGCGTGATGCGAGTGGGCCTGTTCGGTGGAACCTTTGATCCGATCCACAATGGACACCTGAGAGTGGCCGAGGAGGTGCGTGAGCACTTCAGCCTGGAGAAGCTCTATTTCATTCCTGCTTTTGTCCAGCCGCTCAAACAGCGTATAAAGGTGACGGCCGCGGCGGACAGGTTGAAGATGGTTGAGATGGCAACACGTAGCAACACGTTTTTTCATGCCTCTCCGGTGGAGATACGAAGAGGCGGGCTCTCCTATTCGATAGAGACGATAAAGGCGTTCGCCGCGCGACACGGTGAGGTCTATTTTTTGGTGGGCCTGGATGCCTTCTCCGAAATAGACCGGTGGAAAAACTACGGACAGATTTTTGAAGAGACACACCTGGTGATTTTAGTGAGGCCTATCCATACGAAAGTGAATCATGCGGACCTATTTCCACCCGAGGTGAAACGGGACGTCAGGAGCATTGATGATAATACGTACGAACACCGCTCGGGAAAGAAGATTTTCTTTTATCGAGTGACACAGCTTGCTATATCATCAACGATGATCCGGCAACTTGCTCATAGGGGGGCATCGATCAAGTATCTGGTTCCCTATGGTGTTGAACGTTTCATAAAGCAAGGAGGTTTATACACAGAATAGTGCGATCGAGCGAAAAGGCGCTTATCATAGGAAAACTGGCAGACGAGAAGAAGGCAAAAGAAGTACTGATACTCAATCTTGCTGACCTGACCGACATAGCCGACTTCTTCGTCCTGGCATCAGGTACAAGCGAGCGGCACGTGAGAACAGTAGCGGAAAGCGTGCAGACGGGCATGAAGGAAAAGGGGATGCAGCCTCTTTCTGCCGAAGGTTACGACGAAGGACGGTGGATTATCCTCGATTACGGGGATGTCATATTCCACACGTTCCTCGAGCCTTTGAGAGAACTATACGACCTGGAGAGCCTTTGGATAGAAGCTGCAAGGTACAGAACCGACGAGGAAAATAAGATTTTAGGGGTGGAGCATGCAAAAGGCGAAACGTGAATTTTTTAAGAAGAAACTGTTGAAAATGAGGGCGGCAATACTCGATAAAGCCAAGAAATTGAAAGAGGACTCGTATACGCTCGGCACTGATGGCATTCAGGACATGGCGGATGCCGCGAGCAATGCCTACAATGCAGACATATTGATGAGCCTGAGCGACAATGACCTCACTCTGCTCAAAGAAATAGATTCAGCTTTGGATAAACTGGGAAGTGGAACTTACGGCGTATGTGAAGAGTGCGAAGAGCCGATCACTGAAAAGAGACTCGAGGCAAACCCGGTCGCGCGTTACTGCATCAACTGTCAGAGAATGAGTGAGGAAAAGGGGACGTGATGAAATATAAGATACTGGCCCTGTTCTTTTGCATCTTCGTAATTCTGTATCTCTGTCTTTTGGGCCTCAATCCGGAAGACGCGAAATTTTATGTGGGGGACGGGCGGTATTACACCACGTCGGTTGCCAATTTGGTGACCATCTCGTTTGTACTCGGCCTTTTGATTTCAATAATCTTCGGTTTCTTCTCCGACGCGGGCCGGGCCATAAGCTCATGGAGATCCGGGAAACAGGCTCGCAGACGGGAAGAGCTTAAAGAGTCTCTCGAGCGGGCAAGGTCGTATGAGCTGAAAGGCGAGCGAGAGAAGGCCATCGAGTATACGAATAAGCTTATCAGGTCAGCACCTGACCTGGAGGATGCATACCTCCTTGCTGCCGACCTGCATCTGGGTGCGAAAGAGTACGATAAGGCACGGGAAATTCTGAGGCTTGCGGAAGCGAATCTGGGTAAGCGGGAATCGGTCCTGTTCAAGATGGTGAGGGTCGATCTGGCAACCAAAGACGTGACGCGGGTCCAGAAGGATTTGAAAGACATCCTCAGCGTTAATGAATCGAACCTGAGAGCAATGGGTATCATGCGGGACCTGCACGTCTGCAACAAGGAGTGGGAGCAAGCCTTGGAGCTGGAAAAGAGGTTGAGAAAGCACATAAAGACCGAGGATGAGACGAGGCGGTATCTCGGAATCAGATACGAGAAGCTCAAGGAGTCCTTCGACAGCCAGGAAGGGAGGGGCCTTGAAGCTGCGGAAAAGGAGCTGCGCGATATTCTGGATGAGGATAAGAGATTTATCCCGGCTTATATCCTCCTCGCTGAAGTCTACAAGAAAACGAGTAAGCTCAATGACGCGGCGAGGGTCTATGGGCGTGGTTACTCCAAGACGGGGCACATCATTTTTCTCCTGAAAATGGAAGATCTTTATATTGCCAGAGGGGAACCGGCTGTCATTCTGAAGATATACCGTAAGATCCTTGATATGGCGCCGAGGAATCGTTTCATAATGTTTCTTTACGCGAAGCTCTGTCTCCGGCTTGAGATGATTGACGAGGCGATGGACACACTGAATATGCTCTTGGCCGCCGAAGGTGAATTCCCCGGGCTGCATAGAGCAATGGCAGAGGCTTACATTGACCGGGGTGAGCTGGAGAGCGCCATAGAAGAGTTCAGAAAAGCATTCCCCATAGAGCATGCCTACGTGCCCTTCGTCTGTTCGAAATGCCAGTCTGTCAAGGAGAATTGGCAGGATTTCTGTGAGAGCTGTTTCAGCTGGAATACCATAACCGTAAAGCAAGAGGGCCTGTTTCAAGAAGAGAGCCCTGACCTCAGGGTGCTGTATGAACAGGACTGGAGGGAACAATGATTGACGATCTTATTTTGAGCAGTCCCAGTAAAATCGTTTTCCTTGTTCTTGATGGTCTGGGGGATATTCCCAATCCCGATCACAATTTCATGACGCCCTTGGAGGCAGCCAGGAAACCGAATATCGACCAGCTTGCTGTAGAAAGAGGTGTGCTCGGAAGGATTATACCTGTGGACATCGGTATTACGCCGGGTAGTGGCCCGGGACACCTCTCCCTCTTCGGCTATGATCCGCTCAAGGTGGAGATCGGCCGGGGCATACTGGAAGCGCTCGGTCTCAACATGGAGATAGAAGAGAACGATCTTGCGGCGCGGGGAAATTTCTGCACGATGAAGGATGAGATCGTCACTGATCGCAGGGCCGGCAGGATTGCAACCGCTGAGACGGTGCGGTTGTGCGGCAGGATTCGAGAGGCAATATCCGACGTAGACGGCGTGCGCATCATCATCGAGCCGGGTAAATCACACAGGTTTGCCATCCTCTTTAGAGGCGATGGCCTGAGTGGTGAGCTTGAAGATGCGGACCCGCACAAAGACCAGCGACCCTACGTCTATGTGAAACCCAGAACAGAGCATGCTGCACGCACCGCCGGACTGCTCAACAGCTTCATCAAGAAGGTCGCAGCCCTCCTCAAGGATGAACCGGTGGCCAATGGTATTCTGCTGCGAGGCTTCTCAAGGAAGCCTGACCTTCAGCCCTTTCCAGTGAAATATAAGCTGGATGCCCTGGCAATTACGACGTACCCCATGTACAGAGGCATTGGAAAGGTGTTGGGGATGAAGGCAGGGAGCGAGCCGAAGAGCTACCAGGAAATGGTAGCGATCATGAAGCAACAGTGGAGCAACTATCAGTTTTTCTTTCTGCACGTCAAAGAAACCGATGTAGCAGGTGAAGACGGGAACTTTGAGGAGAAGGTGAAGGCAATAGAAAACGTGGACAAGATCATACCTGACCTGTGTGCGGCCAATCCTAATGTACTGGTGGTCACGGGTGACCATTCCACCCCCTGTCCGCTAAAGGGTCACAGCTGGCACCCGGTGCCGCTCCTCCTGGTGACAGGTACGGGTGAAAGGGACAGCTTGCCTTTTCACGAAAAGAATTGCGTAAGGGGAAGCATTGGCACGATGTACAGCAGGGAGCTGATGACCCTCGCGCTCGCGCACGCCTTGAAGCTTGATAAATACGGTGCTTGATCACTTCAGATCGGCTGTTGAGATCATATATCCACAGTCTTGCGGGGGTTGCGGCTCGCCAGGCGCAATCCTCTGCCGCAAATGCAGGGATCTTTTTCGCCGGGTTGAGACCGCTTCGTCCTGCCCTTACTGCGGCAGATGGCTTAGCACGCCTAATGTTTGCGGGGCATGCACGGAGAGCCCGCCTCCTTTTGAACGCGGTTACTACGGCTTTTATTTCGAGGGTCCGCTGCGTGAGGCGCTCCTTGCTTTCAAATTTAAGGGTCGCAAGGAGATTGGCCGTCTTCTCATCCGGCTGCTAGAGGGAGAGCTAAAGGTCATGCGCGAAGTATTTGACGTTATCGCGCCGCTTCCGGTGACAGAGAAACGGCTGAAGGAGCGGGGCTTCAATCAGACTTATGTGATGGCGGAAGAGATCGCGGCGATCACCGCCAGACCGCTTAGCCTCTCTTCCTTATACAAACAAAAAGAGACAAAGGATCAGTACACGCTCTCCAGGGAGGAGAGAAGGAAAAACGTCAGAGGCGCATTCGCCGTCCGCAAAGCCGAAACAATAAGAGGTAAACGCATTTTGTTGGTGGATGATCTGATGACCACGGGCAACACGGTCAGGGAGGCATCGCGTATACTTCTTTCCGCGAAGGCGAAGGCGGTTGTTGTTTTTGCGCTGGCAAGGACACCATGAAGAAATTTCTGATCATATGCTGCATTATATTCCTCTTCTTTTTGGCCCTTGGCGTGGTCCTATGGATGAATCTGGCTTCCATAGGTACTTACGTGGGCACCCAGCTCCTGGGCAGGGCGATTGGCGGAAGTGTCCAAATAGGGCGCCTTGAGCCGGGTTACAGCAACGGCAAAGTCACCGTCGATATTTATGACCTGACCCTTAAGGGTGTTGCCGAGGGAACCATTAAGAACGCACGTCTCCAGGTCAATCCGTGGAAGGGGCTCTATATCACGGCCGTGAGTATCTCCGATTTTGACATCGCGATCAAGGATTCCGGGGGCAGAGTTGATCTCATTCCCGTTCCTGTCGAACTAGCTGAGTTGAGACGGGGGAACCTGACGTATCGGGGCCAGAAATATATTGTACGCGAATTGAAGGTGAAAAATTTCAACACCGGTGGAAACCTGGAGTTCGAGCTGGATGGAGGCGCAGAGGGATTTGGTAACCTGAAAACCAAAGGCGGGGGTTTCTTCAAAGATAAACGGTCCGATATCCAAGGCGAGCTCTCTTTCGCCCGCGTGGATCTGTCTCGGATCCTGAGAGGCTACGAAGGGCTGCTGAGCGGTGCCGGCAGTTTCACATACAAGGATGGGAAATTCACGTTTGCCACCGATGTCGAAGCCTCTGATTTCGCTATGCGTGAAGCATTTCTGAAGAAACCTATCCGGCTCACGCATGACGCGGCCAAGGCCCGTGTGGAGTTCGCGGGTACCAAGACAGACCTAAAATTCGAGCATCTCTTCTTCAAAGGGGTACCTGTTCAGCTGGATATCAAACTATCCGGAAAGTATCTTGCTTCACTGGAACTACAGACGGGCCCCCTTGCCGTCCCGGACGTCAAGGAGTATATAAACCTCGCACCGTTGGCAAAAAGGGGCTCCGATGTTCTCGATCTGCTTACAGCCGGCACGATCACGGTCAAGAAGCTCACGTATACCGAGCCCCGACCCTTCCGTGCGGAGTTCTATCTGGCTGACGTTGCCGCAGCCTATCAGAAAATAGAGGTGCGCGGCGTAGAAGGGTCGGTTAGTCTCGATGAGCAAAGAATGGTATTTTCCCATGCGAAGGGCTCGTTTCAAAGGAGCAGTTTCTCTGATGTTTCCGTAACCGTTCCATTCGCCGCTGAGCAGTACATCGAGGCGAGGGGCAGGTTTGCTACCGATATGAGGGATGTTTCAGAGCTGGCAGGGCTTGAGGATTTCACCGTCACATCAGGTGTGGCAGAGGGTGAGGCTGAGGCGAGGGGCCGTGAAGATACGGCTGTCGAGGTCTCCGGCAGAGGCAGGCTTAGAGATGCGCGATTCGTGTGGAGGAAGCTCCCCTTGGAGGCTTCCGGTTCTTACAGTTTTCATGACGGCGAAGTGAACTTTGAGCCGCTCGTGCTCTCTCGGGGAAAGACGGAGTTGGTCCTGAACGGGCCGGTCCAAAAAGGATCGGCCCGTCTTAATATGAAAGGTACGATAGGCGCCGCGGAGATTAATTCCCTTCTTCATCTGCCGTATTCTCTCGATGGCGTAGTACTTGCTGAAGGAGCGTTCGCAAAAGAGCAAGAGTCATACTCCGCGCGAGGGGATTTATCTCTGAAAGACCTCTCTCTCGAAGTGCCCGGTCTCATTAAAAAAGAGAAGGGAGTAGAGAGTGCGGCGACAGTGAGCATGCGGTGGGGCCAGGGGATGGCTCGGATTGATGGGCTCACGTGTACGATTGCTGATGCCACTTTTCGGGCCAGTGGTGACGTGATGAAAGATAGAATTGTTAACCTGAAGATGGCGCTCAGCGCGCCTCAACTCGATACCGTGTCGAAGCTTTTTTTTGCTGACCGCATGCAGGCGGCAGGGAGTCTGCAAGCAAACCTGTCCGTGGCCGACCTGCGTTTTCCCCTGACAGAACTTCCTCTCGTTGATGGAGAGTTGCGCTTGCGTGATGGCGCCCTGAGGCTTCCCTTTCTCGTGAAGCCGCTCGCCGACATCGAACTCTCCGCTGACTTCAAGGGGGGGAAGTCCTTCATAGATCTCACGGGACTTCGCATCGGGAGCACGGTTGTGCGCAAGGCAACCTTGTCAATGGAGGCACTGAAGTCGCAACGTTTTTCGGTGATGATCGACATGAAGAACTTTGAACCTGCTGACCTTGCGACGCCTGAAAGAAGGAAGTTCCGGATCCCGGTCATCGCTAAGGAGAGCCTCATGGCAAAACTCGCCGGAGATTTTGACATCAAAGCGGAGCGAGTGGCAGACGAGGACTTGGTGGCCAACGATGCAGAACTCATCGGTGTGCTGATAGACCGACGCATCGGATTCTCGAAGGTGTCGGGAAAAATTTTCGGGGGCACTCTCTTTTTGGAAGGGAAGGTCGATCTATCAAAAGCGTTGCCGTCGCTGGACGTTTCCTGCAAAGCGCAAGACATCAAGGGCGGTCTCTTTCTTCGACTGTTCGATCCGGACTCCCAGATCCTGGAGGCAACAGGCGCTGTTACGGCCAATCTTTCCTCTTCCGGCGGGGATAGTGATGAGCTGCTCAGAAACATGAGTGGAGAGGTTGTTGTTTCCAGCCGCGATGGGGTAATCAGGAAGTGGAACCTTCTTTCGAAGATTCTGGGCGTCCTGAATCTTTACGACTTCTTCAGAGGAAAGGTAAATCTGCTGGAGAAGGGGCTACCCTACACCAAAGCAGGCTTCACGCTTAAGGGTGAGAGCGGTCTCTTCAAGACGGAGGATTTCCTGATAGATAGTTCATCCATGCTTATAGCCGGAAGCGGTAACGTAAATCTGCCGGACAAGACCATGGATGCGAAGCTAATCGTTTCTCCAATGGTGACACTCGACCGTACAGTAAACAAAATTCCGATTCTAAGGAGCATCTTCAAGCGCAAAGAGGGTGGGTTCTTGTACGTGGCCATTGATGCGAAAGGTCCCTTACGTGATCCGGAAGTGCATCCAAGCTACGTCGAAACGTTCGGGAAAAGGCCGATAGACTTTCTGAAGAATATATTTATGCTGCCTAAAGGGGTGTTCGAACAATGAAAATCGGGATCATCGGAGCTGGAAAGGTGGGCATAGCCCTTGGTCACGTATTGCAGAACAAAGGGTTTGCCGTTGTCGCGGTTGCTTCACGAAGAGATGAGTCTCTGGAACTTGCGCGGAACTACATCCCGGGTAAATGTATGTACACGAAGGACGTATCAGAAGTGGTACGATATGCGGATGTGGTCGCGGTTACGACCCAGGATAGCGAAATCCACGCTGTAGCTAAGGAAATCTTTCAAAAAACGGACCGGCTCGATCAGAAGCTCTTTTTCCACACAAGTGGGGCCCATCCTGCCACTGAGCTCTCACCCCTGGAGCAAAAAGGGGCGATGCTTGGCTCGCTCCACCCGCTTCAGACCTTTCCAGACGTAAATAGCGGCATTGTGGCCCTTCCCAGGACGTATATTTTCATCGAGGGAGATGAAAAGGCGCTTCCGGTGCTCGATCTACTTGCATCGACGATAGGGTTCAAGGCAGTCAGGATCGAGAGTAAAAACAAACTCCTCTATCACCTCTCCGCCGTTTTTGTATGTAACCTTCTTACCGCGCTGATGCACACGGGGGAAGGCATCGTGAACCGGATCGGCATAGAGCTGACGCCCTTCTTCCCTATCATAGAGACGACGCTTCGGAACATCGAGAACAAGGGGCCGCTGCTGTCGCTGACAGGCCCGGTCGTGCGTGGCGATGCAGAAACCGTGGCCTCCCATCTCGAGGCGATCAAGGGAATGGAGCCGCAAGAATCGGTCTACAGGACGCTTTCACTCGTGGCGCTGGAGATGGCGAAAATCAGGAAGACCTTAAAGCCGGAAGAGATGGACAAACTGG
>CAWIHO010000003.1:0-23651 GCA_963835605.1 uncultured delta proteobacterium | reverse complement strand
GGTCACCATGAGCCTTTGGTCGAACCGTATGACTACGCGAGTAATGTCGAGAAGGAAGTCTCCGAATCCGGCTTCTTTGAGTTTCCGCTCTATGCCTGGGGTTCTATTCTCTAACTGTTGGTACATCTTGCGGGCAAACCGGTCGGCTAGCTTCAAACCAAACAATGAACGAAATTCCTCGGCATCGTCGGTCCAGTTGATAACCGTGGTGTCGCCTGAAAACTGAATACGGCTTTTGTATAAAGACATCGTAGCTGGATCCAGTTTAGCGTTAGCCTTTAGAAACCCTCTCACACTATCTCCCATTCGGTGTACTGTGTCAGTAAAGAGTCGGCGCATTGGACGGGTCATCGTCTTTTCGTCAAGAACAATCCGAAGGGCATCGATGGTGGTAGTTAACATGGTACTTCTAACTGCATGCACCACAGCTTGTAGCATCGCGTGTGTCCAAACAAAGTTTCGTAGATTTACACCCGTGGGGTCTATGTAATCGGAGTTGGCACCAGTAACTAAACGAGTCGCACGCGCCATTACCTGCATTTTATCGTGCTTGTATTTCAATGCCTTGCCGTATCCCGGAAAAGGATTCACCACTGCGGCAAATGGTATGACTCCTTGGTCCTTAAAAATGCTCACCAGTATTTCGTCGTCATTGGACCCCTTGACTGCAACGGGTGTCTTTCCAATAAAGGTGACGGTTGTTGCGACGAGAGGTCTATCCCCGTCATTCACAGGCATTGTACCCGATTCGTCTCCGAATATGTGAAGTACGGCCAATTCCTCCTCCTTAGATTTTCATCTATCCGATGCTAACTATTGAGTATACAGAAACAATTCTGTATAACACCTCATATAACCGACTTTTACAAATGGCCTTGAAACATCCAAATCTCAAGCAACATTAGCTATCCGATGGGCTCTTCACGTGTACCCCAGGCTCATTCAAGACGTGGGCACAAATCATCGTGGGAGACATCGTTATGGCCCAAGAGACGCCCGCGTCGTGTACGCAACTGCGCAGGAACCTCCTTCTACAATTATAGCAGCAACGGCTACGCTGTCAATTATTACCTTGAGACGGGAAGGATGCCGGGCACCAGATACAGGCCTTGGGGAAAAAAGGCTCGTGAATCCGTCAAGCATTCCGAATGACCCCAACCGTGCGGCCTGGAACCTGATCGGTGGAGTACGTTTACATCTAACGTTCCCGGGTTGTTGAGGTAGCATACGGCGGAGTGGCGACCAGAAATTCCCCGAAGGATGTATAGGGCAGCAAGTAAAAAGCTCCAGATCCGCGAAGCTCCGAGCCTTGGCGGACGCAGGCGTACCTCGTGGTACGTCGAGGACAGACAGGGCGAAGGGCGACAAAGGAGATGGACTTTTGACGCCGCTGCCCGCTACGAGGACAAGAACTCGTGCATGGCGCGCGCCGCTTTTCTGTCCCGCCCCCATGGCCAATATCACGGTAGCCGCCCCTGTCACAATATCCCCCCCTGCCCATATGCGGTCGCGTGTGGTCTTGCCTGTTTCCGGGTCGGCCACTATGGTGCCGTGCCTTGTGACTTCCAGCCCGGCCGTGGTGGCCGGTATCAGAGGGTTCGGGCTGTTGCCGACGGCGCAGACAAGCGCATCGAATTCCGAGCGGAAATTTGAGTCCTTCACTTCGACAGGGCGGCGCCTTCCTGATGCATCCGGTTCGCCCAATTCCATCTTGAGGCACTCGATCTCCTTGAGCCAACCGTTTTCGTCGCCGATGTATTGCAGAGGGAGCGTCAGCACATCGAAGATAACGCCCTCTTCCTCAGCGTTCTCTACCTCTTCATGGCGTGCAGGCAGCTCATTCATGGAGCGTCGATAGATGATGTGCACCTCTTTGGCTCCCATGCGCAGCGCGGTGCGCGCGGAATCCATGGCAACGTTGCCGCCGCCCACGACGGCCACCCTGCTGTGTTTCCTCACCGGAGTCGAAGAACCCGGGAACTTGTAACCCTGCATGAGGTTCATCCTGGTGAGATACTCGTTCGCGGAATAGACGCCGTTCAGGTTCTCTCCGGGGATGTTCATGAACCATGGCAGCCCGGCGCCTGTAGCGATGAACATTGCGTCGTATTCTTCGAGCAGTTCATCAACAGTGCGCGTCTTCCCCACGACGAAGTTGGTGACAACGTTGACCCCGAGCTTCTGCACGTAATCGACTTCCCGCGCGACGATCCGCTTCGGAAGCCGGAATTCGGGTATGCCGTAGGTGAGCACGCCGCCCGCCCTGTGCAGGGCCTCAAAGATCGTCACTTCGTGACCGAGCAGAATGAGATCGCCGGCAACCGTCACACCGGCCGGTCCTGAGCCAACCACCGCAACCTTTTTCCCTGTCGACTTTGGCCGCGCCGGCATCTCGACAGCGCCCGCTGATGCTTCCCAGTCAGCAAGAAAACGCTCGATCCTTCCTATGGCAACCTCTGCCCCCTTGTTCTTCAGGATACACTGCGATTCGCACTGGCTCTCCTGGGGACAGACGCGCCCGCACACAGCGGGCAGGCAGTTCTTCTCTTTAAGCCTCTTGATGCCGGAAGCAAAGTCTCCCTTGCTGACGAATGAGATGAATCCGGGGATGTCGATCTCCACGGGACAGCCGGTGACGCAGCGGGGCTTCTTGCACTGCATGCACCGTTTTGCCTCGGTCATGGCCAGATCCTGCGTGTAGCCGAGAGCCACCTCGTTGAAGTTGTGGCGCCTGATCTCGGGAGGCTGCCTGGGCATATCGTTGCGGTTCAAATCAAGCTTTTTGGGGCGATCTTCTGTGCTCATGCTTGACACTTCCCCTCTTTATGGATCGGCGGTTTCGGGTCGCTTCGCCTGAAGGGAAGCGCCTCCTCATCCGTGTATTGCTTCCTCCGTGCCAGGAACTCTTTCCAGTCCACCTCATGCCCGTTGAACTCCGGTCCGTCCACGCAAGCAAATTTCATCTTACCCGTTACGGTCACGCGGCAGACCCCGCACATGCCTGTCCCGTCGATCATGATCGGGTTCAGGTTGACAACGGTGGGTATGCCCATACTGCGCGTGATCTCCGAGGTATGGGCCATCAAGTAGGTACACCCGTTGACGATGATCCTGTCCGGCGGGCTCTGCAACCCATTGATGATCTCGGTGAGGCGGCTCACATGCCCCTTATAGCCCTGACTGCCATCACGCGTTATGGAGAAGATCCTGTCAGAGAGCCCGACGAATTTATCGAGCCAGTAAAGCAGGAAAGAGCTTCTTGCCTCTATAACGGCGAGGACCTTGTTCCCCTGATTCTTCAGTTCGCGGGCGACCGGGTATATGCTCCCGATTCCGTAGCATCCTGCCACGAGCATGACCGTGCCGAACTGAGCTATCTCCGTTGCATTCCCCAGGGGGCCTACGCAGGTCGGAACAGTATCTCCCGGCTTCAGGGAAGCAAGCTGGCCGGTCGAAGCGCCAACCTCCATGAATATGATGGTTATCGTGCCCTTCTCCTTGTCCCAGTCAGCCACCGAAAGGGGCACGCGCTCGCCCTCCTCATCGGGACGGACGATGACGAACTGACCCGGCCGTATCTTCGACGCGATCTCCGGCGCTTCGAGCTCGAGGAGATGCATATTGGGGACAATCATGGTGCGCTGGACGACCCTATTCATTATTTCTCCTTATCACTTTCATTCCCTCAACCACATCGCTGAGCGGAATCCCACGGTATTGGGCACGCTCTCGTTTCCGGTCCGGAGAGATGCGGTGTACTCCGGCCTCGGCCCGACCCTTAGCGGGATAGCTGATCCTTTCAAACTCAACCTTTCTTCCTCGAATCAGATACGCCTTTCACCTGCTTCTTCCCCTCCTGCTGCACAGCCGATAGCGTTGCGTACTTCGGCTTTCCTTTGCCCATCTTCTCCGCGATCCTGCTCAGTATCCACCAGTCAGGCTTGCTATCCCCAAATGGTGCCACGGCTTGACGCATCTGAAGGATTCTGCCTTCCGCACTTATGATGGTTCCCGCGGATTCGGTAAATAGGGTCGCGGGAAGAATCAGGTCCGGCTGGCGGGAGGACGACCCACTCGGCATCGCGTTTTGATAGATCAGATAGTCACATTCGGGGAGATCCGATGATGGCGCCTCACCGATCAAATAGACGACTTTTCGCGGTTTTGTGAAATCAATCGGCTCCGGTGCAAAGGGAAGGGCGCCCTCAGACCCGTTTTTACGCACGGCCTGGCCGGGCTCCAGGCCTGCCAGAGCACCCACGGCCACCATACCACAAAGGTTCGTGTATGGATGTGCAATCACCATCTTGCAGGATAATTCCTCTCTCATTTTCAGCAGCGCCTGCAGAACCTCATGCCTGCCCGCGGACGCCAGCACCTGCTGTCCAACGATGACAACGCCGCCGCCCGACCCCTTAAGGGCCTGAGCAATCTTTTTCACTTCCTCGCCCCACCCTGAAAGCGCATCAGTTGCCGGTTTCGTGCTACTCGACTCCAGCGCTCCCGTGCGTATGCGGTCGAGAAGGGCAGCCCAACTATCTTCATCCGAATTGCATGAGACTTCGGCCAGCATATCCAGATTCGATTCCGCCGGGTTGAGCGTGGCCAGGAATGCGCCTTGCCGGGCAGCCCGTTTCACCGCAATGCCGATCGGCGAGTATGCGTTCGTCGAATCGAACCCTATCGCAAGAATGGCTTTCGCCTCTCCGATTACGGAAAACGGTTCCGCGCGCGTGGCGAGATCGATGAATGGCAGAAGATCGTCGCCGAGTTCGGTCATCAGCGAGGACGCAATATTCTCAGAGCCGAGTGCCTGTCTCACGAACTGCTGGGCCACGAACAGGTCTTCGTTCGAAAGTTCCGGAGAGACCATGACGAGGCAATCGTCAGGGCTGATATCCTTCAATCTGTCAGCTGCCCTGGTTATCGCCTCTTCCCACGAGATGTCGTTGTACCCCATGGGGGTCATCTCCCGAGGGTTCGAAAAGCGGGTAGCGCTGTGGACGTACTCAGGCACCGCAAACCGTCCTTTGACGCAGATCAGTCCGTGATCGACCGGCGACGCATAGTCGGGGAGCGCGTCGATAACTTTGTTATCCTTGGTCTGCAACCGGAGCTGACAGCCGATGGAACAGTAGACACACGTTGTGCTGATTTCAGCATCCGCTTTACCCGACCACTTGGAGACCTTTGCGGAAAGGGCTCCGGTAGGACACACATCGACACAGGCCCCGCAAAACTCACATCCCGCCTCAAGGTGGGTACGGTCAAACGCGGGGCCGATCGTCGTGAGCTTGCCCCGCTGCTTGAAGGCGAGCGTCGCGTTCAGACGCACGTCATTGCAAACCCGCACGCACCTGCCGCAGAGGACGCAAAGATTATAATCGCGGTCGTAGAAGGGATCGTATTTCTCCACGCTGAAGTTTCGATAGTAGACCGGGTAGGATGTCTCCGCGAGGCCGATGCGCTCGGTGAGCTGCTGCAGCTCGCAATGGTTGTCGTTGGGGCAATACCGGCATCCCGTGGTCATACCGACCTTGCGGATCGTCCCCTGATACTTTTTGCACTCATCCGCCTCACCACAGAAGAGACAGCTTGCCGGGTGCTCACCCAGGGTCAGTCGCAGGATCTCCTGTCTCAGACTTTTCAGCTCGGTGGTGTCTGTTCTTATGACCATCCCGTTCTCCACAGGGGTCGTGCATGACGTCGGGAAACCCCGCAACCCGTCCACCTCCACCACGCAAAGCCGGCATGCTCCATACGGGGACAGATGCTCCATGGCACAGAGTGACGGGATCATGATCCCATTATCGCGGGCAGCCTCAAGTATGGTCTGGCTTGAACGCACTTCCATGTGCTTGTTGTCGATGGTGATAGAAAGCATCCTCTCCTTCGTCATGATCTCTTCTCCACGCTCCCGATCACTATAGCGTCGCCGGCAATCGCTTCGAAACGGCATGTCACGTAGCAAGAGCGGCACTTGATGCACTTCGTTTTGTCAACGTTGTGCGGTTCCGATCGCGGTCCCGAGATGGCGCCTGTGGGACAGACCTTGACACACGACTGGCAGCCGGTGCACTTCTCCTTAATAACCCGGTACTCAATCAGGTCCTTGCAAACCACGGCCCTGCACCGCTGCTCCTTTATATGTTCCAGGTACTCGTTTCTAAAATACCGTAAGGTGGTGAGAACCGGATTGGGAGCGGTCTGACCGAGCCCGCAGAGGGCGCCCTTCTTTATCGTATCGCCCAGGGTTCGAAGCGCCAGCAAATCCTCCGGGCTACCCTCGCCGTGCGTTATTTTCGTGAGGATCTCGACCATGTGCCTGGTCCCGACGCGGCAGGGCGTGCATTTGCCGCACGATTCCTTCTGCGTGAAGTCGAGAAAATATTTTGCGAGGTCCACGACGCAAGTGTCCTCGTCCATCACGATGAGCCCGCCCGACCCCATAATCGAACCGGCAGCCGTAAGCGACTCATAGTCCACGGTGAGATCGAGGAACTCTTCAGACAGGCAGCCACCGGAGGGCCCCCCCGTCTGGATGGCCTTGAAAGGCTTCTGCAGTCCACCACCGATATCAAAAATGATCTCCCGCAGCGATGTGCCGAGCTGCACTTCAATCAGGCCCTGGCGGCGGACCTTTCCAACCAATGAAAAGGTTTTTGTGCCGCGGTTTCCTTCCTTGCCGAACCTGTTGTACCAGTCGGGTCCGTTTCTCAGGATATTCGGGAGTGTTCCCAGTGTTTCCACATTGTTTATGATGGTCGGGCATCCGAAAACGCCTGATATGGCCGGAAAGGGAGGGCGCGACTTGGGCATACCGCGCTTTCCTTCGATGGAGCCGATCAGCGCTGTCTCCTCGCCGCAGACAAAGGCCCCGGCTCCCTCTTTGACCTTGATATCGAAGCTAAAAGCGGAATCGAGAATATGTTCGCCCAGCAGTCCGTAATCTCTCATCTGCTGCATCGCCTCATAGAGACGCTCTATCGCGAGGGGATACTCGGCCCTGATGTACACGATGCCCTGGCTGGCCCCGATTGCGTAACCGGCAATCAACATGCCCTCGAGCAGCGCATGCGGGTCCGACTCAATGAGCGACCTGTTCATAAATGCTCCGGGGTCACCTTCGTCGGCGTTGCAGATCAGATACTTCTGGTCGCCCGGGGCGTTTCTGCAAGCAGTCCATTTCTTATACGTGGGAAAACCTGCGCCGCCGCGGCCCCTCAGACCCGCCCGGCGGACAACCCCGATAACATCGTCCGGCGACGTCTTCAAGGCGTTCATGAATCCCCGGTATCCATCAACCGCGAGATACTGGTCGATCTGCTCAGGGTCGATGAGGCCGCAGTTCCGGAGCACTACGCGTACTTGCGGCTTCAACATCGGCAAGTCGAAGAATCGAGGTATGCCGTTAAGCGGCTCTTTGCCGAAATGGCCAATCGCGCCCTTGGTATAGGGCACGGATTCACCGACGTGCGAACCGAGAATAACCGGTAGTGTTTTGGGGGTGACGTTGTTGTAACTCACCCTCGGCTGACCGGGCATCTGGATATCAACGAGAGGCTCAAGATAACAAGGGCCTATACAGCCCACCTCAACGACCTTTGCGGTCAGTTCGTTCTCTTTGAGCCAGCGGTTGGTCTGCGCCAGAAGCTGAACCGCACCCGCGGCGCGGCCACACGAAGCCGCACCGATATAAATGATCGGTTCTTCATTCTTCTGAAAAGCTTCCCACTTCTGTTTGGCCGATTCTATTCTCTTCGTTAGATTATTCATAGAACTTCAATAGCTCCGATAGTTTGTTGACTGCGACCCGACTGTAAATTCTCTTATCGATCTGCACCACTGGGGAAAGGGCGCAGCACCCTAAACAGGCAACCCGCTCCAGGTCGAAACGTGCGTCCGGCGTCGTATCTCCACATTTGACTCCCAACACATTTTCCAGTGTGTCAAGCACTGTGGCGCCGCCCCGCACATGGCAGGCTGTCCCGAGGCAGACCCGAAGGGAGTGGCGCCCCGGCTTGGTGAACCTGAACTGGGCATAGAACGAGGAAACTCCGAAGATCTGATTCTCGGAGATGCGCAAATACCGGGAAATATCCTTGACCGACTCCGGCGAAATATAGCCGAGCTCCTTCTGGACGTCCTGGAGAATCGGGATCAGATTCTCCGGTTTTCTGCTATGTTTCGTCAGTATTGCATCAACCGTTTCAGGCATGCTTTTCCTCCGCGCGATCACATGATCGTATTTTATGACGTACAGGATAGTTCATTTTTTCACAATATGGAACCGGCTTAACCGTATGGCTGCAGGTACGCCATACGTTATCTGTTGATTGGCCGACACGCACTCCCCTATGATATGTTTTAATTGATGGGTCTGTCTATGTCAAGACAATTTTTGAAGGGCTTGTTGTCAGGCCAATTTTACAGGGTCCGAGCGATTATGCATTGATTTATATCAGACTGCACAGCAGAAAACGGAAAAAACACATTATAGCGCTTCAGACATCGTACTGAACTAAAAACGTGTTCGCGTGTAGTTTGAGCAGATTCCGTGCGCGGGGCCAGCCTGTCACCCTGATTGCCGAACAGATTCGATATACGCCTTCACGTCCGCTCGTTCACCATGGCGTCTCAAGCTTAGGATCGGTCTTCTGTCCTGCATCTACGCTTATGCCGTCGTCACTTCAGAGGTGCACTGAGGGCAGCGCGTCGCCTTGAGAGGAATCAGCGAAAGGCAATACGGGCAAGCCTTCGTCGTGGCCTCAGCAGGCTGCTCCACCTTTTCCCTGCGCGCTTGTTGACGCCCTTGACAAGGAGAAAAATGGCGAACGCCACGATCACGAAATTGATGATGGTGTTGATGAAGATGCCCCAGTTTATGGTGACTGCGCCGGCTGCTTTGGCCGCAGCTAACGTCGCATAGGGCCCTGCCACCTTACCCTCCTTGAGGACCGTAAAGATGTTGGCAAAATCGATGCTACCAAGCAGAAGTCCGATCGGCGGCATGATCACATCCGCAACGAGCGAGGCGATGATGAGGCCGAAAGCCGCGCCGATGACGATACCGACAGCCATGTCCAGCACACTGCCCTTCATGGCAAATTCCTTGAACTCTTTCAGCATATGAGCACCTCCCTTACTTCACGCCCTCTGATTGATTACGATTGTAGCACACCGTCGAAACGTTAGTCATCATCGAACATGGTCTCGCGACCTTCTTTGACAAGGAAGATCTTTTCCCAAAACATCCTATTAAAACAGCTTGGCCTTGAAATTTCAAGGTTTCACGGGCTTCCCTTTTCACTCGTTCCGACACATACTATGAATATGATCAGACCTGAAGAGACAATTTTGAATTATATATGGATTATGCATTTTGAATTGCAATTACGGACTCACATTTCAACATAGTTTCGGTGATGAGGAGGTGCTGACGTGTTCGGTCGCAAGATTACCCTTTTCAAGCTTCTGGGCTTTACAGTCCGGGCTGACGTAAGCTGGCTGGTCCTCGCTTTTCTCATCACGTGGTCATTGGCCGTCGGGGTTTTCCCCCTCTATTATAAAGGCCTGTCGCAACAAGCGTACTGGTGGATGGGCGTATTTGGCGCGCTCGGTCTTTTTGGTTCTATCGTCTTTCATGAGATGTGCCACTCCCTCGTCGCAAGGAAATACGGCCTGCCCATCAAGGGCATCACCTTGTTTATTTTCGGTGGTGTTGCCGAGATGGAAGATGAGCCGCAGAACCCGAAGACTGAATTCCTCATGGCAGCAGCGGGACCGGCATCGAGCGTGCTTTTGGCCCTCATCTTTCACGCGTTGAGCATCGTTACCGAAGGCACGTGGCCCACTGTTGTCAATGGCGTCATCTCTTATCTCGGGTGGATCAATGGCACCCTCGCAATCTTCAACCTTTTACCTGCTTTCCCTCTCGACGGAGGGCGGGTGCTCAGGTCTGCTTTATGGAGATACAAGGGGGACCTGAACTGGGCAACGCGTGTTGCTTCACGGATCGGCTCAGGGTTTGGGTTTGGCATGATCTTTCTGGGCATCCTGAGCCTGCTCCGCGGGAATTTCATCGGAGGCGTCTGGTGGTTTGTGATCGGCATGTTCCTCAGGAACGCATCGCAGATGTCTTATCAGCAGCTTGTTCTGCGAAAGTCGCTGGAAGGCGTGCGCGTAGCCCGTTTCATGAAACGAGAACCGATAACCGTCTCCCCATCCACGTCCATCGAGGAGCTGGTAAAAAACTACATCTACCATTACCACTTTAAAATGTATCCCGTTGTGGAGGGCAACCACCTTAAAGGCGTGGTTACGATCAGACAGGTGAAACAGGTCCCGCCGGAAGAATGGCCCGCGCGCACCGTGGGAGAAATAGCGGAAGAATGCACAGCCGATAATACGATAGGCCCGGAAGCCGACGCGACAAAAGCTTTGGAGCAGATGAATCGCATGGGGGTAAGCCGCCTCCTCGTTGTTGACCACGGGAAACTTGTCGGCATCCTCACCTTAAAGGATATGCTGACGTTTCTCTCCTTGAGGGCCGATCTTCAAGCAGAAGAGGTATGAGGCCACCAACACGACGTCCTGCTCACCTCAAGATAATTTCAGCCGAATATGATATAAACCTACTCTACCGAATGCTGATTAGGGAGTGAGAAGATGCTCTTTGTCTTAGACGGCGTATCCATCCTGGGCTTTATTGCAGGTGGTCTGACAACCTTTGCCTTTCTGCCTCAGGTAGTAAAAGCGGCGCGCACAAAGTCGACACACGACATTTCTCTGGGAATGGTGAGTCTTACTGCAATAGGGATTTTTCTCTGGTTCATCTATGGGCTTTGTTTGCGCTCGCTGCCAATCATACTTCCCAATTTTATTAGCTCCATGATGACGTTCACCCTGTTAGTCTGAAGATCAAGTACAGGTGAGATACCAGTCGCCTTCATTCATATAGCTTCGTTGCCCGCGTCGGCACGACTCCGACGTACTCATAGTACGCCGGGTACCGTGCGGGTGAGCTATCCTCCTTGTCGCCTATGCAATCTATTTTTGAATGCGCCTCGGTATCTATCTTTTACGCGATGTCTTTATCCTTGTCTCCTACGCTGCTCCATAGACTTGCTTTCTTATTATTCTTCGTTCTCTTTTTTGCCTGCACGAATCACGGTGATGCTGCACGCAGTCCTTCATCATGCAAGACCAGGCCGCTTCCGTCCGCTTTGATGCAGCACAGGAGGCCGCCGCCAGAGAAGTGTTGCGCGTCTATCCAACCGTTCGATCTGACCTGGGAAGGCTCATCCCGTGGCCTATCGAGTTCAGTCCGACCTTCGTCCTTCTGAAAGAAGGTGAATTGGAGAAGATGGCTGAAACAAGGCTTGTCGCAGCCGTTGCTATCCCCCGGCGCAATCTGGTGCTGCTCGACCTGTCAAAGATGTCCAGACACGCGTTTGTCCTTGAGACTACCATGAAGCATGAGCTTTGCCATCTGCTGTTGCATCATTACATAAAGGAGGATGCGCTGCCGAAATGGTTGGACGAAGGTGTGTGCCAATGGGTAAGCAACGGCATGGCCGAGATTATCATGGACAGGAAGGTTTCATTCCTCAATGAGGCAGTGCTCGCAGGAAAGATCGTGCCTCTGCAACAGTTGAGCGAGCATTTCCCGGGAGACGACCGCTCACTGATGCTCGCATACGAGCAAAGCCAAAGTATTGTGACCTATATTTCTCAAAAGTATGGCACTGAGAGGCTTCTTTTGATCTTGAATCAGCTGCGTGATGGCAAAGGCCTCCAGGAGGCCATACGGAGAGCCTGGGAATCAGTATTTCGGAACTGGAGAGCAACTGGCAACGTTCCCTCAAAAAGGAACAGACGTGGCTTCTCTATGTGAGTATGCATCTTTACGAGATACTCTTTTTTGTAGCGGCACTTCTGACCGTGGGAGGCTTCGTTCGCCTGATACGCCGAAGGAAGGGCCATCGAGAAGGGCAGAAAAAGAGGACGAGATCGATGAAGGATGAAATCACGGCGGCGTCCGCTGCCGGGAAGACCGGAGGGAGCAGTCTTAATGACGAAGATTATCTCACGCCCACTTCGCTACGAGGCCGCAGAGCCGCAGAGGAAAGACTTGCAAAAGAGAGATGATGATTTCTTGCCCGGAATGGTTGAGAGGACCATTCCGGGCAAACCCCGTCCGGCTCCGCCGGAAGTGGTAAGGTCCGTCTGATGCGAAGCGGCAGACAGATATATCCGGTTTCCGCGACTACTCGCGCGGAGCGCGATGCGATGCGAGGAATTCTCTCCGAGAATTCCGAGCAAGCACACTCATATTCTCAAGTATCTCTCTCCTTCTGCTTTTCCTCTGCGCCCTCTGCGGACTCTAGGAACGAGCGTGAGCGAGTGTGGCTGTGAGACTTATAAAGACAGTTTTCTTGCGGGTTCTCAGAAATTGTGGACTATGAGTTCGCCCAGCCGGGCTCCCGTGGCGTTGCAGCAAGGATGGCACTTTCCATGATAGAGCATGGTGAGCCTACCCTTCAACCATGTTTCTTCCGTGAAGGCATCATAGTTCCCGACCCCTTTTGAGATCAGCAGGTCCGATTCCGTGATCATTGCCTTCACTTCAGGAGAGACCTCAGAGACAATTGTGCCCGCGATCGCCTCCTGGATCCCATTTTCAACCAGTCGCGCCACTTCCGAGAGGCTCACCGATTGGGCCTCCTTGAGCGTCGCATCATTCAGGACAGGAACCGTCCTGGTCACGACCGTTATGTTAAACTCCTTCATCGACCGGAGCACTTCTATAAAGAGCTTGTCGAATACGATCTCACCGCAGTTATCCGAAAAGTAGGTGATCGTCTTCGTTTTGTCCAACCTTCTTTTGAACTCTTTGACGCTCTCCCCGTCCAGAGTGAAACTGTCCAGCTTCTTCAGCATGCCAAGGGCCGCGTCCTCAGTCACGCTGACCATGGCGTCCAGCTCGTTGCCGGCTATCGCCAGCTTCAACGCATTAAGAAAAGGGTCAGGGCTCCGCAGCACCAGCTCCTTTGCCAGGGGATAAATCTCTAAAGCCCTGCGGTTCTGCTCGGCCTTAACCTCCCTCATCGGATCGCCGTCGCCCGTGTACTCGAGGAGCATACGCCACACCTCACGAACGACCCGCGGCGAGATCACATCCCAGTTCTCCCCTCTCAGAGGAGGCAGCTTCAGGACATCGGTCATAAACTGTCTGATCCTCGCCTCATCTTTAAGAGCGAGACGACCCAGCCCCAGCGCCATTTTCTCAATACATGGTATGCAGTCAGGCCAGATGTGCATCAGTTATGCTCCGTAAAATGCCATTCTCTCGGGAGCGCTGTACACGTTGCATCGCGCGCTCCTCAAGAAGCCGACAAGCGTGAGTTCTACCGATTTCGCCAGCTCCACGGCAAGGGCCGTGGGCGCCGATGCGCCGGCCACAATCTCTACTTTCAGCCGCGCAGATTTTTGCACCATCTCGTAGCTCAGACGTGAGCTGAGCACAACAACCGCGGCTTCGCTCGTTTTGCGGTCAAAAAGCACCTTGCCGATCGCCTTGTCCAGCGCGTTATGACGCCCAACGTCCTCAGAGAAGGCGAGCAGCTCACCCTGAGCACTGAAGATGCCGGCAGCATGCGTTCCGCCCGTGGCGGAAAAGACCGGCTGGCTCTCCTTGACTACCTGCTGCATCCGGGAAAGCAAAGGAAAGTCAACTCGAATGGTCCTCGGGATTTTTTCAAGGACCCGGGCAATATCCTCGACAATCTCTTTTCCGCAGATACCGCAGCTGGAATAGGCTGTCATTCTCTTCTGTTTTAACTTCGGCCCGGCCAGCTGCTTTCGTGCAGGGGTGAGGTAGACGTTAATCCGATTCGTGGAGATGTCCTGACAGTAATTGACTCCGACGGTGTCATCGAGCGAGTCGATAACTCCCTCTGTAAAGCAAAGCCCCACGGCGAGCGCAAGCTCCTCCCCCGGGAGTCGCATCGTGACGTAGTAAGGCTCATCATCTACGAAAATCTCAAGAGGTTCTTCTACCGGCACCACATCGTCCGGTTGGGTGACCAGTTGATTTTCAAACCTGACGATGGGAAGTGAGAGTATGTTACTTATAATCGTAAAACCCCTTGCCGGTCTTTCTGCCAAGCCAGCCTGCAGTCACCATCTTCCTGAGCAGCAAGGGCGGCGCGTACTTCGGGTCCTTGGTCTCCTCGTAGAGACTCTCTGCGATCGAAAGCTCGGTGTCGAGCCCTATGAAGTCAACGACTTCAAGCGGACCCATGGGATGGTTGACCGCAAGCTTCATCGAAATGTCGATCTCATCCCGCGTCGCGATACCTGCCTCCAGCATGCGCACCGCACCGAGAAGGAATGGGGTGAAAAGCCTTGTTACGATAAAACCGCCGACGTCAGGCGCCACAACCACGGTCTTCCCGAGGGTCGCTCCCCACTTTTTGACCGTATCGATGGTCTCCTGACTCGTCATGATCGTGCGGACCAGTTCGAGGAGCTGCATGACAGGGGCCGGATTGTGAAAGTGCATGCCCAGAAGTTTGTCGCTCCGCTTCGTTGCTACGGCCATGTCGGTAACCGAGAGGCCGGAAGTGTTTGTGCCAAAGATCGTCTCCGGCTTGCAGATCTTGTCCAGTTCC
This sequence comes from uncultured delta proteobacterium, assembly GCA_963835605.1. GTDB lineage: Bacteria > Desulfobacterota > Syntrophorhabdia > Syntrophorhabdales > WCHB1-27 > JADGQN01. Next base: position 8,976 of record CAWIHO010000003.1, on the reverse strand, counting down.
GCAAAGACCTTCTTCTTAAGCTCCAGGTCTTCGGGCGCAGCCTCTTCCACCAGATCGCAGTCCGCCAGGTCCTGAAGCTTCGTGCTTGTTTTGATCCTGCCCATGATGGCCTTCTTCTCATCTTCTGACAGTTTTCCTTTTTCAACCCGGCCGGCAAGCCTCTTGTCTATCCCCTTCAAGCCCTTTTCCAGCATGCCCGGCACTGTATCGACCGCCATGACGTCGTATCCCGCTTGAGCAAACACCTGGACGATCCCCGCGCCCATCTGGCCACATCCCAACACCCCCAGCTTCTTCACTTCCATGGCTCTCCTCCTTTTTCGGTTTTTGCCCGCATCATACTCTCCGATCACACACAAAGCGCTTTCACTCCGATGCGTCACGATAGGTCTCTCGACATACGTGGCCGTAAGAAGATATCACGGATGAGATATAGTCTCTCAAAGGTTGAATATACAGGCTATGTGATTGACTTGTCAAGGGAAAAGGGGTAAACAGAGTAGAGTGACCGAGACCACGAAAACCGCAGAATCAAGGATCACATCGTTAAAATTCTTGACAAAATCTCATTCAGTTTGTATAATTTGAACGTTATTCAATTATTATGTCATTATTAGCATATAAACCTTTGGCAATATTGACTCCATATGACTATTGAATATGATTCAATATTTGGTAAAAACATGAACAAGAAGACCACGAGAAGGCAACAGATCCTTCAGGCAGCCATAGAGATATTCGGTAGGAGCAATTTCGACGATGCCAGCATTTCCGAGATAGCCCGCAGGGCCGGGGTTGCCGAAGGCACGATTTACCAATACTTCAAGAATAAACAGGATCTCTTTTTTTCAATACCTCGTGAAAAGACAAAAACATTTTCCGCGCAGCTGGATCTCTATCTCAAAGGAGTGACCGACGCGCGGGAAAAGATCAGAAAATTTGCCTGGTACTATCTTCACTTTTTCAGGACCAATCCCGATTACGCCAGGAGCCTCATGCTGGAGATGCGCGTAAGCAAGGCCTTTGCGAGGTCCGGAAGCTATAAAGGGGTCAAGAGGTTCACGAACCAGGCGCTGGCGATCCTTAAGGAAGGACAGGAACAGGGGGTCATCAGACAAGACCTCGACTTATACCTCTCACGCCACCTGCTATTGGGCGCCCTTGAGCATGTGGTGACAAGATGGCTCTTAAAGGGCGAAAAAGAGGACATCATGCTTTGCCACGAGCAATTGAGCGATCTCATTCTGAATGGCGTCGCTATTCACAGCGGAAATGGGTCTGCGGGAACCAGCAGGCAAGCTGATCGGAAGGAACAGAAAGAACGGCCGGGCCGGTCTTGAAGACGGGGAAGGCATATGTTAGTCTTGTCAATCTTGAGTAAGGAGGATGAAAGGTCATGGCCACCGAAGTAATCAAATCCGATTGCATAATGTGTATCAACAGTTGCGGGATAAACGCATATGTTGAGGACGGTAAGCTCGTAAAAGTCGAGGGCATGAAAGAGCACCCCATCAGCCTGGGGGAATTGTGCCCCAGGGGCGCCGCCCTGCCCCAGTGGGTATATTCAAAGGACAGGCTTACCTACCCGATGCGGAAAAAGACCGACGGCGGGTGGGAACGCATATCCTGGGATACTGCGCTGGACACGATAGCTCAAAAGTTTCAGGAGATAAAGGACAAATACGGCGCCAAGGCGCTCGCTGTCTATACCGGCTCGCTGGGAACGGAGAATATTGAGCTGGCAGCGTATGCGCAGAGATTCCGGGGCGTCTACGGGACCCCTAACCTGTCTGTCCGTGGAAGGCAACTGTTTCCGCTCGCGCATTATGGCGCGCCAGATGACGTTTGGAGGGTACCCCATAGAAGAGCCCTGGAATGCCAAGTGCATTATCGTCTTCGGCCAGAACATGGACAACTCAAGGATAACCGTGGGCCGCAAAATATATAAGGCCATGGACGCCGGGACGCTTAAGCACGTCATAATCGTTGATCCGAAAAAGATCCCCATGGCGGAGAGGGGCATTCATATCCAGATCAGACCGGGCACGGATACTGCGCTCTGCCTCGGCATGCTCAACGTGATCATAGGAGAAAATCTTTACGACAAGGAGTTTGTCGAGAAGAACTGCATCGGTTTCGACAAGCTGGCGGAGCATGTCAAGCAGTACACGCCTGAAAAGATGTCCGAGATCACCTGGGTGCCCGCCGAGGACATCAGGAGAATAGCCCGTCTGTTTGGCACGGTCAAACCGGCTTCGATCGTCCCCGGCACATGCTCGATAGACCAGCACGTAAACGGCTTTCAGGGCAACCGCGTGCAGGCCATTATGCAGGCCATAACAGGCAATATGGACATCCCCGGCGGGTGGGTGAATATCCCCTTTATCCGCCTTGGAGACATGAGGGTTACCGAGATCAGCGATCCGATCGGCACCGATGAGCATCCTCTTTTTCGCCGGTTCTGGGGCAGGACATCCCCTTACGGCCAGCAGATGCTCTTTGCCGATGCAGTATTGAAAGGGAAACCATATCCGATCAAGGGTCTGATCTGCACCGGCGGCAACCCGGCCGTCACCCTGCCCGATTCCGAGCGCATCAAAGAGGCCATTAGGGCCCTCGATTTTGTTGTCGTATCTGAGTTGTTCATGACTGAAACTGCAGAGCTTGCCGATATCGTGCTGCCCGCCTGCTCGTTCCTTGAGAAGGGCGGCGTCGGCTATGTGTACGGCGTGACAAACTGCATCCCCTACGCAATGGTCCGCAAGAAGGTGATAGAGCCGATCGGCGAGAGCTGGCCCGACTGGAAAATCTGGACCGAGATAGGCAAGAGGATGGGTTATGGGCGATTCTTCCCCTGGAATACGGAAGAGGAGATCATAGACTTCTTCCTGAAGCCAAGCGGATTGACCAGGGAGCAGTTGACCAAGGAGCACCCGGAAGGGGCCTATTATACAGAGCTCAAATATGAGCCGCCAAAACGATACAGCACGCCTTCCGGCAAGATCGAGCTCTATTCCGAGACCTTGGCCGAGAACGGTTACGACCCCTTGCCCCGCCCTGTGGAGCCGAGCAAGAGCCCGCTAAGCACGCCGGAGATTTACAAGCAAGTATCCGGTCATCCTTACAACAGGGGCCAGGATTCCCGAGTATACCCACACCCAGCTCAGGGGCGTGCCGTATGTGCACAACACTGCGCCTGAGCCTCTCGCGGAGATCCACCCGGAGACCGCGGCCAAGTACGGCATTGCCGACGGCGATATGATGACTATAGAGACCACAATGGGCAAGATTGCTATGAAGGCAAAGACCACTGAAAAGCTGGTTCGTGGAGTATTAAGCATCCCCCACGGCTGGTCAAAGGCAAACGCGAACTTACTAACCGCGCTTGAGCCGCGCGACCCTGTAACAGGCTACACGGAAATGAAAGCATTACTATGCAGGATAGCCAAAGCAGCCTAATGCCAATTCGTCTTCAAGCGTATACCTTCGTTGCCGTGCGCCCTGCCTCACTGCGACGTACTTGAAGTACGCCTCCGTTCGTCAGGGCTTGAGCGCCTCGGCCCTCGTCGTTCATCTTGAACTCGAATTGGCATGACAAATAGCAAATTTCTAACGAGAAACCGCCGTCCGATTCAGACGGCGGTTTCTTTTTGGTGCAGAATCTTAAGAGGCCAATATTGAAAAAGGTGCTTTCAGGCATTAGATTCTATGCGCACGATAGTAATCGACTAAAAGATAGACGAGGGGGTCGACCATGCCATACGTCAACATTAAAGTAACGAAAGAAGGGGTTACAGCAGAACAAAAGGCCAAATTGATCCGAGGGGTGACGAAATTACTCTTTGATGTCTTAGGAAAAGATCCTCAGACGACTTCTGTGGTCATTGACGAGGTGGAGACCGATAACTGGGGCGTGGCTGGCGAAACAATCACGGCAAGGAGAAAAAAGCAGAATCCGGCCAAAGAGGCAGAATGCGCACCACAGGAACCATCTGAGTGCTTTCCTGCTGACCTCTGCATCACGTAATCACGGCCGGCCTTTTGAGACCACTTTGCGCCTGCCCGCATAATAGCCCGCCGGGCCGGCGCACCAGAAACGTTTATCAATAAAGAGAGGCCAGGGTTTCGTTCAGCATCCTCTCCAGCTTTATCTCCTCGGCCTCATCCGCGTATTTGGGCCGTTCGACATCAGGGAATAATCCGAAGATGCCCTTGAGCAGCACCTCCGCGTGAGGAGGGCAGCCCGGCAGGTGCGTGCCCTTATCCACGTGGTGTCGCTGGCAGATGCCCAGGAAGATGTTGGTTTCATCCGGATTAATGTCGCGGTCAATAGTCGGACCGAGGAAGATATGCACCTTGCGATCAAATGGCCGGTCTATGAGAAGTCTGGTGGGGTCCTTTGGATCAGGCCGCCGCAGTTTTGCCACGGCGAAGTGGAGGTATCCCGCGCAGCCGGGGCAGGCATTTTCAGCGTGGATGATAATGTCCCTTCCGCTCGTCACGTTGATTTCCGGCTGCATGAACGGACTCATCACTTCATCGATCGACGGCCCGATGATGCTTATCTTCTCCGGTTCAACCGGACCTAATCCCTGCATGTGGGCCAGTCGCACAGGCGGGGACGTTACAGGATCGAGCCCCATGATCCTCATGGTCACCGCATCCACTGCCACCGGGTTCGTGCCGCCTATCAGCAGGTTCATTGTTTTCGGCGTACCGGAGACAGGACCGAAACCCTCCTGCCCGACGATGCCATCGATAATGTGCAGCTTCGGTTTGACGAGACGGTGGATGTTAATCAGGTTCTGCCAGAGCCCGAAGAAATGGCTCATATATTTCTCAAGGGGAGGCATCGCTCCCTGGAGACTCTTGATAGCGAGCGATGCGACGGCCGCAAAGTGGATCTTCATGACCGGAACGTTGATGATCGCATCCGCCTGATCCAGAGTGACGGGGACCTTTCTGGAGGCCATGCGTTTTGCCCCTGGCACGGGCTTCTCTATCAGTTCGTCCGCGTTCAAATCGACGAGGCTCACCTTCCGGGGATCGAGATCGATCAATGTATCGTACCCGTACAGAAGAAACATCTTCATGGTTGCGCTGCGGTTGATCGACGAGCCTTCCGCGATAGTCACCTTTCCTGCGACAGGGAGCAGGAACTCAACGAGCGCCTTTACGATCCGTATGTCAGTGACCACACCTCCTCGATACACGCCATTGACCATCCCATGGTCGGCCACGAGATTCGGCTTGATTACAACAGTCTGGCCCGGCTTAACAAACTTCCGCAAGCCGCCGAGCTTACTGATAAGGCTCCCGAGACTTTCCTTGATCTCCTCATAGGTCTGGGATGCGGGGACCTTTTCAATAGCCACTCTTTCCTTCTTGCGATAGGCCTTTGCGGGTGCGCGCCCTTCAAGTCTTTTAAAGAGCACCGACGTACTCAGGTCCATTTTCATGAAAGCATCGCCGTTCGCGGTAAGCATGCGAGTGGGGCGAAAGCCGTACTCCACCATCCACCGGTATTTCGCCTGATCCGCGCTCAGGATCTTAGCGGACACGAGGCTTTGCACGGCGATCAGTTCGTCGATCATCCGAAAAAGGGTCCCCGCCTCTTGCTCCTCTCCGTTTACGAGGATCTCCTCGATGGCGCTCATAGCCGGGTTGTACACGATCCAGCCCGCAACCTTGCCTTCTCTTCTGGCGAGATACGTGATAAGGTCCGGGCTTTCTTTCCATTGCCGCCATCTGCCATCCGTATAAGACGGATCAACGCCGGGCATGTTTAGGTAGTAGTCGCGAAATCTGCCCCAGAAGGCGGACGACAGTCTACCCTTTCTGAGCACTATATCTGACATGGGTATATCTCCTCTGTCCTTCTGAATCTCCTTAAAATATAATCCGAGACAACCGCGAGCGCTTCATTCGCAGTGGTCCCTATCTACGCTTTGCGTCCTCACGCAAGGCCTTCTTATCGTGCTTCCCTGCCTCTGTCATGGGCAGGCTGTCAACAAAGAAAAACTTTTCAGGGATAAGCAGTTTCGATGCGCCCTTGCTCTCCATGAACGCCTGGAGCTCTTTCTCATTCAGGGTCTGACCTGCTACGGGTCGCACATAGGCGCACACCCGTTCACCGAGATCCTTATCAGGCACGCCGATGACGGCCACGTCCGCGACGTCCGGGTGGGTGCCGACCAATTCCTCCACCTGCGCAGGGCTCACATTCTCGCCGCCCCTGATGATGAGGTCCTTGATGCGGCCGGTGATTTTCAGGTTGCCCTGATCGTCGATCCGTGCCATGTCGCCCGTTTTGAAATAACCATGATTGGTGAAACTCTTTCTGTTCTCCTCCGGATTCTTCACGTACCCGGCAAAGATGGCCGGTCCCTTGACCACCAGCTCGCCATCCATGTTCCGGGCCAGTTCCTTTCCGTGGGCATCTAAAATCTTTACGTCGTTATAGGGACAGGTAGATTTGCCCACCGTGTTGCAGATCACTTCGACGTCATCATCGAGGGCCGTGCGGCAGACCAGCCCTTCAGTCATACCAAACTCGTTGATGTACGTGCAGCCGATCTTCTTATAGACTTCCCTGACAAGCTCCGGAGTGCTCGGCTCACCGCCGCCTAACACTTCTCTCAAAGAACTCAGGTCGTACTCGCTGAACTGTTCAGACTCCAAAATCCTTTTGATCAGACTCGGGACCATCGGCATGTACGTCACCTTCTCAGCCTTGATCGTTGCGCAGATGTCCTCCGGCCTTGTGGAGTCCAGTAAGATCAGCTTGTAGGCGAAGAAGACGGAGCCAACCACATTCAGCACAGCGAGGTTATGACCGACAGGCACGACAATCAACGCCCTGTCAGTGGTGTTCATCTCCCAGCCCTTGTGCATATATTCCACATTGCAGATGTAATCGTCGTGGGTCCTGGGAATCCCTTTCGGCAGGCCTGTGGTCCCGCCAGACGGGATGATATGGGCAACAGCACCCGGCTCAGGCCGTCGTGCGGCCAGTGCCTCTCGATCAGCCGTGCGAAGAGTGTGATCCATAAGCTTCTCGAGACTCGTCGTGAACGGCGCACCGTCTTTGCTTGCGCGCACTGAGATCACGTGTTCGAGCTGAGGGTTCTTCTTCTTTACTTCACCGATAAAGGTCGTGTAATCCATCTTGCGATAGACTTCAGGCACGATCCACGCAGTAGCCTCGGTTAAGAGGCCCAGGTGGCCGACCTCCAGCTGCTTATACCCGGAGATCAGAACGACCGGTATGGCGCCTATTTTCTGCAACGCAAAGTACGAGTAAACATACTCGGCCCAGTTAGGCAGCTGCAGCAGCACCGCATCTCCCTTTTCTATACCTAAGCGCATAAGGCCCGTCGCCAATCTATCCACACCATCGCGAAGCGCGGCATACGTGAGGCGCACCCTGTCGTCAACGACCGCTTCCTTTTTCGGAAAGACATCGGCTGCGCGGTCCACCAGGTCACCGAGGGTGAGCCCGAGCCACCACCTGTACTTCCTGTATCGCTCCGCGTCTCTTTCATTATGTTTCGGAAAATCAATCATAGTCACACTCCTTTCAGGTAAAGCTACTAAGGTAAAAGCTAAAGCAAAGGTTGAGGTTAGACAGGAGACAAAGGTAGAAGTAGTAAACGAAACGAACTCGTCTGCGCATTTCCTTAACCTTAACCTTTGCTTTAGTCTTTACCTCTACCTGGTATCCCTCTGTTTCTTTACCAGGTATTCTTTCTTAAACGTGCCTGCACTCGCCATACTGGCTGTGAAGGGCTCGGGCGCAACCAGGTTTGGTTTCGGCCAACGGTCGCAGTTCACCTTTTCGTAGCGCGAATCAGCCTCCAGACACCAGTTGCAGGCCACGCACCGCACAACCTCTTTATCTCTTCCTTCTTTGGTTTTGATGGGCCAGTCAGGGTCGCAGAGAAGGGCCCGGCAGAGTCCTATGATGTCGGCCTTCTCTTCACGCAATATCTCTTCGGCGTGCTCCGGCTCCCGTATCTTGCCTGCTATGATGACGGGCGTCTGGAACCCGGCCGCGCGAACGGCCTTCCGTATGCCCTCGGACAAATAGACGTGACATCCATCAGGCCACCAGAACCATGGGCTCATCCGATGACCGCTGTAGCCCGACATCGGGTCCGGAGGGTTCCCCTCCGCGGGGGTAAGGGCATCTTCAAAGCGGCTGCCTGCTGAAACGCTGATATAGTCAGCGCCCAGCTCCGCAAACTTTGCGGCAATCCGCCCGCTCTGGGCCACGGTGTTTCCCTGGACAACAAAATCTTCCCCGTTTATCCTGATGCCTAAAGGGTATTTCTCGCCGGCAAGCTTCCGTACTGCCTGAAATACCTCGATGGGCAGTTTCATTCTGTTTTGCAGACTACTTCCGTATCCATCTGTCCGCTTGTTGGAACGCGACAGAAAGGAGGAGAGGACATACGCGTGAGCCATGTGGACCTCGATGAAATCAAACCCGGCGGTCAACGCGCGCTTGGCAGCCGCCACGTGGTCCTCAATGATCTTGGGTAGATCCTCTGGCTTGAAATCCTCTACCTTCTGCCTCCAGCCTGATTTAGCCAGCTTCAGGTGCTGCATGATCTGGACGCCGATCTTCGTTTCCTTATTCGCTTCCCTGATGGCTTTGACGAGTTTCGTCAGGCCCGGCACGAAACTGTCATCACTGATGCGCAGATTGTAAGGACTCTTGGATGGAATGATCACCGCGGCCTCAACGACAATGGCTCCGACACCGCCTCTTGCTTCCCTCTGATACCGCTTGATCAGATCCTCTGTGACATCTCCGTTCTCCGTTGTCAATCCCGAGACCATGGAGGTGCGCTGTATCCGGTTAGGGAAGACGACTCCTCGCATCGTCACTGGTTGAAAAAGCTTTTCGTACTTCATCGTTTCTTCTCCTTCCATAAAGTAGTTTCTCTTTGGCCACACATTTTAGGCCTTTTT
>CAWIHO010000002.1:0-10287 GCA_963835605.1 uncultured delta proteobacterium | reverse complement strand
GGATCCGCCCTTCTGGCCGGCATCCCTGTCATAAGTTTCAAGACCACGGGGTAGCCCAGTTCCCCCGCCTTCTTGAGTGCTTCTTCTTCGGTCGCGACCGTGTAGGCCGGAACGACAGGAACGCCATAATCCCGGAGGAGATCGAAAGACTGCTCAGCCGTAAGCATCTTCGGGCCCTGCACGGTTTCCTTGTGCATCAGCGTCCTTAAACGATACCTGGAGGGTGCCTGCTCCAGGGGAAGCTCCTCCGGCGTCTCATACAGAAGTTCAAGGTTCCTCTTATAGCGGTACATGTGAAGATACGTCTTAACCGCTTCCTCAGGAGTGCCGTAGGTGGGTATGTTGTTCGCGATCAGCAGACGTGCACCCTCCCTGCTTGAGTGGCCGCCCATCATCGCCGCAAGAACGGGCTTTGACGATACCCTTGGCATGGCAACCATGGCATTTGCCAGCTCCACAGGGGTTACCAGGGCACGGGGCAGGTGTATCACCAGCAGGGCATCAACGGCAGGGATCTTTCAGGCAACAGCGTATAGCTATTTCATAGTGGCTGCAGATCGGCATCGACGGGCAAGGCTACTGGGTTCTCTCTGGTCCAGTGCGGCAGGGCTTCATCCAGCTCTTGCATGCACTTTTCAGAGAGTTGGGCCAGCTCCCCTCCCTGTTCTAAGAGCGCATCCTTCGCCATGAGACCGGCGGTGCTCGCATTGGTGACGACGGCGAGCCGGGGCCCTTGCGGTAGACGCGCCGCGTCAAGCACCTGGGCTGCATTAAATAGGTCGGCGGCCTCCTTTACCCTGAGAAGGCCGACCCTCTTAAAGGCTGCATCGTAAACGAGATCATCCATTTCCTAGAGGGGGTCTGTCCGCTTGCGAGGGACTTCCAGCCTTCCGGGTTTTAGGACGATTATCGGTTTGGTGCGTGCAAAGCCCCGGGCAGCGCTCATAAATTTTCGGGCATTCACGATCTGCTCCATGTCGAGCAGGATGCTTCTCGTCCCGTAATCGTCCCCCACGAAGTCGATAAGATCCCCGAAGTCGATATCAATCATAGAGCCGAGAGAGACGAAGAGGCTGAAACCAACATGGGCCTCACGTGCCCATTCGAGCACAGCATCGCCGAGTTGGCCGCTCTGCGAGATAAAAGCAATGTTGCCGGGCGCAGGATCTACCTTGATGAGGGAAGCATTGAGGCCGACGGAAGGCCTGATGATGCCAAGAGAGCCGGGTCCGAGCAGCCTCACGTTGAAAAGCCTGCTCGCGGCACGGAGTCGTTCTTCCAGCTGCTTCCCTGCCTCCCCCAATTCTCCGAAACCCGTTGAGATGACGACTGCACTCTGAATACCAGCCTCGCCACACTCTGCAACGATCGCGGGTACAAGCTCAGCTCGCACGGCAATGACCACCAGGTCGGGTTTCTCGGGAAGAGCGCTTACGGTAGGATGGCACTCCAGGCCCAGAACAGTTCGTGCGTTCGGATTTACTGCAAATATTTTTTGCCTGCCGGACCTCAGAAGATTTTCGAGAATAGCGCGGCCGGCCGTCTCCTCTTTTTCTGTCGCGCCTATAAGAGCGACACTCTTCGGGTCAAACATCGCGCTCAAACTTTCCATAGCGCTCCCTAAGAGCCCTTCAGCTTCCTTCCGACGTGTTTCTCCATGGACTCGATCTTCTGGGTGAGCCCGCTCTTTCTGCCCTTTCTGATGTCCAGTTTCACGGACGCGTAAACCCTGTTGCAGTCCGGATCAAGGCGCTTGTGAGCCTCGCTCAAGATCCGTAATGCTTCATCCAGGGTGTCTGTCTCGACGATGGTCCCCATCGGCGTGAGTCGATACGATGCCCCACTGCCATCAATAAATGTCAGAATGCGACTTACATATGCACTAACGCTTTCCCCCTTGTCCGTGGGAAACATGCTGAATTCCATCAGTACAGACATCACAACCTCCTCTTGTATAAGACTATTCGGCGGGCCTTGGCAAGGTCTCTCACGCTCGCGAAATAGATCTGCTTGCCCTGGATCGTGAATTTCAGTTTTTCAAGCCCTGCCAGGTCCGCGCCGAATTTCTCCTGAAATGTTCTTTCTTTGGTAGCGCTCCCCGTCTCAGCCAGCTTCGATAAATCGCTCTCCACCCGTGCTTAACATCACGTGATCAACGGAGTCGGCTCGGTTCTCCCGTGAGATGAAGATGAGGTCTCCTGCCTCGGGAAGGCCGCCTATCTTCTTCTCGCCTGCAAGCCCTGTTGCAAGCCCAGATGAAATCCCAGACGCAAGCCCAACCCAGATCCATTGATCATGGGCATCTCTCGGGATATCGATATTGTTGACGCGAAAAATGAGATTCGTCAAGCCGGAGCAGTCAACACCCGTGACGGTCGCCGTAAGATCAGCCATGAACATACTTCTGCCTCCCCAGAGATACGGCACTCCGATGAACAGAAAGGCGGCTTCAAGGAGATTGCTGCGAGCATCATTACTTAATGCACCCTGAACTATCGCCTTCACATCGTTCTTGTTTACCCATGCGGATTTGCCTTCTCCAATGCGCACCCTCTGATATACGCCGGACTGTTCAGCCAGCATCAACCGGGTACCCAGGGATAGAAAGAAGAGAGGAGCGGCAGCCTCAGCGGGCTGGCTGAGGAGACGAGCGATCCTGCTTTTCACCACGCCGTTGTACTTGGGGAGTTCAGCTGCAAATGATACGGACTCTCTTCTTACCCAGCCGGGATAGCCCTGCCAGCCCTTTTCCGGGTTGGCTTTGAGCTGTTCCCGTGCTTCTACATAAAACCAGCCGGGCGCTTCTCCGCGGTAGAGAAGCGTCTCATTGAACAACAGTTGGGTTTCCTGGAGATCGTCATGATTGAAGTAACTTCCGCGAGCCTCGACCGGCTCACGCCTTAGATTTGCTACAGGCACCTTAACGATCAGAAACTGTTCTATCTTACTCTGGTCAGACATCTAATACCGATTCGCCATCAAGCGTATACCTTCGTTGTCGCTGCGTCGCTCTCCTCGACGTACTTATAGTACGCCTGCGTCGGCTCCTCGCTGCCGCCTCGGTCTCCATCTTGATTGCAAATCGGTATAAGCACAAGGGGGCGCCATGCATGCTCTTCATTCTCCGCTCATCAGTTTTGTAAGCATTATAGCACGGAAAGAAGCGCGCAAAAGGCTTCCTGTCGGCCGATCAGCGCGCCAGGTCCTCCTGTCCCGTTAAGGGCTGTTCGCCTTGTGCGGGCCATTGGCTGGCTTGTCTTCATCTTCAGGCGTGCCGTCAGACTGATTTGAACCGGGACTCTCCTCGTTTTCTGAAGGTGTGTTGATCTCGTCATACGCTGGTATCACAATGCCCCGCTTCACCATAATGGCATAGATGAGGGAAGCCCGTTTTTCCACGTAAGGCGATCCTCCCTTTACTTTGTACCTCAGAGGGTTGGGCAGGACTGCCGCCAGCCGCGAAGCCTCTTCTGCGGAAAGCGCTTCGGCAGGTTTATCATAATAGCGGAGCGAAGCAGCCTCTATACCAAAGATGCCTTCACCCCACTCCACCGCGTTAAGGTAGAGTTCCAGGATTCTTCGCTTCGAAAGGTTTTTCTCGATCCTCCACGTAATGATGGCTTCCTCGATTTTGCGCAGAGGGTTCTTGGATGGTGAAAGATAGAGGTTCTTTGCGAGCTGCTGGCTTACGGTGCTGCCACCAAACTTGAATGTACCTGCCTTCAGGTCCTTTTCAATCGCCTTCTGCATGGCATCGAAATCAAAGCCTTCATGGTGCCAGAACTTATCATCCTCCGCGATGAGAACCGCTTTAACGAGATAGGGAGAGATGCGTCCGAGCGGAATCCACTTCTTCTGAATGACCACCTTCTTGCCTTTTCGTTTCCATTCCCGCTCACGGTACTCTATGAAAGACGTCTTCTTAGGGTTTACCCGCTTGAGCTTGGACACGTCAGGATAGACCGCATAGTACGCGACGAACCCGGCGACCGACAGGAGGACGAGCACCAGCAGGACCTTGATGAACCTGAAAAGGCCGCCTTTTTTCTTCTTATTCCGATTTGCCTTCAAGTGTATACCTTCGTTGTCTCTACGTCGCTCTCCTCGACGTACCTCTCTGTACGCCTACGTCGGCTCCTTGCTGCCGCCTCGGTCTCCAACTTGAATGCAAATCGGTATTAGCCATCTTTCTATCGAAGGGACACCCGCACGCGGGTACCCGGTCGTTCCCTCACCAGGCATGAAACAGTCTTTTGAACATGCTAACATAACGGCCCGCCTACTGCTAATCAGAGTCGGGCGAATGGAGACGAAACCACCTCCGGGAAGCATCACTCGACGCGTTACCCGCGTTGCGACGCACTGCCGCTATCCGTGTGTGAGGTTAGAGGAGGGAGCAAACGAGGTCAGATCGTAGAGCCAGTGCTATAATCAGTTACGTAGCAGTGCGCTCGTGTGGAACTCCTTTGGCTGAGGTGGCGCGCACGCTGCGTGTTTCGAAACAGAGCATCCTTTCGTGGCGTTCACAAAGGGGAGGGGCTGCCCTTCGTACACGGAGATGGACGCTTCAGGATTTCTCTGAGGTAACGGAATGGACGGGACTACGTCCTTGTCCATCCCTTGAGCGAATGCCTCCCTGCCTTGCCTCCTTCGTGAAAGTCGCAACCCGAACAATCTGCAAAAGATTAAAGAGTACACATGGTATTCGCGACGGTGGCCCCTGATCTTACGAGAAGTCCCAAAAAAGCCGATGTGGCCTAGGCGCCTATTGCAGGGCGATTGCCAGGTGCGTCTGAGTAAGAGCCTAATCTCATAGTACGTCTGTTGTGTACGTTTGTTGTTGCCTCTCAGCGTTAACAGGCGTAATATGTTTGAATTGGAGAAAGGCATGAAATTTACACCATGGGTAAGGTTCGATGACCGAAAAAATCTTCCAAATACCCAATATCCGGGTATTTATGCCTTTGCGATTTCAGAGAATAGCTTGGCTGGTCGAGAGTTTGGACTAAGCGAAAAAATAGTCCTTTTAGGAGTGACCTTCAAAAAAGCTGGCATTAAAGGAAGACTTGAACAGTTTAATAATAGCATAAGAGGCAAATCCGGTGTCGGTGACAAAGCGGCTAGGCGCATGCGCCGTGACTATAAGGATGGCGAAGAGCTGGCGAAAAGGCTCTACGTCTCCATATGTCACATTAAATGTGACGTCACAGCACTGAGTCGCGAGGATATAGGGACGATATACGAAGGCGCAAGGGCAGCATATCTTGCGTTAGAGGAGTTTCATAAGAGGTATAACCGACACCCTAAGTATAATTTCCCGGGAGCTTCATCAAAGCCTGATACGCCATCAGCTCGCTTCAGCAGGTCTAACCTTGAAAGACAATGGGAAATTGATGAAGATAAGGCGAACCGTCCGAGCGGCGTGTTGCGTGAGCGAAGAAAGGGCCTGAAGACATGGGTCAAAACAACCACAGTGCAAAAGGGCAGAGTCAGGTCTTTAGGTACCCCACGTGACGATTAGTATTGTAGAACGCAACATTACTTAAAAGGCGCGACGCAGTTGGCGTTTCACCTTGAAGGAAAGAGGTTCTCAAGGGTAAAGATTCTTAAACGGATAGATAAATGTCCTCGCGCTGCCACGTGGCAGAGTTGCTGAATGATTCTGCATTTTTTGCTTCCGGATATTCTTGATAGAAATATTCTCTTAGATATGAGAGCAGAGGGTTGTTAGCCACAAAGGAGGAAATCAAATGCAGAGGTACCGTATAAGGACTGCACAGATTGAAGATAAGGATGAAATTTTAGCAGTGATCGGAAGCCATCGTCGGAAGTGGGACAAGCCCCTTGCGAAGCTGTATTACGACGATTATTTCGCAGGGAAAATGAAGAAAATGAAGAAGGATGCTGTTTTTGTCGGCACCTTGAACGGTAAGGTGGTAGGAACGATAGGCTACTCGCTTGATCGCTATGAATCAAAGAACTATTGGATGGGCTGGTTTTATGTCCGTAAAGACCATGAAAAAAAAGGACGGGGGAAGAAACTGCTGGACTATGTTGTCAAAGAACTAAAGACTAAAGGCGTTAAGAAGCTCTATCTCAATACAAGCTCCAATGAGTTTTATCGCCGCGCGTTGGAGATATACATACATAATGGCTTCAGGTTTGAAGCTGTGATTCGGGATTACTATGAAAAGGGAGAGGATCAAATTGTTCTCAGCAGAACGGTTCGCTAATTACAGGCAACGGTAGCCACCCAGTGCTATCGTACCGCCTTTGATCTGCAACGGTAGCTCCGATCAGTCTATCAAAGGGGGAATGAGAAAATGAGAGGAAAGGATTGGTTAAATCATTTTTGCGAGTCACTCGATAAAACAGACTACCCCAAGAAGCCCATCACTGATACAACGTGGACGAACTTCATGTACGATGTGATGAACGACATTGCGAAGAGATCAAATTGCAGAGTTGGTCGGGAACATTTGAATATAGACGCGATGTTTTTCAATAATAAGCAGTATGGTACTCGAAAAGACCAAGCCCGACGAGGGCGACGTGATCCGTTTGTGTTACCAGAGGCTGCCGTAGAATTGGAGAACTGGCCCACTCATCAGAAGATTTCCGCTTGCCTATGGAAATTAATGTGTATCAGGACACCCTTGAGAGTCTTGATTTGTTACCAGAACAGCAAAGCGCGCGTCAAAAAACTGAAAGGCCAGACAAAAAATATTATTCGGAAAGGGAGTCTTATGAAAGGAACCGATGGAGAACTTTTGGTCATCATCGGCAATGACGATGGCGGTAGAAACGAAGATGCACCTATGGGGAGATTATTTTACCCTATTCGAATGGCGACGTAATAGATTAGAAGAAGTTACTGACATCGGTTGGTAATGATAGAAGAGTGAAGACGCTGGGCTTGGGTGAATCATTAATAGCTTTTCTACTCGGTGATGACTTTGTTATGAGAAAAGGAGTGAGGCAGAAATATGTCTGAGAATTCTGAACTGATCTGGATCATACATTGGGATGGCCCATTTACTATCGAAGAAGCGAAGGAAGAGAAGAAACGCCACGCAGGCTATGTGCTTTACCAGCTTCTGGGGTATCATAATCTATATGGCTTCAATTCGCTGCTGTACATCGGTCAAACAAGTGCGGGCATCAAAACAAGATTAGGACAACATGACGATTGGATTAGGGACGAATATGATGTTGTTACTGTGAGACTTGGCTCAATCTCAAAATTCGCAGGCTGGGAAAAGTGGAAATCACAGCAAAAGCCTTATAAATATCCTGCTGGCAATCCCGAAATAATTGGTTGTGCCGAGAAATTGCTGATTTATGCAAACCAACCAGCATACAACGTAGCAAACAAGAACAGTGCCAAAGATTCGCAAAACATGAGGGTCTTTAATACGGGCCATTTGGGGTCTATTTTCCCAGAAATAAGCTCATGGTATTTTCTAGACACTTGAAAGGTCACACAATCGGCTAAGAGACAGCGTCTAACCGTCCCTCCCCACACCACCACGCATGCGGGTCCACACGTGACGGTTCGTAGACGTCATCGGGTCTCACTACTTTTCGCGCGTTTAGAGGGTAATGCTCACTTTCCCGAATCTAAGCTTATGCAATAGTTGTGAAAGAGACAAACCGCGGGACGGAAACATAGATGACTAACGTGACAAAGTTGAGTCAAAGAGACAGTTCCGAAGCGGCTCCACACGGGTTCTCGCCTTGTCAGCGGCCACAGCGAGCAACCAAAGAGGGGGGGTCTGGAACGATGTCTTTTGGGCCGAGGCGAATTTTGATGCTTAAGGCGAAGGCAAGACGTCGCCGGCCGGGGGAGCAGCTAGTGCCTATGAGGTACCAACGGCTTGAGCCGGGTACCCGCAACCAGGAGTCGTTGTTCAGAGAGTACCGACAGCCATGCGGGTGGCAGGAGGACCGTGCGACGCCGCAACCGATAGCGGAGCATCCTGTAAGGACAAAGCTAAGGAAGTGGACGCAGTGAGCGACGATCCGGAGGACAACAAAATCTTGGCCTGCACCCTGGAGGCAGGGGCAGACTTCATTGTTTCTGGAGATCACCACTTAACCGATATGAAAGTCTTCCATGATATTCCCATCGTCAATCCCACCGCATTCTTAACGTTTATGGACGCGCGACTCTAAGATGCTGTCAACCTTTCTTGACCTAGTCGTATAGGCGTTTCAATTTTTTGGCTATCGTGTCAGCGAAATAGCCTCCGTCAGACTCCGCGTAGAATTGTTCTGCGCCGGAGGGAGCCAACGCAGACCTGATAGCATTCAGGCGTCCTTCGAGGCTCGCGCATAGAGTTTAGCCCATGGCCCCCGGTTTTTATAGAATCCCACCTTCCAGAGCTTGTGACCTCGAGCCAGGTCATGCTTGACTTGAAGCGACCGCTCCGATAAAGTAAAGACCTTGGGAAAA
This sequence comes from uncultured delta proteobacterium, assembly GCA_963835605.1. Classification (GTDB taxonomy): domain Bacteria; phylum Desulfobacterota; class Syntrophorhabdia; order Syntrophorhabdales; family WCHB1-27; genus JADGQN01. Next base: position 1,832 of record CAWIHO010000002.1, on the reverse strand, counting down.
ATAACCGAGCAGTATTCGGGCTGCGATGGCCCGTTGTGCTGATTGCAGTAAAGTGCGCCACCGGAAGGAGATGACATGGGTTCGTCAACAGATTCCCGAAAAGAGGGTCCTGTCAAACCGTCACACGGCAGGTCAGCTTCCGATAAACCGGTTCGGATGAATGTCTCCCGGACGCACAGGCCCGAAGGCCTTGGGCTTGAGCAGTGGCAGCAGCTCCTCAGGAAGCAGTACGGAGAGCAGCAGGATTTCCATCTGGAGAATCGGGGTAATCATCCGATCTTCTCGGAGTTCATCCTTACCAACCCGCACTCCCAAAAGAATTACAGGATCGCCATCCGGGGGAATAAGCCAGGAGATAATTATTGCTCATGCCCTGATTTTCGGATCAATGGCCTGGGCACCTGCAAGCATATCGCTTTTACCCTCAGAAAGCTTATGACCGTTAGGGGTGCGACGCGCATGTTCGCCAAAGGGTATGTTCCCCCTTTTTCCGAGGTATTTCTGACGTACGGGGTACAAAAGGAGGTCCGGTTTCGGGCGGGCGTCGGGTCGCCGCCGGAGCTTATTTCCCTGGCCCGGGAGTTTTTTGATGAGCATGGAGTCTTGAGGAAAAATCATCTACTCGATTTCCCGCAATTCCTCTCCCGGATCACCAGGAATAACGGGCATGAAGTGCGCTGCTACGATGATGTGATGGCCTTTATTGCCGAACATCAGGACAGAGAGCACCGGCAACAGATCATCAAAGAGCACCTGGGGCAAGGTATCGAGAGCCCGACCATGAAAAGCATCCTGAAGACGGATCTCTATCCCTATCAGCGGGAGGGCGCGTTGTTCGCCGGTCGGGGCCGGACGCTGTCTCATCGGTGACGACATGGGGCTTGGGAAGACCGTTCAGGCTCTGGCGGCAGCTGAGCTCATGGCCAAGCTCTTCGGTATAAGCAAAGCACTCATCATCTCTCCCACATCCCTCAAGTACCAGTGGAAGGGAGAAATCGAAAAATTCACCGATCGGAAGGCCACCGTGGTTGAGGGGCTGAACCATCAGCGGCGCATGCTCTACCAGGACAGCGCCTTTTACAAGCTCGTCAACTACGAGCTCGTCTGGCGTGATATGGAGGTGATCCGGCAGTGGGCGCCGGACCTGATCATACTCGACGAGGCACAGCGGATCAAGAACTGGAAGACGAGGACTGCAAAGTACATCAAGCAGCTCGAATCCTCCTTTGCCATGGTATTGACCGGAACACCCATTGAGAACCGGATCGAAGAGCTCCATTCGATTATGGAGTTTGTGGACCGGGACCACTTCGGCCCGCTCTACCGCTTCCTGCACACCCATCAAATCGTTGACGAGGGGGGAAAGGTCATCGGGTATCAGCGCCTGGGGTCCGTGCGCCGGTCCCTTGAAGGGATCATGATCCGTCGCAAAAAGGAAGACGTGTTGAAGCAGCTTCCCGGACCGGGTGGAGAAGCACTTCTTTGTGCCCATGACGAGGGAACAGCGGGAGATTCATGACGAGAACTACGACATTGTCGTGAGGCTCGTAGCCAAGTGGCGTCGTTACAAGTTCCTGTCAGAGGCCGACCAGCGGCGCATGCAGATCGCTCTCAGCATGATGCGGATGGCCGCTGACAACACCTATCTCGTGGACAAGAAAACGGTGCACGGCCCGAAAATCGAGGAGCTGGCCATTCTTCTCAGGGAACTGATCATCGAGGGCGGGGAGAAGGTCGTTATCTTCAGCCAGTGGCTCCGCATGACAGAACTGGTGGAGCGGGTTCTTGCGAAAACGGCATCGGCTACGTTCACCTCAACGGCATGGTGCCCT
>CAWIHO010000001.1:0-44055 GCA_963835605.1 uncultured delta proteobacterium | reverse complement strand
GAGCGTCGAGCGTTCCAGTGATGCGAGCCCGAAAATGGTCCGCCCTCTACCACGACAATCCCGGAGGCTTGTCCGTCCTGCACGCGCCCTGAGAAGTGCATAAGTACGGGCTTTCCACCCGCGGTTCCTGAAGTGGCAAATGAAAGCTTCTCTGCATCGATCCGCGGATCGCGAAGATCGAGCTTTCTGCCACGCAGCCTCACTGAGCCGGAGAGCCTCTGAAAGGCCTGTCTGAGAGACAGAGTCTGTGGGCTCAAGCCTTCTGCCGTTGAAACTTCGAGAGCCCACACACCGCCCACGTCTGCAGGCACGACCCAACAATGGACCGGTGAGCCATCCACATGGATGGTTTTATCCGGCTGCCATTCTCCCATGTCATGCAAGTACGAAACGATCCGGGTCCCGGGCCGCAGCTCCTTCATGAACTTCGGAGCCAGCATCTCGTCGACCCCAGGCAGCAAGAAGAGCGTAACGACCGTCGCTTCTTTCAGATTCACCTGAAAAAGGTCCTTCTGCATGAATCGGACACGTGTGCTTACGTGAGCATCTTGTGCGTTCCGCTCGCTCTCCCGGATGAGGTTCGGGTCAATCTCCACTCCGACAGCCCGGGCTCCAAAATCACGGGCAGCCGCTATAACGATGCGGCCGTCACCGCTTCCGAGGTCATAAACGGTATCATCATCGGTAACGTTGGCGAGCTTCAACATCGCTGTCACTACATGGGGAGGAGTGGTTACGTAGGGAACCGGTGCGCTGATCCGGTTCTGGGTAACAGTCGTGCAGCTACTCGCCGCCGCGAGACAAAGCGCGAGCGCCAGGAAACCAACTCTTTTCATCATTCTCATGTGGATCTACCTCTCCACGCAGGTTTAAGGTAATCAAACAGGACAAGAATTAATCCGCAGAAGAGCACTGCCAACCCGACGAGCGCACCCCTCCCGGTGTAAGCGACACTTGCCCGGAGCATGTAGAGACAGGTAGCGCAGAACAGGATCGGCGTGAAGGGATAGAGCGGCACGGGGAAGGGCCGCTCGACACCAGGCTCCTTCACCCGGAGCACCATGAGTGAGAGCGCTCCTAAAAAGAAAAATCCCCAGAAGACAGGGGCAGTATACTCCACCATAGCCACGAACCCCTGTCTTGTGCATGCGCCGAGCAGGATGAGCAAGAGCGAGATAGCGCACTGGACGAGGAGCGCAATGGGCGCCGTGGCAGTGGTCTCGCGCCAGCGGGCAAGGGCACGAAACATGGGCTGGTCCATCCCCAGAGCGAGATTCGTACGGGCGCCCGTAACGATGGAGCCGTTGATTGAGCCGAGGGCCGAGACGCAGATGAGAAGGCTCAGGAGCCTTGCCCCGCTTTGTCCGAACAGGCGCCCGGCAAGGTCCGCTGCCACATGCTCGGATGTGCTCATCCCGGCCAGGCCGAGGACCCTGAGAAAGGCCAAGTTGGCGAGGACATAGACCGCTGTGATTATGGCAAGACTCCATAGGAGGGCCGGAACCATGCCTCGCCGGACGTGCTTGAGGTCCGCCGAGACGTACGCTGCCTCATTCCATCCTCCGTATGTGAGTAGTACGAAAATCATTGCGAGACCGAGCAGATTGCCGGACGGAGAGCCGGAAGGAGCAGTTCCAATGGGTTGTGTGTAGAGGATCCCTGGTATAATGACGGCAAGCAGGCCAAGCACCTTGGCAGCGGTTAGCACGGTTTGCGTCGTCTTTCCCTCACGCATGCCGATCAGGTTGATCATCGTGAGAGATAAGACGGCGATGGCCGCGAAGAAGGGAGAAGCTGAGCTGGTAATCGGCAGCAGGCCTGTGAGATAGTCGCCGAAGATAAAGGCGACCATCGCTATCGAGCCGGTCTGTATGACCGTCATCCTTGCCCAGGCGAACAGGAAGGCTACCTTCTTGCCGAAGGCCCGGGTTATGTAATGGTAGTCGCCGCCGGGATGGGGGTAGGCTGTAGCCAGTTCAGCGTAGCAGAGTGCTCCATTCAGAGAGATGACGCCACCGATGATCCAGATCAGGATGAGCAGGCCAGGCCCGCCGGCGTTTGCGGCCACGACGGAAGGCGTCTTAAAGATCCCCACCCCGACCACAATGCCGACGACGATGGCGACGACGTCCCTGACGGAAAGACTTCCTTCCTGCTTCATACCAATTCACCTTCATCGATATGGTTTCCGGGTACCCGCCACCGGCGGGTGTGCTGCGTCGCTCTCCTCGACGTACTTCTGAGTACGCCTGCGTCAGCTCCTCGCTGCCGCCTCACTCTATCTTCGAATCCGAATTGGTATAAATCGCCTTCCCTCAGATTTTGAGGCTCATGTATTTCTCGAACTGGGCGAGGTGGGCTTCGAGGGCCGTCACTTCCTCCTGCAGGTGTTTTGCCTTATCAGCGAGTTCCGTACCCTTCGCCAGGTTTGCGATGCGACGGGAGAAGCCTCCGATGACCGCTATGCGGTTTCGGAAGTTATGGGCGGTCTCCATCAAAATCGCTTCTTGTCTGCGGCAGGATGTCATGAGCTGCTCAACCAGCTCAGCCCTGCCGATGATAGCGCTTATGAGCTCCCCGATCACCTGCAGGTATTCGAAGTCCTCCGCCGAAATAGGCACGCCGTTCCTGCCCGAATCGACAATGAGAACCCCAAGTTTCTTATTTTCCTTAGTCACGGGGTCGGTATAGTCCAGAGGGACGATGGCCTTAATCTTGGCTGGTTCGTGGAGCGTGTGGGTATAGCCGTTTGTCTGGTGCGGGTCTGTAAGGTTGATAGCGACACCTTTTTTAACAGCCTCCCAGACGATGCTCTCCTTGTTTATCTTAAGGCCAGCCAAGGGAACGGTGTGATCGCCGGCCCAATATCGGAGCGTCAAGTCCTCCCCCTCCAGAAAGGCACACCGGGCCCTCTTGCCGAGCCGCTCGCACAGATGCGCGAGCACCGTTTCGACAACCTTCTCGGGGACCGTGCTGGAGTCCAGCAGGCGGGTGGCCTCCAGGATGTCCCGGAAACGGCTGGCTAAATCGTTGGCTGTCTTCGGTTTTCTGCCGGTCGTCCCTGCTGCCATGGCGCGGTCTCTTTTCCTTCACCTATAGTAACGCTTTTTGAGTCGGTGAGCAACCGATACTTCTAGTATGGTTCGGTTCACATGAATCTTTCAAATCGTTCCTGTTTCGCGCTGCATATCGGACATGTTTCCGGGGGTTCTTCTCTTGCGCAGAGATACCCGCAGACCTTGCATCTCCAGACCGCGTATGCGAGGGAGCCCGTACCTTGCGGCGAATCAGTGCTCTTCGAGCGCGCCCTCTCGTCAGAAGAAGGCCTTCGTTCCGGGATCGAGGCGAGCGTTTTCTTGCCTGCCAGAACCGCCTGCGATACATATAGGGCGCAATAGCACGCTCCATACTGGACGAGATCAGGATCTCTGTAGTCGCAAGGGCATGTGATGTCAAGGTCTTCTGCCTTGTTGCCGGAAGCCAGCCGGCAAGGGCACGCGACATACCCATACCTTCTCTGGTTTATGAGCAGGCCTTTTACCAGTTCTTTGGCGAAGCCAACATCCAGGTTGAGATGGTAGCCTGACTTCTTTCCTTCTCTCAACAGCTGTTCGTAGAGGGCGTTCACTTCCTCTTCGCTTACATCATTTCTGTCGCTCATAGCCCGAGCGCCTCCCGTATCTTTTTCTCATCATAACCCACCACGCACCTGTCGCTATTGACCACGAGGGAGGGGAACGAACATTTTGGGTTCCAGCGTTGCAGCCCTGCGATGGCCTGCTCGCGCTCTTCACCGGCTAGCTCGTCGACGTTCACATAATCATAGCCGACGCGCAGATCGTTTAGGAAAGCCTTTGTCTTCTTGCACCAGCCACACGTACTCAGCGCATAAAGTACGAGGTCGTTCTTTTTTTCACCGTCAACGTGCTTCATATTCATAGCTTACCTCCCTAATCATCGGGACTGCGTGACGATATTATAGGCCTTTTGCGGATTCGGAACAATCAGTTCATTATGGGGCGGGGATGAATTGGTGCGAAGGTACTCAAAAAGAGGGCCGCTGCACCTTGATTTAGGGCAGAAAAGACATAGATTAAATTATCTATGGCAAAGGGGAAGAGGGATTGAAGAAGCCTGTTGTTGCGATTCTCAAAACGACACCGGAAAAGGTTTTTGAAGATATCTCCAGACTCATGGAGATGGCTGGCCTCAAGGAGGCGTTGAAGGAACAAACCACGACGATTTTGAAAGACAACCTATCCTGGCATTTTCCACTTTTATCCGCGAACACGACCCCCTGGCAACTGGAAGGCACTATTCAGGGACTGAAAGCAGCCGGGTTCTCTGACCTCGTGGCTGTGCACAATAGCACCGTGGTTACCGATCCCTTTAAAGGCGGACGTTTAAATAAGCTGACGCCTGTCTATCGCCGGTACAGTATCCCGGAAAAATATAATTTTCTGCCGGAACATATAACCTGGGAAGTAATTCACCCCAGTTCAAAGATGAGAGTGCTGGATCGGATTTATCCGAAAGGGATACAGGTGCCATCTTACTTTCGTAATACAAACATCGTGCATCTGCCCACTACAAAATGTCACATTTATACCACGATAACGGGCTCGATGAAGAATGCCTTTGGCGGGCTCCTCACCACCCGCCGTCATTACACGCACAGCGCTATCCATGAAACGCTGGTAGATCTTCTGGCCATCCAGAAAGAGATCCACTCAGGGATCTTCACGGTCATGGATGCGACCTTCTGCGGTAACGGGCCCGGGCCTCGCACCATGATGCCGATAGAGAAAGGGTTAATGCTTGCAGGCGCTGATTCAGTCGCTATAGATGCGGTTGCGGCCAAGATCATGGGTTTCGACCCCATGAAAATAGACTTCATACGGCTTGCCCACGAAGACGGGCTCGGCGTCGGCAGGGTTGAAGAGATAGAGGTGGTGGGAGAGGACATCTCGGAGATGAATTTTCACTTCTCGGTTGGTGACAATTTGGCAAGCCGTGCCGGTGATCTCATCTGGTTTGGCCCGCTGAAAAGATTTCAGAAGCTCTTCTTCCGCACGCCGCTGGTGCACCTTTTCATTGCGGGTTCCTACATGTATCATGACTGGATCTGGTGGCCTTTCGTCGGAAAATGTCGCATGCAGGCTATAGAAGCCAATACCGAATGGGGTAAATACTTTGCAGGGTACCCCGTTGATTAATGGTTATGGTCAATACTCGTGAAAAAAGTGGATTGTCGGAAGGTCCCGTGACGCTTCCGCTGGTGGTTGACCTGGACGGAACCCTTGTCAAGACGGACCTACTGGTAGAATCCCTTTTCGCTCTGATCAAACAAAACTCTCTCTATTTTTTTCTTCTGCCTTTCTGGTTAATCAAGGGAAGGGCTTATTTGAAACGACAGGTCAGCCGGCGGGTTACCCTTGATACGAGTCTTTTGCCATACAACCGCGAACTCGTCGAGTATTTGCGAGATCAGCGCAGCCAGGGGCGGCGGCTGATCTTAGCGGCAGGGGCTGATGAACGGATAGCGCGTCAGGTAGCCGACCATCTCCGGCTATTTGATATGGTGCTGGCCAGTGATGGAATTTTCAACCTTTCCAGCCAGTACAAGAGACGGCGGCTGGTGGAAGAATTTGGGGAAGAGGGATTCGATTATGCGGGAAATGCCGTCCGGGATCTGCCAGTCTGGTCTTCAGCGCGCAGGGCAATTCTTGTCAATTCCACAGAGAGTCTGTCTCGCAGAGCAGCCCGTGTCGCAGAGATAGAACGTGTTTTCGAGCGGCATGGAAAAGGAGTGATGCCTTACGTACACGCTCTTCGACTGCATCATTGGTTAAAGAATCTTCTCGTCTTTGTTCCACTCACGCTGGCCTACCGGCTCTCTGAACTTGACTTGCTTGCGAGCGCTTGTCTTGCCTTTCTTGCTTTCGGGCTCTGTGCTTCCAGCGTTTATCTCATCAATGACCTGGCTGATCTTCCCGCCGATCGTCGTCATCCGCGAAAGCGTGAGCGGCCTTTTGCCGCGGGTGAGCTTTCGCTTTTTTGGGGACTGGGATCGATTCCTCTGCTGCTCGTGCTTAGCCTTCTCATCAGCCTTCGGCTGCCCTGGCCTTTCCTCGGAATGTTGGTGATCTATTTTCTTTTAAACCTTGGCTATTCCTTCACTCTGAAACGGATCGTGCTTTTGGATGTCATTGTGCTTGCCGGACTCTACACCATGCGCATCATGGCTGGCTCCGCAGCCGTCTCAGTATGGCCATCTTCCTGGCTTCTAGCCTTTTCGACCTTCCTGTTTCTGAGTCTCGCTCTGGTCAAACGTTATGCCGAACTGGTAATCATGGGTACCGAAACTGAGGTTTCTCAGGTCAGAGGGTACCGGATAGTGGACAAGGAACTGCTCGCGTCTATGGGGACCGGCAGCGGCTATGTGGCAGTGCTTGTCCTGGCGATGTATATCTCCAGCGGCACGGCAGAAATCCATTACACCCGACATTACCTGATCTGGCTGTTATGTCCCCTGCTGCTCTACTGGATCAGTTACGTCTGGCTGAATGCACACCGCGGCGCAATGCACGATGATCCTCTGGTATTTACGTTGAGGGATCGAGTCAGTCGTATCGTCATATGCCTGGCGGCCGCCGTATTAGCAGTGGCAAGGTGAGGGATGGCATCAACAGGACTGTTACAAGTTACACGTTGCACGTTAAGGATTTATGAGTCGTAATTTAAATATTCGATGGTACTGGTCGCGACGCGTGAATTGGGTATTCCTGATTTTTCTCGCGTGGGCACTCTTGGCCTCTCCGTCCGGGGCAGCCGACCGTTCAAAAACCATCATAGACCTGCAGCCTTTTCGCAAGACGACCTCCGTTCGGATTAAAGACGCCGGCGGCAAGGAGGGGCTTGCCACGTTGATCAATCTGAACCCCACGATCAACTCATGGTACCTCCTGCGGATCGGCTGGGGCGGCGGTGCGCCTGAAGAAACCTATCATTTACAAAATGCGAGACCTCGGACGCAAACGCTGTTGCTTGAAGAGACTAACCCGAACGGCCTCGCCATCGCCCGCGGCAAAGAGAAATCCCAGTGCGACCTCTGGGGCGCCAATGCGCGCGAGGGTCTAAGGGATGCCGGAAAATCAGCCGTGCCTTACGCGCCTCTCTGTGGAGGAGGAATCTATCTGCTCAATCCTACAAAAGGGCATCAATCACCTATTGAAAAGGTCACCGATCTGCTGCGAGAAAAATTGCCAGGTGGAGAAGAAGTCGTTTCCTTTGTGCGCGATACGTTCTTTGCGCGCCTCTACCAGAAGAAAGCGGAAGAGAAAGTGGAGTCAAAACCCCTGGAGAGCCGGCCGCGGAAAAAGACGGATGAGGGGCCGGCGCCAGCCTTGGTAAACCCGAACCAGGCCAGCCGTGTCGTGAAAGCGGTCGATCTCGGTATCGACATCGAAGACTCGAGCGCCAATAACATGTGCCCCGGGACCTGGTATGCCGCCAAGGACAATTCAGGCATTTATGTGAGCGTGATTGTGCCTGACGACGTTGCGCCGGAAATTTTGCGCAGTTTTCCGAAGAGGGTGAACAGTCTGGACAGCGTTGAATTAGGCCAGCTCGTCTATCTGATTGCTTTCGATCTTAATCAGCTCAACCTGCACTATTCCGTCGGAACCGTGCATCCCGGAGTCGGATGGTCCGGCCATATCCCCAGCCAGATGAAGGACAAGTCCCTTCCCGGACCGGATGGAATCGATACCGTCGCACCCTTAGTCAGGACAGGCATCATAAACCCGATGGACGCAGCCCAAACAGTGGCTGCCTTTACGGGGGGATTTAAGCGCTATCATGGGGCGTTCAAGTACGGACCGCTCGCTGTCAAGAACCACGGCACCCATTATGGGTTCTTAGAGGAAGGCGTCCTGTTCAGCACGCTTCAACCTGAGCTCTCCACGTTATATGTGCTTAATGATGGCTGGGCTGATATGAAGACCTGGGCAGGCGAAGAGAATAATCTCCTTCAAAGAGTCAGATATGCCATGCAGAATGGCGTTCCCATCATTTCAGAGTTTGACAAAGCCAGCAAGATGTCCGTCCCGGGCCCATCCGTCAACCGGTGGGGTGAAGGCAACTGGTCCGGCTCATCTGACGAAAAGCTGCGGACCATGCGCGCCGGTGCTGCTCTGCAAGAGTGCAACGGGCAGCGGTTTCTCATTTATGCCTTTTTTTGGAGCGCAACCCCGTCAGCTATGGCGCGTGTTTTCCAGGCCTACCAGTGCCGCTACGCAATGCCCCTGGACATGAACGCATTAGTACACACCTATCTTGCCGTCTACAAAAAACAGGGTTCGAACCTGTATGTTCAGCACCTGATCCAGAAAATGAGCGAAATAGATATGACGGTGAAAGGCCAGTATATTCCACGTTTCCTCGGGTATCCGGATGACAGGGATTTTTTCTATCTCACCCGAAAGGGGGCACGATGAGAACGATCAGAGTTCTTTCAGTGAACTTCACGGCCATTGTATGCCTGCTCCTTCTTCTACACTCCTCAAGCGCTGCTCAATCTCTCGCGGAACAGAATGAAGCTCTATTCCAACAGCTCAAGCGCGTGCACGGCTTGTCCGACGCGCAAATGGAATCAATCCGTGCGATCTTCCACGCCTCCGGCTACATCGGTCAGGGAAACCCGGCAATAACGAGACACCCGATGAGCCCTCAAGGGTGCCAGGAAAAGCTCGACAAGATGGGCGTCAAGTATGAGAGCGAAAAATTTGAGAAGATTTGCAAGGCAAAGTACATGGCGCCACTTTATAACCCGGCCGTTGAAAAGGCAGAGGACGCCAAAGCTTGTATTGATCAGTTCGAGTTCCCTGATATCCCTTGCACATACCCCGTTGTCTGGGTGCGCGCCCGTGAGGCTGCACTCATATGCAAAGCCATGGGCAAGCGCATCTGTGACGCGCATGAATGGGAAGGGGCCTGTGCCGGTGCCCTCCTGCCGCCTGATTACCGGTTCGATCTCGCGAAAGGTGTTAGCCCCAACGCAGCGGTCGCACGTATGCGGGCAGCCCACAACAAGGCGTATGAGGCCCATAAAGCTTGGGCTTACGGCGACCACTATGAGAAAGGGATATGTGCCGCTTCAAGCACCAAGACCGCCGGCTGCACCGGAGGGAGCTGGACCGGATGCGGATCGAATACGTTTCCTTCGGGGAGTTTTCCCGATTGCCACAGCCCGCTGGGCGTCTATGATCTCCATGGAAACGCAGCAGAGCACATGAACCTTCCACTCAACGAAAGCCAGATGGCGAGCCGCGGCAGCACCGAGCTGGGCTATACGGAAATGAAGGGCAGCTGGTTTATTTTCGACACGTACTATGCCCATCCGGACTGGTGCCGCTGGAGAGCACCATTCTGGCACGGGAGTCGGGTGATGGATACGCACAGCCACGAGAACTACCATCTCGGTTTCCGCTGCTGCAAGACGATCGAGGGGGAGTAGAGGAGGACTTTGGCGTCGGGCTGCCTCTTTCATCAAAGACCTCCGGCCTATCTTCCTTGCCCTTAAGCCGCTTTATGGTTGCTTCACACTCATTAGCTGCATAATTATCTTGACACTATGCTCGGCGCAGTGCTAACTAAAAGATTAGTTGTTTCATACGCTGACCGGTAAGCTGAAAAACAGGGCGTAGCCCCTGCGAGATCTGAAGAAGAGAAAACAGGGAATCATGCTTGTCACAGCAAGACTGTTCCGGCAGAAGAGTTTTCCCGCTACCACTCTAGACGACATCACCGCAAACGTAGGCATAAACACGGTTACAACCTATTCTTTTTTCAAGAGCAAGGACCGGTCCTCTGGGAAATCCTTACCGGGACCCTTCAAGAGCATATTGAGGTTGCCCGAGCGATAATATCGTCGGAACGAAACCAGGAGGGCGATAAGACGCACTGTGAGTGAAGAAAGGGCAGGGACAGGGGAAGGAGATTCAGGGAATGAGAGTTCAGGGAAAGATCGCGCTCGAAGAACACGTGGCCTCGCCTGAGACGGCCGTGTACTCGCAGAAGCTTCACAAGGATAAATGGGACGTAATGGGCCCCCGTATCCTGGACATCCACGGCCAATTGCTTGCAGAGATGGATGCAGCTGGGATCGAAATCTCGGTCCTTTCCTTGAATGCGCCTCTGGTCCAGGCGATTCCGGTGGTATCGCAGGCGATTGAGACCGCCCGGCGAGGCAATGATTTTCTAGCCGAAGAGGTAGCCAAGAATCCTTCCCGTTTCCTGGCGTTCGCCGCCTTGCCCATGCAGGACCCGGAGGCGGCGGCGGAAGAATTGACGCGCTGCGTCCGGCAGCTCGGGTTCAAGGGCGCCAAGGTTAACGGCTTCTCTCAGAAAGATCGGGAAGATTCGGCCGTCTATTATGACTTACCCGAATACAGGCCCTTCTGGCGGGTAGTGGAGAGCCTGGATGTTCCGTTTTATCTCCACCCGAGAGAACCATTGCCCAGCCAGCAACTAAGCTATGACGGTCACCCATGGCTCCTCGGTCCCTCATGGGCGTTCGGCGTGGAGACGGCAACCCATGCCCTCCGACTGATGGCGAGCGGCATCCTTGACGAATATCCAAAGCTCACGCTTATGCTGGGTCATCTCGGGGAAACTCTGCCGACCGCCGTCTGGCGCATCGACCATTGGTTCCGCTTGGCGCCACGAGGACTTCCCGCAAAAAGAAAAATGTCCGAGTACCTGCGTGATAATTTTTATATCACCACCGCCGGGAACTTCTGTTCCCACACCCTGACCGACACTATCGCCGAAGTCGGAGTCGACCGAATTCTGTTCGCGGCGGATTACCCGTTCGAGCGGATGACGGAAGCCGCTGAATGGCTCGACAACCTGGGTGTGATCAGCGAAGAGGACCGGCTGAAGATCGGCCGTAGGAATGCAGAGAAGCTGCTCAAGCTGGGCGCGACCCGGTAGCGCGGGTACCCCGCCGTGTCCGAGGATCGTAGCGGATGCAAAACCGGGCAGCACAGGGAGGCAAGGCTGAGGTGACTGTCCGCTAATTACCGGGAACAGAAATCCTCTGTGAGAGAGATAGGGAGGTCCATATGATGAAGAAGGGATGCTCATTGGTTTACGTGCTTCTCGGATGCATCGCGGCCGCGGGCATTTTCGCTGCGCCTTTGCCTGTACTGGCGGGTTATCCTGACCACACGATCACGCTCATTGTCCCTAACGTGGCCGGCTCTGCCATGGATATTCCCGCAAGAATGGTGGCGGAGGAGATGGGGCAGATACTAGGCCAGAAGATCATACCTATCAACAAACCGGGAGCCGGTACGGTCATCGGCACGGAAGCTGCCATCCGCTCGAAAAAGGACGGATATACCCTTGTCTATGCCAGCGCTTCGGCATTTGTCTACGCCCCTGCGTTCAACCAGAGCGCCGTGCACTACGATCCGCTCAAGGATGCAGAGCCTCTGGGAATGCATATGTTCTTTCCCCAGACCATATCTGTCAGGGCGGACGCCCCGTGGAAAACCTTCCCTGAACTTGTCGCATACGCGAAGAAGAATCCGGGCAAGCTGAGGGTCAGCACTATGGGCGTAGGCTCGAATCCTCACTTCGTGCTTGAGATGCTGCAAGCCATCACCGGCACCCAGTTCACGCACGTCCCCTTTGAAGGAGGCGAATCGGTCGTAACAGCGGTCCTGGGAGGACATGTGGAGGTGATCTGCGATGCCTTCGGTAAACTGAAGGGTCAGATGGAGGCCGGCAGGCTGAGAATGCTTCTCATCACGAATAAGATGCCCGGCTACCCAAACATCCCGACGATAGGAGAGCTGGGCTATAAAGGGAATCTTCCGGGCGCCTGGTTTTGCCTCTATGCCCCTGCCGGAATTCCCGAAGAGGCGAGAAAGGTCCTTGTCCCTGCCATGGAGAAGGCCGTGAGAAATACAAAGGCGAAGGTGGAGCAGATGGGAAATCTCTGTGAATACAAGAGCCCGGCGGAGTCCAAGAAGTTGGTAGAGGATGAGTACAAGGCGGCCGTCGAGATCGCGGTGAAGCTGGGTCTCCGCAAGCAATAATAAAACCGAGGAGGGGAAAATGAAAAAGAATACGTTTCTGACAGTAATGTTTGCTGCGTGTCTTATCTTTGTTTTTGTCGCTCCTTCGCCGGCTCAGGTTATCAAGCTGACTCTCGCCGATCAGAATGCAGAGGTGGCCTGGGGACCTGCCCATGCACTGCGGCCATGGGCGAAAAAAGTGGAGGAGGCTACCAAGAACAGGGTGAAGATAGACATCTTCCACGCCCAGACCCTGGCCAAAGGGCCGGACATTTGGAGTGCGGTAAGAACAGGCGTCGCTGATATGGGCTGGTGCTTTCATGGGTACTGGCCGGACATGACCCCGCTCTCCGATGTGATCACACTGCCGTCTTTACCAATAAAGAACGCGGAAAAGGGCAGCGAGGTACTCTGGAAGCTGTACGAAAAGTTTCCCTCTATCCGAAACGAATACAAAGATGTTCATGTAGTCACCCTATGGTCCAGCTCTCCCTATTTCTTGATCACCACGAAGAAGCAGGTCAAGACGATGGAGGATATCAAGGGTATGAAGATCAGGGTGGTAGGGGGACCTCCTACGGATCAGATGAAGGCCCTCGGCGCAGTGCCGACTCTCATTCCTATGCCGGATACCTATCTGGCCCTGGACAAAGGGGTCATCGACGGCATGGGAGCGGCCTGGGAGCCTATCCTCGGTTTCAGGCTCTATGAAATCGCAAAGTACTACACCATCATTCCCCTGTCTGCCGTCTATTTTTCCATGTCGATGAACAAGCAGAAGTGGGAGAGCCTTCCCAAAGACATTCAGGATGCCATCACGAGCGTAGGCGGACTGGAGGCTGCGAAGTTCTGGGGAAAAAACTTCTATGACACGGCCGAAGAAGGGGTTCTTGAGCTCGCAAAAAAAGGAAACTACCAGATTAACAGGTATGTTGTTCCTCAGGCAGAGGCCGCCCGATGGACAAAGGTGGCAGGTGAGCCTATCTGGAAAGAATGGGTAAAGAAAATGGAGGGCAAAGGGCACGCTGACGCAAAGCAGATTCTCAGCGCAACGCTCGACCTTCTGAAGTAATCGGACTTGAGAAGCTGACTGTCCGGAACAGGATGGGCACTCGATTGAGGTCAGTCACGTACGTTCAGGGTTGACCTTGCGGGGTGCTGAGGCCATATCCGTCGATCCGGACGAACGGGGAAGGAGCAACGATTGAGAAAATTACTCGGTCTCTGCGAAAATGTGATGATTTACGTTTCTGCATTATCGACCTTCGTCCTCATGCTTCTGACAACGGCTGACGCGGGTGGACGGTATCTCTTCAACCGGCCTATAACCGGAGCCTACGAGATTACTACCAACTATCTCATGGTCGCTGCGATTTTTCTGTCCCTGAGCTACGGCTACCGCCAAGGCTCCTACATCCGCGTCACACTCCTGGCCGGTCGTCTGACCGGCAAGACGAAGATCGCGATTAACTACATTGTCCAGGCCTTTTCGGTAGCTTACGGAGTTCTGCTGGTCTTTGCCACTTACAAGCAGGCCGTGCGCACGTTTGAAATGCACACGACCCTGAGCAGCGTTGATTTCATACCTCTCGGGCCGGCGTACGTCATCGTTCCTGTGGGTCTCTTTTTCATGTCTCTGGCGATGCTGCTCGATTTGCCAAAGGCAGGAAAGGGCAAATCTTCTCTGTTCACTGAGGATGAGTCGATTTCAGTAACCTGACTCGTACTGAGGTTAGAATAATGGTGTTCTTACCTTTTCTTATCATGGTCGTCGCCCTCCTCATAGGCATTCCCATTGCCTTCGCCTTGGCCGGCTCAGGAATCCTCGGCATATACATCGTAACAGGCAACTGGAATACGGTGGTCGGCGTACTGGGGATGGTGCCTTTTACGACCGTTGCCGATTATAGCTTTACTACCATCCCCATGTTTATCCTCATGGCTTACTTTTCAGCATCGAGCGGACTTGCCACCGACCTCTTTAAGGCGGGCGCCAACTGGCTGGCCCATATTCGGGGCGGGCTCGGAGCGGCTACTGTCTTCGCCTGCGGGCTCTTCGGCGCCATGAGCGGTGCGAGCACAGCCTCGGCCTCGGTCATGTCCACTATCGCTTACCCGGAAATGCGCCGCCACGGTTACTCTGAGGAGTTGTCCGCGGGAACGGTAGGCATAGGGGCAACCCTTGACCTTCTCATCCCTCCGAGCATACCCATGGTGATTTACGGTATCGCGACGCAGACCTCGATCGCAAAACTGCTCATAGCAGGGATCGTTCCCGGGATCATCGCGGGCATCTTTCTTTTGCTGACCGTGTTTGTGTGGGTCCGTGTCAGGCCCCAGGATGCCCCTCAAACCTATCGGGTGACGTGGGACGAGAGGTGGAGGAGCGTCACCCGGATATGGCCTTCCCTCCTGCTGATCGCAATCATCATGGTGCTGCTCTACACGGGCATCGTTACTGCGACGGAGGTGGCTGCTGTGGGTACCTTCATGGCTGCCCTGATCGGGGTCGTGCTTGGACGCCTCAAGTGGACGGGGGCCTTCCAAGCCCTTAAGATGACCTTAAAAACAAGCGCCATGATCTTTACGATCCTCATCGGTGCAAACATCTTTGGCAGCCTACATGGCGATGAGCCGTGTGCCCCAGCAAATCGTCTCCGTGGTGGCCGGTATGGAGCTGAACCGCTGGGTGGTAGTCATCGGCATCGCCGTCGCCTACTTCGTGATCAGCATGTTCATGGACGAAATCCCGCTCCTGCTTCTCACGTTGCAGTTGACCTTTCCGCTGATTGTACGTCTTGGGTTCGATCCGATCTGGTTCGGGGTCCTGTCAATCATGCTCGTTTGCATGGGGCTTGTTTTCCCACCTGTGGGCGTGGTGGCCTTTGTCGTGAGCGCGACTGCGAAGGTGGACCTGATGAAGGTCTTTACCGGGACAAGCATAATGATGATCGCCCTTGTGATTACGACGGTTCTGATCATGATCTTTCCGCAACTCGTTCTCTGGCTTCCTGCAACGATGAGATAGGCTTAAGACTATGCGTTGGTGAGGAGGAGGGCCGGAGTAATGCTGAACGTGGAGAAAGCGATGGAAAAGATTGTTATTGCGAGCGCGGCAAGGACCCCCGTCGGGGCCTATCTCGGCGCCCTCTCGGACGTCCCTGCCTATGTCCTGGGTGCTTTGGTTCTCAGTGAGGCGGTGAAGAGGGCCAAGGTCGATCCAGCCCGGGTCGATGAAGTGATTATGGGACAATCGTACCAGAGCGGGGAAAATGTCAATATCGCCCGCGTGGCACTGCTTGCGGCCGGTTGGCCTGTGGAGGTCCCCGGAATCACTCTCGACCGGAGATGCTGTTCGGGACTTGACGCCATCTGCTTCGGGGCCATGAAAATCCTGGCGGGCTACGCGGAAATCGTCGTAGCCGGCGGCGTAGAAAGCATGAGCCGGG
The DNA here is from genome assembly GCA_963835605.1 of uncultured delta proteobacterium. GTDB lineage: Bacteria > Desulfobacterota > Syntrophorhabdia > Syntrophorhabdales > WCHB1-27 > JADGQN01. The sequence continues at coordinate 28,520 of CAWIHO010000001.1, read as the reverse complement.
CAGAGCTTTACGTTCCCGGAGAGTACATCAAAAAGGGCCTCGGGGGCAAGACGGACCCAAAATTCGGATTCATGCCCAAGGGGCACGGGGCGCTTCCTATGTGGGGCATACCTTTTTTCGACAGGATTCAGCGGGCCAGGGTCATGTCCCAGCCCATAGAACGGTTCGGCGAGCTCAATTCAATGATGTCCTGGGCCGAGATTGCGGCCAAAGAGGAAAGCATCACCCGGGAAGCGGCCGATCGATGGGCCCTCCGGAGTCAACAGAGGGCCTGTGAAGCCGTCGATTCGGGAAAATTCAGAGATGAGATCGTCCCCATCGCCGTTCCCCGGGCAAAAGGCGGTCCCCTGATCATCGACACCGACGAGCCGCCCCGGCCGATACGTCTCTGGAGAAGCTCGCGAAGCTGCCCACGGTGTATGAAGGAGGCGTCTGCACTGCGGGGAACTCATCGACGGAAAACGATGGGGCCGCCGCGCTGGTTCTTATGACGGCGGGCAGGGCCGCAGCTTTGGGGATCGAGCCTCTGGGCGAGCTGATTTCTTTTGGAGTCGGCGGCGCTGATCCGACACTTACCTATCCGGCCGTTCCAATAGCTGTGAAAAAGGCGTTGGACAAGGCCGGTCTCACTATAGAGGAGATTGATTTGATCGAAATACAGGAAGCCTTCGCCGTGCAACTGCTGGCCGACGCGAAGCTCCTTGGATTGAGTGTAGAGGACTGCAACAGAAAACTGAACGTCAACGGTTCGGGTGTGTCCCTTGGCCACCCCATCGCTGCAACGGGCACCATGCGGATGGTCACCCTCCTGCACGAGATGAAAAGGCGCAATGTGCGTTATGGTCTGGAAGCCATATGCGGCGGAGGAGGCCTGGGCATTGCGGCTGTGGTGTCGAGAGGGACCCTTTAGCATGCATGTCGGTGGAGCCCATCTGCTCCCATACAACAGAGAAAGGAGAAAGAACAATGGCACTCAAATTCTTTGATTTGTCACAACCCTTCGGGGCGCATACGCCTCTGTGGCCGTGGCCGACCATGACGGACGTGTCGATCCACCGGGTATCCTTCCCGGAGCGGGACAGGTTTCCGGGGGGTGTGAACAAACTGACCACCGTCATTACCACGAAGTTTCACGCCTCCACGCACATGGACGCGCCTTCTCACGTGCTTGAGGGCGGAACGAATATCGACCAGATCCCCCTCGAGAGATGTTACGGCACGGGTGTTATCGTGGACATGAGGCACAAAGGCAAGTGGGACATCATTACGGCTGACGATCTCGACAAGGCAAAGCCAAAAATAGAAGAGGGCGATTTCGTTGTGGTGAACACGGGATGGCACAAGTACTTCAAGACGAAGTCATACACCTTCTTCAATTACTTCCCGGGCTTTTACAAGGATGCCGGCGATTGGTTCGTGAGCAAGAAGGTCAAGGCGGTGGCCATTGACGGAGGCGCCATGGACAGTCCGCTTGCCCATCGACCGCTCGATAAGTACGCCCCCTGGCTGTATCAGGAGTACATGGAAGAGACTGGCAAGGATGCCAACGAGGAATTCCCGATTTATGAGCCGTGCCACCTCGCCTTGGCCCGGGCAGGCATACCGGGGATCGAGATTGCCGGAGGACAGATCGATGAAGTGACCGGCATTCGCTGCACGCTCGCATGCTTCCCGATCCGCTACGAGGACGGAGAGGCCTCCATCGTTCGGTTGGTTGCCATCGTGGAGGAGTAAGAAACCAGTTGTCTTTTTCAGGGGGATGAAGCATGGGGATTGGCGAGATCAAGAAGGTTGCGGTCATCGGTGCCGGAACCATGGGGCCCGGCATAGCCCAGGTGTTCGCTGTGGCGGGCTACGACGTGCACCTCTGCGACATAAGTGAAAAGGCCCTCGAGAGGGCGCAGTCGGTCGTCAGAGGGAACCTCGAGACCCTTGCGGAAAACGATGTGATAAGCGTTTCCGCCATTGATGCTGCACAAGCGCGTATATCCTTCACGACATCGCTTGAGGAAGCGGCCTCGGATGCCGACCTCGTGGCGGAATGCATCGTGGAAGATCGCGATGCGAAGAGAGAACTGTTCCGCCTTCTGGACGGGGTCTGTCCGAGAGACGCGCTGATAGCGAGCAACACCTCTTATCTCAATATCTTTGAACTCACCGTTGAGTCTCGCCTCACGAATACGGTGATCGCTCACTGGTTCGCGCCTCCCCACATTTTGCCCCTGGTCGAAGTTGTCCGGGGACCCAAGACCTCTGATGGCGCGGCCCAGTCGGTCCTGGAGTTGCTGAGAAAAGCGGGACAAGGTGCCGATCTTGATGGATAAATTCGTCCCCGGCTTTGCAATAAACCGTCTACAGCGCATCCTTGGGCGGGAAATCTTCTTCCTTCTGGATAACGGCTACATAACGGCCGACCAGTTGGACCTGGCCGTCAAGGCGAGCATCGCACCTCGCATGATGCTCCTGGGATTGGTGCAGCGGTACGATTTCACGGGTTTAGATTTGAGTGCGAAGAATCTGGAAAATCAGGAGTTCACGGAGGCCCCTGCGGACAACAGGCCGAGGAGCCTCTTCCGCCTGGTGGAGAAGGGCCGACCTGGGTGTCAAGTGCGGAAAAGGTTTCTACGACTACACCGACAAGCCCTCTATAGAGACGCTGAAGGAAAGGGACCGCTTGCTTTTGAGAATTCTGAAGAACACGGATTTTTGTCTCCGGCAAACCATCGGAAAGTTCGAGGAGGCTGAAGATGATTAAGCTACCCGACAACAAAGTGATCATCACGGTAGCCCAGACAGGGGCAATCACAACAAGAAGCATGACCCCGCATCTGCCTGAGCAGCCCGATGAGATCATTGCCTCCTCCTATGACTGTTACAACGAAGGCGCAGCCATTGTGCATATCCACGCCCGTGACAAGAACGGAGAAAATACATCCGATCCGGATATCTTCGGGAGGATAAAGCAAGGCATCCGCGAGAAATGCAATCTTATCATTCAGTTCAGCACCGGAGGCGGACCGAGCCTGAGTCAGGAGCAGCGGATCGAATGTCTGAAAGCATCGCCTGAGATGGCTTCTCTCAACATGGGGACTATGATGAGGGTTTCTGGAAAGTATAAGGGCGTGCCGTGGTCCAACATGCCCGATGAAATCGAATGGTACGTTGGCCGGATGAGGGAACTCGGGGTAAAGCCCGAAATGGAAGTGTACGATCTGGCTATGTTCAAGGACGTGAATGCGGTGATTAAAAAGGGGCTTGTGGAAAAGCCCTATTGCATCAACATCGTCCTGGGTATGGCATACCAGGGCACGTGCGAGGCGACGCCGAAGATCCTTACGACTCTCATCGATTTTCTTCCGGACGACGCGATCTTCAATTGCACGGCAGTGGGCACCGCTCAGCTTCGGCTCACGACGATGGCGATGATTCTCGGCGGCTGCGTCAGGGTCGGCCTCGAGGACAACATCTATTACCGTAAAGGCGAACTGGCCACAAATGCGCAATTGGTGGCCAGGACGGTCCGTATAGCCCGGGAGCTGGGGAAGGAACCGGCTACGCCCGATGAGGCGAGGCAAATTCTCGGGCTTAGCCCGGTCAAGTAGCTCACGGCGCATGGCCATGGCCGGTGAAAGCGGTTGTACCGGCTGTCAGCCGTGAGCGCGAATGACTGCGAAACAGGAAGGAGACAGAACGATGAAAGATCTATTCAGGCTCGATGGAAAAATCGCAATCGTGACTGGTGGCGCCGGCGGCATCGGGGAAGCCCTTTCGCTGGGTCTCAGCGAATATGGGGCAACGGTGGTTTTGACGAGCCGCAACCAGGAAGCATTGGATAAGGCAGCCCGGAGTATCCAATCAAAGACAGGCGGGAGAGCCCTGGCGATTCGGTCGGACGTGACTGATGAGGCCAGCATTATCCGTCTTACCAACACCGTTGTTTCTGAATTGGGCACCATCGACATTCTGGTCAATGCGATGGGATTGAACATCAAGAGAGACGCCTTTGAGTATCCAGTGGAGGACTGGGACAAGATCTTTGAGGTAAACGTCAAAGGCACGATGATTGCCTGCAAGCAGGTTGGCAGGATCATGAAAGAAAAGAAACAAGGCAAAATAGTCAATATGTCGTCGGTGAGGGGCATCCGCGGCTTCACGGGTGGGAACGCAGCGTATTGCGCGACAAAGGGCGCTGTTGAACTGATCACGAAGGCTCTTGCCCTCGAGTGGGCCCCCTATAACATTCACGTGAACGCTCTTGGTCCCTCGCTGGTCATCACTCCGGGCACTATTCACATTCAGCAGAACCCGGAGCTCGCGCAGAAGTATAAGGCGGCAATCCCCCTCGGCCGTCTCGGCATGCCCGAGGACATCGTGGGCGCCTGCGTGTTCCTTGCCTCCGCGGCCTCAGACTTTATAACGGGCCAAACTATATATATCGACGGCGGCCTCACAGCGGGATAAGCCGGGGGATTCAGATTACGTATAATTCTAATTTGCATTCAAGATAGCATCAATAATCCACTGCCATCCGGTAAGGTGCTGTACCTGTGAATGGTTATTCTCCACCCTTGCGAGGCTGTGCATCAGGTGAGTCTCCAGCGTGGACGAGATTCAACGTATAGGTGCAGCGCAGGTCAGGTCCATTCCTTAGCTTCCATTTCACGGGCCTTCTTCTCGCCCTGGCTCCGCCGTTCAACCACTGGACTTCAGACACCTGACTTGCTCTGGCCATCTTCCCCATCTGATCTAAAGTCTCACGTGTGAGTTTTTTCCGTCCGAATCACAGATTGTATTTTCATCCCTCTGGGCTTAGACTAATATGGCAGGGGGTGAATGGTCATGCCTATTCCCGAAGGCGTCAGGCGCATATCGGATACGGTTTGGGAAATTCCCGTTTCATACAAGGAAGGGATGCGCGTACCGGGCCGCATCTACGCTACCGACAAGCTCATGAAGGAGATGGATGCCGGTGTATTCGAGCAATTATCGAATGTGGCCTGTTTGCCGGGTATCCTCAAGTACGCATACTGCATGCCGGACGGCCACTGGGGATATGGCTTTCCCATCGGGGGCATGGCAGCGATGGACCCTGAAGCAGGGGTGATCTCTCCGGGCGGCATCGGATTCGACATCAACTGCGGCATGAGGCTGGTACTCACGAATCTTGCCCTGGAAGAGGTCCAGCCGCATTTGCGCGAGCTTGTGGATGCCCTTTTCCGCCGCGTCCCCGCAGGTGTGGGTTCCACAGGAGTCATCAAGCTGTCGAGGGAAGAGTTCAAAACAGTTGCAGAAGAAGGCTCGCGCTGGTGTCTTCGTGAGGGTTATGCGTGGCCTGAAGACCTGCAGAATACTGAAGAGGGCGGATGCTTCAAAGGCGCGGACGCATCGAAAATCAGCCGCAAGGCAATCGAGCGCGGGTTCGATCAAATAGGCACACTGGGCTCGGGGAATCATTACTGCGAGCTGCAGGTGGCGAAGCCTGAAAATATTTTCGACGAAGCCACGGCCCGCGCGTTCGGTTTTACGCTCCCGAACCAGATCGCCATCATGTTTCACTGCGGAAGCAGGGGCTTTGGCCACCAGGTGGCAACCGACTATCTGGAGCTATTCCTGAGCGTGATGGATAGAAAGTACGGCATCAAGGTGAACGACAGAGAGCTTTCGTGCGCACCATTTCGCTCGCCTGAAGGCCGGGACTATTTTGCCGCGATGACGTGTGCCATCAACATGGCATTTGCGAACCGCCAGGTCATTCTCCATCGGATCCGTGAAGTCTTCTCGGATGTATTCCGTAAGGACCCCCGGGAACTGGGCATGCACATGGTCTATGACGTGGCACACAACACGGCAAAACTTGAAAAGCACGAGATCGACGGAAAGAAACGGGAAGTATTGATCCACCGCAAAGGCGCTACCAGGGCCTTTGGCCCGGGTATGGATGGTCTACCGGATCAATACCGGAAGACAGGCCAGCCCGTGATCATCGGGGGCAGCATGGAGACAGGCTCCTATTTGCTCGCCGGGTTGAAGAGCGGTGCAGAGGCTTTCTATACGACAGCGCACGGGAGCGGCCGTACAATGAGCCGCCACCAGGCGAAAAAGATGGTCAGAGGACAAACGCTGCAGAAAGAAATGGAAGGCCGGGGCATTTACGTGCGCACCGCTTCGTGGAGCGGGCTCGCGGAGGAAGCGGGGATAGCTTACAAGAACATAGATGACGTGGTGGAGGCTACAGAGCTCGCGGGCCTGAGCAAACGGGTAGTACGCCTTCTGCCTCTTGGAAACATAAAAGGGTAGGCGGGTGTGCCTTACCGGTATCGCGATGATATAGCCCTGGCTGACGTCGCTTTCGAGGCGTGGGGTGGGAGTGTCGAAGAAGTCTTTATCGCTGCTGCCGATGCCACTATGAACGTGATGGTAGAGGACCTCGGTACGATCGGGCGGGCGCTGGAACTGACCATCGAACTGGAGCATGACCAGCTTGATCTCTTGCTCTTTAGCTTTCTGAATGAGCTTATCTTTTTGAAGGATGCGCGGCAGCTCCTTCTGCGTGTGGAGAGCTTATCCATCAAGAGCGGCGAACTCGAAGTCAATTCTTAAAGGCGTTGTCTATGGCGAAGGGATTGATGCGCAAAAGCATCCCTTGCGTGTGGACGTTAAAGCAGTTACCCTCCACCGCTTCAGCTTGCAGCAAACTGATGCGGGTTGGGAGGCATTTGTGATCCTGGATATCTAGTGCTGTGCCTTTTAGTCCGGCTTGAGCAGCACTTTTATGATGCTACACTCAACGATAGTTCCATCTGAAGGGTAACAACACAAGGTTAAGGTTGAGGTTAAGATGGAAAAAAACCGAACCAAAGATGTGAGAATAAATCTCAGAATTACGGGTGTAAAGGAGATAAACGCTACTTAATCAGCTTCTTGCCCACCTCCCATGCGGGGGCCAGCTCTGCGCCCACCGTCAAGTACTTTTTCTGGGGCAGTTGGAGCACTATGGGATTCATCTTCCTGATGTCAGGGAGTCCCTCGGTCAGGTAGCGCTCTTCGGTGTAAACTCCAATGAGTTCCCCGATAAAGAGTTCCTCCGCCGGCAGGTCAATAGTTTGTATCAGCTTGCACTCCGCATTGAAGGGACACTCCTTGATCATGGGCGCTGTCTTCAGCTTACCGTAGAATGTTTCGAAGACCTTCGACTTGTCGTGCTTGCTCCCGGATACAAGGCCACAGTAATCCGTGACCTCAACCATTTCCGCTGAAGGTATATTGACGCTGAATGTCCCATTTTCTTTGATGCCGGTGTTCGTGTAATGGACCTTGTTCATCGTGACCATGACGTAGGGCGGCTTCGGGTGGACCATGCTGAACCAGGCCACGGTGAGATAGTTCGGCTTCCCTCCCACATTTGCGCCTACAAGCGAACAACACATCGGATAGTAGACTCCCTGGGCTGCGATTTCGATCTTTTGTCATAGCGTCTCTCCTTTTTGATTCTTCTTTACGGTCGGCTGTCCCAGGACACGCGCTTCGCGCTTTTCCCATATCTTAACATAAGGCAGTTTCAAAGCCGTTGTTTTTGCGCAGCGGGCAGGCTTATTGTTTACTCATATGGCTAGCAAGTCGAACAAATCAACTGTCAAAAGACCGCAAGATCGGACGGCAAGTAAAAAGCTCCAGGTGCGAGGCGCGCAAGTCATGAGGAGCGAATATACTTTTGAATCCTCCGTCTAGTACCAATTTGGATTCATGCGGAGACCGAGGCGGCAGCGAGGAGCCCCAGCCCGCAAGCGGGTACGCAGGCGTACTACAAGTACGTCGAGGAGTGCGACGCAGCGACAACGAAGGTATACACGTGAAGGCGAATTGGTACTTCCATGTGGGGACGAGCGGCTGGCAATACAGCCACTGGAAGGACATATTCTACCCCGGGGAGCTGAAGCCGAAGGATTGGCTGCGCTTCTATGCGCAACACCTTAATACTTTAGAGCTGAATGTCACGTTTTATCGGCAGGTGCGTCCGTTGACCTTCCAGAAGTGGTACGATACCGTGCCCGCTCATTTTCTCTTCTCTCTGAAAATGTCACGCTTTATAACGCACATAAAAAGGTTGAAAGTAGAGAAGGAATCGGTGGCGCGCTTTCTGGACGATGCAGGCCTGCTTAAGGACAAGCTGGGGGTCATACTTATCCAGCTTCCGCCTTCGCTCAAGTATGACCCCGCGCTTGTCACCGACTTCTTCGGGCTGCTTGATCCGGCCTTCAAGTACACAATCGAGGCGCGTAATAAATCATTTATCAATGATGATTTTTTCTCTCTGCTGCATGCCCGCGATATAGCATGGTGCATAGCAGAGAGCGCCGACCGCTACCCGTACGATGAAGCAGTAACCGCGTCCTTCATTTACCTGAGACTCCACGGCAGGACTGAGCTCTATGCATCTGACTACACTCACGAGGAACTGCGCGGACTGGCCGCGAAGATCCGGAGCTGGGCACGTAAGACATACGTCTACTTCGATAATGACTTCAGCGGCTATGCCGTTAAAAACGCCATGACGTTACAAGAGATGCTGGCCAAAGGCTGAATAAGCGGGTTCAGCGCGTGCTGCAGAAACCGAGATGTTGTCCTTAAGCGATGCCACGCTATCCGCAACCCTAACATGAGCTATAAATTCCGGAAACAATTCTCAAGATCATGCCACAATGTAGACCTTGTGTTACAACGTCAATGTACTCTTCTCGAGTGGCCATCCCAGTATCGGTCCTGAGTTCCTTTTTCTAGATGTTTCCGAGACCGTTTTTGGCAAGGCATCGAGGAATTCCACGGATTTTGGCGCCTTGAAGTACGCCATCTGATACTTGCAGAATTGGATGAGCACGAATACAAAAACTTGGCGACCGGGCGGCAGCACGACGACAGCCCCTACCTTCTCTCACTAATATCGCACGCGTACCCGATGAGTGCGCATCGAGGAGAGCGACGCAGCGACAACGAAGGTATACACTTGAAGGCAAATCGGTATTAGTCTGAAGTCAATGGACTCTTTTGGAGCGGCCTGCCCAGTATCTGTCCCTGAGCTCCTTTTTCTGGATCTTTCCCGAGCCCGTTTTCGGCAAGGCCTCGATGAATTCCACGGACTTGGGCGCCTTGAAGTGCGCCATCTTATCCTTGCAGAACTGGATGATCTCGGCTTCGGTTGCCTGGTGACCCGGCTTCAACACGACAACAGCCTTGACCGCTTCGCCCCATTTTTGATCGGCCACCCCGATGACCGCGCACTCAAGGATTGAGGAATGCATGTAGAGGACATTCTCCACTTCGGTCGAGTAGACGTTCTCTCCCCCTGTCAGGATCATATCCTTCTTGCGGTCGACGATGGTCACATACCCTTCGCTGTCGATGACCGCCAGATCGCCCGTGTAGAGCCATCCATTTTTAATCGCTTTCTCCGTTTCTTCCGGGGCCCTCCAATACCCGGCCGTCACGATGTCTCCCTTCACAATGATCTCTCCGACGTCTCTCTCATTGGGGGTTACGTCCTCGCCCTGATCGTTGACCACCCGCAGCTCGACAGCGATAAATTCCCTCCCGGTTTTCGCCTTGAAGCTGAGCTGCTCCCGTTCGGGCAGTCCCTTCAGATGGCTCTTAAGGAGGGAGAGGGTCAGATAGGGGCTTGTTTCCGTCATCCCGTACGTCTGAACATAATCGCACCTGAAGGTCTCGACAATCTTGCGGACGACCTCGGGCGCGATAGGGGCGCCTCCGCTCAGGAGGACCCGGAGACTCCGATAGTCGTAACTGCCGACATCCGGATGGTTTACCATCAGGTTGAGCATCGTAGGGATAAGATTGGTAATGGTGACTTTTTCCTTCTGGATCGCGTCGAAAACGGTTATTGGATCGAAGTTCCTGACAATCACGTGGGTGCCGCCCACCCAGGTGATAGCCCAGGTGGCCCACGCGTCGGCAAGGTGGAAGAGAGGAGCCACATGGACCCACACGTCGTTATCGGTAAGATGCAGCTCCGCAATGGTGCCCAGGGCGTGGATGTACACATTCTTGTGGGAGAGCATAACCCCTTTGGGCTTGCCCGTCGTTCCGCTGGTATAATAGATCTGGGCCGTATCCTCCGCCACAATCGCAACGCTGTCCCGTTGGTCGGCCCTCTCCCGTTGCTCGAGTACCGTGTCGTAGGTCAAGTCTGCGTCTATGCCTTCACCCGTCCAGAGGATCGTCCTAACACCGGGAATCTCTGCCCTTATGGCATCTATCTGAGTCTTGAACATGGGGTCGACCACCAGCAGCTCCGACTCTGAATGATTCAGGATATAGGCGATCTCAGGCGAAGAGAGCCTGAAGTTTATGGGGACAGAGACAGCCCCAATCCGGGCAGCCGCGTAGTATGTTTCGAGAAAGTAGTGGCAATTGGGGTGAAGGATGGCAATTTTTCCATTATGACCTATGCCGGAACCTGTAAGAAACGACGAAAGGCGGTCTACCCGGTCGAAGAATTGGCCGTACGTCCACCGGTGGTCGCCACAGATGATCGCCGGCTTTGATGAGTAGAATTTGTACGCCTTATTGAGTGTATCTCCCAGAATCACGAGTTCCTCCTCTTGCCGAGTATTCGATCGACGAGCTGTATCACATCATCCAATTTCTGGATCTGCGGCACGGTTTCTAACGAATCTTCCAGTTTCTTGTCACGGCCTGACCCCGTCCAAAGCTTCCCGCCTGCCGCGCGCATACCGCCCTTACGCGGGTGTGGTCCGCCCCTTCACCTTCTCTGCCGCGGTCTCCCCCCGGATGAGCTTCTGCGAAATCACGGCAAGGATCAGGAGGCCGAAACCGATAGCGTCCCCCATAGGAGAGGGGTAAACAAGGGCAAGCCCCGCAGCGATCAAAATCACCCTTTCCACGATATTCGCGCGCCGGAAGAACCAACCGTCCACGCCGGCGGCTAAGCAGAAGATACCTGCAAATGCGGTGAATATCACCCAGAGCATGTTCGGGACAGGACCTTTCAAAAGCAATCCGATACCGCTCGGATCAAGCACGAAGGTGAAGGGAAAGAGGAACGCGGGCAGGGTGTACTTCCAGGCCAGCATGGTCGTCTTGTACGGATTTCCCCCGGTGAGGGCCGCGGCGGCAAAGCAGGAGAGCGCGGTGGGCGGGGAGACCTCCGAGAGGAGCGCATAGTAGAAGATGAACATGTGCGCGGCAAAGTCGGGGACCCCCAGCGTGATCAGGGCCGGCGCGGTAATGACCGCAGCAATAATGTAGGAGGCGGTGACCGGTACGGCCAGCCCGATAACCCAGACGATAAGGGCGGAATAGATGGCGGTGAGAAAGAGACTGTGGCCGGCATACGTGAGGATGATCGAACTGAATTTGAGCCCCAGCCCCGTAAGGCTGACAACGCCCACAATGATACCGGCGGCGGCGCACGTCGACGCCACGCTCAAGACGCCGAGGGTGCCTGCCCTTAAAGCGGGAATCAGTTTACTGAGACGGAGGGCCGTGTCCTTCCTGATGAAGCTGACGGCAAAGCCGATGACCGTTGCCCAGAAGACGGCAAAGATGGGTGTATAGCCGATTACCATGATCACAACGATGGCGATGAGGGAGATAAAATGGAACCCGTACAGCATCGTCAACCGGCCAAGCGAGTAGGTCCTGTCAAAAGGGATAGCCTTCACCCCGTGCTTCTTCGCGTCGAACTCTACCATGAGGACGATAGACCAGTAGTAGAGGAGTGTAGGCACGACGGCCATTACGATTACGTCGAGGTAAGAGATCTTCAGAAATTCAGCGATGAGAAAGGCTGCGGCCCCCAGGGTCGGGGGAGATAGTATGGCGCCGATACCGCCGGCCGAGAGAAGTCCGCCGGCCGCGTCCTTGCTGTATCCCGCCTTCGCGAGCATCGGGTAAGCGACCGACCCGAGCGTTACCGTGGTTGCAACACCGCTTCCTGACGGGCCGCCCAGGAGAAAAGAAGCGAGGGTTACCGTCCTCCCCGCGCTTGTCGGCTTTCCCCCCATTGCGGCAAATGAAAAATCGATGAAGAACTTGCCCGCGCCGGAGTATTCAAGGATAGCGCCATAGATAGTGAAGAGGATGATGAAGGTAGAGGAGACATCGATGGGGACCCCGAAGATGCCCTCCAAGCGTCATATACATGTGACCGACAACCCGGTCGAGATCATACCCACGGTGGGTCCAGGGCGATGGAAGCGAGGGGCCGACAAACGCATAGATGAGAAAGAGCATGACAACGCCCGGCATGATCAAACCCGTTGTCCTTCGGCACGCCTCGATGACCAGCACGATGAGGATGATGCCGAAGACCTTGTCCCACAGGGTTGGTACGACCGCCCGGTAGATAAACTCATCGAACTCTACGAGCATGTAGACGATCACTGCCAGTCCCAGGAGCGCAAGGATCACGTCGTACCAGAGAACGCGGCTCTTACGCCCTTTAAGGGCAGGGAAGACGAGAAAGGTGAGGAAGAGGACAATACCGACGTGAATACCGCGCAGAACCTGCGTGGTCACCACGCCCACCGCGGCATAGAGATGGAAGAGGGTCGATGCGACCGCCGCCCACGTGACAAAGGTATCGAGCCAACCCGAGAGCCTTCGGGTGGGACCCTCCTCCTCTTCAATATACTTTTCGGCCTCCCTCAGGGCCTCTTCGCTTATGACAACTTCCTGCTCTCTGTCCCGTTCGTCTGCCATGATCTTTCCGGTGGACCCCCTTCTCCGCGTTCAGAGCAATCGGTGGGGCTCGCGTCGCCCCCTCCACAGGCAAAGCCCGCGGAGCCTCCCCCTCTCGCTCGCCGTGCTCGCTAGTGTAGTGTTACACTAACGGCTTTACAATGAGCAACCTTTTCCAAGATGGTGTCAACGTTTTTCGTCCAAACGAATGGTTTCGGGTTTGCGTTGTTCAGTCGGATATACTCCTCAATGACGGACACCAGATCCGCTACGCTTTTGAACACACCACGGCGAATGCGTTTGCGGGTGATTTCCCCGAACCACCGTTCGACGAGGTTCAGCCATGAGGAGGAGGTCGGCGTGAAGTGGCAGTGAAAGCGGGGATGTTTTTCCAACCATGCCCTGACCTTGGGGTGATTGTGCGTGCCGTAGTTGTCCAGAATCATATGGATCGCCAGGTCTTTGGGGGTTTCACGGTCGATCTGCCGCAGGAACTTCCGGAATTCGATGTTCCGATGCCGCGGATAACAGGACCCGATGACCTTCCCTTCCAGCACATTCAACGCAGCGAACAGGCAGGTGGTGCCGTTGCGCTTGTAATCGTGGGTCATCGTCCCGCAACGTCCTTTCTTCATCGGCAATCCGGGCTGTGTCCGGTCCAGGGCCTGCACCTGCGATTTCTCGTCAACGCACAGAACGACGGCCTTGTCCGGTGGGTCCAGGTATACTCCCACCACATCCGTCAACTTTTCAGTAAACCGTCTATCCTTCGAGAGCTTGAACCCTTCCACGCGGTGCGGTTGCAGTCCGTGCGCATCCCAGATCCTTCGAGACCGTGGCGTTGCTGACGCCCATGGCCTGGGCCATGGTCCGCGTAGACCAGTGCGTTGCATCCGGGGGCGTCGTGTGCAGCGTGGCCTTCACAATCGCCTTGACCTTTTCGGTGGGCAGGGCGCGGGAACTCAGGCCGTGAGGCGCATCTTCCGCCAGTCCCTGCGGCCCCTGTTCCTCAAAGCGCTTCCGCCATTGCATGACCGTCGGGCGGCTGGTCTTCAGGGATCGGGCAATGACCCTGGTGGGCAAACCTTCTGCGGCCAGCAGGCAAATGCGTGCACGCAGCACCGTCCGCTGAGGACTGGTCTTGGCCGCCACCCAGGCTTTCAAGGTCGCGCGTTGTTCTTCCGTCATCGACAGTTTCTCGGTTGGCTTCCACATGAAGCCATTTATAACACGAATCTGGATCATTGTAAAGATATTGCTGTAACACTACACTAGTAATTCCCACCGGTGGCGTGAAACCGGCAGAGCACCCCGGCGGTTAGCCCGTGGGAATCTATTTCTGCGCGCTACTTAACCTTCAGTCCCTTCTCTTTGAAATAGCGCAGGGCGCCGGGATGGAAGGGGATAGGCGACCCACCGGAGGCCTGATTTTGTAACGTGATGAAGCTCGCATCCTTGTGGACCGCCGCGAGCTCGGGCTGGTGCTCGAGAAGGGTCTTCGTTACATCGTAGACCACATGCTCGGGCAGGCTCTCGTTACAGACGAGAATGTTCCATACTACGGCTATGGAGACTTCTTTCGTCTGCCCGGGATACGTCTTTGCGGGGATAACGCCGGTCACATAGATGGGTCCGTATTTGTCCCGCATCTTTGCCACGAGATCACCGTGAGGGACCAGCTTCATCTTGACACCGGGCGTAGCAGCCAGGTCAAGGACGGCAGCAGTGGGAATGCCACCCACCCAGATATACGCGTCGATCTTGCCGTCTTTCAAGGCGCCTGACGACTCGGATACGCTCAGCTTGTCACGCCTCACGTCCTTATCCGGGTTGAGTCCGGCAGCCTCGAGAAGACGCAGGCCCATGACCTCTGTTCCACTTCCCGGCGCACCGGTCGAGACCCTCTTCCCTTTCAGATCAGACACCTTCTCGATCCCTTTTCCTTCCAGCGTCACCAGATGCAGGTTGTTCGGGTAAAGGGCGAGGACAGTCCTCAACGGCAGCTTCTCCGGGAAAGGGTTTCCCTATTCCGCTATACGCGTCCCAGCCGGTATCGGCCATGGAGAAGGCCAGATCGGCTTTCTTCTTCCAGATCAGAATACAGTTGTCCACCGATGCCGCGGTGACTTCCGCCGTAGCTTCCGCATAGGGCACGTATTTGGAAATGACAGCGGCCATGCTGCCACCCATCGGATAATAGACGCCGCCCGTTCCTCCCGTTGCGATAGACAAGCGTTCAGTTTTGGCTGCCCAGACGAGAGAGGCGCCGAAAACAAGGGCTAGAGCGATCACAGTTATTAGGGCTCGCTTCATAGGAAACCTCCTGATCCTGATTTTGTGCCTGACCATATCGCCTATCATAAAACAAAACAATACGCATGTGAAAAGAAAAATTGATGGAGACTGATAAACTCTCCGCGAGATGTTCGTGAAGATATACCGATCAGCAGCTCTTATACTTCGAGTCCCAGCCTGCGCATCCACGCGAAAATCTTTTCCTCCTGACCGGGGGGCAAGCCTAAGGGCGCGGAAACTGTCTTTCCGCATATGCCCAATTTTTCGAGACCCAATTTGATGACAGCCGAGTTCGGACCGAACCCGCCCATCAGCGGAATCAGCGAGGCGCTTTTTCTGGAGGGCGACGGCGCTGTCCAGATCGCCCTTCATGAATGCATTATAGACAGCGGCGCACAGCTTGGGCGCCAGGCTGCACCCGGCGAAAATGCCTCCTTTGGCGCCGAGCTGATACGCGGAAAGCCCAAGAGCAGGGTTGCCGGACATGACGGCAAAATCAGCGTCGGCCGTTACCTCAATGTAGCGCTGCATGCTCACAAAATCGCCCGCGCTGTCCTTTACGCCTATGATGTTCGGATGGGCCGCCAGTTTCGCGACAGTATCAGGGGTCATCGTTATCTTGGTCATCTGCGGGAAGTTGTATATGAACTACGGGTAACTCTGACGATTCGGCCACCATCTCATAATGGCGGATTACCGCGGCCTGATCCAAAGGAAAATAGTAAGGTATCGGCCACCAGCACTCCGTCGGCCTTGGTCCTGGCGGCAGCCCTTACCTGTTCGATCGTGCGCCGGGTGCCGGGCTCGCCGCAGCCGATCAGAACCGGGACCTTCCCCTGCACCTCGTCCAGTGTTGTTTCGATCGCATCCTGGCGCATCGCGTCGGTCATTGCCGGAAATTCGCCGGTGGTTCCCAGGACCAGCACGCCGTGCACGCCCCCCTCCAGGCAATACCGTACAACCCTGCGCATCGCCGCCTTGTCTACTTTCTCTTCCGGCGTCAGTGGGGTCACCATAGCGGGATAAACACCCTTCAATCTCACCGTTTTCTCTCCCTCTCTCCTGCGTTATTCATAATGCCAGCTCTCCGTACTGTCGACATCCTACTCCTGTCCGGCATCCGAGGCAACAACAAAATGGGTGGGAAAGTCCGCATTCTTACCGACACCTATTTGGCATTACTGATATTGTTTCGTCCCACCAGTGAGGTGGGCATTAATGAGCACTGATCCTTGACACAGAGGGCACCGAGATGTACTCTTGCCGGAGGGCGGTCGGCGGTCACTCTGCATACTAAAAGGTGAATAGAAGAACTTTAAGATGGGACGCATTTTCCATGAAGCGTTTTCTTGCTCTGTTATTGGCGGCAGGCTTGGTATTGGGCGTGGCTTCCGCGGCTTCGGTCCTGACCGCAGCCGCCTGGTCGGGTACATATCTGACGGTATCAGGCGGAGAGCCTGAGAGGGTGTTAGCCTGCCTGCCCCTTGAGAAGGGAACTCCTTTCTACCTGGAGTTTATCAATTCCATCTACCTGGCACCTGTGCGAGAGACATTCGAGTACGAGCCCTCGGAAGGTATTTGTCTGGTCAAAGTGGAGAGCCCCTCGGCAGGTGTCTTTGAATATTACGGGCTTATACCCGACCGACCCGGTATAGCCCTATTACACCGGCCTGTAGGAGAGTTCAGGCTTCGAACCCACGATTATGAGTATCACCGATTGGTCGTTGGAGAAAAGAGCCTTCGGCTCAAAGGGCTCGTTCCTGACGGAGAGCCGCTGCTTGTGAGGGTGCGGACGGCGACAGCTGAGGGCTGTAACCCATTGGCGGGAGAGGTACCCCGCTTTCCGTCTATTCTTTTGCACGGTTCCCCTTGACAGTTAAGCACACTGTATGCAATGATCGATGCATTCGGAAAAGCTCAACCATTCGAGGATAGGACTGGGGATGGAACCTTCATATAGCGGTGAAGCCGCGAAGGGGAGATGATGAGCTTCAGGTTCACCCACTGCCCGAGACGTAACCGAACCGAGCTCCAGGAGGCAGGGTAATGTTTGTTAAAGGTTTTGAACATCTTGGCAAGGACATGTTCGAGGAGTGCGGAGGCAAGGCGGCCCATCTGGGCGAGCTTACCAGCCTGCGGTTGAGTGTCCCCAACGGTTTCGCGGTGCTGGGGGATGCGTATTACCACCATCTCAAAGTAAACAACCTGGCAGAACGGATAGACGCCATCGCGGCAAACATACGTTTCGACGATTTTCAGGATCTGGAGGATAAGACGAGACAGATCAGGGAGCTGATCATTGCCGCACCCGTGCCACCCGAGATCGAGCAGGAGATCATCGAGAACTATGCGAAACTGTCAGACAGGGAGGATCCTTTCGTTGCCGTCCGGTCGTCGGTTGCGATCAAGGAGTCGCCCGTCTCATCGTTTCCCGGTATGATGGATACCTTCCATTACATCCAGGGAGCGCGCAACGTGGTGGAAAAGGTGAGAGAGTGCTGGGCGTCGGTTTGGTCGGGCCGTGCTGCCTTTGCCCGCCACTCCAAGGGACTCGATTACACCAAGGCGGTTATTGCCCCCACCATCCAGCTCATGGTCAACTCGGAGGTCGCCGGAGTGCTCTTTACGGTCAATCCCATAACCGGGGCGAAGAATGAGATCGTGATCGAGTCTAACTGGGGTCTGGGAGAGACGGTGGTCTGCGGCAAGTGCCAGAGTGACTTCTATGTGCTGACCAAGAGCCCGGTCACGATCAAGGATAAGAAAATCGCAAAAAAGCACGAGACATACATACAGGCTGAAGGCGGTGGCGCCAAATGGGCAGAGGTCGCGGCCGAGAAGGTGAGCCAGCCGACGCTTACCGAAGCGGAAGTCGAGGAGTTATGCCGTACGGCCTGCCTGATCGAGGAGCACTATGGCTGCCACCAGGACATCGAGTGGGCATTCGAAAAAGGCAAACTCTACATCCTGCAGGCCCGCAGAGCGAAGGCCGGCGGCGAGTAGTAATAGACAAGGGGGTGATTCACTGTTTCCTCAGACCATTGCAGATCGACAAGGATAAAAATAATCAAGAGGAGGATTTGAGATTATGGCGCAAAAAACCGTCGATGTACATTGCCACTAGTTTCCAAAGGAGTATATCGATTATCTGATATCGAGAGGCAAAGACAAAAGCCCGTACTGTGTTCATGATGGCGGCACGCACTATCGCATGTATTTCAAAGGAGTGCCCGTGGGCCATATCGACAGGGCAGGCCATTATGATCTGGAAGCGAGAATACGCGACCTGGATGCGGCAGGCCTCGATATACAGCTTTTGACCGTGACACTTCCGGGGCCGGAGACCCTTGAGAGGGATATCGGCGTTTACTGGGCGAAGAGATGCAACGACTATCTTCAGGATGCAGCGCAAAAATATCCCGGCCGCTTCTATCACATGGCATCTTTGCCGTATCAGGATGTCGATGCAGCGTGCGAAGAGCTGGAGCGGTGCAAGAAGATGGGCGCCGTGGGCATTCAGATGTTCTCCAACATCAACGGTGAGGCCCCCTTCCTCGAGAAGTTTCATCCCATTTACGAGCTTGCCGACAAGTACGACATGCCTTTACTCTTACATCCTACGCTGCCCCTGACCGCTCCCGTCATGGACATGATGAAGCTGCCTTATCAGCTCTGGGGCTATACGCTCGACACGAGCATGGCAGTCATGAGTATGATCTTCCAGGGCGTGCTTGCGAAATATCCGAAGTTGACCCTTATTCATTGCCACCTGGGCGGCACGGTCCCCTACTTCGTCCGCAGGATACAGGATGCGTATAAGGGCTATGGCAAAGAATGGGGTATCGAGCTTAAAGAGCCGCCCGACATCACATATCAGAAAAGGGTCTATCCTGATACCACATCTTTTTACAGTCCGGCCATGAAGTGCTGCCTGGAGTGGATGGGCCCTGATCATCTGATGATGGGAACCGACTACGCCCATCGGGTGGGTGATCCGGAAGGCGCTATCAAGGCCATAAAGGAGACAGGCGCCGAGTTCGGTCTGAAGCCGGATCAGATAGACCTGATGCTGGGCAAGAATGCAGAGCGGATCTTCCATCTGACACCATCGAAATCGTGACTATAGCGATATGGATTCAAGATGGATACCGAGGCGAGCCGAGGCCTGGGCTACGCAGGCGTACCTGGCGGTACGTCGAGTAAGAACAGGCTGAAGGGCAACGAAGGTAGGCGCTTGAAGACAAATCGCTATAAGCGGGAGGATGAATGGCTATCGAACTTAAGTGGGTCGGCTTTGATTTTGGTCAATGCATGATGGACCCGACCGGATTGCGCAACCACCTCGTGGTCGGTGACGTCTCGAAGGAGTTGGGAGAGCCTGAGTTGGTTGAAGAGCGGATACACAGGTACCGGGTGCTCAAGGAGAAATATGGCTCATACAGCATCGTGAAAGAAGGCCATCGCGACGAGATCATGAGTTACGTGTTCGACGGGAAGGAAGAGGCCAGAGAAATCTTCTCAGCCAAGGAGCAGGAACACCTGCTCATGGGCAGCGGGCTGGAGGAGGCGCTTCGCTACCTGACCGCCGAGGGCATACATCTTTCGGTCGTTGCCGAGTTGAAGAAGACCCTGGGTGCCATGGGAACGGACATCGTGACACGCTTTCTCCAGACAAAAGGTCTGACCCGATATTTCGAAGATGTGGTCACACCGCAGGGGAAGATCGATCTGCGGGACGGATCGCTTGATCTCTCGTATAAGGGGAAAACGAAGGAGCAGGGCACCCTTTATGATGAACTTGTTCAGGCCTTGCTCAAACGCGGCATAAGCCCGTCGGACGGGGCCATCGTGGGCGACAAGATTGCAACCGATATCGTGCCCGCGAAGAAACGGGGGTTTATCACTATCCAGTACACAGGATATATCGATATGGGTCCTTCCGAGGCGGATTACCGAATAGACAATTTTTTCGAGCTGAAAGAGCTCATCAAGAAGAAGGTGTGACATGAATGCGCCGAAAAAAATCATCGTCGAGTATGAGGACGGAACACGTCAAGAGGCAGCCTTTGAGCAGACTGAGCAGCACGGGACGGACGGAACTATCGGCATTAGGCCTCTGCGAAGCCGCCGCGCCGGATATCGGGACGCATTATCTGCTCCTTGAGTGGAAAGACGGGTGGAAAGAGGTGAAGGCCATGGGTGGGCACGTCCTCGAACTACTCCGCTACTACACCATTGAAAGAGTAGAAGAGATCGGCAGGCTCTCCATGGAAAAGGCAGACGGGAACCCGGAGCTGCTGATGATAAAACGTCTTCCGGGCCGGCTGGAGCGCATTATCTTCGTGGGCGCGAACGGCCCCCGGGCCTACACGCTGGAAGAGAAAGCGACGGTGAAAGAGGGCGGTAAGACGGAGCGTTACTTTTACGATAAGAAGAGGCCGAACTTTAAGATGGAGGAGCCGGCCGCAGCGTCTGCCCTTTATGCGGCATTCCTTGATGCGTTGAGGGGGGCGTTGGAGAAGAAGGGCATAGCTGTATCCGGGTTGCTGGCCATGGGCGAGGGGGATCGTCTTCCGCTTTACAGGGAGCTTGCCCAAACTCTGGGACTGAGGGGCGCGGAGCGGCAGCAGGACGTTTACGGCTTTCTGACCGTTGCACTGGAGAAGCTGGGGAGCAACCGATAGGCGAACAACAAAGAAGAGGGCAACCCATGTACGACAAATCAAATCTTGACACCCATGATCGCAGCATTTCGAGTCTGAGAACCTTGAGGCTCCCTGAGGATGAGGATATCTTCTGGTTCCGGGATGATCTGCACCAGCCCTATCCCATCTGTCCTCTGGGCATGACCACCATCCAGAAGCACCACGCCTGGGGCTACCACGTGGGGGCCGAGGTCACCAAGCTCCCTCCCTCGAAGGGCGGCCACGTGAAGATCTACAAGGGAAGGGCCATGCTCGGGTTCGAGGCCATCACCGACCCGGATGAGATCGCCAAACGGGCAGCCGAGATTCAATAAGCTCCTAGAGTACTGCGAGACCCAACTGGGATACCTTCTACAACGGCTATATCGATGAGGTGAAACAGGGCCTTATCTTCATGGCATCGGTCCATGACGGCTTTGCCGATACGGACCTCCACCAGGCCCTGCGCAGGAGTGAAGCGATCAACCGGAGGAACTGGGAGATACACTTCATCCTCATGTATGTGGCTGACATGCTCTACTTCGGCTTCGAGGCCTTCTGCAAGGAACACGGCCTCGCGGAGAAAGCCTTCACCGTCATGCTGAAGGGTCTCGACACCATGGCCACAAAAACGGATGCCGGGCTCTGGGAACTGGCCAAGTTAGCGGATAGCAACGGCATAGCCGACACGATCCTCTCACTCGACGCCAAACAGGTACTTGCCCACCTTGCAAAAGAGCCCCAGGGTCCCCCCTGGATCAATGCCTTCCATGCCTTCCTCGACGCTTACGGACACCGGATTGCCGCCGGCCACCTGGATATCATCTTCCCGACCTGGATCGAAGACCCCTCCCCGGCCATCGATACGCTGAAAACCTACATCACGAAGGTGCGCAACGGCTGGGATATCCGCGTTGACCGGGAGGCGATGATCAAAGAAGCCCAAGCCGCCGCAAACGCCTTCATGGCCACCCTGAACCCCAAGGATAAAACAGCCTTCCAGGAGCAGCTGGAGATCGGCAAGAAGATCTACCGGTTCCAGGAGGACCATGGTTTCTACATAGACGGCGCCTCGACCGCCGGCCTGCATGATGTTGCCATGGCAGCAGGCAGGAGACTCACCCACTATGGCTTACTTTCTGCCCCTGATGATGTCTTCTTCCTGAACTACTACGAATTGGAAGAGGCCCTTGCCTTGCTGGCCGAAAACAGAATTCCCGCCCTCTACCACTTCAAAAGACTGATACCGCCCCTCGTCAAAGAAAGGAAGGAGGGATGGGAGCAGGTAGCGCTCCTCAAGGAAGCCCCGCTTACCCTGGGCAAGATCCCCGAGAAGGCAGAGGACCCGATCCTGGTGAAGGTCTTCGGCATGGTCGATGAGGTGCTTCATGCCGGCAAGGTTGAAGAGCTGAAGGTGATGGATATCTTCGAAGGCTACCCCGGATCACCCGGCATCGCCGAAGGCATAGCGCGGGTTATCACCAGCTTCGAGGAATTCTCGAAATTGCAGCCGGGAGAAATCCTCGTCTGTCCCTATACGGCGACCGCGTGGACACCCTTCTTTCCCCGGATCAAAGCCGTAGTCACCGACACCGGCGGCATGCTCACCCATGCGGCCATTACCGCGCGGGAATACGGCATCCCCGCGGTGGTCGGCACCTGGCGGGCGACCCGGTCGATCAAAGATGGTGATTATATCAAGGTCGACGGGAATGCAGGGGTTGTGGAAGTACTGAAAAAGGCCTGATAAGGAAGGGCCGGGCGCACCGTTTTGCTCCGCTCTCTCAGCGCTCCACGTACTGACCCGTTCGGACGCTTCGGTTCGCTCGATGCTTTTTGAGTGCGAAGTCCTTGTGTATCGACTGGTCATTGTTGCAGCTCGCAAATCTGTGCTGTTCCGCCTTGCCATGCCTCGGAGTCCGGCGCATCGTGCCGCGCAATCGGATGCGCGGCACCGCTCATCTTCGCTTACGGGTCCCCAGATGTTTCAGCGATGTTCGCTCCGAAAAGGTCCTTCCGGCCCAATGCATTGATTATGAGGGACATACCGCGTACAGAAGGGTAATGTTTGGGATCAGGGGGCTTGATGTTGGTGTGGTTTTAGGGGAGATTAAAAGTGCCCGCAGCTTGCTTTCACCTAGCAATACGTACGAAAATTGATTGACCTTCAAGACGGCTGAAGGATGACAGTTCGGATAACAGGAAGGAATTTTTCTGATTAAAAAAGTATCTCGTTCACCTGCTAATCTGCAATTTCTGGTTTTTGAAAGGGCTGAGGATTACGGGTTGAAATACGCACCGCTAAAAGAGACCATAGTTTTGCTTTTTCCTTCTCTAAAACAAAAGGGGCAAGATCATTTCTGACCCTGCCCTTTGCCTTCCAGTATTCAAGTCTCGATTTACTTTTTGACTTTCCCCCAAGCCCAACACCGAACAGACCGAAACCGAGAAGAAGCATGGTGGCGGGTTCGGGAACGGGCGCGGGGCCAACTACATGGCAACCGCCTGATTCACATTCTGTGAACGTACCGGGAAAGAAATCCACCTCGGCGGGTGGTCCGGCAGCGCTGCCAGAGCTCAGTCCACTGTGCTGGTTGGCGGCCTGATCAGCGGCCATCTGAGTTGCCGTACAATTGGAGTCGTCACAATCAAAACCCGGAACAATCACTTGCCCCGCTGCCGGTGTAGGTAGCTTACGACGCGCCGGCGTTAGTCAGCGATAGGTTGTTCACCACGTCGAAAGCCGAACCCGAGGAGATCGGCGAGAAATGGGCGTCAAAATACACATCGAGGGTCGAGCTGAACGTGCCGCCAGCAATGCTCCCTAAGATACTTATGGTCCCCATGTCGTGCGTTCCTGTCGGGAAGCCAGGCCAACCGACACGTTATACAAATCCCCCCCCGATATTCACTGGCGCTGTGCTTACCAGGGAAAGGGCGGTGATCTGGATGGTGCCCGAAGCGCCGTTTATAACAACGTCGTTTAAACGCTGGACAATCGTATCCGTCAGCCCTGGCCCTATGGGCGAGCCCATGAAATTGACAACCCCAATGGGTCCGCCGAAGTCGAAAGAGGTTCCTGCCTGTGTCTGAAAGTAGTCACTACCAAGGGCGACGTTGTCAGCATGTGCTAAAGGAGACCACAGGAGCAATAACAAGCTGCTGGCTGCCAGAACCTTACAGATTTTCATTGGCGTTCCTCCCCTCATGCTTTTCATAGCGCATCTTGAAGCAAAGGGCATGCCCAACGATGCCAGCACCGCCTAACTGCCACGTATCTTACTGATTATATTAATTCTTTAAAAAAACCAGTACACCGTGCGGAGCCCTTGATAAACGCCTGCTATCATCAAATGTGTAAGGTTTTCCGACAAACAATTCCTCCTAATGGCTTAACCTGGGGACCAAAGCGGTATGATTTAATTAGGAATATGCCTATTTTTAAAGTTGTAAACTTTCCAGACACGTATGTTACCCTTTTTTACACTGATTTCTTACTATGAAAAATCCCCCCTTCTTATTGATTTCGGTATGTAATGCAGACTTTGAACTAAACCGCTCCGCGGTGGTTAACCCCATCAGGTCCGTCCTGCCTTCTTCTCATAAGCAGTATCTCCCCTTGTAAACCGGTTTGGCCGTACAATCTCCTTTAACACCGTCATGTCACGGCGGTGAATCCATCCACAAAAGGAGATTGGGCTATGGAAAAGACACGGAGACGACTCATGATCGAGGACATGCAGTTGCGGGGATTCGCCCAGCGCACGCAGGATGCGTACCTCAAGCAGGTGACCGACTTTGCCCGGTTCTTCAACAAGCACCCGGACAACCTCGGGGAGAACGAGATACGGGAATATCTCCTCTACCTGATCAACGAGAAGCACGCGTCCTACGCGGTAGTCACCCAGACCTACTGCGCCCTGAAGTTCATCTACGTTGTTACCATGAAGCGGCCATGGAATGCGCAGAGCCTGCCCCGCATGAAGAGACCCGAGAAACTTCCGGTGATACTGGACAAGGAGGAAGTCAAGCGGCTCTTTGGCGCCACGGCCAACCTGAAGCACCGGACCATACTGATGCTCGCCTACTCGGCGGGATTGCGGTTGAGCGAGGTTGCCTATCTCAAGGTCTCAGACATCGACACAGCCCGCATGACGGTGAGGGTACGTGAGGGCAAGGGCAAGAAGGACCGGTACACGATCCTCTCGAAGGTGGCCCTCGAAAACGTCATAGCGTACTTAAGGCGCTACCGGCCGACAGCGTGGCTCTTCCCGAGCGTGATCTCCGACAAGCCCATAGGGAAGGGCGCTATCACGCAAATGATCAGGAAGGTAAGGAAGCGCTCGGGCATCACCAAGCCGGCCACCATGCATTCATTGCGACACGCGTTTGCCACGCACCTCGTCGAAGAGGGGACGGACATTCGCCGCGTCCAGCTCCTTTTGGGCCACCGGTCTCTGAAGACCACAGCCCTCTATCTGCACGTGAGCCGGAAGGAGCTTTCCAGCATCATAAGCCCCCTCGACACGTAAGACCTCCATGCACGGAGGCATCGAGGTGGCCGATATCTTCCGGAGCCACGGCCCCTCCTACAGAGCAACCCACAGGCTTCCTTTACAGCAGCTGCGCACCATGCGCGCCATTGAGATCTGCAGGACCGCGGAGCTCGGGGGACACGTGGATGAGTGCGAAGCGTGCGGCCATGTGCAGATATCGTATAACTCATGTAGGAACAGGCACTGCCCCAAGTGCCAGTTCCTGAAAAAAGAAAAATGGATCGAGGCACGGGAACGTGAGCTTCTCCCCATCGCGTACTTCCATGTTGTCTTCACCCTGCCGGAGGAGCTCAACCCCGTTGCCTTGAGAAACCGGGAGGTGCTCTACAACGTCTTCTTCAAAGCGGCGTCAGAGACGCTCACAGAACTCGCACGGATGCGTCTCGGCGTCCAGATCGGCTGTATTGCCGTGCTCCACACGTGGGGACAGAACCTCCTGGACCATCCCCACCTCCACTGCATCGTCTCCGGCGGAGGATTGTCCGGGAGCACATGGGTTTCTTCAAAGAGGAGGTTCCTCTTCCCCGTGAAGGTGCTCTCCCGGCTCTTCAAGGGAAAATTTCTCTCCTTTCTCAAAAAGGCCAACGAAGCGGGCCGTCTTCAGGGTGTTGACACGACTCTCCTCAACCTGCTCTATAGCAAGAAGTGGGTAGTCTATGCCAAACCTCCCTTCAACGGGCCAAAGACCGTGCTTGGCTATCTCGGCAGGTATACCCACCGCATCGCCATTACGAACCACCGCATCCTCGGCATGGAAGAAGGTAGGGTCTCTTTTTCCTGGAAGGATTATGCCGACGGCAACACAACAAAGATCATGACCCTTGCTGTGTTTGAATTCATCAGGAGGTTTTTGCTCCATGTGCTCCCTCATGGGTTTGTCAAGATACGCCACTTCGGTTTCTTAAGCAACAGAAACCGCAAGGCGGCACTTGAGATCTGCCGCAGTCTGCTCGGGGTGGCCAATCCTGAGCCGGCTCCATCGGAAAGCTGGCAGGCATCGCTCCTCAGGATCACCGGGATCGATGTCACCCGCTGTCCTTTGTGTCAGGGGGCGATGCAGCGGAAGCAACTCTACCGGGGGCCGCCATGACCGCACGAGAGGCTATCGATAGCATGCTGCTTCCTCCTCTCTGCGATGCCGCTTTTGATCGCGACGGCACCGCATGCTCAAAAGGCCATCTCGCGCCTCTGACCGGTCCCGCAAAAGAGGCCCTCCGCCCGTGTGACCTCTTTGATCTCTTCAACCACCCGGCACACTCCTGCCGAAAACAAGACCGTCACTTCGTCCATGCTGTTTTCCAACCGAACCTCTCGTAAAGACCTACCGTATCAAAATCCATAGCTCCGCGGAGCGGCATAGTTCAAAAGCTTTTTTCTGAAACTGGCGCATCAGAAAAAAGCCTATATCATAGGGCGACTGATTGCAGGTCCACAAATGTAAGGTGCCCTCCTTCTCAAACTGGGCAATGACGGAATACGTCTCCAGGCAAACATGGTGATTGCGGGGCATTTCATAGGTCTCCTCAAGCACGTAATCGGACTCGGCAAAACCCTTTTCCACGTCGCCTTTGCGGATCTTAAAATGATTACAGATGTTAGTACCGGCTATCGCGTTGGCGGTGATCTCTTTTTCGTAATCCATCAAATCTTCATGCAGTAAAGGTGCAGTTGGCGACAGCGCCTCTTCATGAGTCAAAATCGGTTTCAGTTGTTCGTATTGGACGTCGATCAGTTCCGCGGCCCGCTTTGCTATCTGCTTGCTCGTTGCAGCCACCGCCGCAACAGGTTCACCCGCAAAGCGAACGACGCCCTGAGCGAGCACCGGTCTGTCTTTGACCATCGGCCCGTACAACCCCTTTATGTCATTGCCTGTCACAACCGCAATCACGCCATCCAGGGACAGGCCCCTGGAAACATCTATGGAGCGGATCCTGGCATAGGCGTACGGGCTGGTCAAAATTTCAGCTTCCAGTACTCCGGCCATATCAAGGTCACCGGTATATTCAGCCATACCCGTGACTTTCTCCGCTGCATCTACCCGGAGCAATCCTTTTCCGATGAGTGTATCTTTTGTCAAATCAGTACTCCTTCCATCATATAAAAGGCTCCAAAAGTATCACGTATTCAGCAGCTTCAGGATTTTTTTCGGCTTGGCCGGAATAGAATAAACCCGTTTCCCGATAGCGTCGTAGATCGCATTCAGGATGGCCGGAGTCGCGGGAACAGTCGCTATCTCCGAAATCCCTTTGGCCCCGTAAGGACCTATGGGCTCCGGGTCTTCGACGATGATCACCTCTATCGAAGGCATGTCACGTATTGTCGGGATGCCGCAGCCCTTGTAAGTCGTGGTCTTGAACATGCCCTTTTCAACAACAAATTCTTCTGTCAAGGCATACCCCAGACCCATCAAGGTGCTTCCTTCAATCTGGCCTTCAACCTTCCGCGGGTTGATGGCCACCCCCACATCGTGGGCCGCGATGATTTTGAGGACCTTGACCTTTCCCGAGACAATATCGACTTCCACGAAGGCCACATGTGTCGTGTAGGCATAAGCGGGATAATTGCGGTATTCTTCCGGGGGTACCCTCTTCCGCGCTTCGACATCGTACAATGCATAGGTAGGGGGCGCCAGGTATTCGCACTCGCCCCTGATGGTTTCTTCCGGAGGCAATTCCGTGGCCAGGCTTTTGAGAGAGAGAATGGGCCGGCCGCTCACTTTATCAACGATCCGGTCTTCACGGAGATCAAGGCTTTCGGGGAAGCAGCCAGATTTTTCCGCAGCTTTGGACAGCAGGTTGGCTTTGAACTTCAGGGCCGCCAGCAGGGCCGCCTTTCCGCAGATCAAGGTCTGCCGTTCCCCGATTGCGCAATTATGCTTCGGAGTCAAGAGGGTGTCGCCAGTAATCAATCTGATCACCCGGGGTGCCAACCCGGTCGCTTCGACGGCTATCTGCAGAATAGCCGTTCGAAAACCCTGGCCCATGTCGACACCGGAAACTCTGGCCAGCACAGTCCCATCCTGTTCCAGGGAGAAGATGGCGCCTGCGTCTTCCGTTCTGCCCTTTCCCGCTCCTACGTTCTTGAAAGCACTCGCAATGCCAATCCCCATCCGTTTCGTAGGATCGTTCGCATAGGCCGAACGGAATCGGCCGATCTCCCGCGCGAGGGCCTCTTCACATCGGTCGATGGTTGCCTTTATGCCGACGCTGGAGGTAAGAATCTGGCCCGCAAAGGTCTTCTTCCCCACGGTCAAGATGTTTCTCCGACGAAG